>NZ_LT907782.1:2400000-3064188 GCF_900206265.1 Nitrosomonas ureae | reverse complement strand
TGCTTATCGCAGGTTTATTGATTCTTATCAGCGGCTCGCTGCTGCGCGCAAGTTTGCCGCAGTATGACGGCGAAGCGCCGCTTTTTGGATTATCCTCACCTGTACTCATCGACCGGGATGCACTCGGCAGCGTAACCTTCAGAGGCAAAAATCGTTTGGATCTCGCGCTGGCCATGGGCTATGTACATGCACAGGAACGCTTCTTTGAAATGGATTTGATGCGCCGGCAGGCTGCAGGTGAATTATCCGAATTATTGGGCACCGCATCGCTCGCGCATGATCGCAAAGCGCGTGCATTTCGGATGCGTGCCCGCGCTGTCGCAGTTTTACAACAATTACCCGAGACCCAATTACAATTGCTCGATGCCTACCGGGATGGAATAAATCAGGGCATTACAGCGTTGACAGCACGCCCTTTTCCATACCTACTGACACAAACTCAACCTGTGGAATGGCGCAATGAAGACAGCATCTTAGTGATTGCTGCAATGTTTTTTACTCTGAACGAATCCAATATTTATCGTGAACTGGCACTATCCAGCCTGCGCGCGGCGCTACCCGAGTCGGTTTATCGATTTCTCAACGCTCCTGCAGGAAATTGGGATGCGCCGTTGATTGATGAACCCATCGCATTACCGGTACTTCCGTCAGAGGCACACCTCAATCTGCAAGCATTAGACAAGAAACTATTCGACGGCAGTTCATTAGCCACCGAACAATCGCCAGGCAGCAACAGTTTTGCAGTTGCCGGGGCACTGACCGGCGGTGCAGCTATCGTCGCTAATGACATGCATTTGACATTGCGCGTACCTAACCTGTGGTTCAGAACCCGCCTTATCTATCCTGATGCAACAGCTACGGATCAGTTTCACGATATTACCGGCATCAGCTTACCGGGGGTGCCTTCAGTCGTAATCGGCTCAAATCGGCACATCGCCTGGAGCTTCACCAATAGCCACGGAGATTTCTCCGACTGGGTACGGATAAAAATTGATGCCGACGATCCAACGCGGTACCTGGGTTCAACCGGATGGCAGCCGATCAAGATTCACCCTGAAACCATCCTTATCCGTAATGCCGCAGATGAAATTCTGCAAATCTCAGAAACCGAATGGGGCCCTATTCTGGCGCAAGATCACGATAGAACCCCCTTAGCGTTAGCTTGGACGGCATTGCGCCCGGAAGCCATCAATCTTAGATTGATTGACCTGGAGCAGGTCAAATCGGCGCAACAAGCCGCAGAAATTGCGCCCACATTTGGCATCCCGGTACAAAACTTTATCGCCGGTGATCGTCAGGGCAATATCAGTTGGACACTGGCAGGCCGCATCCCCATCCGGTCCGGCGCTTATGATCCCCACATACCCGCTGACTGGACTACTGCGGATGCCGGTTGGAGCGGATGGCTGGAACCTGAACGCTATCCACTCATCAACAACCCTGCCACGCAGCGATTATGGTCAGCGAATTCACGGCCCGTTTCAGGTAATCTGTTGGATCTCCTGGGTAATGGTGGCTACGACTTGGGTGCAAGAGCCACGCAAATTCGCGACAGCCTATTTGCACGCGACCGATTTTCCGTAGCAGACCTGCAAGCTATCCAGTTAGATCAACGCGCGCTCTTGTTAACACGATGGTATCAATTACTGAACACTGTACTGGAATCGGCGGACGATAAGCTGCCGTGGGTTTCAGCTATGAAGAACGCATTAACTGATTGGGATGGACAGGCTTCCACGGACTCGATCGCCTACCGGATTGCTCGTACGTATCGCCATGAAGTAACAAAGATTGTACTGAACGGTCTTACCGCCCAAGTGCGGCAGTACGATGCAGCCTTTATACTACCCCGACTGAGCCAAGCAGAAGTAATCGTGTGGCAGTTGATCGAACAGCAACCCCAACACCTGCTGCCGGCACTGTATAAAAATTGGGAAGAATTGCTCTATCTGTGCGCGCAACAGAGCGCAGAACAAATGCAACAAGATGGCGGCATTACAGAAAGAAGCTGGGGAGAAGTCAATGCAGCACGTATCCGGCATCCACTCAGTCAAAAACTTCCACTCTGGGTTGCACGATGGCTCGATATGCCGAGTGATCCGCTACCCGGTGACCACAACATGCCACGTGTCCAATCCCCCAACTTCGGCGCATCACAACGCTCCGTAGTGGCGCCAGGCCAGGAAGAACATGGCTATTTTGATATGCCGGGAGGTCAAAGTGGCCACCCGCTCTCGCCGTACTACGGTCGCGGACATGCCAACTGGGTCAATGGAAATCTCACGCCGTTTCTTCCGGGTGTCGCGGAAAGACAACTGAAACTCATTGCAGTCAAATCTAAGTGAATGAATTTCAGTAAATTATCTTAGCCAATTAATTTAATTGATCGTACTACCGAGCAATAACACAGACTATCCGCATTCAACAGATTATTTTTTCTGTCCATTCCGGTGTATTTCGGTCTCTTCAATAATTTGTGCGTCTTCGATGCTTTCAGTTGGGTTTACCGCCGATTGCCGGTTCATATCATTGGAATGCTGCATGCCCTTCTCGTATTTGCGGCGCAACCACCAGAACCGTATACCGACGACCACGACTGCTAAAGCAACTAAAGCCAGAAAAGCGGCAAAAAAGAAAATACCGGCGAACACCATAACCACGACAACGGGTATCAGCATTGCATAGGTAAGCCAGCGATTTAAAGGTGAAACGGGCGTACGCTGAAATTCTCCCGATTCATTCTGACGATATTCAGAAATCCGGCTGATAATAATTTTTTTCTCTTCATCATTCATTGCATCAACTCCTCGATTGCAGCAATTGTTTTGGGCGCTGCCACGGTTAAAAGTTCATGGTCGGTTTGAGTAACCACCACATCATCCTCGATGCGGATACCAATATTCCAGAAATGTTCCGGAACATTATCCGCCGGACGAATATAACAACCCGGCTCAACTGTCAGCACCATACCGGGCTGCAATAAACGCCATTCACCCTTTTGCTTGTATTCTCCGACATCATGCACATCCATTCCCAGCCAATGCCCGGTCCTATGCATATAAAAACGCTTATAGTCCCCGGACTCCAGCACAGCCTCCACGCTACCCCGACATAATCCCAAATCGATAAAACCTTGCGCTAACACGCCCAGTGCAGTTTGGTGCGGATCGTTCCAGCTATTTCCCGGTTTCACCTGCAATATAGCCGCCGTCTGCGCAGCCAGCACGAGTTGATACACATCTCTTTGGGCAGCAGTGAATTTTCCATTGACAGGGAATGTCCGCGTAATATCCGCAGCATAACCATCCAGCTCGCAACCCGCGTCAATCAATAACAACTCCCCGGATCTGAGCTCGGCATTATTCTGCACATAATGTAATACGCATGCGTTAGCGCCTCCGGCAACAATCGAAGTATAAGCCGGTGCCTGTGCGCCATGCCGACAGAAGGTATAAAGCAGTTCGGCTTCAATCTCGTTCTCACGCATTCCCGGGATTGTAGTCTGCATTGCACGTTGATGCGCCTGCGCCGAGATATCCGCTGCACGCTGCATGATTTGCAATTCGTCCGTACCTTTAATCAGACGCATTTCATCCAGTATTGCACGATAGTCACGAATCTCGTTCGGCGCAGCAACGCCGGTACGCGCCAATTCACGCACCCGGTTTAGCCAGCCAACGACACGCTGATCCCAGTTCTGATCCAAGCCCAAAGCAGTAAAAACCGCCGGCTGATCCGCAAGTAACCGGGGCAGCAATTCTTCCAATCGGGTTATCGGATACGCTTCGTCAAAACCGAAAACCTCCCTGGCTGCCTCAGGTCCATAGCGAAAACCATCCCAAATTTCACGCTCAGCATCTTTTTCACGGCAAAACAAAATATGCCGGACCGGTGCATGATCAGTTGCGGTAACAATCAGCAACACTGCCTCCGGTTCACGAAAACCCGTCAAGTAATAAAAATAGCTATCAAACCGGTACGGATAATGCGCATCCCGATTGCGCAACCGCTCCGGTGCGGTTGGAATGATTGCCACACCCGCTTGCATTTGAGCAGCCATAAGCTTGCGGCGGGCGATAAAAGGTTGAATATATGTCATAGTTGCCGCCTCAAGTTATTACATCCACTGATTACTTGATCCCCGATTGCGATTTAAGTTGCGCATCCAATGCTTCCAATCGCTGCGGTGTTCCCACATCGATCCATCGTCCGGAAAAATATTCACCGCTTACTTTGCCTTCTGCTACAACTTGTCGCAATAACGGAGCCAGTTTTATCGCCAACCCTGGTTCTATTGCGCCAAACAATTGCGGTTGATAAACGCCGATGCCACTAAACGTTAATCGATTGTCACCTGCCAGCAGGATCTGATTCTGCTGCAACGCAAAATCTCCTGCGGCATGATGCGATGGATTATCAACCAATACCAAGTGCGCCAGCTGCGCCCCTTCTGATTGCATGGCGTTCATTACCGGCAACAGCGATACATAATCCATTTCACAATAGATATCCGCATTGACCACCAGGAACGGTCGATTGCCGGACTGATCTGTCAACAACGGCAAAGCATTGGCTATTCCGCCTGCTGTTTCCAGCACCGTCCGTTCCGGCGAATAATGAATATTAACACCATAGCGCTCACCCGTGCCCAAGGCATTTTCGATCAGCGCACCCAGGTACGCATGGTTAATGACGATATTGGCAAAACCAGCTTGCGCCAGATTTCTCAACTGATATTCAATCAATGTCATTCCCCCAACCTTTAGCAAAGGCTTGGGGATATCGTCAGTCAGCGGGCGCATGCGCTCACCACGCCCCGCCGCGAGAATCATCGCCCTATAAGGAGTGTATCTAAAAGGTGTAACCAACCTTCTGACCTGATTTAGCTGGGTGCAATTCATCCAATAAGCTCAGCAACGCACGAAGCTCCCGGTAACGCTCACACGTTGCGCGCAGATATTCCATCACTAGAGGCATATCGTTCAGATATGCCGCCTTGCCATCGCGATAGTTAAGACGGGCAAAAATCCCTAATACTTTTAAGTGACGTTGCACGCCCATCCATTCAAAATCCCGATAAAAATCCGAAAAATCAGCAGCCACCGGTAATCCGGCCTGGCGTGCTTTTTCCCAATAGCGAATGGTCCAATCCAGAATGCGGTCTTCGTCCCATCGGATATAGGCATCTTTGAATAAGGACACCAGGTCATACGTAATCGGCCCATATACTGCATCCTGAAAATCAAGAATGCCCGGATTCGGCGTGGACACCATCAGATTGCGTGAATGATAATCCCGATGCACCAGCACCTTGGCTTGTGCCAGATTATTCTGCACGATATGCGCAAAAGCATTGCGCAAAACCGTTTGCTGTTTTTCTGAGAGCTTCAGTTGCAAATGCTTTGCAACGTACCAATCAGGAAACAAATCAAGTTCTTGCTGCAATAACGCTTGACCATAAAGTGGCAAGCCCTCGATCCGCTGCGACATTTGCATATGCACCAGCGCATCCGTTGCATCGCGATAAAGTTGATTAGCCAGTTCAGGCGTTTGTTTGAGCGCGTGCAAGAAAGTTGTGTGACCCAGGTCGGATAGCAACAAAAAGCCAAGCTCCGGATTCTGCCCCAGAATTTTGGGCACATGCACGCCGGTCGCCGCCAGAATTTCTGCCACGTGCAAGAAGGGTATGCAATTTTCATATTGAGGCGGCGCATCCATCACAATCAATGTCTGATCATCGAAACCAACCCGGAAATAACGCCGGAAGCTGGCATCCGCAGAAGCAGGCTCCAGCGTGAATAATTTTCCGGGAAATTGTACCCTTATCCAATGTTCAAGCTGTTGTATACGTTCCATTCCTATATCCAAATAATTTATCGTTCCCGGGATCTAAAATACCCAAAATAATTGCTTTTAAAAAGCGTGACAAATTCACTTTGCAGAGTAAAACTGGAACCCTTCTCAATAACAATGGATAATTCGATATTGCAAGAAATTTCGCAACGTGAGATTTTATCACGTCGCTCACTAACCAGCTGATCAACTGGTAAATCAATCAACAAGGAGAACAACGATGCTTAATAAAAATGTAATTGATGAAATCAATGCCAAAGTCAGCGAGATCATGCAAAACAGCCCGGCCAAAGACATCGAGAAAAATATCCGGGTTTTATTATCGGGGGCATTCTCCCGGCTTGAATTAGTCACGCGTGATGAATTTGATGTGCAGCAGGAAGTTTTACAGCGCACCCGTGAAAAACTGATGATTCTTGAAGCCCAGGTTGCCGACCTGGAAGCGCGGCTGAATGCTCGCGAAATACCCACAGAAGCGGATAAATAAACTTATATCTCTTGTTATGCTTGAGTAAATTACAATTCGCATCCGTGTAACTTAAACCTGCGTCTGCCCAGATGGCACTTGCCGTACTCTATAGCCGTGCGCTTTCAGGTGTTCAAGCGCCGTTGGTGACAGTGGAAACACACATCGCCAACGGCTTGCCCAGCTTTACTATCGTCGGTCTTCCCGATACCGAGGTTAAAGAAAGTAAAGACCGTGTCAGGGCCGCGCTGCAGAATGCGCAATTCAAAATCCCCGCGCAGCGTATCACCATCAACCTGGCTCCGGCCGACCTGCCCAAAGAAAGTGGACGATTCGATTTACCCATTGCATTAGGCATACTGGCGGCAACCGGGCAAATTCCCAAAGATAAACTGGATCAATACGAATGGGCTGGGGAACTGGCGCTAACCGGGGAATTACGTCCAATCCATGGCGCGTTGGCGATGACCTACAACGCGTCGCAATCTGGTCGCAGTTTTGTACTGCCTGAACAAAATGCTGCGGAAGCCGCACTGGTCAAAAAAGCGACGATTTACGCGGCCAAATCATTATTGCAAATCTGTGCGCATTTAACCGGGCAAGAAACTTTATCCCGTTTTTCCGGTATCGCAGAAAGTGAAAATGAAGACTCGGTTTACCCGGATCTCGATGAAGTCAAAGGCCAGACGCATGCAAAACGTACATTGGAAATTGCCGCTGCCGGGGGTCATAGCGTTTTGATGATCGGTCCGCCGGGTACCGGAAAATCGATGCTGGCGGCACGCTTTCCGGGCATTTTGCCACCCATGACCGAAACAGAAGCGCTGGAATCCGCAGCCATGCAATCGCTCAGCCATGGCAGTTTTAACATCAGCAACTGGAAACGCCGACCTTTCCGCTCGCCTCATCATACCGCTTCCGGCATTGCATTGGTGGGTGGCGGCAGTAATCCTCGCCCCGGCGAAATTTCACTCGCCATGCACGGCGTACTGTTTCTAGATGAACTGGCCGAATTCGACCGCAAGGTACTGGAAGTCCTGCGCGAACCGCTTGAGTCCGGAAAAATCACCATTTCCCGCGCAGCTCGTCAGGCGGAATTTCCAGCGCAATTTCAATTGATTGCCGCGATGAACCCCTGCCCCTGCGGCTATTTGGGACACACCAATGGTAAATGCCATTGCACCCCCGATCAGGTTTCCCGCTATCGCGCAAAAATCTCCGGCCCGTTACTCGATCGTATCGACATGCAGATCGAAGTTCCGGCTGTGCCGCAAGAGGAATTGATGCGTCAACGAGTGAGTGGTGAGAAAAGCAGCGTCATCCGAGCGCGCGTAACAGAATCGCACCAACGGCAACTCAATCGACAGGGAAAAACCAATAGCCGCCTGAGCGTCAAGGAAATCGATCAACATTGTGCTCTGGATACTACCAGCGAAACTTTGCTCAAAAATGCGATTAGCCGCTTGAATCTATCTGCTCGAGCCTACCATCGTATTTTGAAAGTGGCTCGAACGATTGCGGACTTATCGGGAGTTAATAAAATCAATAATCAGCATATTGCAGAAGCCATTCAGTACCGTAGGTTAGATAAAAAATAAAGCACCCCGCCGCAAGCAGCTGGGTATTAACTGCGTTCTTCAATCTGCTGGTTTTCAACCAGCTTTCGCCCCAAGGGGCGGGGAATTTAACCCGTAGAGATTAAACCCGCAGAGATTCAAAATTTGCTCGCGAGCCAGTGTGCGCATTCGAGTCCCAATTCTTTTACTGCGCGTGCTTCATACTGAGCGGAATCGTCCGCAGTCAGGGTATCCATCCAGCGGCCATTCACCCCTTTGTTAATGAATACTTTTGCGCCTTCATCCCAGAACGCACCACCTAGCGGCACACTTCTCGTGGCATTATTTTTCATCCAATCGAATGTGCAATATTCGACTATAAAAGGCCATCTGTCCTCATTAATGGGAATATCGAGAAAGCGTGCAATTCGACGCATTTCTCCCGGCATGTCGCGTTTGAGATCGTTAAAATGAAGGAGCAAGAGGTTAGGTAACTCTCTAATCTTCCACCAAGAGCGAATGTTTTCCCAGAATGGCCAGAAAGGGTAACCATCCTTGTCCATCCAGTCATGCCAACACTTGCGAATATCTGTCGGCAACGGCGTGAAAGAGGGACCTATAAGCCCTGGAGTATCATTTAATGCCGCATACATTGCTTGATTTCCATTGGAGTAATGGTTATATAGGCTCCACAGAACATCACGCCCATCCCGGCCAATATATATATACTTTGCTTTAGGCGAATATACCAGCGCATCAATAGGCAGGTGCGTTTTTAAAAACCTGCGATGCTTTTGTGCCTCTACCTGAGGTAATTTTATTGCTTTGGGAGGTACGCGTAGATCAAGCCACGGCGACATTTCCGCTACTGCCAGATCTGGGTCGCCATTGAATAATAATTGCCCCACAATTTGCTGAGTCCAAGTTGTGCCTGATTTAGCATATGTTGCAATGACAATATCATCGGGTCTGAACTGAAAATCATTCCAGATTGTCGTGTCAAAATGATTACTATGCAGTTCCTTAGATTTTACCGGCCATTCAATTAAGGTAGACATTCGCGCTTATATCCTTTTCAATAAAAAGTATAAATCTCAACATTTATTTATCCGCGGTTTGCCAGGTGGTTAAGAAATAGCTTAAAAAAATAGATTCTGGTTTTTTGTTACAGAAAGGGTAACAGCCATTAATACCAGATGCCATCATCACCTTCTTTCAGGCATGATCCATTAGCATCCAGCCCGTATGCACACACTATTTTTTCACCAGCAAGTTTTTTTTCATAATTTTCCCTTTCTCTTTCATTAATTATCACCGTAGGACGACCGCACGCGGCTATCAGCATAACTAACAAAGCGATAGTAACTGCATTGATAATACGCTTCATAAAATAACTCCCTATCAATTTTATAAGAATCTTATTTTTTATCAGCGTAAGCATCGAACCTTCTGCAGGATAGGGACTGATTCAGCGAAGTATGTGTATTATTAAGTCCCACTTGGTACTGGTGTAATAGAGCCAGATCCAACAAGGTCAACATAAAACCGATCGGCTCAATGTTCACCCTTTCTTTTTGATGTTTCTCATGTAGTTGTTCATGATGATTACACTAAATTTTTCAATGTAGAATTGTCCACTGCTTCTTATGTAGAATAAAGACTGCTTTTTGGATAAGATTGATCCACCAATGGAGCAATGAATATGGAATTTCTGAATGACATGGCCCTGTTCGTGGAAGTTGTCAAGGCCAGGAGTTTTCGCGGAGCTGCAGATATTATCGGGATGCCGAACTCAACCCTATCGCGACGGATCAGTGCGCTGGAGAAGACGATCGGACTGCGTCTTTTACATCGAACAACGCGCAGGATCACTTTAACCGAGGCTGGTCAGATTTATTTCGAGCGCTGTAAGCGTATCGTCGATGAAGCCAGGCTCGCGCACGAGCAACTCGGCAAAATGCTCGAGCAGCCCAGTGGCGTGCTACGCGCCTCGTTGCCCGTAGATTTTACCGTAACCTACATGGCACCCTTGATCGCCGAATTTGCAAGACTCTATCCGGGCATCGTCTTCGATTTCGATCTTACGTCACGGCGGATCGATCTGGTGAGTGAGCCCTTCGATGTTGCAATCCGCATCGGAGAACCGGAGAACTCGCAATTGATCGCTCGTCTATTAGGCGTGCTCCCCGTGTACCTATACGCTTCGCCTCGTTATCTTAACCGCTCGGGAGAACCTGCCGAGCCTGCCGATCTGGCGCACCATGAGTGTCTGGGCATCATGAAGACTAATACATGGACACTACACAATGGGGCGCACACCACCGAAGTTTCTATTGGTAGCCGATTCAAGCTCAACAGTGTCGGGATGATTTGCCGCTTGGCAGCGCTCGATATGGGCATCATCATAATGTGGGAAAAAATTGTCGCTGATGATCTTGCTAGTGGGCGATTGCGTCGCGTACTACCCCAATGGCATGGCACACCTGTATCCGTCTACGCTGTTACGGAAACCCGGTTACTGCCTGCAAAAACACAGCACTTCATTAAATTCTTACAGGAGCATCTGAGCAAAGCTTAGCCGGATGCATAACAGCATCATGCCAGGCTCTCAGATAATGAATCTAAAGTGGCCAAAATATCGGTAACAGGAAAGCCGTAACCAGAGCCACTACTAAAGTGAGCGGGATGCCAAGCTTCAGGTAATCGATAAATCGATACCCACCCGGACCCATTACTAAGGTATTGGCTGGATGTGCCACCGGGCTCGCGAGACTGGTTGCAGCAATGGCAACCACCATCATTACCGCCTGTGCCGATACGCCCAGCGTTGTACTGAGTGTCAAAGCGATCGGTGCCATGATGAGAACAAGGGCCACGGTCGGCATGATCAAGGCGCCCAGTGTGGTGATGACATAGAGCCCGGAGATAACGAGCCATGGCCCGCCCGGGCCCAGCAGATCCAGCATGCTTTGAGCCAGCCAAGTGGCTGCACCAGTATGTTGCATTGCAGTGCCTAGTGGCAACATACCGGCAATCAGAAAGATTGATCGCCATTCGATTGCGCGGTGTGCCTGTTCCATATTAAGACAACCGCTCAATACCATCAGCGTTGCACCGGCAATGGCCGCAATCGAAATGGGCAATAATTCCATAATAACTGCAGCAACCACTAACAGCATCAATGCACCCGCAAGGGGCGCCTTGCGCGTGTTAATCGGTTTGACTTGTACCGGATTAAGTATCAATAGATCCTCAATCTCGTTAAGCCCGGCCAAACGTGCCTTGGGTCCGACAAAGAGTAATCCATCACCCGATTGCAGAGTCATGGTGCGCAGGCTGGACCGATGCGGTTTTCCTGTACGCCAGATTGCGGCTAATTCCACCTGATAATGCTCATCGAACCGTAAATCTTCAACGCGGCGACCGACAAACTTGCTATGTGGATGTAGCGTTGCCTCGACAAGATCGAGCCCACCTTGCTCGAAGACATCCAGATAAGGAGGTACATCATCCAACCGCTCCAGTTGCTGCAAACCACGCAGCATATCCAGATCGCTTTCCCGTCCCTGGATCAGCAATAGATCCCCTGCTTGAATAATCTCTTCAGAAACCGGTGATTCCAGTACTTCACCACCACGAAAAATACCGAGCAAACGGAAATCAAATGCATCTCCTAGCTGATTCTCGGCTAATGTGGAGTTGGATAATGGCGTATCGTTCGGTACACGCAACACGAACAGGCGCGCATCAAGCTGATAGTTTTTCCGCATTTCATCAGGCGTAACCGGTGCTTCAGCCGAAAACTCCGACACATCATGTAACGCCGCCAGCGCCTGCGGTGTACCCTGTACCAGCAAACGATCATCCTTAGCAATTATCATTTCAGCCAATCGTGTACGGCGTACTAACCCTGCGCGTCGAATTGCCAGTATATTGACTCCGAAATGCTCTCTAAATTCTCTATGATACAAATACTTACCAATCATGGAAGCATGATCGGCCACCGTCAATTCGGCAAGCTTGTTGTCGACCAATAATCTCTCGTGCAAGATTGGCGCCTCGCGCTCAATTTTGAGCGTACTCCAACTGCGTAATCGCTCGAAGTGATCAAAACGACCCTGAGTAAGCAGAATGTCCCCCGCTTGCAACATTGTGTTTGCCCGGGGTAACACTTCGGTTCGCCCTGCACGGGTTAGTGCGATAATTACTAGACCTGCAGCCCAGGTCATCCCGGATTCGGCAATCGTCTTGCCAATCAGTAAAGCATCGGTGGGCACCTGTAGCGCAAAAATACGTTCCTGCAACCCATACTCAGCATGCAAGTTCCGTTGCTTCTCGAGAAGGCGCGTGGTATCGGTTATCGGCAGCAGGTAGCGCCCCATCAGCGCGACAAAAGCGGTACCGGTCAACAGGATGGGTACCCCGATAAAAGCAAAATCGAAGAAATTAAATTCCGTTTCTCCAGCCTCATGCAGTGCGATGCTCACTAACAGGTTCGGAGGGGTACCAATAAGCGTCATGAGTCCACCAAGGAGTGTAGCGTAGGCCAATGGCATCAGCACCCGAGAAGGGGCAATTGCGGAACGTCGGGCAACTTCGATCACCACCGGCAGCATTAATGCCGCTACCGCTATATTGTTCATGAAAGCCGACAATATGCCCGCTGTGATCATGAAGATCGTGATTATACGTACTTCGCTACGTCCACTGACTCGCATTACCAGGCTGCCAATCCGATCGGCGATACCGGCGCGAGTGAGTCCCTCGCTCATGATGTACATTGCCCATACCGTGATCACTGCCGGATTGCTAAAACCGCTAATTGCCTCAGCAGGTGAGACCAACCCAAAGATCGCCAAGCTTGACAGCACCATTAACGCCACCACATCCATGCGTACCCATTCAGTGACAAACAGGATAAAACAGGAAAAAAGAATTCCAAGCACCAACATGATTTCAAAGGTCATTTTTGCTCAGTCTCCGGTTTCGTTTTATTTCCATCAATCAGAGTGGCCAAAAGATCAGCAGCAAGGGAATACTGACAATAATAACTAATATTTCGAGCGGCAACCCAAGCTGCCAGTAATCGCCGAAACGAAAACCGCCCGGACCCAGGATAAGAGTATTATTCTGGTGTCCAATCGGAGTCAAAAATGCGCAGGAAGCACCGATCGCCACCGCCATCAGAAAAGAATCGGCGTTCACTCCTAGCGCAGTCGCGGTGCCAATCGCAATCGGGCACATCACGGCTGCAGTGGCGGCATTATTCATTAGATCGGACAAAAACATTGTAATAATCAGAATAAGTAACAGCCCCATAATGGCATGACCCTGGACAATATTATCAATCAAGAAACGCGCCACCAGATCTGCCATCCCGGTAGATTCCAGTGCGCCGGCTACGGGAATGAGTGACCCGAGTAACACAATTACCGGCCAATCGATCGCTTCATAAACCGCTCGCGGCGGGACGATATGCAAAGCCATCGAAGCCAGTACGCCGAGGGCGAACGAAATAGCTGCCGGCAACAAACCGAAAGCCGCACCACTGACTGCGGCAGCCATGATACCACCGGCAATCAGTGCCTTGCGTTTATCGGGGATGTGTAGCTCACGGTTAGCCAATGGCACACAGCCGAAGTCAGCTGCAAATTCAGCCAGAACTTCTGCCGTACCTTGTAGCAACAGCAAGTCACCAGGCTGAATCTTGAGCGTCCTCAACCGGGTCTTAGCGCGTGAGCCTTCACGAGATACCGCTAGCAGATTGAGTCCATAGCGGGTACGTAACCGTAAATCTGCAGCTGATCGGCCTGAGATCGTTGATTCCGGACGAACAACGAACTCCATCAAAATGACTTCATCGCTCTGCGAAGATTCTTCTTCTACTTCATTGGGTTTCTCAGCGCCAGGATCTTCGCTAATCGCCTTGATATCACTGTTACCCGGGGAGCTCTTGGTCTCATTGCGATTCTTCTTACTATCGTTGTATTGAGTAAACGCTGTATCCGCTTCTTCCAGACTTAAGCCGAGGCTGGACAGAATATCTGCCAGTGTTTCAACTTCAGCTTCAATAATCAGAATATCATCAGCGACTATTTTGAATCGGGTTCGGGGCACAGTTAAATGTTTTTCCTTTCGCACCAAACCCACGACTTGCGCGCCATGTTCATCGAGAACAGTTTCAAGTTTGCGCAAGGTCATCCCGGCAGCTTTACTATCCGCCGCTACGCGCACTTCGGTGATGTAAGCACCGGTCTCAAAACCTTCTATGTCAGCTTGCTTGCGCATCGGTACCAGTCGCCAGCCGACAACCGCGATAAAAATTACTCCGCTTAAGGCTACAGCCAAACCGACAGGGGTAAAATCGAACATACCAAAGCTGCCTGCACCGCTTTGAGCACGAAAGCCTGATACGATCAGGTTCGGCGGTGTTCCGATCATAGTCATCATGCCGCCCAAAATGGTGCCAAAAGCCAATGGCATCAATATTCGTCCGGGTGGCAGATCAAGACGCTCAGCCAGCTGAATAGCCACCGGCATTAAAAGAGCCATTGCACCCACATTGTTCATGAAGCCGGAAAGTGCTGCCCCCAGCCCGACCAGAGCTATCAGATTTAACGTGGGGCCAGCATTCTTCGGTAAGGTATGACGAACTAATACATTGACTGCTCCGGAAGTTTGTAAACCCCTGCTCAATATTAGAATACAGGCCACACTTATCACTGCGGGATGACCGAAACCAGTAAAGGCATCTGCTGTTGCAATCAATCCAGTTAGCACACAAGCAAGTAACGAGCCTACTGCAACCATATCGTGACGCCAACGCCCCCATAAGAACATAGTCATGGTAACCAGCAGAATGATAAGGATTACTGTTTGATTATAAGTCATATTATCTTTTTCAAAAAAACTGATCCCGGAGTTCTATTATTGATCACTATCTAATACTTCGTAATAAATTACTTGCTAAGAAACCATAATCCGAATCCGACAATTGCGACTTCGACAATAATCATGAATACTCGGATTGATAATCTTTCTAACACATGCTTCCCGACATATGAACCAAGGATCATTATTGGACCGATGGTTATGCCATTGAGCCATGTGGTTGGGGAGATTGCACCCAGTTCGTGATAAGTGCCAAGCTTCATGACATGCATTATGGCGGTTCCTAAAGCCTCAGTGCCAATAAACGCACCTTTGACAAGTCCGTAAGAAAGATAAAACGGCGCAAGAAACGGGCCTGCACTACCAGCGATTGCTGAAATGACTGAAAAATCCCGCCTATGAGGGCAAAATATTTCGGATTAAAGCTGGCTATGGCGTGTCCTCGCCAATGACGCCATACAACAGTAAAAATCAGAAAAGTACCAATGATGTTTAAAAGTTTGCTATCCGGAATCTTGGTAAAGAGCCAAGCGCCAAGAATGGAAAATGGAATTGCTCCGACACAAAACCAAAAAACTACTGTCAGCTGAATCAACTGTCGATTAAAGGCAACTCGGCTCAAATTTCCAATTAACTGAATCACTGCATACATCGGAACGGCTTCGCGAACACCGACTGCTTCAATTAGAACGGGAAGCAAAATAATTCCGCCTCCCGTCCCTGCTATTGCCGCTACCGTTGATGCGACAAGCGCTGCCAATGAAATAACCAGCCAGTCTTCCATAACTTACTCATTTCAAATAATATTAGAGGCTACAGTTAACAGCTATAAATAATAGTAAGATTAAGGCATGATACTGCTTTTCCAAAGATTCAGCGTGTTCCTTTTCCGCACATCTCTTGGAAATTCTCAATAACAAGGACAAGTTTATTTTCAACTCCATATTTGCCATTTGTATTGGTGCATCGCTCGGAGCTGTGCTGAGATGGCTACTGGGAATGTCGCTCAATGCGCTGTTCCCGACCATTCCGCTGGGCACCTTGGCGGCAAATCTGATTGGCGGTTACTTGATCGGCGTGGCACTTGCCATTTTTGCCAATCATCCTGGCTTTGCACCCGAGTGGCGTTTGCTTGTAATTACCGGTTTTCTCGGAGGGTTGACTACCTTTTCCACTTTTTCCGCCGAGGTTACAGTGCTGATCCAGGAAGGGCGCATACTGTGGGCTGTCGGCGCAATCAGTGCTCACGTGATCGGTTCTTTGCTGATGACGATGCTGGGGCTGGCGACCGTTTCCGCATTCAAGGCCATCTGACTCCAAGGAGAATGCCATGAAAGGCTATCAATTGACTTTTTTCACCCAGCAAGACCGCAAGCACAATCACATGCCGTTAGGGGAATGGTTGGTGCAAGCAGCCATGAAACTGGATATTGCGGGCGCGACGCTGATTGTTGCCGCTGAAGGCTTTGGGCATGATCGCAAGCTGCACTCCGCACATTTTTTTGAACTGGCCGATCAACCGCTCGAAGTGACAATGGCTGCCAGTGAACAGCAGACGGAACGCATGTTCGCGCACCTAAAGCGGGAAGGCGTGAAAGTGTTCTACGTCAAAACACCGATCGAGTTCGGTATGACCGGAGAAACCTGATGCCGGAAAACGATATTCAAGCAGCCGATGCGAAAGGCTGGTTTAACCGCACGGTCGCGGGTGCGGGCATTACCAGCGCGCTGGGCGATTTTTGCTACGAGACAACCACGGTTATTTTACCGGGTTTTCTCGTGGTACTCGGCATTCCGGCGGCGATGCTGGGTTTTATCGAAGGCATTGCAGATGCGGTGGCGAGTTTTACCAAAATGGTTTCGGGCTACATCGCCGACAAACTCGGGCACCGTAAGCTGCTTGTACTGATCGGTTACGGATTGACGCCGGTTGGCCAGATATTGATTGCGCTATCCTCAGGGTGGTTGTTCATCCTGCTTGGACGCATGGTGTCGTGGTTCGGCAAGGGTTTGCGCAGCCCGTTGCGCGACGCCATTGTGATTCAGGCGATAAGCCCGGCTACGCGTGGACGCGCCTTCGGCTTTCATCGCGCGGCAGACTCAGTGGGCGCGGTGCTTGGCCCTCTGCTGGGTGTGGCATTGCTGGGATTGGCACAAGATTGGCACTGGGAGGATGCTGCCGGGCCGTTCCGCTTCGTATTGTGGTTGTCGGTTATTCCCGGCGTGCTGGCGGTGCTGGCGTTTCTGTGGCTGGTCAAGGATCCGCAGCACTCGCCGAATCCGGTGCTGAAGTTTTTCAGCACGCTGCGCGGATTGCCGGTACGTTTCAAACGATACCTAGGCGCGGTGGGTGTCTTTGGCATCGGCGATTTTTCCCATGCGTTGTTGATCTTGGCGGCCACCACGCTGCTCACTCCGTCGATGGGTGTAGTGCAAGCGGCGCAGGTGGCGGGATTGCTGTATGTATGGCGCAACGTCGTGCAGGTTACCGTTTCCTGGCCGGTGGGATGGCTGGCCGATCATATTGGCCATTTGCCCGTCCTTGTCGCCGGGTATTTCCTGGGTGTCGCCACGGCGGTGTCGGCTGCGCTGGCGTTCTGGTTCGCAGTTGAAAGCATCACGGTGCTTGCCAGCATTTTCTTTATCGCCGGTTTGTACATAGCCGTACAGGAAGCGCTGGAATCCACCGTGACCGCAAACATGGTGCGGGCGGAAACGATGACGATGAGCATCGGTGCGCTCGGTACCGTTAACGGAACGGCCAAATTTCTGTCGAGCACAACTGTCGGCGTGGTTTGGACGATGGTTTCTCCGGAATTTGCCTTTACCTTAGCGGCCGGATTCATGCTGGCCGGTACATTACTGATCTCGCGGGTGCGCGGCTAATGGATCGCTTGACGCTTGAACGGCATCAGGTCTGGCTCTATCTCGCCGCCATCGTTGTCGGGTTGGCGCTGGGCAGTACCTGGCCCGGTATCGGGTCGCATCTGGAAGCTTTACTGTGGCCGGTACTGGCTGCACTGCTTTACGCCACCTTCGTGCAAGTGCCGCTGCTGCATATCCGCGATGCCTTTGGCGACCGGCGTTTCGTGCTTGCTGTAATGACCGGCAACTTCCTGCTGATTCCATTGGTGATCTGGTTCATTCTGCAATGGTTACCCGCTGACCCGGCCTTGCAACTCGGTGTGCTGCTGGTGCTCCTGGTACCCTGTACCGACTGGTTTATCACCTTCGCACAGCTTGGACGTGGTAACACGGCGCGGGCGGTTGCCGTCACGCCGCTGAACCTGCTGGCGCAGTTGCTGTTGTTACCAGTTTATCTGTGGCTGATGCTGCCGGCTGCGGATTTCAACGCCGCGCTGCGAATCGAAGACATGCTGCCCGCCGCGCTCACTTTGATCGGCGTACCGCTACTGGTTGCGGTATTCACGGAATACTGGATCGAAGCCAAACCCGCACGCGCGATCTGGCGTGAACGCCTGGGCTGGTGGCCCGTGCCTTTGCTCGCGGTGGTGGTGTTTCTGATCGCCGGAGCGCAAGTGGGCACAGTGCGCCACGCTGCGCCATTGCTGCTGACGGTGCTGCCCGTTTTTGCGGGCTTTTTACTGGTTGCAGCACTGATTGCACGCCTGCTTACCCGGGTACTGCGGCTGCCGATGACTTCCGGACGTACGCTGGCTTTCAGTCTCGGTACACGCAATTCTTTTGTGGTGTTGCCATTCGCGCTGGCACTGCCGGCCGGCTGGGAGGCAACCGCGGTGATCATCGTGTTCCAGTCGCTGGTTGAGTTGTTTGGGATGGTGCTCTATCTGTGGTGGTTACCGAATCGCTTGTTTAGTGAGGTATCCATCGCTGTTATCAAAAGAAATCCTTCATAAATGCTGTCATTCCTCAATACACACTGACTTGTCCGGTTTGCGATCACATCCAGAGGGAAATCATACCTACAGATGCCTGTGACAATGGTTCTACGAATACGCACAGTGTCATGCTGCGCTAATACCAACCGGGTAACTCGGGGTTTATTGTTTTTATGGCACGCTTCCATGCCATCCATCCAGGTACAAAGTAAAAACAACGGTGATCGTGTTATGGTTAGTGGATACGCCGTAAAGCACTTTTACCAAAACTTCTCAATCTTTGATTGATGACTGATTACTTTTAGACATTCCCAGGAATCGCTGAATGCCCATTGGCTCTTCTTTGAGCAAGAGCATGACAGCACATCGAAACTTAACGCTTTTCCGTTTCGAACAGTATGGCCTGCATCGGATAACGTAGCGGATTTGAGCCATATTCTTTTTTAAATGCTGCCGTTAATGCCTCCACGATCTCCTCAGGATCAACGCCGCCGTGATCTCTTATTTCAAAAATAACCGGAGAGTACACGAGTGCGCGCGCGAAGGCCGACACATCGAAAATATCGTATACGTGGCGCTGAACCGAGATCACGATGGGATCAAAGCCAATATGTATCAGTTGTTCTTTGAGCGGATCTATTTGATGGCAGGAAACAGGGTCGAACAGAAATCGGGGCGGATTCGACGGAAAGAATTGCTTTAATACCCCAAAGCTCAAACTGGCGAATGGATTGTACCGCTCCGAATCCCAGACACGGAACAGGTAACGACCTATGCGCCTCAGCACCCGATGCACCTCCCGAAACGCCGTTGCTTGATCGAAAAACATGATCCCGAACTGATACACTACCGTATCGAATGTTTCATCATTGAACGGCAGCAAGGTGGCATCTGCATTTTGGAACATAACCTGCTCATCGGGAAGAAATTTTGTGCGCGCAAGATCCATCATCGAGTCGCTGACGTCAATCGCAGTCAAGTGGGCATCTTTGGCCAGCAAGTTACGCAAGTGCCGGGTGACAATGCCGGTGCCCGCAGCGATCTCAAGCACATCGCGGGGCGATTGTTCCGCAATACGTCGCGCGGTGTCTAAACCATAGCGGTCAAAAAGTACAGGGCCCAGATCACGATCGTAAGGAATGGCGACCTCATCAACATAGCCTACAATAGATAACTCTCCAAAAAATGATATAGATAAAAGAAAAAAGTGACTCGCTCGATTATTAATTAGCTATTGTCACATGTTTGCCCTGAAAGGTTTTTCGCCATTCACTGGGCGTTACATCAAGCCTGTGCTTGAAATGCTGGCGCAATGATGTGGCAGATTGAAAACCCACCTGCGCTGCAATGATATCGATCGGCAAGGAAGTGGATTCCAGCAACTCCTGACTTCGCTGTATGCGTTCTGCTATCAGCCATTCACCCACAGACATTCCCGTAGCCTTGTAAAATTGCCGCGTGAAGGTACGTCGGCTCATCTTGCTATACTGCGCCAGTTCGTTCAAACCATGCGCGCGATTTAAATTATTTCTCAAGTAATCCAGAAGCGTATTGATTCTGATGTCCTGCGTTGAAACAGGAACAGGCCTTTCGATAAATTGCGCCTGACCACCCTCTCTGTAAGGAGGAATCACCATGCGTCTGGCCAGTTTGTTGGCGATCATGCTGCCGTAATGCTGACGAACCAAGTATAAACAACAGTCGAGACCGGCTGCTGTTCCTGCGGAAGTGATCAAGCGATTATCATCGACATACAATGCGTTGCAGTCCAGTTTTACATCAGGAAAACGACGGATGAAATCCTGTTCAAACTCCCAATGTGTAGCAGCTTTGTGATTCTTCAATAAACCGGCATAGGCAAGCACATAAGTGCCCAGACACAGCCCGACAATCTGACTGCCGCGCGCATATGCCGCCACCAAGGCATCCAGCATTGACTGGTCTGGTTTTTCGTCAGGATCCCGCCATGAAGGTACGATAATGATATCAGCTTGCGCCAATTCATCCACGCTCAGTGATGATTCAACACTCAACCCCTCATTCGAGCGTAGTGTTCCGGATTCATCGGCATAGATCCTGAGTTCAAATAATTTCTGATCATGTAAGAGATCGCCGAAAATAATGCACGGCACTGACAAGTGGAAAGGACTGAAATGGTTAAAGGCAATAACTGCAACTAATGGAACAGACATGACAAAACCTCGCTGATTAAATCGTTTTCACTGTTCAGATAGCGTCTTATAACGGATACTCGTAAATACTTAGACAGAGACCTTTGCACGGTTATTACGCGGCACGATAATTGCGTTAAAAATTCGCGAAAAATGCTCATTTACCCCGTGTAAACTCCGCTTTTTCGCAAATTTTTGCCTTATTCTCGTACCGCTCATGACACCGTGCAAAGGTCTCAGACAATATTAAGAAATGAAACATCTGACAAGACTGATTTATCGTTCACTCCAGCCTTGAATCAGAAGGTATAAGATTCACCATCCTCAGGGACCCGTACCCGTTGCGTCATTGCCTTTTCGTTCAGAAATTCACGCAATTCCTTCCTGGATAACGTAGCATGGTTCACCGCTTCCATATGGCTGGCAATGATCGTAGCCTCAGGCGCGGCTTTATAGACTTCGTAAATGTCCTGCTTGCCCATGATGATCGATTCGTTGCCAATGACTTGAGCATCGCAACTATTCAGGACAACGATGTCAGGATGGTATTTCTTCAGGCTATCTTCGACCGCCTGACACCAGACCGTATCCCCGGCAATGTAAAACGTTTTCTCATCCGGGTGCTTGAGAATGACGCCACTGACTTCCCCAAGCAACGCTTTCATGTCTTCCAGCACCCTAGGTTTGCCGTGCTGGCCCGGTGTTTTGATCAGCGTAATGCCCTCATAATCATTACTTTCACCAAGTACACGAATATTACTAAACCCCGCCAACCTCACCGCTTGCGCGTCTTTTTCGTGCTGCACGAAAAATAGCATATCTTTGGGGATGGCGTTCCTGGCTGTATCATCCCAATGATCGGGATGATCGTGCGTTAAAATAACCGCATCCACATCAACGATTTGTTTGACAGGAATCGGCAGTTCAGCCGTCGGATTGCGGATGTGTTCATTGATCGTCCCGCCAAATCCCGGCACTGCCCCTTTTTCTGCCAGCCAAGGATCGATCAGTATTTTCTTCCCTGCATAGCTAATCTTGACGGTTGCGTTCCGGATTTGTGTGAATTCCATTGGCATGTACTCCTTTTCTGTGTTGGATGAGGAATATTATGAGCAAATGGCTGGAAAATAGCAGTGTCCCGCGGGACATTTCTCGTGAGATTCGAGCCAAAAATCATTCAATCTATTGGCAATCGTTCCGAATGGTTTGCAGCTACGTTGAAACTAAAATGATGCTCATGAAGCGTGCAAAATTCGTGGCGTCTAGAATTTCATAAAATATAGATTGAAGGATAGGAATAGAACAATAACCGCAGAAAACGCTGAATGATCTTGAATTAGAGCTCTCCAGAATCAAATGTAAGCCGACAGATCACGGTACGCAGACCACACTATCCTTGTTCGAACACTACACAAAAAAGGTGGATTTACATTGTAAGCAAAAACAAAAATTCAAAATAACCGACAGAATCAATTTTCACTTTGAACTTTTAACAAATCATCCGGCACAGCATTTTTGCTCTTCAATTCAAACGTTCCTGTATGTGCGCCATTGACTGCATATTCATAAGCACCAGCCGATAAATCATACACTTCCAGCGGCAGGACGAGTGTATATAGCTTGCCATCTGTCTACAGGGAGCTTCTACCTCACTTCCCGAGAATTGATTGTAAGATGACACTGTTACTTCGAATCGCGAGACATATTGCGGTTTATCCATATATTTTGCTCGTCCGTGGTTAACAATGAGAACATTTCCGCATGAATAGTTGAAATATCCGCTTAATTTAAGAAAAACCTGAACGGGCTGCTCGCCCGTCATGACAAGATCCACCTGCTCTACGATATTTTCATTAAATGAAACTGCGTCAGCTCGCATCAATATCCGGATCATACTGTAACTTAATTTTGTGATACCACGTCTTGTTGGCGTGTTGATCAAACAAAACGACCCCGGGTATCGAAAGTGTGCCACTATCAATGTGATAAGAATTACCTGGTTCAACTTTTACCAAAATACTGGTATCCCTATCCACCATGCCATAATAAATGGGATTACTTTGCACCGGAGCCGGATTTAATACCGTTAATCCCAGAACTAAAATAGAACATATAAAGCCAATCGTTTTTCTTGCATGAGTATTCATAGCAATTAATCCAAGTTAGTTTAACGTGATTTGAGAATATATCGATACAAGGCATTGCATATTTAAAAATAAGCTCTTATTTCTATATTTATCCTGACGAGACATACCGACAATATTCTAACTCCAATCATCGATTGCAGGCCGGGCGGCGCCAAAGGAATTCCCCGTGTCCGCGCAGATTCGGACGAAGGAGCGGCCGATCGTTAGTCAAGTGGCTATGTGCTTAACGAAATGCCACTAACGCGTAGCGTTACTTGCAACACCATGCAGGAGTGCGACTGGCCTATTCCGCTTGCTTTGCACCGGTTTTTATCCCCGATATACATTTCACACCGCCTTCATCTGGAATATCGTTTCTCATCCATCTACAGGCGTCCACTCTTTTCCAAACGCCGGTTGACCATCCAATGATAAAGTGACGACAACAATGGACGAATCACTGGCAAACCGATAAACCAGGCCAGGGGCTTTAGCAGAAATACACGGGACATCAACACAATATAAGCATCCAGTTCCGAAACTATTTGTTGATGTTCATCACGGACATGCAACTGAGTCAGGGCCAAACGAGGATCGATTCCGATATCACGCAAATGGTTGTCTTGACCGGTGATATCGAACCAACATACACCTTCCCCACTTTTTCCAGCTAGCTTCTCATAGTTCTCGCGATCCTTGATACAACTGGGACATGCGCCATCATAATAGACCGTGATTTTTTCCT
This sequence comes from Nitrosomonas ureae, assembly GCF_900206265.1. Classification (NCBI taxonomy): domain Bacteria; kingdom Pseudomonadati; phylum Pseudomonadota; class Betaproteobacteria; order Nitrosomonadales; family Nitrosomonadaceae; genus Nitrosomonas; species Nitrosomonas ureae. The sequence goes on along the minus strand of NZ_LT907782.1, from coordinate 3,040,520 downwards.
TTCTTTCACGCATTACAATCCCCCTTGATCACGTAAATCAGTATACGGGGTCAGGGCTTAATATTGCGTATCCTCTTTATTGCTTTGACCCCGACTGAGAAAATTACACAAAAAGAATAAAATGAAAATGTCACATGATATTAAGGTTTGCATCGGGTTACTCATATTAATGAGTGTGTTTTAAGCAATACGATGTGCCGGACGAGGAACGCTCGGCACATCGATCTCAGACCTGATTAAAGACATCAACGCTTTCCATCATTCCATCCGTCATCAGATCATGATAGTAGATTTACTCCACCTTGCTACTGAATCGAGTCTGAGTCATCAGACTTATCTTCCAGTAGCTGCCCCCGAATTACACCTGCCGGGAAAGTCGTGCTATGCACATTCGCGTAGATTTTTCCAGCACGCATTGCGAAAGCCAGGGAAGCAATGTTATTGAGCGGCACGCCACATGCCTCAATATTCTCAGGCGTTGCAGGCGGCAAGATGTCGCTGTTATCCAAGGTTACTTCAACGGATCCTTCACCCACATCCACTGGCGGATCTACGGGGCCGAAGAGAAAGGCCACGATCGGTCCGTTCACGCCTGCAGAGGCACAGTGAAAATGCGCCTGTATGATCCCGCTACCGCTGCGTACAGTGAGACGAAACTGGGTTCTGGTTAACGCCGCATCAAATTCCACTTCAATTGTGCCGGCAGTATCAGTAGCAACCCCGCCTGCAGGCGTGGTAACCTCTTGTGCACCGCTTAAGTCCGCCCTGAATTTCAACTCATTTGCGGCATATGCGGCACTTACTCCAACACACAAAGCCGTCAGCAAAAACAACTTGAAATATAAGTTCTTCATGTCATATTCTCCTAATAAAGTCGCCACCTTTCATTAGTGATACTTCTAATTTAAAAACTCAAGATGGTGTTCAAGTTTAAAACAAGAATCCTTGTGCTACGAAGAACAACACCAAACATCGTTGGGTGCATTCATAGTATGGTGAATTCAATCGCTAACCGCAACAGTTAATATTAGAGAATTACAAATTTGACGGGCTGATAAATTAGCCGGGAAACGATATTCTTTACACCCTGCGCTCATGGAGCACTGACATCCTTTGTAAGTCGCTGCCCCAGAAGTCTGAGTACTGCTTCCGGAATTTCCTTAACCCTTTCTTCATTCCATAAATACTCTCTTCATTTCCGAGTATTTATGGAATATTCCGACCCAACCAGAGATTTCCCATATACCCTCCGACTTCCATCATCCAGGCAATTCCCAGATGTACTGCCAATCCTCCTACGATGGATCGGGTTCTATAGGCAATAACGCCCAATATCCATCCACCCAGAAAGGAAGAAATACACTCCAGCAGCGGTTTACCGAAGTGAATACTGCAATAGAACGTAGCCATCGGTAGAATTGCCGCTGCTCCGGCGTAGCGTACAAAAGCGAATAGCAGAAAACCGCGGAAGAATAGTTCAATGGTCACAAAATCGATCCCGTAGCTGATTTCGTACAACAGTTGATACATCAGCACATCCTCCGTATGGGATGCAATAAAAGCAACATGCTTTAATCGGGGGTAAGCATTCAAAAAATCCGGTTGCATACTGGCAAAAATGATCAGCGGCATCATCAGCAACAGCATCAAGCAATAAGGTCCCCACCGAATATCTTTTACTGTTGCACCCCAGAAACTGGGTTGTATGGGAAGCATTTGGTATAAAACTGCCAATGGAATCAGTACGACCAGAAATTTGAATGGCAATGTAGTCACTGCCGTCAAATAATCACCCCAGACGCCTTGCAGCATATTTTCCAGCGGATTGGCAATGCTCACTTTGAGCGCAAACAAGGCTGGCGCAAATAGCAGCAGCAACCAAAAAGCAGGCGCAGGGGTGATCACATGCCTCCTGAATTGGATGGCAAATAAATAGGGAACGACAAAAGCGCAGCAGTAGACCGTAAAAAGTGCAATAAATTGATAATATCGGGAACTCATACCAACGATCATGACGCGCTCAATATCCCACTGATAATTCAGAGCCATCATGAGACTAATCCATACACTGCAAAAAAATAACAACCCCTTATCTACAGTCTTTACATATTCTTGCAAATACCAAAAAATAGTCTTCATTGAAAAAAGTAATAAAAAAATAAGCACATGATCAAATTTGCTATTTAGCCAGCAAAAACCCGTTTTATTATCACAAAGCAACCATCGGCTTTGCGATATTCTCCTCTGCTTGGAAAATGATTCGCATCTGCACGTACTGTGCGAGTTTCTCTAAAATCTTAGCAATAGCATCAAATACCAGAACGCAATCGATTATTCCGGAGGAATTTATGGAAAGCATCTGCCTTGGCCGTCAACCTATTCTAGATCGTAATCACAATCTGGTGGCATTTGAGCTGCTGTTCAGACACGAAGAAGCTGAAGAAACCGCTCATATCACGAATGATCTGTCGGCATCGGCAAACGTTATCGTCAATGCTTATGGCAAGTTCGGAATTCATAACGTGCTTGGTCATCAGCGTGGCTTTATCAACGCGGATCCTGATCTCATCCTAAGCGACATTATCAGCTTACTGCCCAGCAAGCACATTGTGCTGGAAGTGAAGGAATCTGCAGCCATTACACTCGAATTCTTACAACGTTGTAAGGAACTGAAACAAAAAGGGTACCAGTTTGCGCTCGACAATATCGTAGCGATCACCAGCCAGGTGGAGCTGCTGTTACCCTTGGTCAGTGTCGTCAAAATCGATGTTCTGGCATTGACCGGAAACCAGCTCACCGAACTGGTCAATCAGCTCAATCATTGGCCAGTATTGCTGCTGGCGCTAAAAGTTGAAAACCGGAAACAGGAGGCGCATTGCAGGCAATTAGGTTTCCAAATGTTTCAAGGATATTATTTTGCAAAACCCGAAGTCATGTCAGTCAAACGGGCTGATCCCGGCAAGATACCCTTATTAAAGTTATTAGCTTTGGTAATGCAGGAACATGATCAAGAAAGCGATATCGACGAAATTGAGAAGGCATTCAAGCATCAACCGGGTTTGAGTTATAACCTGTTGCGTATGGTGAACACCGGTAGCGACGGCCTACCCTTAAAAATTAATTCCATAAAACAAGCTGTGCAGTTAATGGGACGCAAGCAGTTACAGAAATGGATACAACTGTTACTGTATACCTCCAGCCAATCGGCGGATAGCCTGTCCGATGAAATCACACAAACTGCTGTAACCCGCGGGAAATTGATGGAATTGATTGCAAAAGCCGAACGCCCTCATGATAAAAATCATCACGAACGTGCTTATATGGTAGGTATTTTGTCTCTTCTGGATCAATTATTAGGTATTGACATGCAGCAAATCGTCAATAAATTAGGAATTTCTGACGACATGAATCAAGCCTTATTAAACCGCCAAGGACGCTTGGGTCAAGCATTGAAATTGATAGAAGCCAAAGAAAAAGGCGAAACAGCATCCATTCCTTCCTTATTATCTGAACTGGATTTCCTGAGTCTGAATGAATTATCCGACATCGAATCACAAGTAAGGGGATGGTCTGAGCGCCCCCCCGCAACCATGAATTAGCTTGTATTCTAGTGCGGCATACAGATCTCTGATTGGCGACAATTAATCGGATCTTATAAGCACACGGTAAATTCTTTCCATCACGCTGTTATTGTATTCCTGGACTACAATCTGTGAATTGAACAAGGCCCTGAGTTCGATGATCGTAACAGCAAGCAACAAAAACACACCCAGAATAACTGCAGGCGTAAACAGCAAAATGACTCCCAGCAAAAAAATACTCAAATTGACCAAACCCCGCAACCATTTGCCCAGATAAAAATGATGCAATCCGGCAATGAATAAAAAATTGAGCGCCGCATAGGTATCCGGGTCTTTCAGATTCTTCTCGGCTTGCTGGAAAAATTGCAGCCGTTTATCATCCGGCAATTCACGCACCAGATGACGCAGACGCTCCTCCTCTTCCTGAACCGCTTCTTTCGATCTCATACACTAGCGTGCCAGGGTGATGATCACCGCCTCACGCTTCCAGAACAGCAAAAACCGTTTCTGCTCGACAAACTGGAACACCAGCGTCCAACCATCGGCGGCCTCTTTATTCAGCGTTGTTTCCAGTCGCTTGATCGGAATTCCGGATGCACCCAGGAAAATGGTTCCCACCCCACCTTCCGTCACGTGTAATACTTTGTACTCCTTGTAAGCCATTATTCAGTCTCCTTTGATTTAATTAAAACATTTCTCAAAACCAGCCTTCAAGCCGCCACCCACGCATGACGAACAGTGGAATGAATGCAGGCGGAATAAACAACCGGTCTTCTGCATTAGGAATGCGAAAGTAATGCTGCGCTTGTAGAATGACATCATCATCGCGACTCAAATCAATCACTGCGCGACTGGGCAATTCGCGCCGTCCCAGATAGCGCACCTCAAATGCCTCGAGTCGTAATGGATCGGCTGGATTGAACACACCTATTCCGTTTGCGCGTGCTTGACGCACAAAATTGCGAGCACGACTTAAATCCGCACTCGCCTCCGCAGTCCGTCTTGCCGTACCCGGCGCAAAAACAGCCTCCAACAAGGATCCTTTGCGGAATGGCGCAATATTCGGCCAGATAAAATACGGTAAAGCCATACCCCTTTCCAGTTGCCGTTCGTTGTAAGAAAACGGCCGCGGACCAGGAATATGAGCATCAGGCTGGTTACGATTGATAAACGCCAGGAAACGCCCGTAAGAATCAAATACTTCGAAGGAGAAAGACAGAAAATATCCAAACGTATTCGGATCTTGCCCCAATGCATCCATATCGGCTTGCACGTGCGCAATCAATGTCTGTTCGGCGTTGTTCCCATGAAAACGATGATTGATGCCTGCACCTGGGCCGAGGCGGGGACGCAAGTAAGCGATAAGATCAGCATCAAGATTATAAGGGCCCAAGTGAGGTAGGAAAGGATCCGTCAAATAATTTTCCCATTCCTCCGAATCAAGACGACGATGTGCGGATGAGCCTGGAAGTTGAAAATTCTTTTCCGGCGTATCCACACCTAAAAAACGCAACGATCCACTACCGGCACAATGAAAACCAATGGTATCGCCATCCGCAATGGATGCATCGAGGGATTGCGGATTGCCATCGACGCCGCGGCGGATAGAACCCACCGCACGGATATTGCTGTTTACGTCAAAGAAAATATCAGCCATGATCACCTCCCTGCAGATAAGCGGAATTGGATAACGGAAACCGTTTCCCCTCAACGGGCTTGCATTCCATCATAGCACGGCAATAGAGTATCTTGAATCGCTTCCGTATCAAACCGATTCTATTTTGAGCGTTGCAAGAACCCGCCTGCGATACGAAATTAAAGCGATCAAAAAAACACACACCGCCGCCATGACGGCAGGGAATAATAGCGTTGTAACCGAAAGATTTTCCAGTGCCAGCATCACCAGTGTATTACGCACCGTGAATAGGGCAAAAAACAGCAATGATTCCGAATAAGGAAAATGATAGACTTTTCTGACGGTAGGCCCGAATCCGACGACATCGATCGCTGTCAGCAACACGACCGCCCATAACGGATCGGATGTCAAATACCACAATGGCAACGCAGACAGCGCTGAAATAAAAAATAACCAATCCGTTCGGGTAATGCTTACGTCTGCACGTTTCAAATAAGCCAGATAAGCAATGAATATTGTAATACCCGCTGAAACACCAATCGGCCATGTGCCTGCGCCACCCTTATCCTCAAGCTGCGCCAGAAAAATCAGCAACGTCGTTGCACCCCAAATAATCCAGGAAAACACATGCGGCTTGACCGTATCATTCAGAATCGCACGGATATAGGGAATAAAAGCTATCAATGTGAGCGCAATGGCGATGATGCTAAAAACCGGTTTGTAATACATGATTGTTTAATACTTTTTGCCGAACATCAAAAGCTCGTGGGTAGGCTGCAAGATGATCTGATTGGAAAAACAAAATGTCCTATCAATCATCTCTTCACTCCAAAGTCTTTATCAACAACTCGGCTACAGCAGCACCAGAAGCCGGATTCTGCCCGCTAATCAGTCTTTCATCCTGCACCGCAAACACCGCCCAGGGCTCAGTCGCTTTCTGATAAACCGCGCCGCGCTTGATCAATTCCGTTTCGGTCAGAAAGGGCACATATTGATCCAGTTCGGCAAGCTTTTCCTCTTCGTTTGAAAAACCGGTGACTTTCTTCCCTTTCACGAGCAAGCTGCCATCAGAAAGTTTGATATTCAACAAACCCGCTGCACCATGGCAAACCGATGACACATAACCCCCATTCTCATAAATTTTGCGACTGATCGATTGCAATGCTTCATTGTCCGGAAAATCCCAGATAACACCATGCCCCCCGGAAAAATAAATTGCAATATAATCATTCGGGTTGATGTCGATTGGTTTCAGTGTTGCACCGAGGCGGTTCATGAACGCTTTATCGTGATACCAATCCCAATCCGTATCATCCGCCATCGCAAGGCTATGCGGATCAATCGGCGTATACCCCCCTGCCGGGCTGACATAATCCACTTCATAACCCGCTTCTTCTACTTTTTTGACAAAATGAACAGCCTCAGCAAGCCACAAACCCGTAGCCCGTTTCAAATTGGGATATTTCTCAACGCTGGTAAGAACAACAAGAATCTTTTTACGCATCATTATTTTCTCCTGTAAATCATGATCTATTGCGAAGCCCGTGGAAATCAAACCCCTTTGGTCATGTGTCTTTCAATGTACCGTACTGCGCATGCAACACCCTCTTCCTGCGCCATCGCTGTCCCCAGCACTTTCGCGCGCCCGGCTACGTCGGGTTTGGCCGCAAAGTCGATCATACTGGAAAGTTTCTGCGCATTAATCTGGGTATGGTGCGCGTACTTTGGTGCAATCCCGGCTGAAGCCAATTTATCAGCCCAAAAGAATTGATCTCCGGTAAATGGGATAACGACTGACGGTACTCCGGCACGGGATGCGGTATGCGATGTACCCGCACCGCCATGATGAATCACCATCGAGGCTCTAGGAAACAGCCAATGATGCGGCGTATCACCAACCACATGAAAATTTCCCGGCAGCTCTACAGGATTAATACCGCTCCATCCCGGATAAAACAATGCACGTCTTCCGTCTATCGCTTGCACAATCGCAGTGAGAAGTTTTTCCCGATCGAATCCACCCATGCTGCCGAAGCCGACATAAATAGGCGCCTCGCCGGCATTCAAAAACTCAGCCAAAGCTGCTGGCGGTTCCCAGGCTCCGGAATCGACAAACCATGCACCGCATATTTTCCACATCTCGGGCCAGTCGACTGGCTGCTGTATAAGGTAGCGAGAAACGCCATAAAGTACCAGATAATCACGCCACATCTGCTGACGCGGCATTTGTCCGCACACCTCGCGTCGCGCCTCATTTATTCGTTTGCGGAATGACCACCACATGAGCGCATTAATCGCATGATGACTCAACAGATTCAACCAACCAGGCATCTGCCAGGGTGGCAGCAACGGAGATGGAAATGCGCGGGTCGGTGACATCGGCCAGAGACCCAGTCCAATAGCAGGGATATGCAAATATTCCGCTACCGATAACCCGACATAACTCGCAATGCCTGAAAACAGGATCGCATCCGAAGATTGGGCTTGAGCGATAATTTCCCGCATCCATTCAACCGTATTCTCATCCGCAATACGTGCAACTGCCTTGGCCAATTGCGTAACGTCGCCGCCCTTCTGCATCAGTTTCGACAATGCTCCCTCGGGATCGACCGTTGCCTTCATATCGCCACTCAACGCATGGAAGGAAATTCCCTGCGCTTGCGCAGCCGCCAATGCGGATCGGTCAGCCAAAAACTGAACTTCATGGCCTGCATCCAGCAAACCACGACATAATCCGACCAGTGAGCGAGAATCCCCTTCGGTTCCGTATGTGACGACAGTCAAGCGCATAATTTCTTTCCGGATTTAAAGAGGGATAATAAGGCTGTATCCCCCATGACACAATGCTGAAGAAAAACGGAAACACATTTCTCTCAAAGCACCGCATGCTTATTCTCGCTTCATTTATTCGCAAGCGTTGTATGTTCTTATACAATAGAAGCAATCCATACATTTATTATTTTAAGGAAAAGAACAAAAAGTGTGCAAACTATCCAACCCATCGGAAAACAGTAATCCGCAGCAAAATCAGCAACGGCGTTCATTTCTAAAGCTCACCATGGCATCCGCGCTGGGACTGGGAATCACCGCAACTCATCAGGTCATAGCCACATCAGGCGTTATTAAGACGCCACCTCAACCGGAAAATGTACTCACACCGGAAGCAGCCCTGGAAAGATTGATGGCGGGTAATGATCGTTATGTTGCCGGCCTCTCCACACCATTGAATTTTAAAGATGAGCGCGCAGCTTTGGTCAAAGGACAGAATCCTTATGCCAGTATATTAAGCTGCGCTGATTCAAGAGTGAGCCCTGAATTCTGCTTTGACGAGCAACGGGGGGATTTGTTTGTCGCCCGGGTTGCCGGAAATTATTTAACAACAGATTTTGTTGCTACACTCGAATATGCAGCGGCTGTTTTGCATACTCCACTGATCATGGTATTGGGTCATGAAAGCTGCGGTGCGATCAAAGCTGCAATTGACGCCTCAGATAACAGCACGCAATTTCCAGGGCATATTCAATCGATCGCCAGTGCCTTAGCACCGGCGGTAAGAGCGATTGACAAGCAATCGAAAAACCGCATCGATGATGTCGTCAGAATGAACGTCATACAAAATGTGAAGGAATTGAAAAAGCAAACCCCCATTCTCAGTCGATTGGTAGCGGAGAAAAAGCTTCTTGTAGTCGGTGGTGTTTACAACCTGAAAACAGGCAAGGTCGATATGGTGGCTTAAGGAAATGCTGATTAATTACCTACGCAAATCATCTTGAAAAGTAATCGCTGACACGATTGAATCCGAAGTGCCCGAGAATTCATTGATCAAGGGCTCTTTTACTCCCAAATCACCATCTTGAAGCGCTCTTTGGCAATACCAAAGTAATTGCACCTCCAATCGCTTTGCGCAAAAAAATCCAGATGATGCCATTGATCTTTCAATTTCAGAATACTGGCAGCAGCATCGTCCCAATCGATAGCGGCAAGCTTGGGCTCCAACTGCTGTTTGCGTGTTTCCACTTCCTCAAAGTCAAAACCATCATATTCCCAGTGCAACACTTCAAATACATTGCCAGCGCGATCCACGTAGTCCATGCTGAAGTCCAACCCCCACTTGGGGCGCATCCGGATAATTTTATACACCAGCGGGTTCGCTTGCGCCCATTGCTTCAATTGTTCCAAGGCTTCACCGCTGTACCCTTTGCGTTCAAACAACAAGCTGTGATTCAACACGGCACCTTCCACCCGTTCCGGTTGCGTGAACCAAGGTGACTTTAAAGCACGCCGATGCTCGCGGTGTGCTTTCGCAAGCGCGCAATTGACCTCAGCATAGCGTTGTTCCAAATCGGTCAGGTCATAGCCGTTCTGATCGAACAGCGCAAGCTCCCGGGCTATCGGTGGATTCGAGTTTTCCAACGATCGATTCCAATAACCGTTTGGAGTGAACTGATGGTCGCTTAAATCGATATAACTCATGAAGCTAATAATATATTACGAAGAAACAGATTATAAAAAAACATCACATCTTGACGGGTAATTTTCCATACAATTCCCGCAACTCATGCTTAGTCTTCTCCAAAACTTCCCTTTGCTGTACGGACAAATGCTTTCCCGCCCGATTGATATAGAAATTAAGCATCGCCATCGCCGATGCAAATGATCCAACCTTACGCCGCTGACTGCTGTCAGCGGAATGTTTCAAAGACAACGCGATTTTACGCGGATCATTCCAAGTGAACACGCCGGGTTCGAGATCCAATGAATTGCTGGATTCGGTGATTTGTTGTGACCAATTTTGCAGGTTGTTTTGGGGCATTGGGTTTATAATCAGACATTGATAAGATTATTAATCGAAATGTTATATAGCATACTGAGTACTCTTTCAATCGGAACCACAACTCTCTTTATGCCAGACATAATAGGATAACATTTCAGCAATGTCTGTACCTGCACCTCCTTTGTACGCAAAGGCCGGATCATGGCAGAGAGAAGAAAGTATTGTAAAAAATGAAATAGTATTTATTCCATTCGCGCGAATAGCCTCAAGCTCAGCCTGATGTCTAACTTCACCATGTACAAACTCCAGCGACCACTTAAGACCGGGCCATGCTTTTTCCCGTGCGGCTTCCTTGCTGCGTGAGTAAAATTTCTTATCCAACCAAGCTGATATCGACTCTTCAAGAATATTAGAAGGCCTAGTCCAAGAGGATGTTCTGTTCTTGCCAAGAGTTTTAGATTGTTCTTTGGTAAGTGGTGAAATATAAGATATTGGATTGATGCTTATCTGGACCTCAATATGCCTTGCTTCAATACCTTGTGCCGTATGGCGCACAGCAAGCAAATCTATTTCATTTACCCCATAACGTACACCACGAATCGTGAAATATCCGGCTCGATTGAGCCACTCCTCAACCAGTGATTCAGAAAGTAGAGACATCAGAATAATCAGCTAAATAATATTAGGTTTTTCGATTCATACTAAAAAATTTTAGAAACTTAATCTATGAATATCATATGCGAATTTGTCGTTCTATTTCGACATTGGACAACACTCGCTCTTGCCGTAAATTATCCAATTCACACATCACTATCCTATCGAATAACAATTCAATTTTGTAACATCCAAGTATTTAACACTTTCTTGAGCATCTATTCTTTTGTCAAATGGCAATACACCCATCAACGAACAATCCAACCGCTGTTCCAATGTCGCAATATTTTTTTTCAAAACCAGCATCTGAGGATCGATACAATTCGCCACCCACCCCGCCAAGGTCAAACCGGCAGCCCGCATAGCCTGCGCTGTCAACAGCGCATGGCTCAAACAACCCAAACGCATGCCGACCACAAGGATCACCGACAGATTCAACAGCTTCGCTAAATCCGCGCCGGTCTGCTGTTGATTGACTGGCACCAGAAACCCGCCCGCACCTTCGACGACGACAATATCCGCTTTGCTGCTCAGTTCCTGGTAAGCGTGATGGATAACCGTCAGATCAATTTCCATATCCGCCTGTTGCGCAGCGAGATGCGGAGAAATGGGTGGATCGAATGCATACGGATTGATTTGCTGACGTGTAACGCTTATGTTACTGGCAGCGAGTAAATGTTCGACATCCAGCCATTTTCCATTCTCACTGCCTGCGGCAATCGGTTTCATGCCGACGACTTTTTTGCCTTGTGCGGCAAATGCGTGCAGCAGCGCACAACTGACGGTGGTTTTTCCGATACCGGTGTCGGTGCCGGTCACAAAGTAGCCTTGACTCATTTCAAGGCGGCAGACCCAATTGCCGGCGCGTTTCCGGCGTCAGAATCGAGCGTGGGTCGAATGGTTTCCAGGCATGGCCGTACACCACTTCAAAAGTGGCGGGGAGCTTGCCATCACGACGCAGTTTTTCGTATTCGCTGATGGCTTGTTGCCATTTGTTTTTTCCCATCAATCCCTGCTGCCTGCCCTGCAACACGTTATGTGCGCCAATGGCTTTGAGGTCACGCATCACGCTGACCGCGTCGTCATACGTCAGGGTAATGTATTCCATGTCCATCACCGGCGTGGAGAAGCGGTTGTTGACCAGCATATCGCCGATGTCATGCATGTCGGCAAACCGATTGACGTGCTGATAGCCATCGATACGTGCAAACGCATGGCGCAACTCTTTCAGCGTATCCGGACCGAAGGTGCTGAACATCAGCAGGCCATCCGTGCGCAGAATGCGATGCATCTCGGCGAACGTGTGTTCCAGATCGTTACACCACTGAAATGCAAGATTCGACCACACTAGGCCGACACTCTCATTCTTAATCGGCAGCTGCTCAATATCGGCGCACACATAATCCGCGCGTTGCTGCTGCAACGGCAGTATGCGTTGCCACCAAGCCGTATTGGGGCGCGCATGAGACAGCATCGTCCAGGCAATATCGAGTGCAATCAATTGACTTTTAGGATAACGTTTGGCCAGTTGCTGGCTGCCGTAGCCGGTGCCGCTACCTGCGTCAAGAATAATATCGGGCCGGTATTTGATGTATTCCAGGCGCGACAGCATGCGGTGGCTGATCTCACGTTGCAGCACTGCTGCCTGATCGTAACTATGGGCGGCACGCCCGAATGCAGTGCGCAATTGTTTTTTATCAAGCGTGTATTCGGAATTCATTGAGGCAAGTCACAAATTGTTCAGGATAAGATAAAAACGGCGCGTGCCCGCAGTGCGCAAACATCACCCGTCGGGATTGCGGCAATTGTCGGTGCATCCAATCGGCAGCGGCGGGATGGGTTATCACGTCATTCTCGCCATGCAATAATAAAACCGGTTGTTGGATTGCGGCGATCCGATCACGCAAATCGCTTTGCTGCAAGATATTCAATCCTTTTTCCAATGCGGCTGGATTTGGCTCGTCACGTTGAAAGAAATGCTTGCGTAATTGCGACAGAATCTTGCTCGCACTGCAATCACCACTCATTTGCAGGGTCAAAAACCGATTAATGGTCGTCGCATAATTAAGTTTCAGATTCTCCAGGAAAAGCTGCAGCAATTTGCGCTCCATGCCTGATTCCCAATCCTCGTTTTTAGCAAAACACGGTGTGGTGGAAATCAGAATCAGTTTCTGCACCCGTTGCGGTTCACGCAACGCCAATTCCATCGCGATCTGCCCACCCAATGACCAACCGCCTAGCATGCAACGCTCGGGCAAAATTTCCGTAATAATTCCGACCCAATGTTCCAATGTGCCCGGCTCGGACATAGGACTCAGCCCATGCCCCGGCAAATCCACCAGATGCAAGCGGAACTGTCGCGCCAGCTGATCCTGAACCCCGCTCCAGATCCCGCTGTGCATCGCCCAGCCGTGCAATAACACCAGATCGGGGCCATGCCCCAAGGACTCAATGTGCAACTGCGTCATGCCTGCAATGCGATTTCGTGCAATGCTTCCGCCAAGCACAGGACATCGTGCGGTTGATGCGCCGCGGACAATGAAATACGCAATCGCGCCGTATTCGGCGGAACCGTCGGCGGGCGAATGGCTGGCACCAGAATCCCGCGTTCGCGCAAACGCTGGCTGATGCACACTGCCACAGTACTTTCCCCTATCAGCAAAGGCTGAATCGGGGTACTGGAAGGCAATAATTTCCAAGGCAATGATTGCAATGCTTCTCTCAATCTTGCGATATTTTGCGTTAACGCATTCCGCCGCCATTCATCCTGTTGAATTAATTTCAGGCTGGTCATTAGCGCCTGAGCTAACAAGGGCGGGGTTGCCGTAGTGTAAATATAACTGCGTGCGGATTGAATCAACGTTTCGATAACTTCCGCTTGCGCTGCGACAAAGGCTCCGAATACGCCCGCAGCCTTTCCCAATGTCGCCATATAAATGATGTTTGGCGAATGGATAGAGGTACAATCCGGCAAAAACAAGCTGCCGCGCCCCTGCCTGCCCAACACACCAAAGCCGTGCGCATCGTCCAACAATAATACCGCCTGATGTTTTTCGCATACTGCTACCAGCTCAGAAATGGGTGCGATATCACCTTCCATGCTGAATACTGCGTCTGAGATCACCAATTTGCGTCGCGCGTTGCTCGAAGACAATTGCTGTTCCAGTCGCGCAAGATCGCCATGCGGATAGCGGATAAACTCAGCGCGTGATAGCAAAGCCGCGTCATTCAGCGACGCATGGTTCAATTTATCGGCGAAAATAGCATCCTCGCGGCCGACTAATGCTGTGACAACCCCGATATTGGCCATGTAACCGGTAGAGAACAGCAATGCCTGCGGAAATCCGGTAAATTCCGCCAATGCTTCTTCTAGAACATGATGCGCGGAAGAATGGCCGTTGATCAAATGAGATGCGCTTGCGCCAACACCATAACGCCGTGCGCCTTTACTGGCTGATTCAATCAAATCCAGGTGATTGGCCAACCCCAGGTAGTCGTTGCTGCAGAAAGCCAGATAATCACGCCCATCCATAGTGACATGGGTTGATTGCGGGCTTTCGAGAATTTTTCTCTGCCGCAGCAAGCCTTGCTGTTCACGCTGGCGTAATTGCTCGGACAGGTCGGAAAACATCTATGACAGTGCGTGAAGTCCCAATTTTTCCATCAGCGCTCGATCGCGGTCAGTTTCGGGATTTCCCGTCGTCAACAACTTATCGCCATAGAAAATGGAATTTGCTCCCGCCAGGAAACATAATGACTGAATCGCTTCAGACATTTCCTGCCGTCCTGCGGATAACCGCACCATTGCTTTTGGCATAGTGATCCGTGCGGCAGCGATAGTACGAACGAATTCAAAAGGATCCAACGCTGCGGTACCATACAGGGGTGTGCCTTCAACTTGCACCAGATGGTTGATCGGAACCGATTCGGGATAAGGATTCATGTTCGCCAACTGTGCGATTAATCCGGCGCGTGAACGGCGCGTTTCCCCCATGCCGACGATACCGCCGCAACATACATTGATCCCGGCCTCGCGCACTTGTTGCAATGTATCCAGACGATCCTGATACTGCCGCGTGGTAACGATTTCCTCGTAATACTCAGGCGCTGTGTCAAGGTTGTGATTATAATAATCCAACCCTGCTTCTCCCAGTTGCCGAGCTTGTCCGGGCTTTAATAAACCGAGTGTGGCACAGGTTTCCAGACCCAGCGACTTGACCGCACGTACCATTTCAGTCATCTTTTCGATATCGCGCTGCTTCGGACCGCGCCAGGCGGCACCCATACAAAACCGCGATGCGCCCTTATCTTTTGCTGCTGTCGCAGCAGATACCACTTCATCCAGCGACAGCATATCCTGATTTTCAACACCGGTATGATAGCGTGCCGCTTGCGGGCAATAGCCGCAATCTTCCGGACAACCACCCGTCTTCACGGATATCAGCGTGGATAATTGCACCCCATTCGGATCATGGTGCTGACGATGTACCGTCTGCGCACGAAAAATCAAATCGTTAAAAGACGCATTCAACAACGACTCAACCTCGGTCACGCTCCAAAACTTGGAGCTCTGCGATTCCTCGGTAATTTTTCCTGGATTGCCTTTCGTTTCGCTATTTGTGATAAGTGAATTCAAATTCATGCCGATTAATCTACCTTATTTTTAGTGAACACTATCTTCTACCATCGATACTTTGGATGATCAAGGATTCAAGTGGCCCTGTCAATTTTTCCGTTACGCTTTATTCATAACAGATCGACACTATTCTCATCATGACCCAAATAAACTGTGTACTATGTGGTGCATCGGCAAATCAGGATTTCTGCGAATCCTGCCTGCTCGACTTACCGCAACTGCCAGAAAATCATTGTCCTATTTGCCTGTGGCCAGTCCCAACCTCGGAAATATGTGGTGCTTGTCTGAATACCCCCCCTGCATTCACTCGCACCATCGCTGCACTACGTTACACATTTCCTATCGATGCGCTGATTCATGCATTCAAATATCGCGCCAATCTTTTCTTGGCGTCGACTCTGGCAAACCTGCTCATTGAAAAATTAAAGGCCACCGATAGATTGCCGGATGTCATTATCCCGATGCCTTTGCATCCCATCCGGTTACGTGAACGCGGATTTAATCAGGCGATGGAAATCAGTCGTTATGTTTCGGAGTCGCTTGGCATTACCGTATTACCCGATAGCTGTACCCGCATCAAGCATACACTTCCGCAAACCGGATTACCGTGGAAAGATAGGCAGAAAAATATTCGCAGCGCTTTTGATTGTACAATAGATCTTTCCGGCAAGCATGTTGCGCTGGTTGATGATGTCATGACAACGGGCGCCACATTAAATGAAGTGGCAAAAACACTACGTAAACATGGTGTAATTGAGATCAGCAACTGGATAATAGCCCGGGCTTTGTCCGAAAAAAATCAAATAGGGCCGTATTTATCCTAACAGGCCAATAATCACATCCCTATGTATAATATTATCCTTTACCAACCCGAAATTCCACCCAATACAGGCAACATTATCCGTCTCTGTGCCAATACCGGTATGCAATTGCACCTTGTCAAACCTTTAGGATTTCCACTCCAAGATAAGCAATTATTACGCGCAGGTCTGGATTATCACGAATTTGCTCAAATTATAGTACACGACAGCTGGGCAGATTGTTGCCACAACCTACGAGATCATCGAATGTTTGCCATCACCACACGAGGAAAACAGGGTTATGACAAAGTAAGCTACGCAGCGGGGGATGCCTTTCTGTTTGGCACGGAAAGCCGGGGATTGCCCTCTCATATTATGGATACCTTCCCGGAGCAGCACCGCATTCGGGTACCGATGGTAGCTAATAGCCGCAGTCTTAATTTATCCAATACTGTCGCCATCATTGCTTATGAAGCATGGCGACAATCCGGTTTTTCCATGGGAATCTAGGCAGTTCTATTGCAGATTCAAGCTATCATTTAAAATGCGTGGCGTCACAAAAATCAACAACTCGCGTTTATTGTCGACCCTGGTTGTATTGCGAAAAACGTGACCAAGCACCGGAATATCTCCCAGCATCGGTACTTTATTGACCACCCGATTCTCAGTTCGATCAAAAATACCGCCAATTACCACGGTTCCGCCATTTTCCACCAATACCTTAGTGGTCACTTGTTTGGTATTAATTGCCGGCGGTAGAAATTGATTAATAATCGCACCAATTCTGTCCTGATTGACATTCAACTCCATATCAATCTGACCATTATAGGTAATCAATGGTTTTACCCTTAATCGCAGCGTCGCATCCATAAAGCGAATACTCGTGGCTCCACTGCTGGTAGCTTGTTGGAAGGGAATTCGATCACCTTGCTCAATAATCGCTTCGACGCCATGCGCTGTGACTACTCGTGGACTGGCTATCACCCTTCCTTTCTGGTCTGTTTCCAATGCCGACAGCTCAAGATTAATTAATCGGTTATTATTAATTTTCATTAAACTCAAACCCAGTGCAGCCGGACCACCCAACAAGCCAGTAGCCGCCGCCGCAGGTAAATTTACATTCAGGTTATTGGCCCCACTTACCCCACCTCCGGCAGCAAGAGCGCTTGAACCGGTTAAATTACCCGAAACCCCCAAGGTTTGATCACCCAGACCACTCGCATTCTGTATACCAAAACGCGCGCCCAGATTGCGGCTAAAATTATCTGTCGCTTCGACAATGCGCGCCTCGATCATGACTTGTCTTTCAAACACATCCAGCTTCTGTATGCGCTTTCTAACTTCATCTATTCGGACAGGAATATCGGTGACCGTCACTGTATTGCTAATCTCATCGATATTGATCGTACCTCGCCTGCTCAGCATCCCTTCAAACGAAATTGAATTAACCCTCCGATGATTCAGATGATAAGTTTCCGAACGTAGCGGCTCCATATCGGCTATTTGCATTTGTGCTTCCACATCGAGCAATTCTCTGTCTGCCATCTCTTTTCGCGGTGCCACAAAAATGACGTTTCCTACCTTGCGTTTATCCAGCCCATGCGCCTGCAACACAATATCAAGTGCCTGATCCCAAGGTACGTCCTTTAATCTTAAAGTAAGATTACCTCCCACCGAATCACTGGCGATAATATTCAAATTAGTAAAATCAGCAATCACTTGCAACACCGCCCTAACCTCTACATCTTGGAAATTAAGCGATAATCTTTCACCGGTATATCCTCCATTAGCACGTCTTTTTTTCGCTTGCTCCTCTTCATCTTCGGTCAGCGCCCGTATTTCAAGGATAAATCTTGTCCCTGACTGACGTGCCGAATGCTCCCAACGTCCGCCGGACTTAACATGCATGCGAACATTATTTCCCTTCTTGGATGTTTCAATGATTTGCACAGGCGTAGCAAAATCCATCACATCGAGGCGTTTTCTAAGACTACCAGGCAGTAATGTATCGACAAATTCAACAAAAATATCGTCACCTTGTTGCTGCACATCAACGCTTGTACCGGCTTTTGTCATATCAACTTCAATACGACCCTCGCCATTCGCACCGCGGCGAAAATCGATATCTTGTAGCCTATTCATATGAGTGTTAAAGGTTTCCTCAGCAAATCGCACAACGGTAGTAGATGTTCGATTCTCCGGTACAGTGAACAGCTTGATTAACAATATATTTTCCTGCGCTATCATTTCATGCCGCATTAACCTGGCCAAGTTTAATACCAACCGTGTTCTATCACCTACCTGAACGACATTTACGCTGCGCAAATCCCCTTCAGAAGCTTCCTGCTCATTCTTTCCCAACCCGTTGGAAACCTGATAAAAGTCAAAATAAATACGATTTGGATTGTCCAGAGCTACTCCTGTCGGGAGTGCTTGGAGCGGATAATCGAGAGTAATCTTTGCAATTACCTCGCTATTTTGGAAGGTAGAAATATCGATTGAACGGATACTATTTTGAAGTGCCTCTGCTGTTACTGTTTGCGGAGAAAAAATTACCACTGAGAAACAAATTAATATTGCAGCAAATACCATATTAAGGCCATACCCTTTCATAGCTATTGTTAGCTTAATGGTTGTTACGTTGCTAATTTTTCAGCGTAAGTACACTTGTCCTTTCAATCCATTCATTCACCCCGTCTTGTACGATTTCTGATAGCTTAATTTCCGATTCCGAAATATAGTTAATTTTTCCGAAATTCGAACCTAAATAATTACCAACCTTGACACGATATAGTGCTCCATCTGGTGATTTTATTACAGCAAAAATCATATCTTTCTGTTGTAATGAACCAACCATGGATAAGTTCTCCAACGGATAGGATTCCAGAAACTCCTTACGCCGATTCAAATCAGGTTGAATTTCACTTGTAAGCACCTGTACCTGATTATTTTTGCGCGGCACAAAAGGACTGGGTATATCAAATGCCTGATAAGTAAAAGATTTATATGGAACAACTTCAGGCAATGGATCAATTTTACCTTGCAAGCCCTCCCCCGAGTTATATATAAACGCTTCCAGATCCCTGGAATCATTCTGACTGCACCCAGTTATCATGCTCAACCAAATTGTAGATAATACTAGCAGATATATGTTTCTAATCATAATTTATTTGCTTCCTGTCTGCTTTAACATTTCTTCCTCATCCAGATAACGAAATGTTTTTGCAACCGCATCCAATACTAGTTTCCCATCATTCGCAGGTAAAATGCTAACGTCATTTAACGTGACAATCCGTGGCAATTGCGCAACATCACTGGCAAATGCGCCAATATCATGATAGCTGCCGGTCACCCGGATTGACACTGGCAACTCGGCATAAAATGCATGAATCGTTTCCTGCGCATCGGGTTTAAATAATTCAAACTGCAAGCCACGACCTAAGCCAGCTTGATTGATATCCACCAATAGCGCTTCCATTTCCGATTTATCAGGAAGCTGTTTGAGCAACGCACTAAGGGATTGCTCAATTTCTTTCAACTGCAAACGCAAAGCAGATAGATTGACAGCGCTACTTTTCTTAACCAGATAAGCGTTTTTTAGCGTTTCTTCTTCAGCATGTATATTTCTCAGCATTTCGATTTGATCTTGCCAAACTAGAAAATGTCCTGCCACGATGATCGCAATAAATAATATTACCAATGCGGCAATCTTAAATGCTGCCGGCCAATTCCCAGCTTGATTGATATCTAGCTGACGCAATTCCATGAGTAAATTATTCATCGCAGTTTGTATGTATTTTATCCGGCAGCATTAAAAGAAGAGTCTTGCGCATCATTGATGAATGCTTGCTTGAGTTTTATTTTCATATTGAATTCATTTTGACGCACATTATTGATCGTCATTGCTTTAATTTCTATCAATAACGGCGACTCAAGCCATGGTGAAGATTCAAGATTACGCATCAGTGTCGATACCCATGCATTGGATTGCGCATATCCAACCAAAGTAATGTTATGCCCCTCTTGTTTGATACTTTGCAGATATACGCCATCGGGAAGCAGCCGTACCAATTGATCCAGTAAATGAACAACCTCGGATCGACTGTTTTGCAAGGTCTCCACGATTTGCTTACGTGTAAGCAGCTCTTGTGTCTGATTCTTAATTTCTCGGATCTCTGCAATCTCTTTATCCAAAATTGCAATCTGCTCATTTAAGTATTGATTACGGCTATTCTGAAATTCTATCTTTTCAGCAATCATGTCATGAACACCCCAAACCACCAGCAAACCTAAAAACCCGGCCAATCCGGCTAGTGCTGCGATTTGCTGCTGTCTTGCTTTACGTTTAAGTTCACGATGAGGAAGTAAGTTAATACGAATCATGATGGATCAAAATTTCTTAAAGCCAGACCGCAAGCAATCAAAAGGGAGGGTGCATCGAGATTCAATTGCCGCGGAATAATACGACTCGACAATTCCATAGTTGCAAAAGGATTCAGAATCAGAGTGCTGACTTGCGTACGTGCTGCAATAACCGCATCCAATCCGGGTATGACTGCACTTCCACCCGCTATAAAAATATAGTTCACTTCAGTATATTGCGTGGAGGTATAAAAAAACTGAATAGCACGCATCACTTCGATGGCCAATGTCTCGCAGAATGGTCGCAAAACATCTGCCTGGTAGTTTTTAGGTAACTCTCCGCTACGCTTGGCTGCTTCAGATTCTTCCAACGAGAGATTGAATTGATTATGTATTTCTTGTGTTAATTGATTGCCGCCAAAGGATTGATCCCGGGAATATATCGACTCACCATTGAGCAGCACATTAACTTTCATGACCGTTGCACCGATATCAACCAGTGCGATTATCTGGTCTTTCCCCCCTCCTGGCAATTGATTCAGCGTTAACTCAAATGCAGCTTGCGCCGCATATGGCTCTACATCCATGACCATGGCCTTCAGACCTGCAGATAGCGCTGCTGCCACACGATCTTCGACTTTCTCTTTACGTGATGCTGCAATTAGGACTTCGACTTCATCTGAACTATCGGAAATTGATCTGGTAATTTGAAAATCCAGATCAACTTCATCTAATGGAAATGGAATATATTGACTGGCCTCATTTTCCACTTGAAAAATTAAGTCATCTTCCCGCTGCCCCGCCGGAACAATTATTTTTTTTGTAATTACATCTGTTGCAGGCAACGCTAATGCTACATTTTTATAGCGAGTTCCCATCCGCTTCCAGCCACGTAGTAAGCATTCACTCACGGCTTCCATATTGGCGATTCCACCATCCAGCATTGCATCTACCGGCAAAGACTCTATAACATAGCGATCTATCCGATAAGTTTGGCTTCCTTTACCAGTTAATGATAACTCAACCATTTTTATCGAGGAGGAGCTGATGTCCACACCGATCAGTGGTGGAGACTTCATTTTTAAGAAGCCCAGATCAATAGCAAAATTTTCCTTGAACATTGTTTGATTAGCGACGATACTCGCAAATTAAAAGTTGCCCTATCAGAACTAGAATATGTAAAATCTTTATTGTCCGTATAAATTCGATGAAACCATTCACCAGATTGAAAAAACTGGCATTGATTTTGACAGAATCTGTAAAATCCTATTCAAAGAAAAGCGCTGGATATACCCCTCCTTTCACTGGATAAATCGACAATACCATTATATGATAAGTCCCTATCAATTTTCATGTTAGCTCGTTGGTTATATTATTTTTTCTTTACATTCTCAGCACTAGGCCTGATTGGAATCCTATTAGCAGGTTTTGCTGCATTGGTTATCTATTCAAATTTACCATCGTTGGAAACATTAACGGATTACCGTCCTAAAATTCCCTTACGGGTATACAGTGATGAAGGTCTATTAATCGGAGAATTCGGTGCAGAACGTAGAAACGTTGTAACTATTTCTCAAGTTCCAGAAAATCTAAAACAATCAATTCTGGCAGCAGAAGATGATCGTTTTTATGAACATGGTGGTGTCGACTATCTTGGCGTTCTACGAGCAGCCTATTCAAATTTTTCTGCAGGGAGTGTACGACAAGGTGCCAGCACAATAACAATGCAAGTGGCACGAAATTTTTTTCTGACAAGAGAAAAAACCTTTACCAGAAAGCTTAGTGAAACACTATTGGCTTTTAAGATTGAGCATAATCTTACTAAAGATAAAATTTTGGAGCTTTACATCAACCAAATCTATCTTGGGCAGCGTAGCTATGGCTTTGCAGCTGCAGCGCAAACATATTTCGGAAAATCTTTACAGGAAATTAATATTGCAGAAGCCGCCATGCTGGCAGGTCTTCCTAAAGCACCCTCTAGTTATAATCCTATCAGTAATCCTAAGCGAGCTAAAAGTCGGCAACTTTACGTCTTAGGAAGATTATATAAACTTAACTACATTTCTAGTAAAGAACTAAGCGAATTAGAAAAACAATCCGTTCCAGTAAAAAAACGTTCAACAACCTCCACAATGCCGGCAGAATATGTTGCCGAGATGGTTCGCCAAGTAATCTATGATCGATACCGGGAAGACGCATATAATAAAGGTATAAAGGTCTACACAACAATCCGTCAACTTGATCAAGAATCTGCTTATCAGGCTTTACGAAAAAATGTAATCGAATACGATCGGCGTTGGGGCTATCGAGGCCCTGAAGGATTTATTGATTTACTGAAGAATGGAACAAACCAAGAAAAAACATTGAATGATGCATTGGATGAAGTTAACGACAGTGACGATATTTATGCAGCAGTTGTATTGTTTGCAAAACCAAATAAAGTACAGGCTTATCGTAGAGGAGGTGAAATCATCGAAATCACGGGTGATGGGCTTAAATTTGTACAAAAATCCCTTACTGAAAAAAAAGAACCTGGGAAAAAATATATCACTCCTGGTGCATTGATCCGTATTCAGAAAGATCTTCACAATGTATGGCGTATTGTTCAATTGCCTGAAGTTGAGTCAGCGCTGGTTTCAATTGATTCCAACGATGGTGCAATACGTGCTTTGGTTGGTGGTTTTGATTTTTATAAGAATCAATTTAATCACGTTACTCAGGCATGGCGACAACCTGGATCCAGCTTCAAGCCTTTCATCTACTCTGCAGCCTTGGAAAAAGGCTTTACTCCGGCGACGATCATCAACGATGCACCCCTCTCGTTCAGTGCAACTCAGACAGGAAGCCAGTTATGGGAACCCAAAAATTTCGATGGTAAATTTGAGGGGCCGATACGTATGCGCACCGCCTTGACTAAATCAAAAAATCTTGCATCTATCCGAATATTACAAGCTATTGGCATACGCTATGCACAAGACTATATAACCCGATTTGGTTTTGATGCGGAACGCCACCCTCCTTATTTACCAATGGCGCTTGGAGCAGGTTCAGTCACACCGATGCAGATGGCTGTAGGTTATGCAGTATTCGCGAATGGCGGATTCCGTGTTGCTCCATACTTTATAAAAAGTATTGAAGATGAAAAAGGTAACGTTATTGAACAATTTCATCCCATATCAGTATCAAGTGGAGCCAAACGAGTCATTGATCCACGCAATGCATTTATTATGACAAGTATGATGCAAGACGTGATTAACCGTGGCACAGCTGTTAAAGCTAAACAGCTAGGACGCAGTGATCTCGCAGGAAAAACAGGTACTACCAGTAATTTTATAGATGCTTGGTTTTGCGGTTTCCAGAAAGATTTAGTTACTATTGCATGGATAGGATATGACGAACCCAAATCGTTAGGCAGCAATGAAACTGGCGGACGTGTTGCATTACCTCTCTGGATGGATTATATGAATCCAGTTTTAAAGGGTATTCCAATAGCTGGGTACCCGCCACCTAATGGAGTTAAGACAGCAAAAATAAATTCAGTCACAGGATTTAGAGATGATTATGGAGACATTACAGAATACTTCTTTAGTGAATTGCTTCCTCCTATGATCGACAGCTCTATTGAGTTTTCACCCAAAGTAACAAGAGATGTCAAAGATCAATTATTCTAAAAATCAGAACATACTCTAATTTTATGTATTTAAGTTTTTTTGAGCCATTCAGCCGCCTCGACAGCATAATAAGTTAGAATCCCGTCCGCGCCCGCGCGCTTGAAAGCAAGCAATGATTCCAATACACAAGATTCTTCATTTAACCATCCGTTGATTACAGAGGCTTTGAGCATTGCATACTCACCACTAACTTGATAAACAAATGTAGGCGCCCTAAATTGATCTTTCACACGACGAATGATATCTAAATAAGGCATGCCCGGTTTAATCATTACCATATCGGCACCCTCCTCCAAATCTAATCCAACTTCCCATAACGCTTCATCGGAATTCGCAGGATCCATTTGATAAGTATATTTGTTACCAGTACCTAGATTCTTAGAAGATCCCACAGCATCACGAAATGGGCCATAAAAACTCGAGGCGTACTTAGCAGAATAGGCTAGAATGCGCGTATGAATAAGTTTATGATTGTCTAAACTATTTCTAATTGCTGAAATACGCCCATCCATCATATCCGAAGGAGCAACGATATCTGCACCTGCCTGAGCATGAATCAATGCTTGCTGACAAAGAACTTGTACTGTTTCATCGTTCATCACATAACCAAACTGATTGACCAAACCATCTTGACCGTGAATTGTATATGGATCCAAAGCAATATCGGTAATTACTCCCAACTCAGGAAAGTTAGTCTTTAGTTGTCTTATTGTTCGCGGCACAAGTCCGTCAGGATTATATGCCTCGCTAGCTGTTAGATTCTTCTGCTCGATATCTATAACTGGAAAAATAGCAAGTGCTGGAATACCAAGGCGCATGCATCGCTCTGCCTGAACCATTAAAATATCGATACTCTGCCTCACTACTCCAGGCATTGATTCGATATTTTCACTACGATTTTTTCCATCTAAAACAAAAACCGGGTAAATAAAATCATCTGGCAGAAGATGAGCTTCTCGCATCAAATTACGAGAGAACTTATCGTGCCGCATTCGACGCATTCTTCTCTGAGGAAAACGACAATAGGTGAACATAATAGCAAATGAGATAAATTAAAAAATCATCCGGGAACTGACTCGAAGATTGTGTGTCTCATAAATGGACAATCTTGATCGTCTACCTGTCTTTCCTCCCTGAGACAGGGAAAGTGATATTAAGGCGGTTCCCCCGGTTTTACTCCCCTTTAACCGGGGTTTTTTATTTAGATCATAATAGTTGTATTTAAATATCATAGCGTACTAATTTATACGCAGCCATTCAGTTATAACTATCATCGCATCCTCAACACCAATATTCGTTTTACTTGAAAATAACTGCACACTGCATTGCGGATAGAATTCCTTTATAAAAAGAGCTACTTTTTGTAAAATAATATTTGCTTGCTGTTTGCTCAATTTATCAGCTTTAGTTAATAAGATATGAATTACTTTTCCTGTCGATGAGAACCAGTCAAGCATCTGAATATCCTGAGGTTTCAGAGGATGACGAATATCCATTACTAATATCAATCCCCTAAGTGAGTTACGAGTTTGCAAATAGTTACTTAATAAATTTTTCCAGTGTAGCCGCACATGCTCTGGAACTTTAGCGTAACCATACCCAGGTAAGTCAACAAGAAATTGATTTGATGCTAATTGAAAAAAATTGATTAGTTGTGTGCGTCCTGGGGTCTTACTAACAAATGCCAAGTGATTTCTATTAGTTAATGCATTGATAGCGCTTGATTTTCCAGCATTTGATCGTCCAGAAAACGCAATTTCAATACCGGAATGCTTGGGTAAATCCCGTCTCTCATGCGCAGAAGTATAAAAAGTCGCATTCAATAAATGAGGCATATTTATAGCAAAAAATTAGACTCTGAATTTTTTAATGTGTCATTAGCAACTATTATCAAACCTTCTAACACTAAATTATTAATAACTTTAATTGGAAGTTTAAAAAAAGGTATTAATAATGAAGAATTTCCACCACTTATGATGCAATTGGCAGAAACGAGGTTTGCATTTGATAACAAAAGATTGTACATTCGATCAATAGCGCCTAGTATGCAATGCAACATTCCAGTTTGTATCGCATTTTCGGTATTAGCAGGAAAATCTTCGTAGCGACCCAATTCAATATTAGTAAGTTGAGTGCCTGCCATAAGGCTTTTAGTCATTAAATGAAATCCAGGTAGTATAACCCCACCAAGAAATTTACCAGACTCCGAAAGAACATCAATTGTCACCGCTGTTCCTGTGTTAATAACTAAGCAGGGCTTCTTCTCAATTTTCCAAGCTGCAATTAGAGCTGCCCAACGATCACTTCCTAACTGCCTCGGATTAGTATAACCGTTAATCACACTACATCTAGACCCACTAGCGCATAACCATTGTGGTTTCGTGGACCAAAGAGAAATTAAGTTATTTATTTGATTTTTAGTTTCATCACGAGCAACATGAGAAATAATAATGGAAGTTGGCCGCGAGATCTTTATGAATTCGTTTTCTAGGATAGAAACATTTTTGTAAAATACATTGCCCTGTTTTAACCATTGATCATCACTATACAATCCCCATTTTATATTCGAATTTCCAGAATCGATGGCAAGTATAGAGGACATGAATTCTTACTGAATCCTAGGTCGGATCGAAATGTTACCTACATTAAATGACTTCCTTCCTTCCAGAGTTAACAAGCAGATGGCACCATCATCTGTTACTCCGTCAACTATACCTGTTATTGTCAAGCCATTTGGAATGATCAAATCAACTTCACATCCTTCGTAAGAATGATAACTAATCCATTCTTTTTTAAAATAAGAAAAGCCATAGTATGCGAAATCATCAAGAACATTATATAGTTCTGATAATAGCTTGCCTAACACTAGATTTCGATCGATTAAATTACCAGTTACACTTGACAAATCAGTAACTCTCTGACCAATCAAAGGTATAATTGATTTAGAAAGATTAAAATTTATGCCGATGCCTATTACCGCGCACGATGGTCCGCACACTTCACCGCGAATTTCTATTAAAATACCAGCCAATTTATAATAATTACATAGAATATCATTTGGCCATTTTATGTTGATATTTGGAATAGAATAAGATCTTAAAACTCTTAAAATTGCAATACCAACGACTAAACTCAAACCAGATAGATCAGATACTCCTTTTTCAAAACGCCAACATAGTGAGAACATTAATCCATTACCAAAACCGCATTGCCAAATACGACCCTCTCGCCCTCTTCCATTTGTTTGAAATTCTGCAATAACAACCGGGCTTGAACGCTGAATTAATGTATTTCTTTTTAATTGACTAAGAAGATAATTATTTGTCGAATCTATAATATCGAACAATCTAAGATCGAATCTTTCTGACTTCATCAATGTATGTCGAGCAATCAGCTCAGTATCTAACCATACTATTGGCTTATTTAATCGAATCCCATATCCATCAATATTTACTACATCAACATTATATTTCTGTAATTGGCTCACTAAGAAATGTATCGAAGCTAACGAACATTTAAAATATTTTGCTAAAGAATTTGCTGAATGATTCAATCCATCATTCAGTACATTTAACAAACATAATGCTTTTAAATTCACATACATGCGTGTATGAAATTTCTAAAGCGCAAATTGTTTAATATATTTTTTACAATTTATGTTAGTTTATTTTAATTAATTACCTTCAGTATTAATTGATGTAGATGTAGATTCAGCTTCATATACTGGTCTACCAACTAGCTCTACCAAAGCCATTGGAGCATTATCTCCCTTCCTGTAACCATACTTAAGAATCCGAATATATCCTCCAGGGCGAGAAACATAACGAGGTCCCAACTCAGAAAATAATTTTGTTACGCTTTCGCGATCGCGTAATCTATTAAAAGCTAATCTACGATTTGCAAGTGAAGGTTTTTTTCCTAAAGTAATCATAGGCTCAACATATCTTCTTAGTTCTTTAGCTTTAGGTAACGTTGTTCTAATGACCTCATAACGCAACAACGAATTACTCATATTCTGGAACATAGCCTTTCTATGACTACTCGTTCGGTTCAATTTCCTCAAAGCATTACTGTGCCGCATGATTATTTTCCTTTGAAACACTATCAAGGTTAGCTGGTGGCCAATTATCTAATTTCATTCCTAATGTAAGTTCTCTTGATGCTAAAACTTCTTTAATTTCGTTCAGTGATTTCCTTCCTAAATTTGGCGTTCTGAGTAATTCAGCTTCAGTTCTCTGAATTAAATCTCCTATATAGTAAATATTTTCCACTTTCAAACAATTAGCCGATCTTACCGTTAGCTCTAGATCATCAACGGGTCGGAGTAGTATAGGGTCGATCTGTGGAGCTTGTGGTTTTTCTTTTGGTAGAGGTGTGCTTTCAAGATCAGCAAAAACAGATAATTGTTGAACTAAAACTCGAGCAGCAAAACGTATTGCTTCTTCAGGCTCAACTGCACCATTTGTTTCAATGTCAACAATCAGTTTATCCAAATCAGTTCGCTGCTCAACACGAGCACTCTCAACCGAATAACTTACACGTCTAATTGGACTAAAAGAAGCATCTAATAATATAGTACCTATGCTATTCTTTTCATTAATGCCACTTTTTCTAATATTAGCAGGAGCATAACCTCTCCCTTTTTCCACCTTAAGCTGTACATCAATCTTTCCTTCTGATGTCAAATGTGCAATTACATGCTCGGGGTTAATTATTTCAACATCGTGGCTAAGTTCAATATCTGCAGCGGTAACAATTCCTTTGCCGGATTTCTTTAATGAAAGTATTACTTCATCATTATTATGTAGCTTTAAGACGATACCTTTTATATTCATTAGTATATCTACGACATCTTCTTGCACACCATCCAGTGCTGAATATTCATGCAATACACCAGCGATTGTAATTTCTGTGGGAGCATACCCTGTCATAGAAGACAATAATATCCGGCGCAACGCATTTCCTAATGTATGCCCATAACCACGCTCAAAGGGCTCCATGACAACTTTTGCATGAAGAGGAGATATATTTTGAACATCAATAATTCTTGGCGTTAGCAAATCTGTACCGTACATAGTAAATAAATGTGCCTTAAATAAAGAAAATCAATGATATTATTGATTACTTAGAATACAATTCGACAATCAAAGATTCATTAATCGTCGCAGGTAAATCAGATCGCTCAGGTTTTGTCTTAAAAATTCCTTTCATTGCTTTAGCATCAACTTCAATCCATGTTGGAAAATTACGATTATTTGCCATTTCAAGTGCATTCTTAATTCGCAATTGCTCTTTTGCTTTTTCTGCAACTTCAACAGTATCTCCAGCTTTTACTCTATATGAAGGAATATTGACACGATTGCCATTTATTAAAATACCATTATGCCTAACAATCTGTCTCGCTTCAGATCTAGATGCTCCAAATCCCATATGAAAAGCAACGTTATCCAAACGACCCTCAAGTAATTGAAGAAGATTATCGCCTGTTATACCGCGCTGCTTATCCGCAACTTTATAAATATTTCGGAATTGTTTTTCTAAAATTCCATATATCCTTCTTATTTTTTGTTTTTCTCGTAACTGACCGCCATAATCTGAGGTTCTCCCTTTCTTCTGACCGTGTTGTCCTGGTGGATAATTTCTCCGTTCTATCGCACATTTATCAGTAAAACACTTTCCACCTTTTAAAAAAAGCTTTTCGCCTTCGCGTCTACATTGTTTACATTTTGGTTCAAGATTCTTTGCCAAAGTTTAATCTCCTCAAATTCTCCGTTTTTTTGGAGGGCGACATCCATTATGTGGTACTGGTGTTACATCCGAAATACTAGTTATTTTAAAGCCAGCAGAATTCAATGCTCTTACAGCTGAATCTCTTCCAGGTCCAGGGCCTTTAACTCTGACTTCCAAATTTTTAACACCACAATCAATTGCGATTTTACTCGCATTCTCGGCTGCAATTTGTGCTGCGAAAGGAGTGCTTTTACGAGATCCCTTAAAACCTGCCCCCCCCGAAGTCGCCCACGATAATGCATTACCCTGACGATCAGTAATTGTAACAATCGTATTGTTAAACGAAGCATGTATATGAGCTATTCCTTCCGATACATTCTTTTTTATTTTTTTTCGTACTCTAGAAGTTATTTTAACCATTTAATTTCCTTTTATACAACCACACAAAAAAATATTATCTAGCACGTATGGCTTTACGAGGCCCTTTTCGCGTTCTGGCATTTGTACGTGTTCGTTGACCACGAACAGGTAAACCGCGTCTATGTCGCAAGCCACGGTAACATCCAAGATCCATAAGTCTTTTTATATTCATTGAGATCTCTCGACGGAGATCCCCTTCAATCGTTAACTTCGAAACTTGATCACGTATCAATTCTATCTGATCTTCAGATAAATCTTTAAGCTTTATATCAATATCAATACCTACAGCTTTACATATATCTGTTGAGCTCGTTCGACCAATTCCATAAATAGAAGTTAATGCTATGCCAATATGTTTATGATTAGGAATATTTACACCAGCAATACGCGCCATTCAATTTCCTTGTTTCTTGTATATAAAAAATATAGATAAAAATAGATAGATCGATACTAAATAATTATCCTTGTCGCTGCTTATGTCTTCGGTCCTCACATATCACTCGAATTATTCTATTGCGACGTATGACTTTACATTTTCTACAAAATTTTTTTACAGATGCATTTACTTTCATAGTATTAATTCCAAAAATGTTTTAAGTTGATCATTTAGCTCTAAATGTAATTCTAGCTCTAGTAAGATCATATGGCGTTAAATCAACCGTAACTTTGTCGCCAGGTAAAATCCTTATATAATGCATTCGCATCTTGCCTGAGATATGACCAAGAACGATATGTCCATTCTCTAATTTTACTCTAAATGTAGCATTAGGAAGAGTTTCTAGTATTTCGCCTTGCATTTGTATTGTTTCTTCTTTAGCCATCAAATATTTTTATATCCTGCTATTTAACATTTAGTTTCCCACTATTGGTTTTGAGATTAGTTTTCTTTAATAAACTATCATACTGCGAAGACATCACATGCGATTGTACTTGTGACATAAAATCCATCGTAACAATCACTATAATTAGAAGCGATGTACCACCAAAATAAAATGGCACATTCCATTTTAGAATTAGAAATTCTGGCAACAAACACACAAGGGTGACATATATTGATCCAGCCAAAGTTAAGCGAAGCATTATTTTCTCAATATATCTTGTAGTTTGTTCTCCAGGTCTAATTCCAGGTATAAAAGCTCCACTTTTCTTAAGATTATCTGCAGTTTCTTTTGGATTAAAAACAAGGGCTGTATAAAAAAAACAAAAGAAAATTATCATTATAGCATATAACATTACATAAATTGGCTGCCCCGGAGCTAATGCAGCACTGATATCTCTCAATATTATCATTGACTCGTTATTTGCAAACCATCCAGCCAAAGTGGCCGGAAATAAAATAATACTTGATGCAAATATCGGCGGTATCACTCCAGCCATATTTATTTTTAAAGGCAAATGAGAACTTTGGCCACCATATATTTTTTGACCAATCTGGCGTTTTGCATAATTTACCAAAATACGCCTCTGTCCTTTCTCAACAAATACGACAAACCATGTAACCAAAGCAGCTGCAATAAAAATCCCCAACGCGATAATAAAATGCATCGAACCTGTACTAACTAAATCTAAGGTACCTCCTATCGCACTTGGCAGTCCTGCAGCTATTCCTGCAAAAATTATTAAAGAAATTCCATTACCGATACCTCGCTCAGTAATTTGCTCACCCAGCCACATCAAAAAGATTGTTCCTGTTACTAACGTAATCACGGTAGTTAGTGTAAACATCCCGCCCGGTTCAATTACTAATCCGTTTTGTGACTGAAGCGCGATCGATATTCCATAGCTTTGTACCAATGCTAGAGCAAGCGTGCCATATCTTGTATATTGTGTGATTTTTCTTCTACCATTCTCTCCTTCTTTTTTTAGCGCCTCTAAATAAGGCACAGCAACTGTTCCAAGTTGCATAATGATAGAAGCAGAAATGTAAGGCATGATACCTAATGCAAATATAGAAAAACGTGAAAGAGCCCCTCCTGAAAACATATTAAACATTCCCAGAACTCCACTCTCCTGAGATTCAAATAAGTCCTTTAACACATTTGAATCAATACCAGGAACCGGAACATGCGCACCAATTCTATAAACAATTAACGCCAATAACAAAAACCATAAACGTCGCTTTAAATCAGAAAATTTATCGACAGGCTTATTCGATGCACCTTTTATAGCCACTTTTATTCCTTATACCTCTATAATATTTTTCCACCCGAAGCTTCTATCATTACTCTTGCTCCTTTACTAACATAAAGTCCTTGTAATGAAAATACTTTATCAATCTGATCTGCGCCATAAATTTTAACTTTTTTCACTTTATCTGGAATAATATTTAATTTCTTTAATAAATCAATGCTAATTACTTCTTCAGAAATTAACTTTATGTCTCTTAATCGCAATCTCTGATAATCGTTTTTTTTTAAAACGGAAAAACCTCTTTTAGGTAAACGTCTTTGTATTGGCATCTGGCCTCCTTCAAACCCCACTTTATGAAATCCACCAGAGCGCGATTTTTGTCCTTTATGGCCACGACCACAAGTTTTTCCCAAACCTGATCCCATTCCTCGACCCACACGTACTTTCTTTTTAACAGAATCTATACCAGGCTTAATTTTATTTAAAAACATATTAACCCAATTTTATTAAATATCTAACTTTATTTATCATACCAAGAATTTCTGGGGTCTTAACAAGTATTGAACAACTATTCATTTTTCTTAATCCTAGCCCTCTGATGGTTGCTCTATGAGATTTTTTTACACCAATCAAACTCTTAAATAAAAAGATTTTTATTGTATCTGGAGTTATATCTTTAGTCATTTATTTTTCTCCTAAAATTTCTTTAATCGTCTTTCCGCGTTTAGCAGCTATCCCCGCTGGCGTATTCATCATATTCAATCCTTTGAGCGTTGCTCGCACCACATTATATGGATTTGTAGAACCAATACATTTAGCAAGAATATCCGTCATGCCTACAACTTCGAAAATTGCCCGCATAGGGCCTCCAGCAATAATCCCTGTTCCTTCTGGAGCAGGTTGCATGTATACCTTTGCGGCTCCATGAGAAGCTATAATTGGATGATATATGGTGCCATTTCTTAGTTTAACTTTTATCATTCTTCTACGAGCTTCATCCATTGCCTTTTGAACAGCAACTGGAACTTCACGGGATTTTCCCTTACCCATGCCAACACTTCCATCACCATCACCCACAACTGTTAGTGCCGCGAAACCTAATATACGCCCACCTTTAACAACTTTAGTAACTCGATTAATAGCAACCATTTTTTCACGCAAATCATCACTAACGTCTTCACTTCCTAAGAGCTTTCCATTTGCCTTTCCAACCTTTACCATCACTAATCCTTAATTAGAATCTCAATCCATTTTGACGTGCTGCTTCCGCCAACGCTCTAACTCTTCCATGGAATTTATACCCTGCTCTATCAAAAGCGATATCCGTTATTCCACATTTCTTTCCTTTTTCTGCGATTCTTTTTCCAATGAGAGCTGCAGCTGATACCGTGTTACCAGGCGATATCTCTTTTCTTACATCAGGCTCCAAAGTAGAAGCACACGCAATAGTCCTATGATGCTTATCATCGATTAATTGCGCATAAATATGTAAATTAGTTCGATGAATTGACAATCTTATGGCTCCAATTTCTGCAATTTTGAATCGAGTTTTTTTTGATCGCTTCAGACGTTTATCTTTCAAATTTTCCATATAACTTCACTTATTTCTTCTTCGTTTCTTTAAGAATGATACTCTCATTTGAGTAACGAATACCTTTCCCTTTATACGGCTCTGGTTTTCTATACGACCGTAAGTCAGCAGCTACTTGGCCAACCATTTGTTTATTTGTTCCCTTAATATATATTTCAGTTTGCGTCGGAGTTTCAATTTTTATTCCTTCAGGTATTATATAATCAATTGAATGCGAAAAGCCTAGTGCCAGATTAATTTTATCTTGAGTTGCTTGTGCTCGATAACCAACCCCCACTAGTTGCAATTTTTTTTCAAATCCAACGGTCACACCTTGAACCATATTCGCTATCAGGGCTCTCATAGTTCCTGACATAGCATTAGCCTGCTTAGATTCTGATACGCATTTCACTCTAATCTCATTACTAGTCACTTCCAACATGACATTATTAGTTACTTTTTGATGAAGAACACCTAAAGGACCTTTAACAGTTAGGCTGAAGTCAGAAGTGCTTACTTCCACACCGGAAGGAATAGTTACAGGATTTTTACTTACACGAGACATTTAAAATATCCTTTAAACAACATAACATAATAGCTCCCCTCCAACTCCAAGCATTCGCGCTTTTCTTTGGGTCATTACACCTTTTGAGGTTGACATAATTGCAATACCTAAGCCATTCATAATGTTTGGTAGATTTTTACTAGATTTATAAATTCTTAGACCAGGTTTACTGACACGCGATATCTTTTCAATCACACTATCACCCGAATAGTATTTCAATTTAACCTCTAAATTAATTTTAATACCTTCTTCAAGAATATTATAATTTTCAATATACCCCTCATCTTTTAAAACATTAGCTATTGCTTTCTTGATACGAGAATTTGGCATTATTACTGATTCTTTTTTAGCCAATTGTGCATTACGTATGCGTGTTAGCATATCAGCAATTGGATCACTCATACTCATAATGATATCTACCTAACGATTAGTTATATTTATAAAACCTAATGAACAAACTTTGATTAACTAAAATATTGCCCCATCACCAACTCGCCTTTATTATTCCTGGTATTTTTCCGCTCATAGCAATATCTCTTAACTTACCTCTTCCCAAGCCAAATTTTGAGTACACTCCACGTGGCCTGCCTGTTAACGTACACCTATTCCTTAAGCGAACAGGGCTAGAGTCTCTCGGTAGTTTTTGTAATGCCAAATGAGCTTTATCACGCTCAGCATCACTGAGTGTAGAATCACTTATTATTTTCTTTAAATTTACTCTTCGCTCATTATATTTTTGTACAATTTTATATCTTTTGATATTTCTATTAATGATAGCAAGCTTTGCCATTCTAATCTCAATTTTTAAAAGGAAAGTTAAAAGCAGTCAATAACGCTTTCGCTTCTGTATCACTCTTGGCTGTAGTTGTAATTGATATATTCATGCCCCTTAGACTATCAATTTTATCATAATCTATCTCCGGGAATATAATTTGTTCCTTCACACCCATGTTATAATTACCTCTGCCATCGAAGGATTTGCTCGAAATTCCTCTAAAATCTCTTATCCTAGGTATTGCAATTGTTATCAATCGATCAAGAAATTCGTACATTCTCACACGCCGCAGCGTAACCATACATCCTATTGGATAATCCTTTCTCACTTTAAATGTCGCAATGGATTTCTTAGCTTTAGTAATCACCGGCTGTTGACCCGATATCTTTTTTATATCAGATAATGCATTCTCAATAATTTTTTTATCGACGGTTGCCTCACCAAGTCCAATATTTAACGTAATTTTAGTTATACAAGGAACCTGCATAACAGAATTGTACTTGAATTGTTCCATTAATTTTTTTACAACCGTATTTCTATAATATTCTTGTAAGCGAGCCATATTTAAACCATTCCCTCTCTACGATTCAATCAAATCACCACTAGATTTAAATATGCGCACCTTATTATTATCTAAGTTAAATTTAAATCCCACTCTATCAGGTTTCTTTGAGTTAAAATTATAAATTGCGACATTAGAAACATGTATTGGCATCTCTTTGCTTATTATACCACCCGAGATACCATTAGCTGGATTAGGTTTTTGATGTTTCTTAACTATATTTATACCTTGAACAATTAAATAATCGCCTTTTTCAACACGAAGGACAGTTCCCCTTTTTCCTTTATCTTTACCGGCAATAATTATCACATCATCACCTTTTCTTAATTTCTGCATACTAATCTCCTACTGTCACTATAATACTTCTGGAGCTAGAGATACGATTTTCATAAAATGCACACTTCGTAACTCGCGAGTCACTGGACCAAATATACGTGTTCCAATCGGTTCAAATTTATTATTAAGCAATACAGCAGCATTATCATCAAATTTTAATAAAGAACCATCATTACGTCTAACACCTTTTGCTGTTCTAACCACTAAAGCATTATATACCTCACCTTTTTTCACCTTTCCTCTGGGTGCTGCATCTTTGACGCTGACTTTAATGATATCACCTATTCCCGCATACTTTCTTTTTGATCCGCCAAGTACTTTTATGCACATAAGAGACCGAGCACCTGTATTATCCGCTACCCTTAATATTGATTGCATTTGGATCATTTTTTATTCGCTTTCGTTAAATTTATTTTTAGCTACATAAGACTCTAGCTTATATAGTTAATATTTTAAGTAATAGTAATGATGATCATATTTATCTATCACTTCCAAACTTAAATGTTGAATCACATATTTTTTCTATTATCACGACGAACTAGGTCATTCGAATTTTTATACTTTTTCTACCACTTTCCAATTTTTTGTTTTAGATAAAGGTCGACATTCTTCCAATAGAACAATATCACCCACTGAATATTGATTAACCTCATCGTGAGCATGATATTTTTTAGATCTTGTAATAAACTTTCCATACAGCGGATGCATTAATCTACGCTCCACTAAAACAGTTACAGTTTTATCCATCTTATCGCTAATAACTTTTCCACTTATAGTGCGGTTTAATTTATCGCTCTTCATGATTATTTTGTCGCTGGGTTATAAATGTTTTAACTCTGGCAATATCTTTTTTAATCATTTTTAATTTCTTCGTATTTGACAATTGTTGTGTCGCTAATTGCATTCGCAATCCAAATTGTGCTTTTAATAAAGAAATCAATTCTATATTTAATTCCGATAATTGCTTATTTTTTAGTTCGATTGACTTCATAGTCTATCCACCAATTTGTCTTACAGTAAATGTCGTTTTAATTGGAAGTTTGGCTGCAGCTAATTGAAAAGCCTCTTTTGCCAATTCTTCTGTAACTCCATCCATCTCATACAGCACCTTTCCAGGTTGTATTTCAGCCACGTAATATTCAGGGCTTCCTTTTCCGTTTCCCATTCTAACTTCAGCCGGTTTTTGGGAAATTGGCTTGTCAGGAAAAATCCTAATCCAGATTCTTCCTCCTCTTTTAATATGTCTTGTCATTGCTCTACGAGCCGCTTCAATTTGACGTGATGTTAATCGTCCTCTTTCTATTGCTTTTAGACCGAATTCCCCAAAGCTAACTTTAGCTCCACGCGTCGCAATCCCTGTATTTCTTCCTTTTTGTTGCTTTCTATATTTAGTTCTAGCTGGCTGAAGCATTTATTTCTCCACAATTCATTTTTTATCAATTTTTTCAATATGCTCAATATAAGCAGAATTATCTTCTAATTCTGAATTTTTGCTATTGCTTTTCTCATTTCTTGAATCTGAAGAATTTATAAATGATAAAGAAGGTCGCTTATTGTGTTTCTTTTTTTCATTCTCTGAATTCGTATTTGTAGTCAAATGATTCACTTGATCGTCCTTACCAAGTAATTCACCCTTAAAAATCCATACTTTTATTCCTATTATCCCATAAGTAGTTTTGGCTTCCGATGTTCCATAATCAAGGTCCGCTCTCAACGTGTGAAGCGGAACTCTTCCTTCTCTATACCATTCAGTACGCGCAATCTCAATCCCATTCAATCTACCAGAACTCATGATTTTTATTCCTTGAGCGCCAAGTCTCATAGCATTTTGCATTGCACGTTTCATTGCTCTTCGAAACATTATCCTTTTTTCTAATTGCTGAGCAATATTATCAGCTATTAGTTGTGCATCAATTTCAGGCTTCCTAATTTCTTCTATATTTACATGTACGGGAACACCCATTCTTTTTTGTAGTTCACTACGCAATACTTCGATATCCTCACCTTTCTTACCAATAACAACACCTGGTCGAGAACTAAAAATTGTAATCCTAGCGTTCTTTGAAGGTCGCTCTATCAGAATCTTACCAACCGATGCATTTTTGAGTTTATTTGCCAGAAAATTTCTAACCTTTATGTCTTCATTGAGCATGGATGCGAAATTACTACTATTCGCATACCATCTTGATAACCAATTCTTATGCACAGACAATCTAAAGCCAGTTGGATTTATTTTTTGACCCATATTAGTTAGTGCCTTTTATAAATAGAGCCACTACCATCACTCAAAGTCAGCGATATATGGCAAGTCGGTTTTACAATTTTATTTCCACGTCCCTTAGCACGCGCGCTTGTTCTCTTCATAGATGTACCTTGATCAACCATTATTGACGAAATCTTAAGCTCATCAATATCGGCACCATCATTGTGTTCGGCATTAGCTATTGCAGACTCTAGCAACTTATGTATTAGCTCTGCGCCCTTTTTAGAGCTAAATGTTAATATGCTCAACGCTTTATCCACTGCTAGGCCTCTTATCTGATCAGCAACAAGGCGACACTTTTGTGCCGAGATTCTTGCACCACGTAATTTAGCAATTGTTTCCATTTTTATTTTCTAACGCTTAGTAACAATTTTCTTATCACCAGCATGTCCTTTAAAAGTGCGCGTTAATGAGAACTCCCCAAACTTATGGCCCACCATATTCTCAGTAACAAATATCGGTATATGCTGTTTTCCATTATGGACCGCTACAGTTAATCCAATGAAATCAGGCAATATCGTTGATCGCCTTGACCACGTTTTGATGGGGCGCTTATCATTCGTATTTCGCGCTTTTTCAATTTTTGTGACTAAATGAGCATCAACGAATGGCCCTTTTTTTACTGAACGCGGCATTTAATTACCCTTTCTTTGAATAACGATGACGAATTATCATCACATTTGTTCTTTTATTTTTACGAGTCCTATATCCCTTTGCAGGCACTCCCCATGGGCTTACGGGATGTCTCCCCGCCGATGTTCTACCTTCACCACCCCCATGAGGATGATCTATAGGATTCATTGCCACACCTCGAACAGTCGGTCTAATTCCACGCCATCTAACTGCGCCAGCCTTACCTATTGATCTTAAGCTATGCTCCGCATTACCTACCTCACCGATAGTAGCCCTACAATCTATATGCACTTTACGCACTTCACCTGAACGCAGTTTTATTTGCGCATAATTACCTTCCCTAGCTTGCAGTTGCACAAACGAACCTGCAGATCTAGCTAATTGAGCTCCTTTTCCAGGCAACAACTCAACACAATGAACTATAGTTCCCATTGGTATATTGCGTAGTGGCAATGTATCCCCAAGCTTAATTTGTGCTAATTTCCCACTCCCAATTTTCATGCCTACTACCAAACCTTTTGGCGCAATTATGTATTTTCTTTCTCCATCGCTATAACATACCAAAGCAATATTTGCTGATCTGTTAGGATCATATTCAATACGTTCTATCGTAGCGATAACGCCATCTTTATTGCGCTTAAAATCGATTACCCTATAGTGCTGTTTATGCCCTCCACCACGATGCCGTGTAGTAATATGTCCATGATGATTGCGACCAGCAGTTTTAGATTGCTTCTCAAGTAAGCCTTTATGAGGCTTTCCTTTGTATAACCCTTTATTTATTAATTTAACAACCGATCTGCGTCCGGGCGATGTGGGTTTTAATTTCACAAGCTGCATTACTTAGCCTCTATATTCGCAAAATTTGTAAAATTAAGCTCTTGCTCATTTTTAATACTCACAATAGCTTTTTTCCAATCAGATCTTTTTCCTACAAAACGTCCAAATCGCTTTTGCTTTCCTTTTACATTAATTGTCTGAACTTTTTCAACTTCAATTTTTTGCTCTTTCCATAGCAACTCTACAGCTCTCTTAATTTCCAGCTTAGTAGCATCCCTCGCCACGCGAAATATAGTTTGATTATTTTTCTCTCCCAGATAAGTTGATTTTTCTGAAATATGAGGTGCTAATATAATTTTTAACAAATGCCCCTGATTGATATTTTGACTACTCATGTAAGAAGCTCCTCTATTTTTTTCAGACCATCGCTTGTAACAAGTGTTTTTTTAAATTTTAAAAGACTGATCGGATCTATATTATTTACTTCAACCACTGCTACATTTGGAATGTTACGTGATGACAAATAAAGATTATTATCAATCTCATCAGTTATAATCATTACATTACTTAAGCCCAGATTCTCTAATTTCATCAACAATGCTTTAGTTTTATACGAATCTACGCAAAATGATTCAA
Source organism: Nitrosomonas ureae (assembly GCF_900206265.1). NCBI lineage: Bacteria > Pseudomonadati > Pseudomonadota > Betaproteobacteria > Nitrosomonadales > Nitrosomonadaceae > Nitrosomonas > Nitrosomonas ureae. The sequence continues at coordinate 3,000,006 of NZ_LT907782.1, read as the reverse complement.
TAACAAGCAGTCTATTATCGCGAATTAGCTGTGACAATATAGAACTTATTCCAGCGCGATACATTTTTTTATTCAATTTTTTTCTAAAATTTTCCCCAGAGCTATTAGGAAAAATTTTTCCACCTCCACGCCAAATAGGACTTGAAGCCATACCAGCACGAGCTCTGCCCGTTCCTTTTTGCCGCCAAGGCTTACGAGTCGACTTAGCAATATCCGATCTACCTTTTTGCGCTCGAGTTGCAGTACGTGCGTTAGATAAATATGAAGTAACAACTTGATGAACGAGTGCTTCATTATAATTTCTCATAAAAAGCTCATCAGAAACAATTATGCTTGCTGTTTTCTGATCTTCATTGCCAATAAGCTCTATTTTCATTGCCCATTCACCTTACTTGTTTATATTTTGTCTTTATCAATTTATTTCTTTTCTTTTACGCTTGATCGAATTACTACATATCCATCTTTTGATCCTGGAATTGCACCTTTGACTAACAACAAATTTCTTTCACTATCAATTCGTAATATCTCAAGATTTTGTATAGTTCTTTTGACATTTCCCATATGCGCCGCCATACGTTTACCTGGAAAAATACGCCCTGGATCCTGTGCCATACCAATAGAGCCGGTTTTTTTATGCGCCTTTGAATTACCATGACTTGCTCTATTCGAAGAAAAGTTGTGCAACTTTATTGCCCCAGAAAAACCTTTTCCTATCGTAATCCCAGATATATCAACTTTCTGCCCTACTTTAAATATATCGCTTTTAATTTCCATTCCATTTTGGAATGAACCTAGAATAGAATCATCCTTTACTCTAAACTCTCTTATGATACTTCCAGCTATCACGCCAGCTTTAGCACAATGGCCTGCTGTTGGTTTATTCACCCTTGATATCTTTTTCTGACCAAACGATACTTGAGCTGCACAATAACCATTAGAAGAGGTTTTCTTTATCTGAGTTATACGATTACTGGCAACATCAATTACCGTTACCGGAAAAGCATCTCCATTTTCTGTAAAAATCCGCATCATACCAATTTTACGTCCAATTAATCCTAAACTCATTTCATCTCTCTTTCTAGGAGCGTTCTTATTTAATTTCTTAAAATAAAAAGTATATTAATTAATTATGAGTATTGTATTCTCATTTACAGCTTTATCTCTACATCAACGCCTGCAGGCAAATCTAACTTCATCAACGCATCTACTGTCTTATCTGTCGGATCTATTATATCCATTAACCTTAAATGCGTTCTAATTTCGAACTGATCACGCGAAGTCTTATTTACATGAGGCGAGCGCAACACATCAAAACGCTCAATTTTAGTGGGCAATGGAATTGGCCCTTTAACTACCGCCCCTGTTCGCTTTGCTGTCTCAACAATTTCTATAGCCGATTTATCTATCAAACGATAATCAAAAGCTTTGAGACGAATTCTGATTTTTTGATTTTGCATACACTCGTTCCTGAGTTAATAAGTTCAATATTTAATATTTAAAAACACCAAGCCAAATATTGAGCTTATTTTTCCTTACCTTCTCTCATATCACTCAATAATTTTAGCCACAACGCCTGCACCAACAGTTCTTCCACCTTCACGTATCGCAAAACGCAATCCGTCTTCCATCGCAATTGGCGCTATTAAGTTTACCGTCACCGAAACATTATCCCCAGGCATCACCATCTCTGTTCCCGCTGGCAACTCTATCGCTCCCGTCACATCTGTCGTTCTAAAATAAAATTGGGGACGATAGCCGGGAAAAAACGGAGTATGCCTTCCACCTTCTTCCTTACTTAATACATAAATCTCCGCCGTGAATTTAGTATGGGGTGATATGCTGCCCGGCTTCGCCAATACTTGGCCTCGCTCCACCTCTTCACGCTTCGTACCACGCAAAAGTATCCCCACGTTGTCTCCTGCCTGCCCTTGATCCAGAAGCTTACGAAACATTTCGACCCCCGTGCATACTGTCTTTAGTGTCGGCTTGAGACCCACTATCTCAATCTCTTCACCCACTTTGATTATGCCTCTCTCTACACGACCCGTTACAACAGTTCCGCGACCAGATATTGAAAATACATCTTCAACCGGCATAATAAAGGCACCGTCAATAGCACGCTCCGGTTGTGGAATATAACTATCTAGCGCATCTGCCAATTTCAGAATGGAAGCCTCACCAATATCACTTTGATCACCCTCAAGCGCTTTCAACGCCGATCCAACTATAATCGGCGTATCATCACCTGGAAAATCATATTTCGATAGCAGCTCACGTATCTCCATTTCCACCAACTCAATCAGCTCAGCATCATCAACCATGTCTGCTTTATTCATGTACACAATGATGTAAGGAACACCTACTTGGCGCGCCAACAAAATATGTTCTCGCGTCTGCGGCATCGGACCATCGGCTGCAGATACAACCAATATCGCTCCATCCATTTGGGCCGCTCCCGTAATCATATTCTTTACGTAATCCGCATGGCCCGGACAATCCACATGAGCATAATGACGCTTATCCGTCTCATATTCAACATGAGCTGTGTTTATGGTTATCCCACGCGCACGTTCTTCCGGCGCAGAATCAATTTGATCATAACTCTTCGCTTCTCCACCAAACTTCTTCGTCAATATCGTCGTAATTGCTGCCGTAAGCGTAGTCTTACCATGATCCACGTGCCCTATCGTTCCAACATTCACATGTGGCTTCGACCGCTCAAATTTACTCTTTGCCATGTCTTATCCCTTTACACTCTATTCAATTTCATTACTTCTTATTTATTATGGCTTCCGCCACATTCTTTGGCGCTTCTGAATAATGCTTAAACTCCATTGAATAAGTGGCTCTTCCTTGCGTTGCAGATCTTAAAGCTGTTGAATAACCAAACATTTCTGCAAGAGGCACTTCAGCTCGAATAACTTTAAAACCAGGAATATCTTCCATTCCTTGTATCATACCGCGCCTTGATGACAAATCTCCCACGACATTTCCCATAAAATCTTCCGGTGTTTCTACTTCCACAGCCATCATGGGTTCTAACAAAACTGGATTAGCTTTGCGCATACCATCCTTAAATGCTATTGATGCCGCCATTTTAAAGGCATTTTCATTTGAATCCACATCATGATACGAACCATCGAAAAGAGTAACCCTTACATCTACAACAGGATACCCCGCCAATACACCGCTTGGCAGCGTTTCCAACAATCCTTTTTCAACTGCCGGTATATATTCTCGCGGAACGGCACCGCCTTTGATTTCATCCACAAATTCAAAACCCTTTCCGGTCTCATTTGGCTCCATTCTTAACCAAACATGACCATATTGCCCACGCCCTCCCGACTGCTTTACAAACTTCCCCTCAATCTCGACTAATTTTCTTATCGCTTCACGATAAGCCACTTGTGGAGCTCCTACATTCGCTTCTACGCCAAACTCACGTTTCATGCGATCAACAATGATCTCAAGATGAAGTTCCCCCATCCCAGAAATGATTGTTTGCCCAGATTCCTCATCTGTTCTAACTCTAAATGATGGATCTTCTTGGGCCAACCTATTAAGCGCTATCCCCATTTTTTCCTGATCCATTTTTGTTTTTGGCTCAACTGCAACATGAATTACAGGTTCTGGGAAATCCATTCTTTCTAGAGTTATTACATTCTGAGAATCACATAATGTATCCCCAGTAACCACATCTTTCAAACCTACTGCTGCAGCAATATCTCCTGCCCGCACCTCTTTAATCTCTTCGCGCTGATTTGCATGCATTTGTAGTATTCTACCAATTCTTTCTTTTTTTCCTTTTATCGGGTTATAGACTGTATCGCCCGAAACCACAACGCCCGAGTACACCCTAAAAAAAATGAGCTGCCCTACGTACGGATCAGTTGCAATCTTAAACGCCAGCGCCGAAAAGGGCTCGTTATCATCAGCCCTCCTCTTATCAGGCTCACCACTTTCCTTTTCACCTTGCACCGCCAAGATATCTGTCGGTGAAGGCATATAATCTATGACTGCATCCAACATTGCCTGCACCCCTTTATTTTTAAAGGCGGTACCACACATCATTGGCACTATTTCATTGTTAATTGTACGCGCTCGCAAACCAATCTTTATTTCTGCAATATCCAGATCCCCATCCTCTAGATACTTGTTCATCAAGTCTTCATTAGCTTCAGCTGCTGACTCCAGCATTTTTTCACGCCACGCTTTCGCATCTACTTGCAAAGCTTCAGGAATATCACGCTCTTCAAACTTCATCCCTCTGCTTTCATCATCCCAGTAAATAGCTTTCATTTTAACCAAATCGACTACGCCTTCAAATTTATCTTCGGCCCCAATTGGTAGCTGGATTGGCACCGGAACCGCTTTAAGTCGCGTTTTAATCTGCTCATAAACACGCATAAAATTTGCTCCCGAGCGATCCATTTTATTCACAAATGCAAGTCGCGGAACTTGATATTTATTTGCTTGCCTCCAGACTGTTTCAGTCTGCGGCTGAACCCCTCCAACAGCACAAAAAACGGTACAAGCCCCATCCAACACTCGAAGTGAGCGTTCCACTTCGATAGTAAAATCGACGTGCCCTGGCGTATCAATGATATTAATTCTATGCTCAGGATAATTACCACCCATACCATTCCAGAAACATGTTGTAGCAGCCGATGTTATCGTAATGCCTCTTTCCTGCTCCTGCTCCATCCAATCCATTGTTGCTGCACCATCATGAACCTCGCCCAATTTATGTGATACGCCGGTATAAAATAATACACGCTCGGTAGTTGTTGTCTTGCCAGCATCAATATGTGCCATGATACCGATATTTCTATAACGCTCTATAGGAGTTTTTCTTGCCACAATTTAACGCCTTACGATATTCAATTAACGAATGAAGACTCTTTCAATTTATACAATCAGAATCTAAAATGCGAAAATGCTTTATTAGATTCTGCCATTCTATGCACTTCTTCACGTTTCTTAACTGCGCCCCCCCGACCTTCAGCCGCTTCAGTCAATTCATTTGCCAATCTCGCATCCATTGACTTCTCACTTCTTTTTCTTGCAGCATCTCTAAGCCACCTCATGGCCAGCGCATTACGCCTGACAGAGCGCACTTCAACAGGAACCTGATAGTTAGCACCACCTACTCGACGACTTTTCACCTCTACAATCGGCCGCACATTGGTCAGTGCTTGCGTGAAAACCTCAAGCGGATCATTTCCAGTTTTTTTCCCGATATGCTCTAGCGCGCCATAAATAATTCTTTCTGCCACAGACTTTTTACCTCGCGTCATAAGAACATTAACAAATTTTGCTAACTCTACATTGTGATATTTTGGATCCGGCAAAATTTCCCGCTTTGGAACTTCTCTACGTCTTGGCATTATACAACCTCATCAGATTTATTACTTTTCCGCTTGCTTTTTACTATTTAAAAATACTCATTATTATTTAATAAGCTTGTGTCACATACATCAAAAATACTAGGCAGTTTTGGGCTTCTTAGAACCATATTTTGACCTTCCCTGCTTACGATCTTTAACGCCTGCCGTGTCCAAGCTTCCCCTTACTGTGTGATACCGAACGCCCGGCAAATCTTTAACACGCCCTCCACGAATCAGCACAACCGAGTGCTCTTGAAGGTTATGTCCTTCACCGCCAATATAACTTGAAACTTCAAATCCATTAGTCAATCTCACTCTCGCTACTTTGCGCAACGCAGAATTTGGTTTCTTTGGCGTTGTTGTATATACCCTCGTACACACCCCTCGCTTTTGCGGACTATTCTCCAATGCAGGGACGGTACTTTTAACCCGCTTAGCTATACGCGGCTTTCGAACTAACTGACTTATTGTCGGCATTTCTATGTCCTAAAAAACTGCGACGGCTTTTAAGCCGTCCACAACGAACCTATTGCTGAATTTTATTTTTACTAATAACGTAAAAACTAATTACTATTACTTGTCATCTTCATTTTCACAAAAGGGAAGATGCATCAAAAAAGAGAGCGGATTCTATTGGGTTTATATTTTTGTGTCAAGATAAACATCGTTTGCAGATGGCATCATTTTACCAGCATCTTACTATGCCTTACCATTCATTTTTTATATGATATAAAGAATCAACGGTCTCTATTAATCTCTAAAGTTATGAAACTGCAATGGAAAATTATCAATAGTTTTTTTTATTAATTTTATCACTTCCTGCAATACATCTTTCTTTGCACCGGTCACGCGCACCACCTCCCCTTGGATACTGGCTTGCACTTTGAGCTTACTATCTTTAATATCTTTTATTATTTTTTTAGCCAGTTCTGTTTCCACCCCGGTTTTAACCGTTACTAATTGCTTTACTTTGTTCCCGCTTATTTTATCAATCCGCCCCTTATCCAGACATCGTACATCTATACCCCGTTTTGTCAATTTAGTTCTAAGGATATCTAAAACTTGCTCCAATTTAAATTCATCATCCGCGAATATCGTTAATTGATAATCAGCTTGCTCCACTCTCGCATCCGAGCCTTTAAAGTCAAAACGAGCATTTACTTCCTTATTAACTTGATCAGCTACATTTTTGACTTCCTGCTTATCAACTTCCGAAACTATATCAAATGTTGGCATTTTATTACGATCAAATGAGTAAATAATCTTGATTCTTACATATACTGTCGCGCATTCATGTCCCAGCCTGATCTTTCAATTAAATTAAACCGACCGACGTTTGGCTGCAATACGCAACCTCAAGGCGTTAAGTTTAATGAATCCTGCCGCATCTCCCTGATTGTAAACTCCGGCATCATCTTCAAATGTTGCAATATTTGAATCAAATAATGAATCAGCAGGAGAATCTCTACCAACTACAGTGATATTTCCTTTATACAACTTCAATCTCACCCATCCGTTTACTCTTTCCTGACTCTCATCTATCATGACTTGCAGCATTCTGCGCTCCGGGCTCCACCAATAACCATTGTAAATTAGTTCAGCGTAACGCGGCATTAAATCATCTTTTAAATGAGCAACCTCTCGATCCAAAGTAATTGATTCCATTGCACGATGTGCACGCAGTAAAATGGATCCTCCAGGGGTCTCATAGCACCCTCGCGATTTCATACCAACGTACCGATTTTCCACTAAATCTAATCTGCCAATCCCATGCTTACCACCCAGCCTATTAAGCTTTTCTAATACCCCGGCTGGCGATAATTCAACACCATTTAATGCGACAACATCTCCGCACCTAAACTCCACATCTAAATACTCAGGTACATCCGGTGCTTTTTCAGGTGACACACTCCACCGCCACATTGACTCTTCCGGCTCAACCGCAGGATCCTCGAGCACTCTCCCTTCATAGGAAATATGTAGTAAATTCGCATCCATACTATAAGGTGAACCAGTCTTTTTTTTCATCTCAACCGGAATATTATGTTGCTCGGCATATTGCAGCAATTTTTCTCTGGAAGTTAAATTCCATTCGCGCCAAGGTGCAATTACCTGGATATCCGGCTGTAATGCATAATATCCCAGTTCAAAACGCACCTGATCATTCCCTTTCCCCGTAGCACCATGGGAAACCGCATCGGCACCAGTTTCTTTGGCAATTTCAATTTGCCGCTTTGCAATTAATGGGCGCGCAATACTTGTACCCAGCAAATACTCTCCTTCGTAGATCGTATTGGCCCGAAACATAGGAAAAACAAAATCACGCACGAACTCTTCACGCAAATCATCAATGTAAATTTCCTTGACCCCAAGCTGCTTTGCTTTAGCGCGCGCCGGCTCAACTTCTTCGCCTTGCCCAATATCAGCAGTAAATGTCACCACCTCACATTGATAGGTATCTTGCAACCATTTCAAGATAACTGATGTGTCCAATCCTCCCGAGAACGCCAAAACTGCTTTATTTATCTTTCTCATTATTCTTTCATACCACGTTTTTATATAGCGAATTCAAGCAAATAAATATACTCATTAAAAATCTAAAATTCCCTTTTTATATTCCAATGCTTATTTTACCCAGTAGCAAATATTCCATGAGCGCCTTTTGCGTATGAAGCCGGTTTTCAGCCTCATCCCATACTACCGATTGAGGCCCATCCAAAACTTCGGCACTCACTTCTTCTCCACGATGTGCTGGCAAACAGTGCATAAATAACGCATCTGATTTAGCCAAAGACATCATTTCCTTATTGACACAAAATGCAGCAAAATCATTTTTTCTTTGCTCAACTTCTTCCTCGAATCCCATACTTGTCCATACATCTGTTGTAACAAGATCCGCACTCATTACAGCTTCACGAGGATTTGTATAGATTTCATAATGCGCAGTACCATTTAATCCTATCCGCTCAGGATCAATATCATATCCTGGCGGTGTCGAGACATGCACTTGAAAATTAAAAATTTCAGCCGCTTGCAACCATGTATTGCACATATTGTTGGAATCACCGATCCACGCTACGGTTTTTTCTTCTATGCTGCCTCTGCATTCGATATAAGTAAAAATATCGCTCATGATTTGGCATGGATGATATTCATCAGTTAACCCATTGATTACTGGAACTCTCGAATTCTCAGCAAAGCGCTTAATCGTGTCATGTTGATAAGTTCGAATCATAATCAGATCAACCATGCGCGAAATCACTCGTGCAGCATCTTCTACAGGTTCCCCACGCCCTAGCTGTGTATCCCGTGTTGACAGGTAAATGGCCGCGCCACCCAACTGATGCATACCCGCTTCAAATGATAACCGTGTACGCGTCGAATTTTTGTCAAAAATCATTGCCAATGTTCGATCATTCAATGGCCAATATTGCCGGTATTGTTTGAATTCCTTTTTTATCCAGCGCGCACGTTCAAACAAATATTCATATTCATCGCGGCAGAAATCGTTAAATTGCAGAAAATGCTTAAATTGCATAATAAAATAAATAACCAGTCAGTTATTACATAGATGCAAGCTGATTAGTTATTAAAAAACTCCCTTATTAATGAGCAAGTAATATCAACCACTTGTTCAGCTTCGTTTTGCTGCATCACAAATGCAGGCAGCAATCGCACCACTTTATCAGATGTTACATTAATCAATAATTTTTTTTCCAAGGCTTTCTGGACCAACTCAACACAAGGCACTGAAAGCTCAACACCTATGATCAAACCCTGGCCTCTGATCTGCACGACTCCGGCAACGTCAGCCAGCTGATTTTTCAGTTTTTCACGTATAAAATTACCTAATTCGGTAACATGATCAAGAAGATTTTCATCCGCAATTACATTGAGGGTTTCAATTCCAGCAGCGCAAGCCAGCGGATTCCCTCCAAAGGTAGAAGCGTGATTGCCCGGTTTGAAAACTTCCGCAGCCACACCTCTAGCCAGACAAGCACCGATCGGAACCCCTCCCGCCAAACCCTTAGCCAGCGTTATTACATCCGGCATGATATGGCTATGCTGAAACGCGAACCACTTACCACTACGTCCGATCCCAGACTGTATTTCATCCAGCATCAAAAGCCATCCATTCTGATCGCATAAATCGCGCAATTTCCGTAAATAATACACTTCTGGAATATTAACCCCACCCTCACCCTGAAAAGGCTCCACCAGCACTGCCACAACATCCTTATTGTTAGCAGCAACTTGCGTGATCGCCTCCATGCTGTTATAGGGAACACGCACAAATCCCGACAACAGAGGTTCAAATCCTGCTTGCACCTTACGATTTCCGCTAGCTGTCAAGGTTGCCATGGTACGTCCATGAAATGAACGCTCCATTACTACAATGGTGGGCAAGGAAATTCCTTTATTATGCCCATGCAAGCGAGCTAGCTTTATTGCCGCCTCATTCGCTTCTGCTCCAGAATTGCAAAAGAATACATTATCCATTCCTGATAGTTCGACCAGACGATCAGCCAATCGCCCCTGCTTCTGAATACCATAAAGATTAGAGGTATGGATTAACGTTCCGGCTTGTTCACAAATAGCTTTAGTCAATCTTGGATGACAATGCCCCAATCCACACACAGCAACACCGGCCAACGCATCCAAATACCGCTCGCCACGATCATCCCACAACCACACTCCGTCGCCTTTTACAAAGGTGACGGGTAACCGCGAATAAGTATTCATCAAATTAGACACAGCACCACACTCACATTCAGTTTAATTTTAGCTGGAAGATTCAATTATGTGTCCTAACTTAATCCAACATATAAAGTAAGAAAAACTTGGAAAAACTATTATGTTTACTTATTTAATTTCCTTTTTCAAGCTTTTTTCTCCAATGATTGGCTTATTTTTGCAATTTTACACTGCAAAGAACTAAGAAATTATGACAGCATGTTAGAATGTCAAAGTTTATACATTTTCTTATATTAAACCTTAAGAAGATACACCTCTGCATCATAACCCGCTGTTCTCACAAAAATCATAAGATATGAATCAATTCGCCAAGGAAACCCTGCCCATCAGTCTTGAAGAAGAAATGCGGCGTTCCTACCTTGATTACGCGATGAGTGTGATTGTAGGTCGTGCCTTGCCTGATGTTCGTGACGGCTTGAAACCGGTTCACCGGCGCGTATTATTTGCCATGCATGAACTCTCCAACGACTGGAACAGACCATACAAAAAGTCTGCACGTATTGTCGGTGATGTCATTGGTAAATACCATCCTCACGGTGATACCGCCGTTTATGACACTATTGTACGCATGGCACAGGATTTCTCGCTGCGCTATATGCTCATTGATGGGCAAGGCAACTTCGGTTCAGTAGATGGTGATAACGCGGCGGCCATGCGTTATACCGAGATTCGCATGTCACGCATCGCCCATGAACTGCTAGTTGATCTTGACAAGGAAACAGTGGATTTCGGTCCCAACTATGATGACTCCGAGAAAGAGCCTCTAATTCTGCCGGCGAAAATCCCCAATCTGCTGATCAACGGCTCATCTGGTATCGCCGTGGGTATGGCAACCAATATTCCGCCACACAACCTCAGCGAAGTAGTAGAAGCCTGCCTAGCTCTGCTCAAGAATTCGAATATCAGCATCGATGAGCTTATTGATCTAATACCGGCGCCAGATTTTCCCACTGCCGGCATTATTTATGGTGTAAATGGCGTACGAGACGGCTACCGTACGGGCCGCGGCCGTGTTGTTATGCGAGCACGCACGCACTTCGAAGATCTGGAGAAAGGCAACCGTCAATCTATCATCATTGACGAATTACCCTATCAAGTTAACAAAGCAAACTTACTTATCCGTATCGGAGAGTTGGTTCGCGATAAAAAAATCGAAGGCATCTCCGATTTACGTGACGAATCCGACAAATCCGGCATGCGCGTCGTTATTGAACTGAAACGTGGGGAAATGCCCGAGGTCATTCTGAACAACTTGTATAAAGAAACACAAATGCAAGATACGTTTGGTATGAACATGGTCGCCTTGCTCGACGGTCAGCCACGATTGTTAAATTTAAAGCAGATTCTAGATGCTTTTCTACGTCATCGTCGCGAAGTGGTCACGCGCCGCACAGTATTCGAGCTGAAAAAAGCTCGGGAACGCGGCCATTTACTTGAAGGTCTGGCAGTCGCACTGTCGAATGTTGATGAAATCATCGCCTTGATCAAGGCTGCACCGACCCCGGCTGATGCCAAAGAAGCGCTAATGGCAAAAGCCTGGCATTCCCAATTGGTTGAAGAAATGCTAACGCGCGCAATGGCGGACGCTAATGCACTACGTCCGGAAGGTCTGGATGACATGTTCGGACTAAAAGCGCAAGGCTATCATTTATCTGATGCCCAGGCACAAGCCATTCTGGAATTACGTTTGCAACGCCTCACTGGTCTGGAACAGGAAAAGATTGTTCATGAGTATAAAGATGTCATTGAAAAGATTATTGACTATCTCGATATTCTGGCAAACCCAGAGCGCATCACTCAAATCATTACCGAAGAGCTGGATGCAATCAAACAACAATTCGGTGACAAACGCCGCAGCGAGATCGTTGTCGACACGCAAGATTTAAGCATGGAAGATTTGATCACACCGGCAGATGTCGTTGTTACACTGTCGCATACCGGCTATATCAAGTCCCAATTGCTGGATGATTACCGCGCACAAAAACGTGGCGGACGTGGCAAGCTGGCAACCAGTACCAAGGAAGATGACTTTATTGACAAATTGTTCATTGCCAACACGCATGATTACATCCTGTGCTTTTCAAGCTTGGGGCGTGTGTATTGGATCAAAGTTTATGAAGTACCGCAAGGTGGCCGGCAGTCCCGTGGAAAGCCGATTATCAACTGGGTGCAATTGGAAGAAGGCGAAAAGATCAATGCGATTCTACCGGTCAAAACCTTTGATGAAAACCGCTTTGTCTTTATGGCAACATCTTTCGGCACAGTCAAAAAAACACCCTTATCGGAATTCTCCCGCCCGCGCAATAATGGCATTATTGCAATCGGACTGGATGAAGGCGACTTTCTCATTGGCGTTGAATTAACTGAAGGCAAACATGATGTGATGCTGTTCTCAGACAACGGCAAGGCCATGCGCTTCAGCGAAAATGACGTGCGTCCGATGGGACGTACCGCTCGTGGAGTGCGTGGCATGAAATTGGGTCCAGGACATAAGGTCATATCAATGCTAGTCGCTGAAAATGAAGATCTCGCAGTATTAACAGCCACTGAGAATGGTTACGGAAAACGTACCCCGATCAGCGAATACACACGCCATAACCGCGGCACGCAAGGTATGATTGCAATTATTACCAGCGCACGTAACGGCAAGGTTGTCACGGCAAAACTGGTAAAACCGGATGACGAAATCATGCTGATCACTTCCGGCGGCGTATTAATCCGTACCCGTGTTAACGAAGTACGCGAAATGAGTCGGGCCACGCAAGGCGTTACTTTAATCAACTTGGATGCGGGTGAGAAACTGGCCGGCCTGGAACGCGTGGTGGAAAGCGAAGACGATGATGGTGACTGTTAATAACTAACCTAAAATTAATCGCACATAGCGCAATGAATCAAATCTATAACTTTAGCGCAGGCCCCGCGGTTCTTCCCAAAGAAGTACTGCAGCAAGCGCGCGATGAGATGCTGGATTGGCAGGGTAGCGGAATGTCCGTAATGGAAATGAGCCATCGAGGCAAGGAATTCATGTCTATCGCCGAAAAAACCGAAAACGATTTTCGTGAACTGATTGGCATCCCCGAAAACTACAAAGTGTTATTTCTACAAGGCGGGGCTTCCAGCCAATTCTCCATGGTGCCGATGAATCTGTTGCGTGGCAAAACAAAAGCGAACTATATCAATACCGGCCAGTGGTCAACCAAGGCCATCGAGGAGGCTAACCGTTACTGCACGATCAATGTAGCTGCTTCCTCGGCAAAAACTAATTTTACTTGCATACCCACACAGGATAAATGGCATCTGGATCCTGAAGCAGCCTATATTCACTACACCAGCAATGAAACGATTGGTGGCGTCGAGTTTCATTGGATACCCGAAATTGATTCGCACAACGATATTCCATTGGTAGCCGACATGTCATCCGATATTTTGTCACGACCGCTGGATATCACGCGTTTTGGATTGATCTATGCGGGCGCTCAGAAAAACCTTGGGCCTGCAGGGCTCACGCTGGTCGTAGTCCGCGAAGATTTATTGGGTCAGCCACTAACAGGCACTCCGACATTATATGATTATCAAATTCATGCACAAAATGATTCGATGTACAACACTCCACCTACCTACGCCATGTATATCACCGGATTGGTATTTGCATGGCTGAAAAATAAAGGCGGATTGATGATGATGGAAAAAATCAATATTACCAAAGCCAATTTACTGTATGACTTGCTGGATCACAATGATTTCTATCATTGCCCGGTAGCAAAATCAGATCGCTCACGCATGAATGTTCCCTTCACATTGCGAAATCCTGCACTTAATGAAGAATTTCTCAAGCAAGCCGACAACAATGGTTTGATTCAGTTAAAAGGCCACCGCTCCGTAGGCGGTATGCGTGCATCGATATACAATGCCATGCCGGTTGAAGGTGTAACAAAATTAGTTGCGTTCATGAATGAATTCGCCAGTCAACATGCCTGAACATCAGCATAAAATTTTCAAGATTCTCACACTTAACCAGATTTCTCATCATGGTCTGTGCCGCTTTCCAACAGAAAGCTATCAAGTTGGCAAAGATATCACTGAACCGGATGCAATTCTGGTGCGTTCACATAGCATGTTAAACCAGAACATTCCCATCAGCGTTAAGGCAATTGGCCGTGCTGGTGCGGGTACCAACAACATTCCGGTGCCCGATATGAATAACCGTGGCATTCCCGTATTCAACACACCGGGGGCAAATGCCAATGCGGTTAAAGAATTGGTTCTAGCCAGCCTGTTCGTAACCGCACGTAATCTGGTGCCTGCTTTGCAGTTTGTTGACAATCTGCAAGGTGATGATGTGATTCTGAACAAACAAGCCGAAGATGGAAAAAAACTTTTTTCTGGCATTGAATTACCCGGCCGCACGCTCGGCATCATCGGCCTGGGTGAGATTGGTCGACTGGTTGCCAATTCCGCACTTAAACTAGGCATGAAAGTTATCGGTTATGATCCTCAAATCACCGTGGATTCGGCATGGAATTTATCGGCAGAAGTTAAAAAAGCTAACAGTATGGAAGATCTCCTGCGCCACAGCGAGTTTGTCAGCGTACATGTTCCATTACTGGATTCCACCCGTCATCTGATTGATGCTAAAAACATCAAGCTGATGAAGCAGAATGTGATTCTTTTAAATTTTTCGCGCAGCGCGATCGTCGATGAAGAAGCTGTTCTGGCCGGTATCGCTATGAACAAAATCAAAACTTATGTCAGTGACTTTCCCAGTCAGAAATTGCAGCATCAGAAATCGGTCATCACTTTTCCGCATATCGGCGCATCAACACAGGAATCAGAAGAAAATTGCGCGGTTATGGTAGTGGATCAGCTCATCGATTATCTGCAAAACGGCAATATCACTCATACGGTCAATTTTCCCGATATCAGGATGGAACGGGAATCACCTTATCGTGTAGCGGTAGCCAATGCCAACGTGCCCAATATCGTAGGTCAAATCTCCACTGGCATGGCCAAAGCCGGATTGAATATTCATAATATGATCAACAAGTCACGAGGAGAAATAGCTTGTACGCTGGTCGATGTCGACAGTCCGGTACCGCAACATGCATTGGATGAAATTGCCGCCATTGCGGGTGTACTCATGGCACGTTATCTACCGCTAACTCAATAAAATTCGATGTCTTATCGTTAAGCCAAAATTTTTACTGCTCATGTCAGAAGAACTCAAACAATTACGCAATCAGATTGACATCATTGACGATGAACTGCTCCTGCTGATAAGCAAACGCGCCGACCTGGCACAGCAAATCGGCAAGATTAAAAAGAGCGGCATTATTTATCGTCCTGAACGTGAAGCGCAAATACTGACACGGATGCAAGAACAGAATCCCGGCCCCATCAGTAGCAAACACATCAAACAGCTATTTATCGAAATTATGTCGGTATGCCGCGCCTTGGAAAAACCAATGAGTGTAGCTTATCTCGGACCTAGCGGTACTTTTTCGGAAGATGCGGCGTTAAAACGTTTTGGTAACGCCATTTCAACCCTGGCATGTGATTCTATCGATGAAGTATTTCGTGCTGTGGAATCAGATTCAGCTAATTACGGCGTGGTGCCAGTGGAAAATTCTACTGAGGGCGCAGTGGGCAGAACCATGGATTTATTGCTGCAAACCTCACTGATCATTTGCGGTGAAATTCAACTGGCTATCCATCAATTTTTAATGGCACAACAAACCGGATTATCACACATCAAAAAAATATATACTCACCCGCAATCTTTCGCGCAATGTCATCAATGGCTAAAAGTCAATTTGCCGCAAATTTCCGATATTGCTTTTGTCACTACCGTCAGTAATGCAGAAGCAGCCCGGCAGGCAGCAGCGGATGCACATGCAGCGGCCATAGCGAGCAAGCGAGCTGCCGAATTATTCGGGCTTTCCATCTGTGCCGGAAACATCGAAGATGATCCAAAAAATACCACGCGTTTTCTCGTTATCGGTAAACAGCTAGTAGATGCCTCGGGAAAAGATAAAACTTCTTTGATCATGTCGACCAACAACCATTCCGGAGCAATTTATAAATTGCTTGAGCCGCTGGCGCGATATGGTGTCAGCATGAGCCGTTTGGAGTCGCGTCCATCGCGCGCAGGGCTATGGCAATATGTTTTCTTTGTGGATATTGAAGGACACCAACAAGATCAAAAAGTGGCTGCTGCATTGGTAGAATTACGTAACAAAGCAGCTTTTCTGAAAATCCTCGGATCGTATCCAGTAACATAACTGGCTCACTATCACCGAATAATCATATTATTGAATTATTCAACTTTCGATATTTTACCCATAACACATTTAATCTTATGAATCTTTGTGACTTTGCTCCGGAATATATCCGCTCGATCCAACCCTATCAACCCGGCAAACCCATTTCCGAACTTGCACGGGAAATGGGCTTGGATGAAGCACATATAATCAAACTCGCCTCCAACGAGAATCCGCTCGGCACCAGCCCACTCGCATTAGATGCAATAATAAATACATTGCACGATATCGCACTTTATCCAGACGGCAGCGGCTACGAATTGAAAGCTGCGCTCTCCAAGCGCTATCAACTTGATCCGGAACAAATTATCCTGGGTAATGGTTCGAATGATGTATTAGATCTGGCTGCTCGCGTATTTCTAAAACCGGGTGCCACTGCTGTATATTCGCAACATGCTTTTGCCGTTTATCCATTAGTGGTAAAGATGATCGGCGCCAATGGCATATCGGTTCCGGCTCGCGATTATGGTCATGACTTACCGGCGATGCTGGATGCCATCACGCCGGAAACACGCATCGTATTTATTGCCAGTCCCAATAACCCTACTGGCACCCTATCCAGCGAAGAAGAGCTATTCCGATTTATGGAACGTGTATCCCGTGATGTATTAGTCGTTATAGATGAAGCCTATTACGAATACTTACCCGAGGCGAACAAACCGGATAGTATTAGCTGGCTAAAGCAGTTCTCCAACTTGCTGCTCACGCGGACTTTCTCCAAAGCATACGGCTTAGCCGGTGTACGTGTTGGATTCGGCCTGACACATCCGCATGTGGCTAATTTGATGAATCGCGTACGCCAACCTTTCAATGTCAGCAGCATTGGCCTGGTAGGTGCTCTGGCTGCATTGCACGATGCCGAATTCGTGCAACGTTCATACGCGCTGAACCGTGCGGGTATGCTGCAACTCACCGATGGTTTCCGCAGGATGAGCATTGAATATATTCCTTCATATGGCAATTTCATCAGTTTCGGCATCAAAGGCGATCCATCCAACACCATGAAAGTTTATCAGAATCTATTGCACCAAGGCATCATTGTACGCCCGCTCGGTATCTATGAAATGCCTAATCATCTTCGGGTTACGGTTGGATTGGAAGCGCAAAACAAACGATTTCTGGAAGCACTGGAACTGGCGTTAAGTGAATTGAATTAATTAAAAACTCAATCAAGTGCCATCAATGACACATATCGCAGCACTCAACAAACTGGTTATTATAGGGGTAGGCCTGATCGGCGGTTCATTTGCACAGGCACTGCGCAACGCCGGTCTGGTCAAGCATATCGTCGGCATTGGCCGCAGCCAGAAAAACATGCAATATGCCATTGAGCTTGGGGTAATTGATGAAATTGCAAGCGATATCGCTTCTGCCCTACATCATGCTGACTTGGTATTCCTTGCGATGCCGGTAGGCCAAACCCAGCACATCATGGAAAAAATCGCCCCACATCTGCAGGCCAACACCATCGTCACCGACGCTGGCAGCACCAAGCAAGATGTAATCGCTGCTGCACATCACTCTCTTTCGATGCAAAGTCGTCATCATTTTGTCCCCGGCCACCCGATCGCCGGCGCAGAACACAGCGGTGTACAAGCCGCGCAACCTGATTTATATCTTAATAAACATGTGATTTTAACCCCGTTACCGGAAACCAGTGCCGACGCTATCGAACGGGTGTATCAGTTATGGCAGGTCTGCGGCGCACAAGTATCGTTGATGCCTGCAAATGAACACGACCAAATCCTCGCCGCCACCAGTCACTTACCACATATTCTCGCCTTCACATTGATGAATCACCTTAGTAACACCAATCAACCCGAAAATATGCTGCGTTTCGCCGGCAGCGGCTTTCGTGACTTCACCCGCATCGCCAGCAGTTCCCCAGAAATGTGGCGCGATATCTGCCTGGCAAATCGCGCGGCTTTGCTCAAGCAAATTGATAGATATCGGGATGAATTGAAGGTACTGCAAGTAATATTAAGCACTAATGATGCAGAGGCACTGGAAGAAAATTTTTCTCGAGCACGAAGCCTGCGCGATGAATGGCTGAAAAATAGCATCTAATGTTAGATGCACCTTGACTGCCACACAATGTGTCAGGAATGCCCAACAATCAGCAACTAAAAATATAAAATATACAATTGCTTAATTCTTCTTACTCCAGCCTGTCGTAGACCAACTCGTTATAAAACCATCACAGCGTTGTTTATTCAAATATCGCCCCAGCATAATCCATAGAAATGTAGAAAATTCGTTCAAGTAGTCTCTGTTCTAGTCGTTTATTTGACTGACTGGAAAATGGTGCAGGAGCCTTTCTCACTTCAACATTGACACCTTAAAAATATAGAAATATTCTTACAAACTATGACTTCTCTTTCCTAAATTTCCTTTTTCTTATACTGTAATATTTATTCTTGTTTAATAAAATAATAATGATAAATGGCTATATTTTTTATAAATTTAAATGATACCTCAGCAATTAATCTCATTATAGAAACTTAGAATACCTATCCTCACGCACGTTACCCCATTCACCTCCAAGTAATTACATAAAAAGTCCATAAATAAGAAATATATTACAGAATTACTGTTATGACTCAATTATCCAAAAGAATTCGGGTCCTCATCGTGGACGATTGTGTATGTATTCGCACCACATTACGAGCAATGTTGAACAGCGATGAGTATGTAGTTGCAGGAGAATTGAGTAATGGTGAGAACATTCTTGCAACAATTGCAATGCTGGATCCGGATATCATCTGCCTTGATCATTTATTACCCAACAAAGATGGTATGCTTCTTTTGGGCGAAATCCGCACTGCATATCCTAACCTCCCTGTGGTAATGATTACGGGAAGCGATGACACCACATTGCAACATGTTGCGACCATGTTGGGGATTGATGGATTTATCAATAAGCCATTTTCTCAGAAAAAAATCTTTGATGTACTGCAAGAAATAACTCACGCAAAAAAACAGTTAATGATCCTGTCTAGAAAGTATAGTTTCCCCGAGGATAATACCTGTCACACAAAAGCCGTTGTTGCCGATGATAGCCGCACAGTGCGACGATTGTTGATAACAATTTTGACACAAATGGGAATCGAAGTAGTCGGGGAAGCCTATGATGGCATGCAAGCCACCGAACTGGTAGCAGAACACAAACCCGATATTGCATGTCTGGATTTCGATCTGCCAACGATGAATGGAATAGAAGCCTTAAAAATTATACGCAGTAAAAATGATACAACAAAGGTCGTAATGACAACAACATTAGCTAGCCGAGAATTGCTCAAACTAGCTATGAGCGCAGGAGCTGCAGGTTTTATCATAAAACCCTTTTACCCGAATACACTCAAGCAAAATATCTCACGAATACTGGCAAGTTAAAAACAACTATAAATTAATTACTTAACGTATAACTGCATTACCCCACTCAACTTTAATCGATTTTAAAATCAATCAATCTCGCTCCACACTCAGTATCGCACCATATCACTATATGTTTATTTTTTATCAACTTGCGTAATTTCACGGAATTGCGTAATTTCACGAAATCTATTTGTAAAAATTTATCCTGTACTCGTTTAGCACCCCATACCTCATTTATGATCTTCCGGATTTAGCAGGTTGCTTACCCGCAGCACGAAGATCAACCACTTTATTCAATAACTGGAACCAGAAGGGAGCACCTAAAGAAGCAGCAAAAGTGGTAATCAGGATACCCATGATTTTAACGATCCATCCCATTAAATCGAGTTCCCTGTAAACCCAAACATCTTCTCCATCTATCTTTTCCTTCCAACCGATCGGCAGATGCAATGCTTTGATTTGCTCGATTAGCGCTCCGGTATTCTTAGCGGATTGCACCATATCTTCCGTTGCAGCTTTAATTGCCGTTTGTTCACTGGGATGCACGACAACATCATCTACGACTGCCGGCTCTTGTTCAGTGGATTCTTGTCGCATCAAACGGGCAATATCCGATGATGAGGCAGCTTCAACCAGCGCTTGCCTGAGCGCGATATCGGTCCAAAGTGTTTGGGAAATCTTGATTGCATCAATATTGAGTACTGCACATATGATAAATGCGGTTACAAAAATGATAATTTGTGTTTTCTGTTTATACCAGCCGCCCACCCTATCCATTGCATCGTTGTACCAGCCTTCAAGATTTCGGCGTGCTTTCTCCGCATTGTCTCCTGCTTCATGCAGCAGAAGAATGATAGATTTCCCTGCTTCAGTCCGCGCAAATTGCCCCTGTTTCTCGATCGCCTCGATTAAGGATTTATTGTCAGCCGGAATCTTGCCCATGCTGCCTGACATAATATCCATCAACGCCAAGGTAAAGTTCTTGGACGGAATATAAGAGGGTTTATGCCCCGCTTTTGAAAGCCCGTTGATTAGCGGATGATTATAAAGATCACTTACCAGTTTGTTTCCTGCGCCGGATTGCAGCAGGTTAGCCAACCCTGCTTCAAGATTCTTCGCTCGCATGCACAGAAATTGCGCAACCATTTCATTGATCGTGGAACACAGCAAACTGATCAACACGAAAAGAAACACCATGCCCATGGCAATATCCAGTATTGAAGAATTAAGCATTTTTTCTCCCCAATTTTAATCTCTACATTTATCAGCTTAATTGACAGAACTAAAAGTAGATAGCTTTGTTTAAACCCCAGGCTAAAAAATAATTATCAACAGTATATAATTCCTGCTTTTATTAATCGCTTGTTAAGTAAAAATGCAGAAACCTGAACCACCTATTATACAACCATATACCTTTGTCTTCAGTTGGCGGCGTTTTTTACTTCATTGCTCCATCATGGGAATTTGTGTCATGCTGGGCCTGATGACTTGGTATTTTGGTAAACCTGATAATGTCCGATTTTTTGAAACAAATTCAGAAGAACAGCTTACCGCTGCAATAGCCCATGGTATCGATATGGAACTGGATACACAGAGCTCTATAGCAGTCAAAGAAGGTCAACCGCTGCAGGTGGAGTTGCTCAAGGGAAATGTTTATTTTGATATTCGGAAGAATGCCGTCAATCAGCTTGAAGTGAAAATTGGCAATACTATTATTAAAGATTTCGGCACCCGTTTCAGTATCCAATTGCATAAAGGTGGCGGCCGCCATATTGCAGTTGCCGATGGTTATATTAAGGTACACGTAGCTTCCGGGGTTTATCAGATCAGTGCGTTTGAACAGGCTGATTTTGATGATACCGGTATCAGCAAGCATCGGTTGATAGCTGAACGCGATATCGCACCTTGGCGCTCGCAACAATAATGCGATTAAGAACCCAATATAATGCTACACAAACTATTTTTTCAGATTCTGGCCTTTATTATCACAATCATACTTGGCATATTTACTATCGGTACAGTTTTGACTGCATCGGCACCGACTGCTGTAGGAATATTGACTACAGATTTTCCAGTTGAATCAGTGCAGATTCCTGCTGCGGACGGGCCCACCGTGCATGGTTGGATGATTTATGGAAAACCGGGGAATGGCGTGGTATTACTGGTACATTCAATGCGCAGCAATCGAGTCGAAATGCTAAGCCGGGCACGGTTCTTGAAGGATCAAGGCTTTAGCGTTTTGCTCATTGACATGCAAGCCCATGGAGAAACTGCCGGGGATCGTATCACCTTTGGTTTGCATGAATCCAGAAATGTAGAAGCGGCAATCACTTTTCTACAAGAAACATTTCCATTCGAACGAATAGGTGCACTTGGTACTTCTTTGGGCGCCGCGGCTATAGTATTGGCTAAGCAAGAATTGAGATTGAATGCTGTTATTCTCGAGTCGCTTCACCCCACGATTGAAGAAGCTGTCGAGAATCGTCTGAAGTTGTATTTTGGAGACTATGGATCGCTATTATTACCCCTGATGCTATGGCAATTATCTTTTCATCTGGATATTTCTATGGATGAGTTAAGCCCAATTTTCCGAATTAATAATCTTCATTCACCCCTATTGTTTATTTCTGGAACCGATGATATGCATACCACTCAATCGGAAACCGAAAGACTCTTTGAGGCTGCCCGAATGCCAAAAGACCTATGGATTGTGCCTGGCGCAAAACATTTTAATATGCATACCTATGCCGGAAGAGAATATGAACAACATGTTACCGCTTTTCTATCAAAATATCTAAGAAAGCATGATCACGAGCAATAACTCCCAGCATATAAATAAAAAGATAAGTAAAAATGTAATACAGCGCCACGCTACTGTAGAATTTACATTTTCTCTTGCTCATTGCCATAACAAAGAATACTTCACATGAACAATTATCAAAACATCTTACTTGCTGTTGATTTCTCCGGATTCGAACATGCTGTTGCAGATAAAGCGAAATCCCTTGCAGTACAATTCAATGCACAACTTCACATCCTTCATGTATTGGATAATATTCCTATGCCAGACACACCTTATGGATCAATTATCCCTCTCAATGAAAGCTCATCCTATGAACTGCTGGAAACGGAGAAAAGAAAATTGATTCAAATCAGCAACGAATTGAACATTACGCCAGAGTGCTGTTGGATGATATGGGGAGAGCCGCAGGAAGAAATTACTCAGCTTGCCGTGAAGCAAGGTATTGACTTGATTGTCGTGGGTTCCCATGGACGGCACGGTCTTGCCGTATTATTGGGCTCCACAGCAAAGGGAGTTCTATATCATGCGAAATGCGATATATTGGCTGTTCATCTGGAAGATCATTAGGGTAACTCCAAAAATTCACAATCCTAAACAAGTCGAGGTAAAAACAAAAAAATGTTGCCGCAGCATACAATTGATATATAGAGAAATATTTCTAAACAACAATGAATTATGACAAAATATGGGTTCTAGAGGTGCTCATTAGTCAATGATTTAGGCAGAAACCAGGACTGTCAGTTTTTCCAAAACTCCCACCACGATTTAGCACCCACCTCGGGTAATTCCGCAAGAAAAATGCTATCCGGGAAATTAATTCGCATCACACGTTCTGCGTCATCCCGTAAATCATACATTTCCAGTGCTTCATACGCTCTGATCATTATATACAAGGCTTCTTCCGTCGCCGGCGTAGGAGGATACTCCTTGACGGCATTCTGCGCCCGATTAGCAGCTGCAATATAAGCTTTACGTTTCATGTAATATCGTGCCGTATGAATTTCACCCATCGCAAGTAAATTAAGCAAATACGCCATACGTTGCCTAGAGTCTGCCGCATATTTACTTTCCGGAAAACGGGTAACCAATTCCTTGAAAATTTCAAATGACTCATACGAGGCTTTGGGATCACGCTCGCTCATATCCTGTTTAAATGGTCCCTTCAGCAAAAAACCCAGCATCCCCCAGCCTTCATTAAAATTTGCTAGCCCTTTGATATAATATGCATAATCAACATTCGCGTGATTAGGGTGCAATTTGATAAATCGATCAGCAGCTGCAATTGCCGAAGCAGGCTCATCATTTTTATAGTGTGCGTAAGCAACTTCAAGCTGTGCTTGTTGAGCAATTCTCCCATAAGGATAGCGCGATTCTAAAGTTTCATAGAGCTTAATAGCTGCAGGGTAACTACCATCATTCAATTTTTCTTTTGCTTCCGAATAAAACTTATTGGCAGACCAATCCTCTTGATCATCCGTACGATCGGGCAACAAACCGCATGCTGACAACCCTAAAACCAGAAATAAAGCTAAACTATGTAACATGATAAATTCCGTAAAAAACAAAGATTCAACGGGCGATTATAACGTAAAGCCTCAAGCGGCAGTAAGCGACGAATTAACAACGAATGTTGTAAATTTAACGATCCCGACTAATTATGCAGGTTCGCGCCTTGATCAAGCTTTAGCAAAGCTTGTGCCGAATTGGTCGCGCAGCCGTCTGCAAACCTGGATCGTTGAAAAAAGAATTCTTGTGAATGGGCAAATATCTACGGCTAAACAACTTGTATGGGGAAACGAACATGTCGAAATTTTCCCTCTGAAGATCGCGGCTGAATCACCTTTTGTGGCTGAAGCTATTCATTTAAACATCATTGAAGAAGATGAAACGCTCATTATCATCAACAAACCTGCCGGCCTGGTAACTCATCCGGGCAATGGTAACTGGCAAGGCACCTTGCTTAATGCGCTACTGCATCATGCTCCAGAACTGAAAAATATACCGCGCGCGGGTATTGTTCATCGTTTGGACAAAAATACTACCGGGCTGCTCGTTATCGCAAAAACCCTAGCTGCGCAAACAAGTCTCGTACGCCAACTGCAACAGCGCATAGTAAAAAGGGATTATCTGGCATTGGTTCTGGGGGAAATCAAACAAGCGGGAAATATCGATGCGCCGATTGGTCGTCACCCCATTCATCGGACCAAAATGACCATCACATCCAAAGGTAAACCTGCGCGCACGCACTATCAAGTCATCGAAAATTTTGAGGGTTGCACATTACTGCAATGCAGTCTTGAAACCGGCCGTACGCACCAAATCCGGGTGCATTTAAACGCCATCGGACATGCCTTGGTAGGCGACCCTGTTTATGGTGGCAAACCTGGTAAAACAGCACGAGCGATTGCTCAAATATTGACAGATTTTCCGCGACAAGCACTGCATGCTCAAAAACTTGCA
Source organism: Nitrosomonas ureae (assembly GCF_900206265.1). Lineage (NCBI taxonomy): Bacteria > Pseudomonadati > Pseudomonadota > Betaproteobacteria > Nitrosomonadales > Nitrosomonadaceae > Nitrosomonas > Nitrosomonas ureae. Next base: position 2,974,909 of record NZ_LT907782.1, on the reverse strand, counting down.
TTGATCCACCCCAGAACTGAACAAATCAATCAGTGGGAAACCCCCACCCCAGAAGACATTAATGACTTGCTGCAGATATTACGGAAAAAAAAATGATCGATACGAAATGAAAAATGCGCCCGAGAGCGCATTTTTCATAATTGATACAGCATAACTATCTGCATATCGCATTAGAAAGGCAGTACCGCGTCCAGTGAGAAGAGAATCTGGTCTTTATTACCACCAAAAGGCCGGTAAGCGGACGCCTGAAGCGATTCATGCAGCGCATCTACACGGTCATAGCGGATATTCGGACGGATATTCAAATTTTTCATCCCCTGCCACCCCATTTTAAGCGTTCTAAGAGCCTTCCAGTTAGCACCGATGGTTACCGCATAGTAATCTGCAGGTGTACTGGTGCCTAATAAACCAATGTTACTTGCATAGCTAGTTCCAAGATGATTGGTTGCTGCAGTCACCCTGCCCGGTGCAAAAACGCGAAAGCCATCCCGATCACGAAACCATTCAGCACGGACACCCACAGACACATTAGGAGTCACATCATAGTAAAAATGCGAATTAACCCCATACCATTCTGCATCTTTAATGACACCGTTATAGACATTATTGAATAGTATTACGTTATCAGCAAAACCGTGATCATGTTGCACTATTAAATGAGTTTTGTCTGTAAATTTATGCTGCAAGACAATACTGTACATACCCCAGAAGCTACTATTACGAGTAGATGTCGTACTGCCGGTACCACTGACATTGAGGGAGGTATTGCTATCATCGCTGGTCCAGGTAACACCCCCGATCCCGCCCCAGTTTTCCATTTGCTTATCGAAATTGCCATCCCAGCCACCGGTTCCACTACCGCCGATTGTACCCGCCATCGCAGTGAAGTTCTTAGTGACTGTGTAATTACCCAGTACACCGGTATGTGTGAAAGGCTCGCCGTACTGCATGGTATAGGCATGTGAATAAAAGAAGTTGTTAGGAGCAGGAACCGATTCAAAACCTATCGGGGTATAAAAATGCCCTACCTTAACATTCAATCCATTACCAACTGGCGCATAAATCTCAGCATAAGCCTGCGGAATTGCAATGCCATAAGTGCGACTTGAATTACAACATATATCCAGATCCCAATTACCCCGATCTGCCAGAGGTCTTCCATTGTTTACATCAAATGCCGGATTACCATAGGCCTGAGTAAAAATTGCATCGGTACCGAATAAAAAATCAGCGCGGAAACCAATATCCCAGCCGGTGCCTTCCGTTTTTACTGCACGTTCCACAAAGAAATTCAATTGATTCAGCTGGAATCTATTTGCCTGATCAGTAAAAGTGACCGGACCATTGAACCCATGAGTTGAACTGGGATTAAATGTCGCACCACCCTGAATCCAACCACCAGCTGTGATACCAGTACTTTTGAGTGCTTCCATAAAACTATTACTACTTGTCATGCTGTTAGCATAAACACCAGACGCACTCATGCTGATTAATAACAATCCTCCAGTAACGGCACGAAACATCTGGTTTTTATTGATCGTTTTAGGTTCCATCAACTCCCCCTTTAAAAATGCTCATACAAAAACACAAACACACGCAAAAACCCTAATCTTCACATGGATAGAACTCTAACACTGAATAACGTGGAGGGTCAACGCGAACTCCCCTGATATTTGTTTTATTGGAAAAAATACAACAAGTTCCATAGAAATCAATTTTGAAAATGAAATGATAAAATCAGAAGCATTATTTTACCTCTACCCATTATTAATAAAATGCTTTTGATATCATTAAAGTTTTTAATTATTGTTACCGTTAAAAAATCCAGATAACCTCTGTAAAAATTAGCTTACTGCACCAAGAATAGATAATTGAATGATTCAATCGATTGGAAGCTACTTATCTATCAGATTTAATTATTGCAATCATTTTCTAATCCGCTCTGTAGTGGTTTACTCAATTACATGCATTAACAAACATCTCGACGCAGATACATTTTTAAAACAATACAATAACAAGTAATAAATTTTAATAATTAATAGCTTATAAAATGTATAAACAAAATTTAAAAAATGAGCTTCCCGGATCAACCCATGATTCCTCAGAAAAAATCAATTTTGAAGATATGCACCTCAAAGTGGGTCAAAAAATGCATTTGGCTTTATCAAATACTAATTCTGGTAAACCCAGCAATCCATACGCAACATCTATGATCGGTTATGTGCAAAATAGTACGTTAATGGTGACCATGCCATTATCAGCCCAATTAATCGGGGAACCCTTCGTTGAAGAAGATCAGGTGCACGTACGTTTAGTTAATGGGCAAAATGCCTATAAATTTTCGGTGTATATCGACAAAATCATAAAAATACCATTTAAATATTTACACTTATCTTTCCCTAAAAATATACAAGGGCAGAGTATACGTAAATCACGAAGAATTAAATGCGATTATCAGACCACCATCGCTGAAAATTCTATTTCAGCCAATATCGTGGACCTCAGTATTTACGGCGCTGGGATCAATTCGATCCTTCCTTTGGGAACATTAAATTCAGTGGTAACTTTATCTTTTACTATCTTAGTGCACGACAGAGAGATACCAATATTCATTAAAGCTATCATCAAATCTACTAAACAAAGCTACAAGAATGATCAAAAATTAATCTTTTCGGGGGTCGAGTTTACTGAAATAAAGCCAGATCAGGAACTTACATTAAGGCATCTGATTTATCAGGAAATAGTTGAACATCCTGAGAGAGCAATTTAAAAAATGACCATACGAAAATCGCACCATCAAACTTATTTACCAAAAACCCCAACTACCTGTATAGATAATCCAAATGCCTAGTATCCCATTGGTCGTAGCGTGTGCAAGAATGGGAGACCACAATGTCCCGCTGCGCATATACAACATATTATAGACAATACCGGCAAACAATCCGGCCAACCATAAGCTGTGCGCGATTGCGAAAAGTATTGCCGTAATACAGAAAGCCTTTACTTCAACTTGCGCGGGATTTACAGCAAGAAAATTCGGGTGAACAAGCCAGCGCATCAGAAATGACCGCCAGAATAACTCTTCCATTACGGGAACCACCAGAACCGCACCGATCAACCTTACAGTAACCAGAAACCAATCCATTTCATTATTATCGCGTGGATCAAAACCAACTGCCTCTCCCATTACCATCCAGTCTGCAATCAAATTGATCCAGGCAACAAACACTAGGATACCCGCGACTATTGCAATTAACCAGGTGCGAAAACTGCTATTGATCGGCCAATGCAGTTCGCTATAAGCACTTCGCATCGCCCAAAGTAACCCGATCACGACAGTGATTTTGACTGCATAGAGCATACGTAAGTCATTAGCTTCCCAGCCAAATTTCAATAGCACGTCCTCCAGTATCATGAAAAAGACATAAGCACCGAAAGGCGCTATGCGACAAAAATTAGCACGATCAAACATAACAGCGTCCTTCTAAATTTCCTTCTGATTGCAATGTAAACGGCTCCGATTGATTATCTGCAAGCTGTCATTTTCAATGCGTCATGGCATCAGCGGCAACTCCCTCTGCCGAGGTGCAGCTCCGGTGACGGCATTAACGGAGCAAAGCATGGTGACTTTTACACCGAGTAATCTAATTCTTTTCTTCAATAAAACTCGCCGCAGACAATCTCCGGCAGCACGACGTATCAAAATCGGATCTCCGGTATATGCACTCAATGAACAATCGCGTGTAAGCGTATGAAAATCTTCGAAGCGTAACTTGATACTGATCGTACGTCCAACGTAACCTTTGCGCTTCAAGTCATCAGCGACTTGAATACACAATGCATTGAATGCTTCAGATAAATCGGAGCGATCCTGACGTGGATGTAAGTCCCGCTCAAATGTAATTTCCCGGCTGATAGACTTAGGCTTCGCATCAGTAATTATCGGGCGTGAATCGATGCCGCGCGATGCTTCATAAAGCCAGATGGAGTAACTGCGGCCGAAGTGAATCCGGAGAAAGCTGAGTTCGACCCGTGCCAGCTCAGCAATTGTAGTGATTCCCAGTAACGCCAGCTTATTCGCAGCCTTAGGACCGATACCATTGATTTTATGTACCGATAACGGCCAAATTCGCTGCGGGATATCAGACATTCCGATGATGGTCAAACCATCCGGTTTCTCCAAATCCGAGCAAATTTTAGATAACAGTTTATTCGGCGTGATCCCGATTGAACAAGAAAGTCCGGTAGCATCCTTGACTGCCTGTTTGATGCGTTTTGCCAATGGTAATATTTCATCGGGCAAATCACTCAGATCTATGTATATCTCATCGATACCGGAATCCTCAATTTGTGGAGCAATCTTCGCAACAGCGGCTTTGAACAAGCGCGAATAATGCCGGTAAATAACAAAATCCACCGGCAACAGAATCGCATCCGGCGCCAGTTGCGCAGCTTTCATGACTCCCATGGCGGAGTGGATTCCTAAAGCACGTGCCTCATAGGTGGCGGTCGTAATAACACCACGACCTATATAATCACGCAAGCGGTAAAAATGCCTTCTGCCATCCTCTCCTATCACCGGCTGGTGCTCACTGCGACCACCGATCACAACCGGCAAGCCCTGCAACTCAGGGTAACGCAACAGTTCAACCGAAGCATAAAAAGCATCCATATCCAAATGCGCTATCCGACGTAATGAGGCGTTCATTGTAGGGATCCAAGGCAAAATTCCTGCGGACTATGATAAATTACACTGACAGATAATCCGCATTGTATATGAATACGAAAACCATCCATTTAGAAACACTGGCTTGCTCTTGTCCTTGCGGTAGCAGCAAACGATATGCTGATTGCTGCAATCGTTATATTAATCTGGATGAGCTGGCCTCTACCGCAGAAATCCTCATGCGTTCACGTTACACAGCGTACACACTGAATTACGAGAACTACCTGCTGGCAACCTGGCACCACGATACACGCCCCACCGCTATAGAAGTAATCGATCAATTGCCAAAGAAGTGGCTAGGTCTGGTAATCAAACGCCATGAACAATTTACGGGGAATCATGCCATCATTGAATTTATCGCACGCTACAAAATTAACGGGCGAGCTCACCGATTACATGAAATCAGCCGGTTTGTGCGCGAAGATGGAATATGGTTTTATGTTGATGGAGATATTCTGTAACAATAAGAAATATGATGCTTGTGTACTAAAAAATTAAATCATGCCGTTACCATCGTAGGAAAAAATCAAACTGCCGCGAATGCTCGTTCCAGATCATCTTTCAGATCATCGACATGTTCCAGGCCAATAGACAAGAGAACCATATCTTCAGACACCCCGGCCTTTTTCATCTCATCCGGATTTAGCTGACGATGCGTTGTACTGGCGGGATGACAGGCAAGTGACTTGGCATCACCGATATTCACCAGGCAGGTAATGAGCTTGAGTGCATCCTGGAATCGCGTGCCGCCAGCAATACCCCCCTGAACCCCAAAGGTCAGGATGCCGGACGCACGCCCACCCATGTATCGCTGCATCAGCGCATGCTCAGGATGATCCGGTAAACCGGCATACTTGACGCAATCCACTTTTGGATGTGCTTTGAGATATTGCGCAACAGCCAAGGCATTCTCGCAAATGCGATCCATCCGTACTGCCAACGCCTCGATACCCTGCAGAATTAGAAAACTGTTAAACGGCGAAATTGCCGCTCCCATGTTACGCAATGGTACGACGCGCGCCCGACCTATGTAAGCCGCCGGACCCAATGCTTCGGTATATACTACCCCATGATAGGAAACATCCGGGGTATTAAGGCGTTTGAACCTTTCCTTGTGCTCCGTCCAGTGAAATTTACCCGAGTCAATCAGCATTCCGCCAATGCTGTTACCGTGGCCTCCCAAGTACTTTGTCAAAGAATGCACAATAATATCAGCGCCATGTTCAAACAGACGGCATAAGTATGGTATGGCGTTGCTACCGTATTATCTACAATCAGGGGTACGCCCCCCTTATGCGCCACCTCGGCCAAAGCAGTAATATCCACGACATTACCAAGCGGATTACCGATAGATTCGCAGTAGACCGCTTTGGTGCGCTCGTCTATCAATGTTTGAAAACCGGATGGATCACGATAATCGGCAAAGCGAACGTGAATGCCATACTGTGGCAATGTGTGCGCGAACAGATTGTAGATACCGCCATAGAGCGTACCTACCGACACGATATTATCACCAGCTTCGGCAATAGTCATAATCGCATAAGTAAGCGCCGCTTGACCGGAAACTAATCCAAGACCTCCAATCCCACCTTCCAGCTCAATCATGCACTGCTCAAGGACGACAATAGTCGGATTCATAATGCGCGTATAAATATTGCCGCTAACCTTCAAGCCAAAAAGAAATAAGTGTCAAATCCATTCGAGAATAATAATTTCGTAATTGATTGTTATTAAATATTTATTATCACCATGCATACTAATCAAAAACAGATATTGAACCCTCATCTTGCATTGGAGAATGATCGTCTTGACTCAATGCTGGATCAATTCCAGAATTGATCGGGTAGAATACGCGCATTACAGTTTCTCAAAGCGCTCCAAATACAAATATGATGTTACGTAAAATTTTCATTGCCAATCGTGGCGAAATTGCTGTTCGCATCATTCGCGCCTGCGCTGAGATGGGTATTCGCTCGGTAGCTATTTATTCGGAAGCGGATCGTTTCGCGTTGCATATCAAAAAAGCGGATGAATCTTATTACATCGGCAGCGATCCGGTAGCCTGCTATCTGAATATTCATGCCTTGGTTGATTTAGCGCTGGCAACCGGTTGTGACGCTGTACATCCGGGTTACGGATTTCTTTCTGAGAATGCAAAATTTGCGCGCGCATGTAAAGAACGCGGCCTGATTTTCATTGGACCGAATGCTGATGTCATTCATCGTATGGGCGACAAAACCGAAGCCCGGAAAGCAATGAAAGCTGCCGGCCTTCCGGTTACGCCCGGTTCGGAAGGTAATGTGCGGTCAATAGAAGAAGCACAGGAAGTCGCAGCGCAGATCGGCTATCCCGTCATGTTGAAAGCCACTTCGGGCGGCGGCGGGCGCGGCATCCGGCGCTGTGATAGCGCTGACGAACTGAAACACAATTACGCCCGGGTCATTTCCGAAGCCTCCAAGGCATTCGGCAGTGCCAACGTTTTTCTGGAAAAATGCATCGTCAATCCGGTGCACATTGAAGTACAAGTTCTAGCAGACCAGCATGGCAACGTGATTCATCTCTACGAGCGGGATTGTTCGATCCAGCGACGTAATCAGAAACTGATCGAAATTGCACCGTCCCCGCAGCTGGACGAAGCACAGCGCCAGTATATTGGCGGTCTAGCAGTAATTGCCGCAAAGTCCGTCGGTTACACTAATGCCGGCACAGTCGAGTTTCTGTTGGATGACAACGGCCGGTTTTATTTCATGGAAATGAATACGCGAGTACAGGTCGAACATACTATTACTGAAGCAATCACCGGTGTCGATATTGTCGAGGAACAAATTCGCGTGGCGGCGGGTTTGCCGTTGCGCTTCAAGCAAGATGAGATCGTGCGACGGGGTTATGCAATGCAATTCCGGATCAATGCCGAAGATCCGAAAAATAATTTCTTACCCAGTTTTGGCCGCATTTCTCGCTATTATGCACCCGGTGGCCCAGGCGTTCGGACTGATACCGCGATTTACACCGGTTATGAGATTCCCCCTTTTTATGATTCCATGGTCGCGAAAGTCATTGTCAACGCGCTGACCTGGGAAGATGTGATTAAGCGCGGGCAGCGTACATTGCGCGATATGGGGTTATTTGGCATCAAAACCACGATTCCCTATTATTTAAAGATTCTGAAGCACTCTCAGTTTCGTGCAGCCCGATTCAATACCGGTTTTGTTGAGCAGAATCATGCTCTGATCAATTATTCCGACAAGCCACGACCTGAAGTCCTTGCTAGCGTCATAGCCGCCGCAATGGCTTCGCATACCGGTCTGTGAGCATACTTACTGGTTAATCAAGGAAAATCATGCAAAAAGTTCATATTACTGATGTTATCTTGCGCGATGCGCATCAATCCCTGATCGCCACCCGGATGCGTACCGAAGACATGCTGCCAGCGTGTTCGATGCTCGACAGCATAGGCTACTGGTCGCTGGAATGCTGGGGAGGTGCAACGTTCGATGCCTGCCTGCGGTTTCTTAAGGAAGATCCCTGGGAACGCCTTAGCAAATTAAAAGCCGCCTTACCCAATACACCACTGCAAATGTTGTTGCGGGGACAGAATCTGCTGGGCTACCGTCATTATTCCGATGATGTGGTACGCGCATTTGTAAACAAAGCCGCTGAAAACGGCATGGATGTTTTTCGTATTTTTGATGCATTGAACGACATGCGCAATCTCAAAACTGCCATCCAAGCCGTCAAGAAATGCGGCAAGCATGCGCAAGGCACCATTTGCTACACCACCAGTCCGGTTCACAATGTCAATAGCTTCGTCTCACTGGCCAAAGATTTAGCCGATTTTGGATGCGATTCGATTGCCATAAAAGACATGGCCGGTCTGCTGACGCCTTATGCAACTCAGGAACTGGTAACTGCGCTGAAACAAGCGATCGATCTACCTATCCATTTACATTGCCATGCCACCGCCGGACTCGCCGAAATGTGTCAATTGAAAGCCATCGAAGCCGGTTGCCGACATATCGACACCGCATTATCGTCATGGTCGGGCGGCACCAGCCATCCACCCACTGAAAGCCTGGTAATGGCCCTGCAAGGCACGGATTATGATACCGGCCTGAATCTGCAAAAATTACAGGAAGTCAATGATTATTTCGTCCAGGTTCGCAAAAAATACCATCGTTTTGAAAGCGAATTCACCGGTGTCGATACCCGGGTTCATGTGTTTCAGGTTCCAGGCGGCATGATTTCAAATTTGGCCAACCAACTGCAAGAACAAAACGCTCTGGACCGTATTAATCAAGTCTACGAAGAAATTCCGCGGGTGCGCAAAGATTTGGGTTATCCGCCTTTGGTCACACCTACATCTCAGATCGTCGGTACGCAAGCGGCGCTGAATGTTCTGACCGGCAAACGCTATTCCACCATCACCAATGAAGTGAAACGCTATTTGCAAGGCGGTTATGGCAAAGCACCCGCACCGATGAACGCCAGTTTGCAGAAACGCGCGATCGGCAAGGAAGACATTATAGATTGCCGCCCCGCGGATCTATTAAAACCGGAATTTGATCAACTACGCCAGGAGATTGGCCGTCTGGCCAATAACGATGAGGATGTGTTGAGCTATGCCATGTTCCCGGAAGTCGGCAAACAATTCCTGGAGCAGCGCGCTACCGGCAATCTGGTGCCGGAACCTTTGGAAACAGTTCCAACCGCAGGTAGTGGCGAGCAAAAAGCTCCGACTGAGTTCAATGTCGCCCTGCATGGCGAGTCTTATCACATCAAAGTCACCGGTACTAGTCCAAAAAATGAGACCCTGCGGCACTTTTATTTCATGGTGGATGGTGTTCCGGAAGAGGTTGTCGTCGAAACGCTCGATGAGATCGTGCTGGACGGCGGCACACAAGGTGCCGTCAAAAGCAGCATCGCCAGTAAACGCCCGCGTCCCGCCAGTGAAGGCGATGTCGTCGTCAGCATGCCATGCAATGTATTGGACGTGCTGGTGAAGATTGGCCAAAAAGTCGCCGCCGGACAACCCGTTTTAGTCACGGAAGCTATGAAAATGGAAACTGAAATCACTGCACCGATTGCTGGAACTATCAAAGCCGTGCATGTGGTGAAAGGCGAATCGGTGAATCCAAATGAAGTGCTGATTGAGATTGAGGCTGCGTAATTACCAAAAAAGAAGGCATGAAAATTTAATGCGCAGATCGTACCTAGGCATAAGGAATACGCGTTATTAGCAATTGATCTTCATAAAGATCTCTGCATAACCCTGAAAATTTTCATCCAGTGGTTACCAATTCTGTAAATGGCACCATTTCCTCCCTGCTGCTTCCGAGAAAATGCAACAGAGAGAAGAGCATAACTCCTCTCCCTACTCTCGATGGCATCCAGGCTGGCCTTTCAGCTTTATTTTGTAGCTACCAAACCAAGCTGTTGTAGCGCGGTCAACGCCTGTTCTTGGCCGATCTCTTCCGCAACCTTGCCATTCCGGATGCGAAAAACGCTCGTTCCCGAAAAATGGATTTTCTTGCCAGTTGCAGCTGAAAGGGAACCGACCGGCAGATCGCTGAAAGCCGGACCTGTATGGGTGCCGCCACCTTCCCAGCGCCCTACTACGTAGCCGCCTTCTGCAATGATGTCACCGACCACCTTGAAACTAAGATCGGGAAAAGCTTCGCGAAACTCGATCAGCATTTTTTTAACCGGTTCGCGGCCGTGCAGTTCTCCATGCATAGGGTAGCTAAACACGAGATCTTCCGCACCAAGTTCATCGACAATCGCCACATTTCCCTTTTGCCAGTATTCGGTAAACCAGCGGCCCACGATTTCTTTATTTGCTTGTGACATGATATTAATCTCCTTTCGTTTTGTTGCTGTAAGAAAGTTGAGTAGGTCATCGACAGCAACACTACTGATGACTTGGGATAAATATTAACCGCATGTTTTTACTGTGACACTCCGCTTCTTGCTTTCGAATCGATTCTTATTTGCTGCTTCCTGCGTCAAAATACCCCCCCGACTCGATGCGGAGCGACAAAGATGGATGGTTTTCATTGAACCGTCATCCGCCTCGGTTAAACTCAACAACTAATTCCGGGCACACTGGAGCAAGGCGCAATAGGAATTAAAGTAAAATAGATCAGGCAGATAAGTTAGGGCGTGGAACCGAATCGTAGGAATCTGCGGGTAAAGCTTAGACACAAACGATCAGCGGTAGAACGATTGTCGGTCAGGTCTGCCAACAGCTAACTGATTATTGAATTCGAAAGCAAGACTCGGAGTGCGAGCGATTGTTGACGTTGATAAATTGCTAACCGACATCAAATCAATCTGCAACTTTTTAAAGGAGCACATCATGAATGCGTTAGCAAAAAAAGAAAGGCTTGCTGCCGAAACAGTTAATGATCCGCGCTGGGCGGCCATTGTCGCGCGTGATCCTGAAGCGGATGGCAAGTTTTATTACACGGTCAAGACCACGGGTGTGTACTGCCGTCCCTCCTGCGCGGCCCGTCTGGCTCGACCGGAAAATGTCGGTTTTTATCCCACGCGCGAAGAAGCCGAGAAAGCGGGTTTCAGGCCTTGCAAACGCTGCCATCCTGACCGGCCATCACTTGTTGTGCAATATGTGGCAAAGATTACCCAAGCCTGTCGCATTATTGAAGAATTGGGAAGCGCTCCAAGTCTGGATGCACTAGCAAAGCAGGTGGGTATGAGCACTTATCACTTCCATCGCATATTCAAGCAAATTACTGGATTGACACCCCGGCAGTATGCAGCGGCGCTGAGAGAGAGAAAGATACGCGATGAACTCGGCCGTGGCAGTGCCGTGACGGAAGCGATTTTTGATGCAGGCTACAATTCCAACAACCGTTTCTATGAGAAGTCAAACGAGATTCTCGGCATGACGCCGAGCAGTTACCGTACTGGCGGTACTAAGGCTGAAATACGCTTTGCCATCGGTGAATGTTCGTTGGGATCGATCTTGGTGGCACAAAGCGACCGCGGTATTTGTGCCATTCTTCTTGGTGACGATCCCGGCAAGCTGGTACGCGATCTGCAGGATAGCTTTCCCCGCGCCGACCTGATCGGGGGAGATGCTAATTTCGAGCAGCTCGTCGCCAAGGTAGTCGGTTTTATCGAAGCGCCCGGTATTGGCCTTGAGTTGCCGCTGGATGTCCGCGGTACTGCATTTCAGCAGCGCGTGTGGCAGGCGCTGCGGGAAATCCCCGTGGGTCAGACCGCCAGTTATACAGAAGTTGCCAGACGTATCGGTTCACCGACTGCGGTACGGGCCGTGGCACAGGCCTGCGCGACAAACAAGCTGGCAGTCGCCATTCCCTGTCATAGAGTGGTACGCAACGATGGTACCCTGGCTGGTTATCGCTGGGGTGTGGAGCGCAAGCGCACGCTTCTTGAGAAAGAGACGGGAATGCCAGCCAAGGAATTGCAGGCATGAATACGATAAACGAGCTGAGCAGGAAAGTACAAGAAATTACACCGGCCAAGGATATTGCCGACCTTATAAAGACCGTAGATTGGAAACGGATATCGGATAATCTGGATGCACAGGGTTTCGCGGTAATCGAAAATCTCATTGCTCCTAAGGAATGCGAAGCATTGGCTGACCTTTATCCGCGCGATGAGATTTTTCGCAACCGCGTCGTGATGGAGCGTCATGGCTTCGGCCGGGGAGAGTACAAGTATTTCAGTTATCCGCTTCCCGGTATCATTTCGGAACTGCGAACATCTATATATCCGTGGCTTGCGCCCATCGCGAACCGCTGGAATGAAGCGATGCGCATCGACGTTCGGTACCCCATCGAGCACACGAAATTCATTAAACAGTGTCATGAGGCGGGCCAGTGCCGTTCAACTCCATTGCTATTGCAATATGAGCCCGGTGACTACAACTGCCTGCATCAGGATTTGTACGGAGAGCATGTGTTTCCGATTCAGCTCACTATACTGCTATCGGAGCCAGAGCGAGATTTTCTGGGTGGAGAATTTGTATTGACCGAGCAGCGGCCGCGCATGCAGTCGCGCCCCGAAGTTGTTACACTCAAGCAAGGGGATGCAATGATGTTTGCCGTGCATTATCGGCCGGTACAAGGCACGCGGGGAATATATCGAGTTAATATGCGGCACGGCGTCAGTCGCCTGCGCTCTGGCCATCGCCATACCGTCGGAATCATATTTCACGATGCAACCTGAGAGCAAATAAAGATGACATTGAGTCTGTTTCAGGATATGGAGCAATGCCAGTCAGAGCGGGAAGAACTATGTCCCGGCGCTATAGTGTTACGTGGCTTTGCGGTTCTGCATGAAGTCGCTATTTTGGAAGCGTTGCGCGATATTACAACCAGAGCTCCATTTCGTCATATGGTCACTCCCGGCGGCTTCCGGATATCAGGACAAAAATGAGCGCGACTTTGAAGCTCCTATCGTCTCAGTTTCACTGGGAATTCAGGCCATTTTTCTGTGGGGCGGCTTACACCGGGAGAACAAGCCGATGCGAGTGCAACTGACGCATGGTGACATCATGGTATGGGGAGGACCGGCGAGGCTGCATTACCACGGTGTACTACCAATCAAGGAAGCCTGCCATCCATTAACAGGCACCTATCGAATCAATCTGACCTTCAGAAAAGCGACTTAGTTTGAATCAATCAGTTCTGCATGCTGATTAATTGAATTACAATCGAATACACCGATCGACCGTCAATAAGAAATATTTATGACATTCATCAGAATGTCATAAATATGTCATGCTTTATTAATATTATTACAACATCTATTAGCTGATAGTGAATATCAATGGAGTAGTTGATGGCTGTAACAATACTGATTGTTGAAGATGAGCTTGCAATTCAGGAATTGATCGCGCTTAATTTAAAAAAGGCCGGTCATATGGTTTTATGTGCGGGAGACGCGGCACATGCAAAACTTCTGATCAACAATGTCTTACCCGATCTGGTATTGCTGGATTGGATGTTGCCTGATATTACCGGTTTAGAATTTGCACGCAGCTTAAGACGCGAAGAGCGCACCAAAACCATCCCGATCATCATGCTCACAGCCCGGATTCAAGAGAACGACAAAATTGCCGGGCTGGAAGCCGGTGCAGATGATTACATCACCAAACCATTTTCACCGCGAGAATTACTGGCCCGGATTAAAGCGGTATTGCGTCGCCGCCTGCCCGAAATGTCCGATGAAATTATCGACATTGGGGGCCTGAAACTGGATCCCACCACACACAGGGTTCACGTGTACTCCGAGTATGATTCTGCAAAGCTCTCAGAAATCATACTGGGCCCAACGGAATTTCGTTTGTTGCATTTTCTGATGGCGTATAAAGAACGTGTACATACGCGAGCCCAATTGCTGGATCGTGTCTGGGGCGATCATGTTTTTATCGAAGATCGGACCGTCGATGTGCATATCCGCAGACTACGCAAAATTCTTGAAACAGTCGGTAAAGAAAATCTGGTGCAAACCGTACGCGGGACAGGTTACCGGTTTTCTGTCGAACGCAGCGAAGAAAGCATAGGATAAAATCAAAAAATAAGCTGGTTAATTGAAAATGCAGTAATTAACCCAATAAAAATTAATAATTGCATAAGCCCCGCCATGCCATCCTGCTTATGGCACCATCGTTGGCGGATTCTGCAATCAATTCACAGATGTAACGCGTATTACGCGGGGATCATCGGCAAACTCAAGCAACAAGCGCCGCACGCGCTCCTGCCATGCATCAGCAAATGCAGTCTGTTGCGCCGCATCGGCACAATCCTGCAAGATAGCCATCAGGCGCTCCCCCTGAGCGGGGTCAGCCGATATCAACGAAACATCAAGCGTCACCGCCACGCTTGTGTTGGTGTCGAGGCGCGTAAAAACAATGGCTTCCCCCTCGCGTTGCGATGCAAAACTGAGCAATCCCTTGCGCCGGTGGCGCCCGCGTATCCCGTGAAAACCGTTACCTGCGGCAGCACCTGTCAGTAACGTCAATACTTGCGCCATGACGCCGGTGACACCGTCATCCTCCGGCGCAGGCATATGCACGGCGATATTGCCACGCTCCGCAGGCTCATTGGGATAAAGCGCAGTCAGCGCCGCACGCCCGATCAAAAATGCTCCGGCAACGGTTGGGCAGGAATGCCCCGCCAAACGCACAGCATCCAGATAATGATAATCGAACCGGCCACCTTGAGCAGCGCCCAACATGGCAGCAAAGGGATCATGAGTACGCACAACTGGAGCCTGTTCATAAAAATCAGGAAAATTCGCCATTTTTACCTCTTGGTATAGATTGGATTGATTTCTCGGCTGCAAAAATCATAGCCGGATGCGACTGTAATTGGGGGAAAAGCACCCGCTCTTCATACCGCACATGCGCCGCCAGTAAATCGCCAAACCGGCGCAAACGCATTGCGGGATCAAGCGTACAGGATTCACAGGCCAGGCTGCGCAGTTCTTCATGGTCAGTAAGAATGCGCGTAATAATTTCAGGTTCCAATGTGTCCTTGGCAAACTGCAATAGCGCCTCTTCCTGAGCAAAATGCGTTACCAACACATCCTGCCAGTGCGCTTCGATATGCTGCACCGCCGCCAAGCAAGTAGCCATGTCATTACTCTCCGCCGCTTTCCGGGCAGCACGTGCTGTCACCAACGATGAATGATGTTCACGTGATAAAGGAACTAAAGCACCAGCTCGGGGCATGATTTTTTAAAGATGACACACAAGCAACAATGGTTAATGAATTATGGTACGCTGAAATCGATAAAAATTCGATTTATTCTGGTAGTGCTGCTATTTTGATGAATCAAGATAATGCTTTCAGCTCCATAATCAGGAGAGTTGATTCTGATCATCATCAATCGACAGAATAATATTCATTTTTTATACATAAAATATATTTTAGGAATCCTTATGGCATTCTCACCACCCAGAAATATTGAAATATTTGATCGGATTACTGCATATACGCTCATAAAACTATATGAATCCTTTCCAATACCACTAAATCTCAATTTAAATGAAATTTATGATGAAATTGCTCAAGATTGTACAGATGAAAATGAGGCAACTCAGATTTATACCACCTACATAACAAGTACAATATTGTTCTTAACCGAGGAAAAATTTATTCAGCATGATCAAGATCCCAATCTTATAATCAGCCGAGAGTATTTTAGTGCAAAACTTACTCTTAAAGGATTAGCACTCCTTGGAGCAATTCCTAAAACCGTAAATGAAAGAATAAATAATACTCCTCAATCTTCCTTCATTGAACTTCTTAAAGATTCTTTTAAGGTCGGAACGAAATCCGCTTTATCTGATGTTTTTAGATCACTATGGATACATGCTTTAAGAAATATTTCAGACTAATTATCACATAGAATCCCTATTAACTCATGGCATTGCATCGCAACATCAAGAAATCAATACGGCAAAGCTACTGATTTCCTTTCCCATAACTCCAATACAACATAAATCCGGTAAACAGCATTCCACCCAATAGATTCCCTACAATCACCGGCAATCCGTTCCATAACCACCAATCCGCGATAGTAATATCCGCACCCAGCCACATGCCCGCGGGAATTACGAACATATTGACGATGGCGTGTTCATAACCGAGACCGAAAAAGGTCATAATCGGCAACCACATCGCGGCGATTTTTCCCGCGGTGGTGCTGGACGTGAAAGCCATCACGGCACCCAGCGTCACCATCCAGTTACATAATATCGCGCTGGTAAAGGCCGTGATCGTGCCATCGAAACCCAATTTGGCGTATTCGAGCGTTTTAGTCTCGGCAATCGCGATAGTTCGTTGCAATGCGGGAATGGTTTCCGGATCAATCGTTCCCATTTTGGTCGCCACAATACAATATAAATAAGCATACGCAACGCTGCCGATCAAGTTACCAATCAATACCCAAGTCCAGTTGACGAACAAACGCCCCAATGAAGTTCTTTGGGCTTTGACGGCAATTGGAATCAACGCAAAATTGCCGGTGGCCAATTCCAATCCGAGCAGCACAATCATGACAAAACCCACCGGAAACACCAGAGCACCTGCCATGCCCCAGCCTGTCTGTGTGGCTGTCAGAATCGCCAATGTAGTGGCGTAACCGAGAAAGGCGCCTGCCAAAAAACCACGGATCAGCAATTGCCTGACTGGCAGGCCCGCCTTTTTGGCACCTGCCTGCAACATGTTTTCGACAATCTCTTCCGGTTTTACATACGCCATGACCCTACTCTCCCTCGAACCCATTCAAGGCAGCGATTTTAGCGCATTATCGGATGACGTGTTTTCGGGCAAAAAGATTTGCAGCAGATCGTTCAAAAAGCGCCGACCCAGAACAGTGGGTTTAATGCGTAGATGATCATGAACCAGCAAACCGCGCTGTTCGGCCTCATCCAGTTGTTGCTGCACGACAGCAATCGGTAACCCGGTACGCTCCAGAAACAGCGGTGTATCAAATCCGCCGGTAAGCCGCAGCGCGTTCATCATGAATTCAAAGCTCCGATCTGCGACCGTCAATTCCTGCTGCACCTGGATTAATGATTCACCCATCCGGGCTTTGGTCAGATATTCCTTGGGTTGTTTATAGCGCATCTGGCGCACGATTTTATCGGCAAAGCTGATTTTACTGTGCGCGCCTGCACCGATGCCGACATAATCCCCAAACAACCAGTAATTCACGTTATGGCGCGACTCCTTCCCTGCACGCGCGAATGCCGAAGTTTCATAATTACGGTACTGATGGTCCGAGGTGGTCTGTTCGATCATATCCTGCATCGCTGCAGCTGCTTCATCATCGGGCAGCTTGGGCGGGAAACGATAAAACAGTGTATTGGGTTCCAGCGTTAAGTGATACGCGGAAATATGCGTAACACCGCAAGCACATGCTGCCTCGATATCCGCCTGAGCGTGTTCCAGGGTTTGTCCGGGTAATGCGTACATCAGGTCGAGATTGATATTATCGAAATACTTCAGTGCAATATCCACTGCCCGATGTGCTTCCTGATCATCATGCACGCGACCTAGCGCCTTCAGATGCTGCGGATTGAAGCTTTGTATGCCGATCGACAGGCGATTGATACCCGCTTTGCGAAAATCCGCGAATTTTTGCGCTTCGAATGTTCCGGGATTAGCTTCCAGAGTGACTTCGGCGAAGTGTTCCAACGGCAGCAGTGTACGCACTGCAGTCAACACTGCGTCCATTGCTCCGGCGCTAAATAGACTGGGTGTCCCCCCCCTAAAAATACGCTGTTGAGCCGCCGCCCCCACACATCCTGAAGCGCAGACTCAAGATCCCGTATCAACGTGGCGACATATTCCTCTTCAGGTACCCGGCTTTCGTCGGCGCGAAGTTCGTGTGAATTAAAATCGCAATAAGGACATTTTTTCAGACACCACGGAAAATGAACATATAAACTCAGTGGCGGCAGCGATTTAAGCTTCGGAGTCTTGCAATCAAGCATTGAGCTAACCAATTTTGCGTAACGTCAATAGTGGCGGACTGGATAGCGCCGAGCGCGTACCCAGTAAACCCGCCACTAAAACACCGATCACACCTGTCAATGTGCCAATCACCCAGATCCACGGATTAAATGTGTAATCGAAATGCAAAACATGCTTGCTGATGACATAGGCAAGCGCGCTGGCACCAGCAGATGCAAATAAGCCGGCCAATCCGCCCAGAATCGCAAACTCGGCAGCCCAGGCGCGTGACAACTGCTCCCGCTTGGCACCCAGTGTTCTGAAAATGGCCGCTTCATAAATGCGCTCATCTTGTGTTGCGGCAATCGCTGCATACAGTACGGCGAATCCTCCCAACAAAGTAAATAAAAAAACAAATTCAATGGCTTGAGAAACCTGCTGGATCATTTGCTGTACCTGATTGATAACCACAGCCACATCAACGACCAGAATGTTTGGGTATGTTCTGACCAATTCGTGAATCATGGAAATTTCTGCTGGCGGCACATAAAAGCTGGTGACAAAACTGGCCGGATAGTCATTCAGCAAACCCGGAGGCACCACAACAAAAAAATTAGCCCGGAAAGTGTCCCAATCTACTTTTCTTACACTGGTAATCCTGGCTGTGAAGTGACTCCCGGCAATATCATAAGTCAATTCATCCCCCAACTTCACGCGAATGGTTTTGGCTATGCCTTCTTCAATCGACAGTTCAGCCTCTTGGGTGCCCACTTTCCACCAGGAGCCCTGAATGATCTGGTTATCCGATGAAAGTTCGTTTGCCCAGGTTAAATTGAATTCACGCCGTATGTGCCTCTCGGCATGCAGATCATCCTTATAACTCTTAGGTGACACATTTTTACCATTAATCTTGACCAATCGCCCCTTGACCATCGGATACATCGGCGGCGACTCTATCTCGTATTGCTGAAAAAATTCTTGCAGCGATTGCACTTGATCCGCTTGTATATTTACCAGGAAGTGATTAGGTGCATTAGGAGGTAAGCTAGCGTGCCAATCGTCAATCAAGTCATTCTGAATCAAAGTCAGCACAAGTAATGCCATCAATCCCAATCCCAAAGCCACGGCTTGCAACACGCTTGAAATCGCACGACGGTGAATACTGGCCAAACCATAACGCCAGGCACCGCCGGCTTGATGACGCAGACCTGAAAGCACCTTAATCAGCAACCAACCGAAGCAACCAAAAATAATAATCGCTGCAACAAACCCCGTCACGATATAAAGACCCAGCTTCAGATCCTGCGCTTTCCAAATAAACAATAGCGATAAAGTTATCAATCCCAGTAAATAACCTGCCAAACTGTGTGCATTGGATAAGCCGATGTCTCTACGCAACACACGTAACGCCGGAACGCTACGCAAATTCAGCACCGGCGGTAATGCAAAACCTACTAATAGCACTAAGCCAACCAGCAATCCTTGCAACGCTGGCAACCAACTTGGCCAGGGCAATGCAGTATCCACGATACCGATCAGCCAATGCGCCAGAATTTGTTGCGCGGCAAAGCCTATCAAACAGCCGATGGCGCTGGCAATAACACCCAGGGTAATAAAATAATACCAATAGAGATAAAATAGTTGCTGCTGGCTGGCTCCCAGACTGCGCATTACAGCGCATCCATCCAAATGGCGCTGAGTAAACCGGCGCACTGCTAATGCAATTGCTGCGGCTGCCAAAACCACACTGGCCAATGCGGCCAGACTTAAGAATTTTTCCGCACGTTCCAACGCGGCTTTAATCTCGGGACGCGCATCGCGAATGCCTTCCACCCTTTGTGTTTTTGTCAGTTGTGGTTTTATCCAATCGCGAAATTGCTGCACTGCTTTTACTTCCCCTGCCACCAGCAGTTGATACGAAACACGGCTGCCTTCTTGAATCAAATCCGTTTCTGATAAATCGGATGCATTGATCATGGCGCGTGCACCCATATTGATGAATCCCACCGAGTGATCCGGTTCGCGTACAACCAGTTCGGTTACGGTTAGTTGCGCCGCCCCGACATCGACCACATCATTTGCTTTCAGATCGAGTCGCGTCATGACTTTCTCATCCACCCAAATAGTACCCGGTTGCGGTATAGTGTCGGCTATCGTAATTTCTGGTTGCTCTGCACGCGACATTGACGACCGGCTAGCCAGATGTATACGCCCGCGTAAGGGATATCCCTCAGTCACCGCTTTAATTTCCGTGAGCAAATTATTCTCACCATCAGAAATCAAGCTGGGAAACTTGGTTAACGAGGATATGGTTAACCCCAATCGACTGGCCTCATCGGCATACATCTCCGGCAAAGGCCGACTCGAAATGACCAGTAAATCGGCGCCCAATAATTGATTACTCTCACGCGTGAGGGCCAATTCCACCCGCTCGGCAAAAAAACCTACCGTGGTCATACCGCTCACCGCAATGATCAATGCCAACACCAGAACATTAAGCTCACCTGCGCGCCAATCGCGACATAACATACGGAAAGACAATTTCAAATGACTCATAATGAAAATTATCCCTGTGCTGAAAAGATGAAATGAATAGCAATAATGCCAAGCTTCTGCAACTATTGCACCAATTTGCCGTCCGCCAAGCGAATCTGACGCGAACAGCGCCGTGACAATACTTCATCATGAGTAACCAGAACCAATGTCGTACCATGCTCACGATTAAGCTCAAACATAAGATCAATGATCTGTATACCGGTAGCCGAGTCAAGATTCCCAGTGGGCTCGTCCGCCAGCAATAACTTAGGATCCGTGGCAAAAGCACGTGCAATGGCAACCCGTTGCTGCTCTCCCCCGGACAATTGTTTAGGATAATGATTCAGGCGTTTGGCCAGTCCTACGCGCTCCAACAATTTCCGGGCAATCGCTTCAGCATTTTTGTTCTGTTGAGAAAGCTCCAAAGGCAACATCACATTCTCAATCGCTGTTAACGCGGGTAATAATTGAAACGATTGAAAAACAAAACCCAAAATTTTCCCGCGCAAAGCCGCGCGGCTATCCTCATCCAATGTAAAAATATCGACTGCATCCAGATGAACTTTCCCTGCGGTTGGCAAATCCAATCCTGCCAGCAAGCCTAATAAAGTAGATTTTCCCGAACCGGATGCGCCTATAATTGCAACAGCTTCACCCGCATACACTTGCAGATCGATATCTTGCAATATCGTAAGTTGTGTATCTCCGGTACTGACCTGCTTGGTCAATGCATGTGTCCAAAGAATAGGTTGATTAACATGATTATCTAACATGAAAAAAAATTTCCTGATTATTCTGATTGTTGTTTTTACTATCTGCGCTCCGGCAGTCGCATCCACCAAAACTATCTTGGTCTTTGGCGATAGCCTATCCTCCAGCTATGGCATATCGACCGAAGCAGGCTGGGTTACACTGCTGGAACAACGATTACAGTCAAAGTATGCTGATTATCGCATCATTAACGCAAGCATCAGTGGCGAAACGGCATTGGGTGGTCGCAATCGAATCCGACAAGCGCTTGAAACACATCGCCCCGAAATTGTTATCGTTGAACTTGGTGGAAATGACGGTTTACGCGGTACATCGATCCAATCCATTTATGAAAATCTAGCTGCCATTATAGAAGAATGTCAACAAAACAACGCACTGGTTTTACTTGCCGGCATGCAGTTACCACCGAATTATGGCAAAACGTATACGCAAAAATTCCAAGCCATCTTTCCGCAATTGGCCGAGCGTTATCAAATCAAATTAATACCATTCTTACTAGCTGGTTTTGGCGATAAACACGAATTCTTCCAAGCTGATGGAATACATCCTACCGAAGTCGCACAGAAAAAAATTGTAGAAAATGTCTGGGAAGTTTTGCAAACCATGTTTAAAACTGAACAAATTGCCACCAATCCGGATATTTAGTTGTATATTGTATCATCGCAACTTCATCAAAAGAACTTAAACTAAGCCTTTAGATTCGATCCAGATCGTCGATGAATTTCTGCAGATCACTGGACAAAGGCGACCGCAGATTGATACGCTGTCCTGAAACAGGGTGTGTGATTTGCAACGAATGAGCGTGCAAAAACATACGCATCAGTTTACTCTTCCCGTCCCCGCCACCTTTAGCGAGTCGCTTGTTAATCTCAAAATTACCATATTTATCATCTCCCAAAATGGGAAAACCCAAATGTGCAAGATGAACACGGATTTGATGCGTGCGTCCGGTTTTTATTTGTGCATCCAATAAACTGAAATTATCCCAGGATTTATCCAGCTTAAATATCGAATGAGAAGGCATCGGCTTGTTGCCAGGACGAATGCTGGTGACTACAGCAACACGCCTCTCACCACTGGCCGTCACATATTTGTCAAGTATCAGCCTTACATGCTGTTTAGCATTGAGCCACTTACCTTTGACCATAACCAAATAGTGTTTCTCCACCAGGCCTTCGCGAATTTGTCGATGCAATTCAACCAATGCACTGCGTTTCTTTGCCAATAACAGCACACCCGAAGTTTCCCGATCCAAACGGTGCACCAACTCTAGAAATTTCCATGATGGGTTTTGCGCACGTAATTGCTCGATCACGCCAAAGCTGACGTTACTTCCGCCATGAACAGCCATTCCACTTGGTTTGTCAATAGCCAGCACTGCATCATCTTCATATAGATGAGTAAAAGAGAAAAAATTTAAACAAGTAATTGCAGTTCGATTTAAGGAATCTTTTGTTTCAATTTTAACTGGTGGAATTCGCACCATATCGCCTAATCGCAATCGATAGTTAGCATCTATCCGCTTTCCGTTAACACGTACCTGACCACTTCTTACCAATTGATACAAATGATTTTTGGGTACATTCCTAAATCGCTTGAATAAAAAATTATCGATCCGCTGATCATCTCCATCTTCTTTCACACGCTCTTTGGTTATTGATGTAATAGATTCCATACTTTAATTATATATTTGATTTAATGAAATCCCAGATATAATATGTAAGCTCCAAGGGGATGTAAGGGGATTAAGCATTTTTTCTCTATAAAATTAGACATTCAAGACATAATATGCATTATAAATTCGCTGCTTTAGCTCATGTACTCTTAGATTAACGAATGAGCAGCTTAAAACAAAGTGGCGTTTGGAACTTTATGTAAAATCTGTTACCTTAAACAGCTTGCATAACATCTATAAATATCGTTGAGCTTAAAACTACAAAGTCATTCAACATATTAAATAAATTAATAAAAAAGAAACACTTAATTGACAAATATTTTTTGTAATTCAAACAATAAACCCAAACCTCGTCATTACAACTACGTACACCGGAAAAATCTATCTATTCGACAAATTATGGATAGTGCATGGACAAATAAAACACGTAAGGTTTGTAAATGAAACGAATGTTATTTAATGCGACACAACCTGAAGAGTTGCGCGTTGCAATAGTAAACGGTCAAACGCTGATCGACCTCGATATAGAATCTGTAAGCAAAGAACAACGTAAAAGCAATATCTATAAAGCTGTTATTACACGCGTCGAACCCAGCCTGGAAGCTGCGTTTGTTGATTACGGCTGTGAAAGACATGGTTTCTTACCATTTAAAGAAATCGCCCCCTCGTGTTTTGCTGAAAGCAGCAATCCTAATGCGCGAATCCAGGATCTTCTGCAAGAAGGACAAGAACTCATTGTTCAAGTCGATAAAGACGAACGAGGAACTAAGGGTGCTGCATTAACGACTTATATCTCTCTGGCTGGCCGGTATTTGGTTTTAATCCCTAATAATTCCAATAGTGGCGGCGTGTCGCGTCGCATCACAGGTGAAGAACGCAATGATTTACGCGAAGTCATTGCAAAACTTGAAATTCCCACAGGGATGAGCATTATTGCCAGAACTGCCGGAATCGGTCGCAGTAAAGAAGAACTGCAATGGGATTTGAACTATCTGACACAACTTTGGTATGCCATTGAAGAAGCTGCCAATAATCAGGATGGTGTTTTTCTGATTTATCAAGAAAGCAGCCTGGTTATCCGCGCAATTCGTGATTATTTTAGTCAAGAAATTGGTGAAATCCTGATTGACAGCCGTGATATCTATGAACAGGCCAGTCAATTTATGGCACACGTTATGCCTGCAAATGTGGATCGCCTTAAGTTTTATCACGATGATGTCCCCTTATTCTCACGCTTTCAAATTGAACATCAAATAGAAACAGCCTATTCCAGACAGGTTTCTCTTCCTTCAGGCGGTGCGATCGTTATCGATCACACTGAAGCATTGGTTTCGGTTGACGTAAACTCAGCCCGTGCAATCCGCGGTCTGGATATCGAGCATACTGCGCTCAATACCAATCTTGAAGCAGCGGATGAAATTGCTCGTCAATTGCGATTAAGGGATTTGGGTGGATTAATTGTTATCGATTTTATCGATATGGATGTACAGCGCAATCAGCGTGAAGTTGAAGCTCGATTGCATGAGGCATTGCGGCAAGACCGCGCGCGTATTCAAGTGGGGAAAATTTCGCGTTTTGGATTACTGGAATTATCCCGTCAACGTTTACGTCCATCATTAGGGGAAAGCAATTACATTCCATGCACACGATGCCAAGGCACTGGCTTCATCCGTGGAACCGATTCTTCGGCGCTGCATATACTAAGAATCATCCAGGAAGAAGCCATGAAAGAAAACACCAACACGTTACATGTTCAATTGCCGGTTGATGTGGCCACCTTCTTGCTAAACGAAAAACGTGCGGAAATTTATGACATTGAAATGCGTCAAAGGATCAATATTGTTCTGATCCCCAACATTCATATTGAAACACCTAACTATAGTATTAATCGTTTACGCCAGGAAGACCTGAGATCAAATGAAGCAGTCGCCAGTTATAAATTGGTGGAAAAAAATACTGAAGATAACAATCTAGTATTTTCCGAACAGAAAAATAAACCTATCCGTCCTCAAGCTGCGGTTCAAGGTATAACCCCTACTCTACCCGCACCGGTACGGGAAGATAAATCACGCGACACTTCGTTGTTGGATAAATTCTTCAGTTGGTTTAAGCCTGTTAAGAATGAAGAGATCAAATCCGATCCTGAGAAAAAACAACAGATTGACATTGACAAAAACAAAATGTCTCAAGAACGCACGCGATCGAGAGGGCGACGTGGAAGAAATCGCAATGAGCGCAATAAGGATGCCTCTATGCACAAGCCGGTTAAATCAGGCGAATTGACAGATTCCGGTACCACCGCTGCGATACCGGAAGAATACCCCATCTCAGCGGTATTTGGTGATACGCTAGAGCAATCTACAGAACGAAAAAATGTCGGAAGCAAGTCTTCTCCGCAATACCATCCGGATTCTGATGAAAAATCACTGCCAGACAATGCACTGATCAGTGAAACAGAAAATCATGACGGCATAGATGCAAAACCCGTGGATCGTAAACGTACGCGCCGGCATCGCGGAAATAAGAATCGCGATCAATCCGCACGCGCTAAAACTTTGGTTGAAAATCAGGATATTTCGGATACTCCATCGACTAATGAAGATAATTCGGCAAATTTTATACAGGATATTGAAACATCCACTCAGGTCATTGAACCTGCTAAGAAGCAATCCGTGAGAAAAGAAGTTACAAAACACCCTGCTGACAATTCTGAAATAACCGGTAGCAATAATCTTCCCGATGAATCATCTCTTGTACAACAACAGGAAGTCCCTGTAACTAAAGCACTTCCGGATTTCACGGAAAGTGGCCTCGTGATGATAGAAACACCGCCCGAAAAAGTTGAGCTGGCAACCGAAGAAATCGTTAATCCTAAAAGACCACGAAGAAGAAAAACCAAGCAAATCTCCGATGCTCCCGTTGAGCCGTTAATGCAAATCGAAACACGCGAATGAAGCCTGTGCACACTGCAAGCGCATATAATTTTCTAGTGCGCTTGTTCCCAGTTATCTCCGACTCCGATCTCGATTACTAGCGGTACGTCAAGCTGCAGAACATCACCCATATACTTGGGCAGGCTAGATTTTATTAATGCAACCTCATTATCTGGAACCTCCAGAACCAACTCATCATGGACTTGCATAATCAGCTTGCTGTGTAATTTTTCCTTGTGTAACCAGCTGTGTACCGCGATCATTGCCAACTTTATAATATCAGCGGCAGTGCCTTGCATCGGTGCATTAATGGCAGCCCGTTCCGCCCCTTGCCGGCGATTGCCATTGGCATTGTTAATCTCGGGCAACCATAGCCTGCGTCCCAGGACAGTTTCAACATAACCCAGCCGTCTGGCTTTCTCGCGGGTTTGCTGCATATAGCTCTCCACTTTCGGATACCGGGCAAAATAACGCTCCATATAAGCACGGGCAGCACTACGCTCAATGCCCAATTGCGTCGCCAAACCGAACTCGGACATACCGTAAATCAAGCCAAAATTAATCACCTTAGCATAACGGCGCTGTTCTTGATCAACCTGACTCAAGGGAATCCCCAGAATTTCTGCAGCCGTTGCACTATGAATATCTTCTCCGGCCGCAAAAGCTTTTAACAAACCCTCGTCTTGGGAAATATGCGCCATGATGCGTAATTCTATCTGTGAGTAATCGGCTGAAATAATCCGGCATCCCGTTGAGGCTATAAACGCTTCACGAATTCTGCGGCCCTCGCTGGTACGCACTGGAATATTCTGCAGATTAGGATCCGAACTGGCTAAGCGGCCAGTCACAGCGACGGCTTGGGAATAATTGGTATGCACCCGCCCGGTATTGCGATCCACCATAAGCGGTAATTTATCCGTATATGTGGATTTCAATTTAGACAGACTACGATAATTAAGTAATAACTTCGGTAATGGATAGTCCAATGCAAGCTGCTGCAATACATCTTCATCGGTAGAAGGGACCCCCGTAGGTGTTTTTTTGACGATCGGTAATTTAAGCTGGTGAAACAAAATTTCCTGTATCTGCTTGGGTGAATTCAAATTGAACGGCTGTCCGGAGATGTCATAGGCTTGTTGTTCCAGCGCATGCAACTTTTCACCCAGTTCGTGACTCTGCTTTTGTAACAATTTGTAGTCCAATAAAACGCCATTTCTTTCAATCTCAAATAACACACTGAGTATCGGCATTTCTATTTCACGATAGATATGATTCAATTGCGCGTTACTTTGGATATCGGGATACAACGTTTGATGCAAACGAAACGTGATATCTGCATCTTCCGCAGCATATTGCGTGGCGGTATCAATCGCTACTTCATCAAAGCCGATACGCTTGGCGCCTTTCCCGGTAACATCGTCATAACTGATCGTTTTAACATCGAGATGGCGCAACGCCAAATTATCCATATTATGAGGACGATGAGATTCCAGCACATAGGATTGCAGCAATGTATCATGAACGATACCGTTCAACTGAATACCATGGGTGGCAAAAACATGTTTATCGTATTTTAAATTCTGCCCCACTTTGGGCTTTGTTGCACTCTCCAGCCACGGCTTAAGTTTCTTTAACGCGCGATCAAACGAAAGTTGCTGCGGCACCCCGGGATACCTGTGCATCAATGGAAGGTAAGCTGCATGATGGCTTTCAACGCAAAACGAAATACCCACCAGTTTTGCCTGCATTGGATTCAGACTGGTGGTTTCGCTATCGATCGATACCAGCTGCGCTGTATCCAATCGAGTTAACCAATCATCCAATTCCGCGTCGGTAAAGATCGTTTGATAAGTTACTGATTGACCCATAACGGCTTTATCATTTCCGCCATCGCCCGCGGCCAGCTGGTTTTCACTCACAGTGGCTGATCCCGGTTGATTCGGATCTGACGCCCCTCTTTGTTGACGTAATTCACGCAACGACGTCCTCATATCCAGCTGCTCGTAAAGCCGTGCCAGTTGTTCGGTATCTTGAGGCTGCAAGGCTAGATCTGTGATTTTAATTGGCAAATCCACATCACATTTGATGGTGATTAACTGGCGCGCGGTATCGAACCAATCCAAAGCCGTGCGTAAATTATCACCTATTGCCCCTTTGATTTCATCGGCATGTGCAATGATGTTATCCAATGATCCATATTGCGTCAGCCATTTCACGGCTGTTTTGGGTCCTACTTTGTGTACCCCGGGGACATTATCCGATGTATCGCCTACCAGCATCAGGTAATCCAGCATGCGCTCCGGCGGCACACCAAATTTGGCTAACACGCTCGCTTCATCAAGTACTTCATTACTCATGGTATTGACCAATGAAATATGAGAATCCACCAGTTGCGCAATATCTTTGTCTCCGGTGGAGATAATGCACCGCATATCAGCTTCGACCGACTGCCTCGCCAAGGTACCGATAACATCATCCGCCTCCACACCGTCAATAATCAGCATCGGCCAGCCCATAGCACGGATGCAGGCATGCAAGGGTTCGATCTGGACTGCCAGTTCCATAGGCATAGAAGGTCTATGCGCTTTATACTCAGGATAAATCTCGTCACGGAAAGTTTTACCTTTTGCATCAAACACACACGCGCTATAATCCGCGTGGTAATCCTTGTGCAAACGCCGCAGCATATTGAGAACACCATGAATAGCGCCCGTTGGTTCATTATTGCGATTACGTAAATCAGGCAATGCATGATAAGCGCGGTATAAATACGATGAACCATCAACCAGCAACACTGTTTTCATTTATAAATTTCCTATGAGCTTGCAAGATAAACCTAAACCGATCGCCCCCCTGTCCGTGGATAAACCCTGGTCAGCCAAAGAGTCATGGCGCCTGTTTGGAATTATGGCAGAATTCGTGGAAGGAACAGAACGACTCGATACCATTCAACCCGCTGTCAGCATTTTTGGCAGTGCGCGTACCCATCCCAACAGCCCACACTATAAATTAGCTGAGCAAATTGCCAAACAACTTTCTGATGCCGGCTTTGCTGTAATCTCCGGCGGCGGTCCGGGTATTATGGAAGCGGCGAACAAAGGCGCTTATTACGGAAAATCACCCAGCATCGGCTTAAACATCCAATTGCCACACGAACAACATCGCAATGCATTTCAAGATATCAGCCAGACTTTCCGGCATTTCTTTGCCCGTAAATATATGTTTGTTAAATTTGCCACCGCTTACGTCGTGCTTCCCGGCGGCTTCGGAACATTGGATGAACTTATGGAAGCGTTAACTCTGGTACAAACAGGAAAAACCCGCAAAATGCCTATTATCCTTGTTTATTCAGCATTCTGGCACGGCTTGCTCGACTGGTTCCAACACGCGTTGATTGCTGAAGGCTTTATCTCAATCGATGATATGAATCTGATTCAAGTTATCGATGAACCCGAACAAGTTGTCAGCGCAATTTTCCAATATTACGAAACCAGTGGATTTGAGCCATCTGCCGCTGAACGAGAAATTCAACTCAATTTATAACCCTCAACAGCGATTTTAGGTAGAATACGGTAATCCTGACCCGCCGGGAATCATTCATGCACCTATACCCACTTATTTTAATTGCATTGCTATGTTCGATACCGCCTGCAATGGCGGAGTCAGGGCATCCCCAGCAATCGAAGAAACCTAAGCACCCCGACAATCTTATACCCTTACCTGAGGTTCCCGAACTGCCCCCTGAAACCGATTCTTCACCGCCGCTGCCTGAGATTCCGATAGATCCTGAACTGGAAACCGAAGTCACCATTATTAAACGGGGCGGAGATACCATTGAAGAACATCGCGTGAACGGTGAACTTCTGATGATCAAAGTGATTCCGCGTATTGGCCCCCCTTACTATTTGAAAAAGAATCCTATCAGGAGTCATCACGATCATGCGGGTGAGGGCGGTATTGATGTTAATCCACCTATGTGGCAAATATTGAGATTCTGATGATAATTAATAGGCAGCTATTTGTATTCCATGAATAATCGGTATTTCTACATTCGCACCTTTATTTTCTGCTAATTCATGTCTGTTTTCACACCTGTTACCGATAACCAGCTTACGATTTGGTTACAAGATTATGAACTTGGGAAACTCATCCATTTACAAGGCATCACATCAGGTATAGAAAATACCAATTATTGGGTCACCACTACGCAAGGCAAATTTGTTTTAACTCTTTTTGAAAAACTTACCAGCCATGAACTACCGTATTATCTGAATCTGATGGCGCATTTGTCACAACATAATATACCCTGCCCCGCACCAATCCCGCGACTGGACCGAAAGTTACTGGGTGAACTGAACGGCAAACCGGCAACAATTGTTACATGCTTGCCCGGACAATCAGTGATTCATCCAACCGCTATGGAATGCACGGAAGTCGGTACTGTGCTGGCCAGGATGCATTTAGCAGGAGGTTCGTATCACGAAAAAATGAATAATCCTCGCGGATTAACATGGTGGCAAGCCCGAGCACCCGAGATCACACCTTTTTTATCTCATGCAGAAAATCATCTGCTCCAAAATGAATTGGATTTTCAGTTAGCGCAACACAAAGTCACATTACCCAAGGGAGTTATTCACGCCGATTTATTTCGCGACAATATTCTGTTTACCGATCATACAATAGGCGGTGTCATTGATTTTTATTTTGCTTGCAATGATAATTTCTTATACGACCTGGCCATTACTGTAAATGACTGGTGCATGGCTCAAAACAAAACTCTGGATGAAACCCGCACACTTTCTTTGCTGAAAGCCTATCATGATATTCGCCCGCTCACTGCGGTCGAACACGATGCCTGGCCTGCCATGCTGCGCGCAGGCGCATTACGTTTCTGGATTTCCCGGTTATACGACTATCATTTGCCACGCCCGGGAGAATTAACGCACGCCAAAGACCCGGCACATTTCCGGGAAATATTGGAAAATCATGCCGCAGATTCGATAAAACTGCGGCAACTCTGGCTGTAACTCATTATTCATATTAATCACCGAATTCAACTGGAGAAACATCAATGGAAATTCATCAAGTTAATGCAAAACAGGGATTGCAATGGATCTTAAGCGGCTTCTACCTGTTCCGCAAAGCCCCGCTAGCCTGGGTATTTGTATGCTTTTCCTTGATGTTGATCGCTATTACCATGTCATTGGTGCCACTACTGGGGAAATTTATTTTCACCTTGATTTCACCCGTTTTTCTGGCCGGTATCATGCTGGGCTGCAAAGACATGGAACAGGGTAGACCTTTGGATATATCGCATTTATTCATGGCTTTCAAAACCAATCCAGTACCCTTAATCACTATCGGCGGCATCTATCTGATCGGGCAAATTCTGATTATTGGTTTGGTCATCCTGGTTGGAGGCTCTCAAATGACGGACATGCTGCTATATGGAAAACGAGTCGATGAAAGCGAGCTCATGGGCGTCATGAGCAATATGCTCACAGCATCGTTGCTTACATTAGCGCTTTCCATTCCGCTCATGATGGCATCCTGGTTTTCTCCGCTATTGGTGATCTTTCACAATATTCCGCCTATTGCCGCCATGCAAAAAAGCTTTTTTGCTTGCTTAAGAAATTTCATTCCTTTCCAACTCTATGGCATCACGCTCATCCTTCTAACCATTCTGAGCATAATGCCTTACGGTGTGGGACTCGTGATTCTGATTCCAACGATTTTCACTTCCATTTATGTGAGTTATAAAGATATTTTCCTGAATGAACCCCTCCGGTTCAAAAATAACGAATCCGGGCACGATTATCAGCAAGCAAACTGGACTAATGCCACTGAAGAATCAAAGAAGGACGAAGCTGAAACAAAAAAACATTATCCTGCATCGGATAGCAAATTTATCCATTCGAATTCCAGAGAACTCGTTCAGTGCGCACAGTGTAACGTACCGGTACCGCGGGATGAGGCCATCCAAGATAAAGAGCAATTTTTTTGTAGTGAGGAACACCTTCAACTATACAAATCCAAGTCTAGCTCATCGCAATAGAAGGAGAAATGTAGAAGTAAACATCTCAGTTCAAAATCAAAGGAATATCTATTGAAACGTATTTTTATTCTAAAAACTGACGACTGGATAAACATTTTAAACTGGGCAGTTTGGCCGTTTTTTGTTATTTATATTATTAGCATGGTTGTATGCCCTTTTATTGTAGGAAAAGGGGAATTGATTTATGTGCAAAGTGTGTGGCACAGTTGGCAATCTCTCAATGTTGGCATACTTGCTTTTACTTCAAGTTTAATCGCTTTCAATATATCTAGATACAACGCTAAAAAACAAAGCGAGCGCGAATTTGTCGCTGCTCGAGCATTCCTTCCTGAGACCCTAAGCGAGCTTACTTCATATTTTCAGCAGTGTTCTCCTTTGTTAAAGGAAGCTTGGGATAGAGCAAATAATGCAAAGGATAAATGTAAAACACCTTTAAAAAAACCATTACCAAAATTGCCCTGTTCATATAAAAAAATATTTAGCCGTTGCATCGTATTTTCCAAACCGGATTTTGGTGAGCACTTAGCTTGTATTTTAACTCGCTTACAAATTCACCACTCAAGATTACAAAGTTTAGAAAACGAATTTAGTGAAAGTAGCAACATAGTACAAATTCCTCAAAATATAGTTTCGTATATGTATTCTCTTGGAGAATTGCAAGCTCTTGTTAATAGAATATTTGAGTTCTCTAGAGGTCGGGAACAATTTGATGGTTCACCTTTAAAGCTTGAGGAGTTTCGTACTGCTTATTTTGGTCTAGGGCTCGATATACCAATTGACCTATTCGATAATCTTTTTTATTTTACGCAACAAAGATTAGTAGAGAAGTCATAAAGCAAAAATAGATTCAGATTTTACATCATTTAATATTCTCATCTTTTCTACCTCCCTCATATTCCGACTTATAATGGCATAACTCGCTCCAAAATGCTCTCCACATGAATCAACATACAATGTCTGCTCCGTATCTTCGGAACGGATTTTATATCGCTCCGAAAATCTTTCATTACCCCAATCCAGGCCAATAATGGCTATCCGGCAGTGGCCGCTTACCGAATATCGCCTGCCCAACCCGCACCACCGTTGCACCTTCCTCAATCGCCAATTCATAATCTCCCGACATGCCCATTGATAGCTCGTCAAATGACAATCCAGCCGGTGCTTCCTGGCGCAACATGGCCTGGATTTCACGCATTTTGACGAAACATTCGCGCACCCGATCGTGATCCGAAGAAAAAATGGCCAATGTCATCAGTCCTTTAATCCGCAACGACGAATAATTGGGGAGTTTCTGGACAAAATCGCGTACATCCTCAGGTGGAAGACCGAACTTGCTGGCCTCGCCGGAACTGTTGATTTGCACATACACATCAATCGCCCTCCCTTCATTTTGCAGACGCTTGTCGAGTTCCTCGGCAACTTTAAGGCTATCAAGTGCTTGAAATTCATTGGCGAAGCGAGCCAGATATTTGGCTTTATTGGTTTGCAAATGACCGATGACCGCCCATTTGATGTTTAAGTCGCTCAATACCTCGGATTTCTCGCGCGCTTCCTGAATCTTGTTTTCGCCCATTTCGTGACAACCCGCAGCGTAGGCAATGCGCAATCTTTCCGCAGGCACCGTTTTTGTTACTGGCAGCAATCGCACACTGGCAGGATCACGTCCCGCTTTCTTGCAAGCATCAACAATGCGTTGCTTGACAGTTGAGAGATTGTTCTGGATGTCTTTGAATTGCTGCTCTGCGCTGAATTCCACGGGCTGCTCCTGTTATTCGAGAAATTAATTTTTCCTGGATGCTTGGTGAAAAACCATTTTCCACCGGTTTTTCTGGTACTGCCAAATTGAGGTTCTGGTGGACCCTGCGCCATTCATGCAATCCGGTTTGCACAACGAATAAATTGCCAGCACCATATCATCCGTTAGTGCTTTAATACGAAAATCCTTAAAGGTCCATTGAATGTGCTTATCTTTGTGTAACAACCAATCGATCACGTCGTTTCTGGTACGAATTTCTCCATTACTATCAACTTCTTCAAAATTTTCCGCCAACAATTCATCAATCAATTCAGGATGCGCGGTCAGATCACTTTGCAATAACCTAAGTTCCAATTGTTGGATTTGTTTAACAAATATATTCAGTTCCATACAAACAGCTACTTAACCCGCATGCCAGGTTGTGCGCCAGCATCCGGTGATAAAATGAATAACTCACCTGGATTGCCACCGCCAGCAGCCAATACCATGCCTTCCGATAAGCCGAATTTCATTTGCCGTGGCGCGAGATTTGCGACCATTACAGTCAAGCGTCCTTTGAGTTGCTCCGGATCATAAGCGGATTTGATTCCGGCAAAAACCACACGCTGCTCACTGCCGATATCGAGCGTTAACTTCAACAACTTTTCCGCGCCGGGCACATCTTCTGCATTGACAATTTTAGCGATACGCAAATCAATTTTACTGAAATCGTCGATGGAAATAGTCTTGGCAAGCGGCGCAACTGCATGTTGTTGCTTTTCTGCATGCCTTATCGGCGCATCTTGCGCCGCAGGCGTAAAACTCTGCGTATTGGCAGCAATTAACGCATCGACTTGTTTGGTATCGATGCGTGTCATCAAATGCTGGTAAATGTTGATCTTATGACCCGCGGGCAGCAATAAATCGGAAACCGGTTGATCGTCACGCAGCTGCGGCCAAGTCAAAGGCGCCCAGTTAAGAAAGGTTTCTATTTGTTGCGCAGTGGCGGGCAGGACCGGTTTCAGATAGCGCGATAACAAATAAAACAATTGAACGCCAAGGCTGCAAGTACGTTGCAAATCGTCACTACGATCGGGGTTTCTGGCGATTTCCCATGGCGCGAGTTGGTGAATCATTTCGTTTGCTTCGTCAGCAAATTTCATGATTTGGCGAATGGCGGCAGAATATTCACGCGCTTCAAATGCATGTTCAATAACCTCCGGCCTCCATGCGGCAAAACGCTCATTTACCATCTGTTGTAGAATTTGATACTGCGCGCCATTAACCAGCCTGCCCTCAAATCGCTTGCTGATAAAACCCGCGCAACGGCTTGCAATGTTAATAAACTTACCAATCAAATCAGAGTTGACGCGAGCGACAAAATCTTCCAGATTCAAATCGATATCTTCCAATGTGCTGTTCAGCTTGGCTGCGTAGTAGTAACGCAACCATTCGGGATTCAAACCCTGTCTCAAATAACTTTCCGCAGTGATGAACGTGCCGCGCGACTTGCTCATTTTTTCTCCATTCACAGTCAGAAAACCATGCGCAAAAATCTTCGTCGGTGTGCGGTATCCGGCATTTTGCAGCATCGCGGGCCAGAATAAGGCATGGAAATATAAAATGTCCTTACCGATGAAGTGATACAGTTCCGTATTGGATTGTGGTTGCCAAAATTCATCGAACTGGATCTTTTCTCGTTCGCATAAATTCTTGAAGCTACCCATGTAACCCACCGGTGCATCAAGCCAGACATAAAAATATTTACCGGGTGCATCGGGAATTTCAAAACCGAAATAGGGGGCATCACGTGAAATATCCCAATCCGAAAGCTTATTTTCTCCTGCTTCGCCGACCCACTCGCGCATTTTGTTGGCGGCCTCAAGCTGCAAATGGTCACCTTCACAAGTCCAATGCCTTAAAAAATCTACACAACGCGGATCGGATAAGCTAAAGAAATAATGTTCGGATGATTTGTTGATCGGCTTTGCACCCGATACGGCGGAATAGGGATTTTTCAGCTCGGTTGGAACATACGCCGCGCCGCATACTTCGCACGAATCGCCGTACTGATCTTTAGCTCCACACTTGGGACACTCTCCCTTGACAAACCGGTCTGGCAGGAACATATTCTTGACCGGATCGTAAAGTTGTTCAATGCCACGCACAGCAATTAAACCCGCAGCTTTTAGCTTAGCGTAGATATCTTCGGAGAAATACCGAGTTTCCGTTGAATGGGTACTGTAATAATTGTCAAATTGAATATGAAATCCGCTAAAATCCCCTAAGTGTTCTGAATGAACGCGCGCGATCAAAGCTTCCGGTGTAATGCCTTCTTTTTCCGCGCGCAACATGATCGGCGTGCCATGCGTATCATCGGCGCATACATAATAGACCTCATGCCCGCGCATTTTCTGAAATCGCACCCAAATATCGGTTTGAATATATTCCACTAGATGACCTAAATGGATACTGCCGTTGGCGTATGGAAGTGCAGAAGTAATCAGAATTTTTCGCTTGCTCATTCGCTATTCACAGCCTGGATTGAATAAACGCTAATTGTAACAAACTGTGTGCGCATTCCTGATATTTGTTACCATCCCTTTATTAAATTGTTCGCCGCTGACCGGCAGTAATAAGGAGCTTTGTAGTGACCATTTCTGAACAACAAATACAAACAATTCTCTCTCTGACCATTGATCCGACCACGGGCAAGGATTATATCAGCGCAAAAGCCGTACGCTCGATCCGGGTTGAGCAAAATAATACTGCAATTGACATCGAACTGGGATACCCCGCCAATAGCGTTAAAAATACAGTGCAAAGCCAGATTAGCGAGGCTTTGCGATCAATACCCGGCATTGCAAATATCCAAGTGACAGTGACCAGTAAAATTATCCCGCATGGTGTGCAACGGGGCGTCAAACTGATTCCCGGGGTCAAAAATATCATCGCAGTTGCATCCGGTAAGGGCGGTGTCGGAAAATCCGCCACGGCAGTCAATCTAGCTCTGGCATTAGCAGCGGAAGGCGCTTCCGTAGGCATTCTGGATGCCGATATTTATGGACCGTCACAACCTCAAATGCTCGGTATCACCGGTCACCCGGAATCTTTTGATGGCAAAACCATGGAACCGATGCAGGCGCATGGTATTCAAGCAATGTCGATCGGTTTGCTGGTTGACGTTGAGACTCCGATGGTTTGGCGCGGCCCGATGGTTACGCAAGCCTTGCAGCAATTATTGAACGATACCAATTGGAAAGATCTGGATTATTTAATTGTTGATTTACCACCAGGTACAGGCGATATTCAATTGACACTGGCGCAAAAAATACCGGTAACCGGCGCGGTGATCGTCACCACGCCGCAGGATATTGCCTTACTGGATGCCCGCAAGGGCTTAAAAATGTTTGAAAAAGTGGGCATTCCGATTTTGGGTATCGTCGAAAATATGAGCACGCATACCTGTTCACAATGTGGGCATACCGAACCGATATTTGGTACCGGCGGTGGTGAAAAAATGTGTCAGGATTACAAGGTGGAATTTCTCGGTGCTCTGCCACTCGATATCAAAATTCGTGAGCATACGGATACGGGAAAACCCAGCGTCGTTGCTGAACCGGATGGAAAAATAGCCGGAATCTACCGGTTGATTGCACGGCGTATTGCCGTTAAGGTTGCCGAATGCGCCGAAGATCATTCTGAATTGTTCACCAAAATCATTATGGAAGATGACTAGGAGCTGCTGAAGGCATGACAATTAAATCAGACAAATGGATACGACGCATGGTCCTGGAATACGGCATGATTGAGCCATTCGAACCCGATCAAATTCGTCAAAAGGATAATCAACGCATTGTTTCCTATGGAACATCAAGCTATGGTTACGATATCCGCTGTTCGGATGAATTTAAATTGTTCACCAATATCAATTCAACGATTGTTGATCCGAAGAATTTTGACTCCAACTCATTTGTTGATGTCAAAAATGACGTATGCATCATTCCCCCCAATTCCTTCGCCCTGGCACGTACCGTCGAATTTTTCCGTATCCCCCGCAATATATTAACTATTTGTCTGGGCAAGTCCACCTACGCCCGCTGCGGCATCATTGTCAATGTCACCCCCTTTGAACCGGAGTGGGAAGGGTATGTCACATTGGAATTTTCCAATACAACCCCCCTGCCGGCTAAAATCTATGCCAATGAAGGCGTAGCACAAGTAATATTTTTCGAAGCGGATGAAGTGTGTGAAACTTCATATAAAGATCGAGGCGGTAAATATCAAGGACAGCATGGTGTGACGCTGCCGAAAATCTAAAGTTGTATTTGTTAATCAGCGTGTAATTACTTTGATTTTACATAATAGAATTTAACTTTGATCCAGCAATTTTTCGTCTTACTGGTGATTATTTCTTTTTCTGCAGCTTTGCCAGTGGAAGCACAGAATCGCATTTCCTTACCACGAACCAGTTTGGAACCTAACGACATCGCAGTCATTATTAATGAGAACGATCCATTATCCCGGCAAATAGGCAATTACTACCAGCAAGCAAGACAAATACCCGAAACAAACATCGTTAAGCTACGCTTCTCATCTGAGCGTAGCATTATAACCCCAAAGGAATTCAGGCAACTAAAAGCAGCTATTGACCAGCTTACCCCTGAACATGTACAGGCATTCGCCGTTGCCTGGACCACGCCATACCGGGTCGGTTGCATGTCATTGACATCCGCTCTGGCTTTTGGTTTCGACAAGCGATACTGCGCCGATCCCTGTGGATCGACCGCTCGTAGTCCCTACTTCAACTCATCCAGCTTTTATCCCTATGACGATTACAAGCTGCGCCCTGCGATGATGCTTGCCGGAACCTCTTTCGAACACATCAAGGCGTTGATCGACCGTGGCATACGTTCAGACTACAGCTTTCCTAAAGGCCAAGCCTATTTAATGAATACTTCGGATAAAGCACGCAACAGTCGGTCAGCCAGCTTTACACAAATCGCGGAAGAACTGGATGACGTATTTCCCATGCAAATACTAACAGCCGATTACATTTCCGAGCGTAAGGATGTGCTTTTTTACTTTACCGGCTTGAAAAAAGTATTCATGCTCGAAACACTGCGCTTTCTCCCGGGCGCTTTAGCAGATCATTTAACTTCGGCTGGCGGCAAGTTGACTGATTCTCCGCAAATGAGCAGCTTGCGTTGGCTGGAGGCCGGAGCCACAGCAAGCTATGGAACCGTTGTTGAACCTTGTAGTTTTCCACAAAAATTCCCCTCACCCATAGTGGCCATGTTTCAGTATGCATTAGGCGCTTCTGCGCTTGAAGCTTATTGGAAAAGTGTTGCCTGGCCGGGCCAAGGCCTATTCATCGGTGAACCATTGGCAAAACCCTTCGCTCCGCATCTAGAAGAAACAAGCCCGGGACATTTTATGCTGAAATTCTTTTCGCCACGTGCAGGGCGTTTGAGAATCGAACGATCATTCTCTGCTGCTGGACCTTTTAGCCCATTTATGCAACAAAAAACTATCATTCGTGGTGAAAATCGATTCTACTTCAAATTTAATGAAGAAACAGATGGTTACCTAAACATACAATGGCACTGACAAACCATCAGTAAACCCTAAGCTTCATCTAAACTTTTTTATAAAATAACCGTCTATCGCAATGATCATCTTATTTAATGCAACACATTGTTTTAAACTGTTTATTATTTAATATAACAAAATATTTTTATATTAAAAAAATGCTTGCTTTGCTTGAAATGCGGAATATAATGCGTGCTTTTTATTCGTCAGTAAACTTATCAATGAGGAGGTCATCATGAGAAGCATAAAGAACTTTATCGCCCCAGCTGATTTAGTCAATGTTCATATTCCTGAAACGTAGCGTTTTTTAAAGGAGCACACGCATGCCTAAGCCCTCATTTTCACTTCAGAAATACGATCAGCCTGAAGTCTTATTCGATACTCATCCTGAGATTAGCCTTAATTTTGAACACGTTCAAGAAACCTTGAATAAAGGCTATCAACGCCCTTTTTTACTGGTGGACAGCACTATCATTCGACGTAAAGCCCAACGTTTCATTGCTGCCATGCCTCGAGTTCATCCACATTACGCTGTCAAAGCAAACCCTGACGCACGTGTACTGAGTGCTCTAATCGATGAAGGTGTTGGATTTGAAATCGCCTCTATTGCCGAGTTGGACTTGCTACTTAAGTTAGGTGTACCGGCTGCTGAAATATTTTATAGTAATCCGATGAAATCCCGAGCTTACATAGAATATGCTGCTGCCAAAGGGGTTGAATGGTATGTCCTCGACAGCATTGAGGAACTACGCAAAATAGTCAGCGTTAAGCCAGATGCAAAAATGTACTTGCGCATTGATACGCCGAATATTGGCAGTGACTGGCCTTTAGCTGGAAAATTTGGCACACATCTTGCCGATATTAATGAGATTATTCATGAAGCTGTGAGGCTCAAAGCAGATCTGGCCGGTGTCACCTTCCATGTCGGTTCTCAATGCCGTAATCCACAAAATTGGCGCGTAGGTATCGAACGTGCTAAGAAAGTCTTTGCTGAAATGCGATGTGTCGGCTTGAATCCCCGATTGCTAAATGTTGGTGGAGGCTATCCAGTTCGACATATCAAACCCATTCCTTCAATTGAAATCATCGCAGAAGTTATCAACGAAGCCATTGCCGATTTACCGGAAAGTATCCGCGTTATGGCAGAACCAGGTCGTTACCTAGTATCTGATTCAGCTTATTTTGTATGTCGCGTCGTGGGTACCGCAACCCGTAATGGAAAACGATGGATGTATTGGGATGCAGGCATGTTTGGCGGTGTCATAGAAATGACTGAAGGATTGCGCTATGAAATCCTAACAGACCGGGAAGGCAATAACATTCCTTGGTCAATCGCTGGTCCAACTTGTGATTCAGTCGATATCCTGATGCATGAGTTGATGCTGCCAAATAATATGCAGGAAGGAGATTTCATTTATATACCGAACGCAGGCGCTTACACGACTGCCTACGCAAGTAATTTCAATGGATTTCCTTTACCTGATGTGAAAGTGATCTGAGCAACTGCGATCACTCACACTTACGCAATAATTCTAATAAATGGTGAAATGGCACTTGATGCATATTTCACCATTTATATTGGTGCATATCATCTACAAGAACCAGAGATTGATCTGGAGGATATTTGAGTCATACTTTACGCTCAAGAATGACAAAATGATATTCGATTTGCGCATCTGATATATGCTTATCACGCTGTATTTCTTCCCAGTTGTTGCGATCAAATTCCGGAAAAACTACATCACCTTCAAAATCACTCTGTATTTCAGTAATATACATTCTTTGGCAAATATCCAGTGTTTGCCGGTATAGCTTCTCACCACCAATAATAAAGC
The DNA here is from genome assembly GCF_900206265.1 of Nitrosomonas ureae. Lineage (NCBI taxonomy): Bacteria > Pseudomonadati > Pseudomonadota > Betaproteobacteria > Nitrosomonadales > Nitrosomonadaceae > Nitrosomonas > Nitrosomonas ureae. The sequence continues at coordinate 2,933,601 of NZ_LT907782.1, read as the reverse complement.
TTTCATTATTGATCGTGCTACTTTCTTCGCATATCAACAAAGCATCTTCAAGAGAATTCACTACAGTTGCTCCCTGCACGTCATAACCTGATTGCCGGGTAATAATAATATTCTCCCGTCCGGGTAACGGTCTACCGATCGACTCATAGGTTTTTCTTCCCATCACAATGGTTTGACCCATTGTCAGGAACTTAAAGTGCTTAAGATCAGCCGGCAAATGCCAGGGCAATTGATTATTTTGGCCAATAACTCGATTCTTAGCCATAGCCACCAGGATAGAAAGACGCATTGAAATCATACAGCTACAGGTGCTTTGATGGGTGGATGAGAATCATAGTTCTCCAAGACAAAATCCTCATACTCAAACTCAGAAATTGTTCGTATCATCGGATTTAATCTCATTACGGGCAATGGTCGTGGCTCACGCGATAACTGCTCGCGCGCTTGTTCCAAATGATTCAGATAAAGATGCGCATCGCCTAACGTATGTACGAACTCCCCTACCCCGAGATTACTAACCTGCGCAATCATCATCGTTAGCAAGGCATACGAAGCGATATTAAATGGGACTCCCAAGAAAATATCCGCACTTCGCTGATAGAGCTGGCATGATAACTTATTATTGGCGACATAGAATTGAAAAAGAGCGTGACATGGAGGCAATCGCATTCTGTGCAGTTCACCTACATTCCATGAAGAAACCAGCATTCGACGCGAATCAGGTGTATCCATAATCTGTTTAATTACCTGTTGAAGCTGATCAATTTTCTGTCCGTCTGCACTCATCCAGGAGCGCCATTGCTGACCGTAAATAGGACCCAGATTGCCATTTACATCAGCCCATTCATCCCAAATTGAAACGCCATATTTATGTAGATAACGTACATTGGTATCACCCCGAATAAACCATAACAACTCGTGAATGATTGACTTTAAATGACATTTCTTGGTTGTGACTAACGGGAAACCATCATTTAGATCAAAACGCATTTGATGACCAAAAATCGATAATGTACCAATACCCGTTCGATCAGTTTTTTGAAAACCGTAATCAATAACATGTTGCATTAATTCGAGATATTGGCGCATTCTTCTTTAAAGCTCCCTATTCATTTTTTTTTAATCTATCTGCAACGGGCTATCCCCGCCACAGCATACATAACACGTATATAATAGCAATATTATCTGCAATCATTCTTTTTGTAATGACTCCCGATATCGCTACACAGAAAATAATATTTCACAGGAAAGCTTTCAATGCTGGCATCCCTTTTCCAGAATATATCACCTATTGATCAATCAATTAGAACACCTCATATTCTCGTAGTACTTCCTAAGTTAGACAAGTTACCCAAGAAATATAGTATTCCCGGTGAAGAGCCTCTGAATAAATTACTATTGCGGCGCAGTATGCAATTAACAGATCTTGACGAAACCCCCGTGAGTGCAAATCTCCAGAATGGTGAATTATGTAGTTGGGTAATGCTTGATACTGACAAACCCATTTTTGAACAACAAACGTGCCTACGCAAAGCAATAAAACTTCTACTTCTAGAAAATCCGGATGAAATACATATTGCTGTTTACGGCACCCTGCAGCAAAAAAGAAACTTTGCCGAACTGGCTGTTTACACAGTTTGGATCAATGGTGCTGTACTGCCGGTACGAAAAAGTAAACCAATCAGGAAACCGCTGGCTAAGATGTTTCTATATGGCTATCAAGATGATAATAATTTTTCCTTGCAACGTGCATTAGCAGAAGGAAATTTATTAGCGCGCGGATTAACTGCTCTTCCTGCAAATGAATTAATGCCCAAGACTTATCGACAACAGATCAAGAAACTGGCTGAAAATGAGGGGTGGAAATATGAAGAATTTGATTTTAATAAATTGAAAGAAATGGGCGCAGGCGCTTTTATTGCGGTTGCACAAGGAAGCGACACAGAAGATGCCGCTATTGTACATTTACAGCATAATTGCAGGCCTAGCTCCCAAAATAAAAAAATTGCGATTGTGGGCAAAGGCATTTGCTTTGATACGGGTGGTCACAATATAAAACCAGCTCGCTATATGCAGGGCATGCACGAAGATATGAATGGTTCCGCTGTTGCTTTAGGTATTCTTCTTGCAGCCACACGTGCCGAAATACCCGTCACAATTGATTGTTGGCTTGCCATTGCACAAAATCATATCAGCCCGCGTGCCTATAAACAAAACGATATTATTTCAGCATTAAACGGATTGTCGATTGAAATCGTGCACACTGACGCGGAAGGTCGAATGGTTTTGGCAGATACTTTAACTTTAGCGAGTCAACAAAAGCCTGATCTGATCATTGACTTTGCCACTTTAACAGGAAGTATGAAAACAGCTTTGGGATCCCGGTATAGCGGAATTTTCAGCAATCAAGATAATTTATGCCAGAAAGCTATTGTCGCGGGAAAGAAAAGTGGAGAACGTGTTTGTGTTTTTCCGATGGATGCAGATTATGAGGAAAGTCTTGAAAGCGATATCGCCGATATCAAACAATGCCAATTAGACGGGGATTTCGATCATATTCTTGCAGCATGCTTTTTAAAACGATTCATACAAAATACGCCCTGGTTGCACATGGATTTATCCGCGAGCAATCACAAAGGTGGTTTAGGTGCGGTTAACAGTGAAATCACAGGATTTGGCGTTAATTGGGCTATTGAATTTCTTAAAAATATTGAATAAACGCCTATATAAATACTTACAAGTTGCATGCCCGCCCGCAGAGATATTTAGCCTCTTAGCATGACCAGTTTCTGACCTATTGACAAATTTTCATCGCTATTATTCCAGTGTTTAATTTGATCAACTGTTGTGCGATAGCGCTTTGCAATTTCATACAAGGTATCACCTTTTTTCACAACATAAACAACAGATTGGTTACGTTGCATCTGTTTCTTCCAGGATGATCGAGTTATTTGATTACCTGCCACAATTTGAGGCACTAATATTTTCTGGCCTAGTGTAAGATTTTTGTTTCGAGCAATCCCATTGATTGTTTGTAGCTGTTTTACCGTAGTCTCATGCCGGGTAGCAATCTCACTAATTTTTTCTCCTTTCTTGACTCGATAAAATTGCCATGAAACTCGAGGATCATGATAAGTTTCCAGATTTCTAACAAATATCTCTTTTTTTTCTCTGGGTATCAATAAAGTACGAGGCTCATTATTGACTTTGATAACGTAACGATTATAAGCCGGATTTAACGCTGTGAATTCAATCTCGGAGATATTAGCAAGGCGTGTAACGAGCGGAATATCGATGTGTTCATGAATCTTTACAGTATCAAAATACGGGCGATTAGGTATTGACCGTAGCTGTATACCATATTTTTTAGCATTAGCAACAATATCCTTTACGGCCAATATCTTGTAAACATAATGCTTTACCTCAACCGGTAAATTTACATCATAAAAATTAACGGCCCTTCCTTTGTGCATGTGCTTTGCCAGAATTTTACCTACAGCGCCTTCGCCCAGATTATAAGCCGCTAATGCCAGCTTCCAATTATCGAATCTTTGATACAGATATTGAAGATAATCAAGAGCCGCCTGAGTTGATGCCACGATGTCGCGCCGGTCGTCATGCCAAACATTCTGTTCCAAGCCCAGGATTCGCCCTGTTTCCGGAATAAATTGCCACAGTCCCGCTGTTTGGCTATTTGATTTTATCAAAGGATCATAAGCGCTTTCTATTATCGGTAGCAATGCTATTTCCATAGGCATTCCCCGGCGCTCAACTTCCTCCATTATATAAAACAAATAACGTTCACCATTTGCGACAATGCTGTTAAATGCCTGGGGATTCTGTATATAATTGAGCGCAATCTTGCGAACTGCTTTATTATTCGGGGAAGGTGGGAGTGCCAATGCAAACCCGTTACGAATACGTTCCCACACATTTGAACTATGCTGAGCTTTATCGTGCAATAACCGGTCTGCAAATGCATTAAACGATAAAAAAGAAGACGCAGCAGAAATCAGTAAGAATAATATAGCAGAAATGACATTTCTTTTTATAATCATCTATATATACTTTTATATATCTATATCGCATGACAGGATATATAAAAATTGACTATTTGCAAACTGTTTTTTTCATACTGCCATATTGCAAAATATATATATACCATTACATATCATAATGTTAGATGATTATCTTTATATCAATAATTAATAATCATTCTCGAAAATTTAACTTCCCCGATAGCTCTACCATAGGAATCATAGACTTAGACTTCCATCCTTTTTTGCGATGATCCACGATAATATTTGTAAAAATGCCACCACGCACATAAAAACGCGCTATCAATCGAATATATCTCGGCTTCAAAGCTGCGATGAGGTCATCAAGAATTAAGTTTGTCACCGCTTCATGAAATACACCATCATTCCGGTATGACCAGATATACAATTTTAAGCTTTTAAGTTCAATGCATTTTTTATCCGGAACATAATCCAGAATCAGAGTCGCAAAATCTGGCTGTCCTGTTTTGGGACACAAACAAGTAAATTCAGGAATTTCCATATGAATGTGATAATCCCGATTAATAAATGGATTTGGAAATGTTTCAAGGTTTTTCTCAGGTTTGCTAGCCATTCTTCATACTCATAGATAAATTAATTCAGTTACAATAAATGTTCATCGCCTGATGCGCTTTATCTATTATAACTGCCTTATCTCATAAACTGAAAAATTGCGCCTCGCCTATATCAAGTTAGCCGGTTTCAAGTCTTTTGCAGAACCAACTACCGTTCCAATTTCCCATGATCTGGTAGGTATTGTCGGCCCGAATGGCTGCGGAAAATCAAACGTCATCGATGCTGTACGGTGGGTTTTGGGAGAATCAAAAGCTTCAGCCCTAAGGGGAGATTCGATGCAAGATGTTATTTTCTCAGGATCGGAGAATCGAAAAGCAATTGGGCGTGCCAGTGTTGAAATTATATTTGATAATCACTTAAACAAAATTACTGGTCAATGGTCCAGCTATACCGAAATTGCAATAAAACGTGTTCTTCACCGAAATGGTACTTCAAGTTATTTCATTAACAACCTTCAGGTTCGGCGACGTGATATTTCTGATCTTTTCTTAGGTACCGGCGTGGGTAGTCATGGCTATGCCATCATTGAACAAGGCATGATCTCACGGATCATTGAAGCAAAGCCACTGGAATTAAAAAATTTTCTAGAAGAAGCTGCTGGAATTTCTCAGTACCGAGAAAGAAGGCACGATACTTCGTTGCGTCTGACTGAAACCCGAAAAAATCTAATACGCTTGGAAGATATTCATCAGGAGTTAAAAACCCAGTTGCAACGCCTGGAGATACAAGCGGATACTGCCATGCAGTACCAATTGCTGCAAGATGCAGCGCATAAATCCCAATCTTTGCTGTGGTTACAACGCAGAACCGACGCTATGCATCAACGCGATGCTGCAAAAAAAGAAATTCAAAAATTTGAAACGGAATTGAGCATCACACTCTCGGCTCAACACACTGCAGAAAAAAATTACGAAACTGCGCGCAAAAAAGAACAGACTATCAATGAACAATTGCTTCAAATACAAGGGAAATTATATTCTGCCGATGCTGAAATAGGACGCCTGCAACAAGAAATTACCTATTTAAGAAACACACAAGATCGCTTAACAAAACAAATTCAGCAAAATGATGCTAAGCTCCAGGAAAACCATCAATTAAAAGAAACAAAATCAGAAAATCTTCAGCACTGGCAACAAGAAAAAACGGATGCTGAGCTATCTCACCAATGCAGTATCCTCGCTTATAACGAGGAAAATAATAAACTTCCTGCTGTTGAGACTGAGTTCTTCAACCGTCAGAAAAAACTGAACGCATACCGAGACAGTCTTTTAATTCTTGAACAAACCAATCAACTTGAAGAAAATCATCTTTTACATGCAAAAAAAAATATTCAACAGCTAGAAACTCGATTTGTGCGCTTATCCAATGAACAGAATGAGTTAATCTCAATTGAATCCTCCATGTTGACGAAGCTACAATTAGAAGTTGCACACATCGAACGCGCTTTAAAAGATGGAATTCTGAAATGTCAAAATTTAGAAAACCACCTGTCTGATGCAACCAAAAATAAACAACACATTACCGACAATATTCAAGCGCTGCAGCATACATTATCTCAGGCTATTGCCCGCTTTTCCGCACTGAATGACCTGCAGAAAAAACTTAATAATAATCAGGATCTCAGTACATGGCTCAGTAAACATAAATTGAATCTGTTACCCCGTTTATGGCAGAAAATACATATCCCGCCAGAATGGGAAAACGCTTTGGAGGCTGTATTACGCGAACGGCTCAACAGTATCGAATGCGAACAACTGGATTATGTTTTAAACTGGACAAATGATGCCCCAAACTTAAAATGGACAATTTTTGATAAGAATCAGCCCAATTTATCGGATGCGGTACCACAATCAGCAACTCATAACCTCTTAGGCTGTAAGAAGTTACTTGTTTTCCTCACGGTTGCTCAACCTGAAATCTGGCAGGTTTTAGAAAATTGGCTATACGCGGTTTATGTCACAGAAGACACGAAAGAAGGTCTTATCAAGCGCGTAGCTTTAAAACCGGATGAAATAATTGTAACTCGGCAAGGACATATTATTACTCATAATAGCTTTACCTTTTATGCGCCTAACTCGGATTTCCACGGTGTATTGTCTAGACAGCAAGAACTTATACAAATACAAACAGAAATTGATCAACACGAATTATCTCTGCAGAAACAGCGCATTTTATTATCTAAGGCAGAACACCAGCATATAGAACTGGCAAGTACTCTCAAATCGGTTAACGAGAATAACAAACAATTGCAGGAACAATGCCACAAACAACAACTTGAGGTCGTTAAACTTACCCAGGTCAATGAGCGCACGACACACCGCAATGAGCAAATTAACTTCGAATTGACTGAGATCAGGCGAGCGCTGGATCATGAGATTTCACTGCAGAAATCTGCAAAAACAAGATTTGAAAATAATTTGATACAAATCGAAACACTTAGAAATGATGAGAAACAAGCTCAATCCACTTGGGAAGCAACCAATCGTGCACTTATAAATTTACGCCAAAAAATATTGCAATCCACACACGAAGCACAAGAAACTGCTTTTCATGTTAAAACTTGCCAGAACAAAATCATTGAGATTGAAATTCACATTCAATCTATTGAAGCAGATCTTCAAAAGCTTATGGAAAATCATACTAACTTAGTCGGGGAAAAAGAAAAACTAGATACAAGTCGAATCAATACCCAGTTACAAGATATTCAAGCGCAACGCAAATTAGTGGAACAAACCACATTACAGGTTCGCCACGAGGCCAGTAATATCGTAAAAGAATTACAGAAAATAGAAAATATTCGCATAACATCGGAACAAAAATCTTACTCATTGCGAGAAACCATAAGTAAATTCCAACTCAAGGAGCAAGCGGCAGCAATTACAATGAGCCAATTTGACGCACTAATCAATGAGGCAGACGTTGAAGTGGAATTGCTGTTACCACTCCTTAATAAAAAAAATACGACAGCATTACAATCCGAGATTGATCAGATCAATACAAAAATTGCAGAGCTCGGTTCCGTCAATCTCGGGGCACTAAAGGAACTTGAAATTGCACGTGCACGAGAATCCAATTTACTGGTACAGTTACATGATATAGGTGCGGCCATTGCTACGTTGGATAATGCCATTCAACAGATTGATCGCGAGACCCAAAACCGCTTGAACGACACTTTCTATCTAATAAACAAATACCTGGATGAAATTTTTCCAGTTATTTTTACGGGAGGAAGAGCGCGGCTTGAATTTTGTGACAATAAAATTCTCGATTCAGGCTTACTGCTGATGGCACAACCGCCAGGAAAAAAGAACAGTTCTATACATTTATTATCCGGTGGAGAAAAAGCGCTAACAGCATTGGCATTGATTTTTTCATTATTCCGATTAAATCCGGCTCCATTTTGCTTATTGGATGAAGTAGACGCCCCCCTTGATGACAACAATACCAAGCGATTTTGCGAAATAGTAAAAAATATGACCCGCCACACCCAATTTTTATTTATCAGTCATAACAAGATAACCATGGAGATGGCACAACGATTAATTGGCGTTACAATGCAAGAACAAGGTGTATCAAGAATAGTAACTGTCGATCTCTCTGATGCTATTAGTTTGGGGAAACGCGATAAACAGACCGTAACCAATTGATTATATTAATAGTGTAGAACTAACATAATCTGTAGTGCCCAATAGTAACTTTAAGAAATAGTAAGGAGGTAATATGGAGATTCTTAGCATGAGTGATTTGCAGGTAAGTTTAATCATTATCGGCGTCATAATTATCGTTGCCGTTGCCGTTTTCAACTGGCTGCAACAACTGCGTTATCGTCGGGAAATACAAGCAGCATTTGATCATAAACATGACGATATCCTTTTAGACACACATCATTCTGACGAACCTTTTCAACGTATTGAACCAAAATTCAATAAAAAATTTTCAGATGTAGCGCTTGATTCTTTGACTCAAGCTGATGATCAAGTTGATTTGCCACCGATTGAATCAAAAAAAACATCGGTTACACCCCCTGCACATTCAACAATCAATATTCCCCAAACAAGCACCCCTATTAATTCTGCAACAACCTCACCGCTGATTGACTATGACAGTAATACTAATTACATCGTTAATATTCGATCAGACTCAGTTATTGCCAATACTCACATTGCCAAGCTATTACAAAGAAAATTTGACTTTGGAAAACCAGTTTATTGGTTGGGGCAACAGGATAAAAATGAACCATGGGAAGAAATTTCCAATGAATCCAATGTGGATAGTGACGGTTACTGTCATTTGAAAGGCTGCTTACAGCTTGCCGACAGGGCCGGCCCTATCAGTGAGGTTAATTTGTCCAAATTCAGGGACTTGGTTCTAGATTTTGCATCACAGGTAAATGCTTCTGCTGAATGTCCTGATATTGTGAGTGCGCATGAGAAAGCCGTTATGCTCGATAAGTTTTGTGCTGAAGTCGATGTCATGATAGGCATTAATATCATTAGCAAAGACGACGGTGCATTTGCTGGTACTAAGATTCGGGCACTGGCAGAAGCTTCCGGATTCAGACTCGAAACAGATGGATTATTCAAATATCGCGATGATAGTAATAATATTCTGTTTACATTGAATAATTATGAATCATCTCCGTTCCTGCCTGAGAATATTAAAGCATTAACTACGCATGGTGTAACTTTCCTGTTGGATGTCCCAAGAGTTGCCCATGGAGAAAGAGTATTTGATCAAATGACACATTTGGCCAAGATTTTCTCCAATACCCTTGGTGGAATTGTAGTTGATGATAATCGAGTTCCGTTAAGCGATAGTGGATTTCAAAAAAGTAAACAGCAATTGCTGGAAATACAAACTTTAATGAAAAATAATCATATTAACGCAGGTAGTCCTAGCGCCTTACGATTATTTATTTAAGAAAAATTTTCACAATAATACTAAAGATAAGTGTTTTAGTATCCGTAATCGCTACAAAGTCTAATGTTTATTTATAAAATAAACATTAAAAACATACTGTTATAGAATTATTCTCGGAACAAATCTTAAGATTTTAATATAAGTAAATGATAATTAATTAATATTTATTCATAGAAAGATTATTATTGATGTAGTAGCGATCAGAGTAAATCTCAATTCTTATGTAATGATACTCACTGCAAATTATATGTAGTACAAAAATTATACTCATAAAAAAATAAGAATAACTATCAATTGCTGTTTTGATCGGAAATTAGGGCACGATAACAGAATCTTAGATTGGGTTACTCAATGACCTTTTAATAGTTCAAAAATTTATGCCCTATGGAAACAGAACTGAAATCTTTAGAAGAAAAAGTTTCTTTACTTTTACGTATGTATCAAGATACTCGCGTAGAAAATAATAAGCTACAGAAAGAATTGGCGAATTCTCATCATCAATGTGAAAAATTAAATGAGAAAATACATGTCGCTGCTGACCGACTTGAAGCACTTTTGTTAAATATTCCTGAAAATGAATAACTCTATATTCAATGTAAATATTATTGGTCGTGAACTCAGTATCGTATGCACTGACAAAGAATGTGAAGAACTTCAACTCGCTGCCGTTTATCTAGACAATAAAATAAAAGATATCAAAGCGGAAGAAAAAATTATCGATTCCGATCACATCGAGATCATTGCAATGCTTAAAATTACACATGAATTGTTAATATTAAGAAACATCACAAGTTTTGACATGGATGAATTTAAGCGTAGAATTATTACTCTAGAAAAGAAAGTTGATGAAGCAATAGCAATGGAAGCTTAGAAATAAAAGTAAAGGGTTAATCCCTGCGGTGTTCGTTAAGACTTATATTCTTTGAACCATTTTTAGAAAATGGTTGTGGATTTTAGTGATACTGTTGTGCGCGCCATTAATGGATGTGCCTGATGTATCCATGAAGCAACCGCCTTGGACCTCATGGTTCAAGATGATGGTCTAACGGCATATGTGGGGAGCTTATTTCAGGACAAGAAATGTTTATAAAACGTTTCTTGTCTTTTTTATTTTTATATACTTACGAATTTGATGTGCGCTGTCAGAAATAGAGCCCACTGATATTTTCCGGCCCGTTATCACAACGAGAGACCTTTGCACGGTTACTACGCGGCACGATAATTGCGTTAAAAATTCGCGAAAAATGCTCATTTACCCCGGGTAAACTCCGCTTTTTCGCAAATTTTTGCCTTATTCTCGTACCGCTCATGACACCGTGCAAAGGTCTCAACGAATCTTCCTGGGTTTGCCACGCCATTCAATAATCCGATCCAGAGCCCGTGTAACGCGTTCTGATGGAAGCGATACATCCACTTCGATTCCTAACCCCTCACGGTTAAAGTCGTCCAACACATTAAAGGTTCGAAAAGATCTGCCATTGGTGAGCTGATCAGCCATAAAGTCCATCGACCATGTGTCATTGGGCCGTTCTGGCACAGCCAATGGCTCCGGTTTCTCCCACTTCAGCCGCTTACGCGGCTTAATTCGTAAATTCAGCTCCAGCTCACGGTAAATACGATACACCCGCTTGTGATTCCATCCAAAACCCTTCACATTACGCAAATAAAGGAAACACAAACCAAAGCCCCAGCGCTTGTGGAAAGCCGTCAAACGGAGTAACCAATCGGCAATTTCCTCGTTCTCATCGTTGCGCATTGATCGATAACGATAGCAGCTCTCGGAAATGCCAAATGTCGTACAGGCCAAAACGATACTGACAGACTTATTCTGTACTGCTCGCTGTGCCATTACTTTACGCTGTGAGGGCTTTACCACTTTTTTCCGAGCGCCTCCTTCAACAGCTCATTTTGCATCTGGCTTTCCGCATACATCCGCTTTAACCGTTTGTTTTCCTCAGCCATCGCCTTCATTTCAAATAGCAAGGCAGCATCCATCCCACCATACTTGCTACGCCATTTATAAAAACTTGCACTACTCATTCCATACTCTCGGCATAAATCAGCCACTGGAATTCCTCCTTCAGCTTGCTTCAGTATTTGCATGATCTGGCTTTCCGTAAATCGCTGCTTTTTCATCAGTAAAATTCCTCTTCATCTACGATAGAAAATTCTACTGCTTTGCTCTTCTAGTTTTGGGGGGGATTACCCACCCATCCAGCAATTTTGCATTCAAGGCATTAAAATCAGCAGCAATAGGTAGCGGCACCATGAAGTGGCGGCGACTGTAGCCAATCATCCCCTCAACATTCCCCTTGTCGTTTCCTTTGGCTGGTCGCCCAAACTTGTCTTCAAACAAGTAATGGCTTTGCAGTTCACTGAATGCTTTGGTACGCTGGCGTTTGCCATCGCCCAGTATCTTGGCCACCGCAATCTTGGTGTTGTCATACAGAATCGATTGCGGTACTCCGCCTAGGAACGCAAACGCAGCAACATGCCCATCCAGAAAGTATTCAGTGTCTTCAGTTGGATATGCTCTGACAAAACAGCCATCCGAATGGGGCATATCAAGACAGAAATAATGGAATCGAACCAGTCTGCCACCAATATAGCCATCGGCTTCACCAAAATCTACCTGAGCATGACCAGGCAGGTGCGCCAACGGCATGAACATCTCTTTTTGCCGAATTGCAGCCTTGTTAACATAGTTGCGTACGATGGTATAGCCGCCGGTAAACCCGTGTTCATCGCGCAACCGTTCCAGTATCCGCACCGCAGTATGGCGTTGTTTGGCATGAACTTGCTTGTCAGCTTCCATAATGGCATCAATGACGCCAGTGAATCCAACTAGCTTTGGGGAAATGAGCTCTCTCTTGCGCCGGTAACCTGGCGGCACCGCATATTGGCACATCTTCTTAACAGTCTTGCGGTAAACTCCAAAATATTGCGCAACTTCGCGTTCACTTCTGCCTTCCACCATCACCGCTCGTCGAATCTTTACATATAGTTCCACTGTATACATCCTCATCGCCTTTCACTTAATGCTCATCGCATCAGCTTACAGGCTTCAGCTTGGTACACGTTTACTCCGCGATTGCCGCGAAATTTCGTGCACATCAGTGGTACATTTTTACTCCGCTATTTATATTCAGGCTTCTTGAAAATCAGCACACCTCAACCTGCTAATAGTTGTAATCGAAAATTGTATTTAAATGCCGCCGCAAAGATTCACTCGTTTGTTCGGAATATAATACTTGCAGTTGATCTCCATTCGCTGTAAAAAAAGCCAATGCTGCCGCACCTAACCCACGGCTATCTGCAAACCGCTTGCCTTCTGGCGTATTGATATCAGCTACGATAAATGCAACATGTTCTTCGAAATCATCTCTTACCGCATTCATGGCAATCATGGTGTCAGTGCTTTGAAGTATATTGCCGTCATGCACCAATACAACCGCGTTAGTCCCTTGACCTATGACTGAAAGATCCTGCGAGAAACCTCGTGGAAGCAGACTTACTGCAATGACGATAACCAACAATATAAATGAAAATGTAATCAGTTTGGGCCAAATATTTTTTGCACTCGATACTGTATTATTCGATGTGGACATGTTTCCTTTTCTCTCTAAATCGTTAACAAAGCCGACCTGCCGGACTTAAATATTTGCTACAGACGGGGTGCGGAAGTTCCTATAATTCTGCGGAGAATAGCGAGATTATGCAACAAAAAATCAAGAAACATGAATCGCAGACCTCATTGGCAGAACCCGCAGTTTGTGAGGTCATCTTTAACATCGACAATCAATTTTCCTCATCGACGAGAACTAAGATGTAATCGTTGAGCAGAATCTTGTCGACACAGATATACAATGATATATCCATAGCTATCCTGCAGTTACAAGCTTATCAGGAGTAACTGGCGCAGAAATTCTTCTATACAACTGCTCCATCATTTTCCAATGGCTTTTTCTCCGGCTTAAGTAGATCCTCGCGCTTGACGCCAAGAAGTACGATGATAGAACTGCCCACCATAATTGAGGAGTAAATGCCAAATAGTATGCCGATCGTCAGAGCTAACGAAAAATAATACAGTACTTCACCACCAAATATGAGCATTGCAATTACAACCATTTGTGTACTGCCATGCGTGATAATCGTACGCGACATAGTTTGCGTAATTGCGCCATCAATTACTTGCGTCACCGAAGCTTTCCGAAGCTTACGAAAATTTTCTCGAATACGATCAAAAATAACTACTGATTCGTTCACTGAGTAGCCCAGTATAGCTAAAACGGCAGCCAGTACAGTCAATGAAAACTCCCATTGAAAAAAGGCAAAGAAACCGAGAATGATAATAACATCATGTAAATTTGCAATAATGCCTGCTATGCCAAATTTCCACTCAAATCGTATAGCCAGATATGCCACGATGCCTAATGAAACGAATAACAAAGCGAGAGCACCATTTTCCAATAACTCCTGACCTACTTGCGGACCAACAAATTCCACCCGCCTCATTTCAACCGAAGAATCAACTCCGCGCAGCGCATTTAAAACAATTTCAGATAATTGAGCACTGGAAAACTCTGGTTTGATAGGCAATCGTATTAAAACTTCTCGTGAGGTACCAAAATTTTGTACACTTGCATCCGACATCTCGAGACCTGTCAATACACCACGTATTTTTTCCAAGTCTGCGGGCTGACTATAACCAACTTCAAGTACTGTTCCTCCTGTGAAATCCACACCCAGGTTGAGCCCCTTCGTCGAGATAAAAAAGACTGAAAGAATAAACGTTGCGATTGAAATGACTGCACCCACCCGTCTCCACTTCATGAAGGGAATGGTATGCTTAAATCTAAATAATTCCATGTTGTATCCTTGGTGACAGTTATTGCTATCTGTTCTTTTTGGTGTCGGCTGATTTACGTTTACTTTTAGCCTTATTAACAGCATTAGAAACTGTTTCGATTTTAGTTGAGCTTTCTACCAAGCTTTCGTCCTCAACCATGACTGATGTTTGACCCACAGCACCATCCGGTTTTACATTGCTCTGATCGGTCTGTTCGCTGCGCCTGGATTTTGTGCTCATTATAATTTCAGCAGCCTCGTTCTCGGGGAAAAAATCGGTTACTCCATTAACTGAAGAATCGTTCTTCGGTATCCAGACCATTCCGATAGGAACATTGTCGAGTTTGCGAAGATTTCCATAAATAAAATTAACCATACCTCTAGACACAAAAATCGCTGTAAACACGGACGTCAAAATACCCAGACACAGCACTACAGCAAAGCCCTTGACCGGTCCAGAACCAAACGCAAATAAAGCAATGCCTGCAATCAGGGTGGTAATATTAGAATCCAGAATGGTGCCAAACGCCCGTTCATATCCTGCGTGAATCGCCAGTTGCGGAGAAGCGCCAGCCCGCAACTCATCTCTGATACGTTCATTAATCAGCACATTGGCATCGATTGCCATACCTACTGTTAAAGCCAGTGCAGCCATTCCTGGCAAGGTCAATGTTGCTTGCATGATCGATAATAAACCGACCAGTAACAACAAGTTGAATCCAAGCGCAATAGCAGAAATAACGCCAAACGCTGTGTAATAGACCATGATGAAAATGGCAACGGCGAGAAATCCATACAAGGTTGAATTAAACCCTCGGGCAATATTATCCGCACCCAAGCTTGGACCAACAGTGCGTTCCTCAATAATATCCATGGGCGCAGCTAATGCACCTGCACGCAATAATAGCGCAACATCCCGCGCCTCCAAGCTGGTCATACGCCCACTGATCTGAACCCGTCCACCGCCGATCTCTTCACGAATAACCGGTGCGGTTACGACTTCTGCTGTATTTTTTTCTATCAACAGAATGGCCATTCTTCTACCGACATTCTCACGCGTTAATTGTTTAAAAATGCGCGATCCATTATTATCCAGGCTGATGTGTACTGCCGGTTGATTATCCTTATCAAAGCCTGGTTGCGCATCGGTAATGCGTTCACCAGTAAGCAGAACCTGTTTTTTAACGAGAATGGGACTGCCCCCACGCTCCTGGTGCAGCTCTGTTCCAACAGGAACCCTGCCACGTAAGGCCGCATCAAGATCATGCTCGTCATCAACCATACGAACTTCCAACGTAGCCGTCCGTCCCAAAATATCTTTTGCTTTGGCAGTGTCTTGCACACCCGGTAATTGAACAATCACGCGATCTACACCAGCTTTCTGAATGATAGGCTCAGCGACACCTAATTCATTAACACGGTTACGCAGTGTAGTGATGTTCTGCATTACGGCAGAATCCTGCATGCGTATTTGAACCTCCGGTTTGATCGTGGCAATAAGATGATATCGATTATCGACATCTTCTATATTTAATGCGAAATCCTCAAAATTTGATTTTAATTCCGCTTCTGCCTTTGAGCGTGATTCAACATCACGAAACTTTACGACCAGTTTCTTACTTTGCTTTTCAAGTCCGGTGTATGAAATCCTCTTCTCGCGCAATGTGCTGCGTATATCGATACTATAACGATCGAGTGACTTCTCAAGCGCTCCTTCCATATCAACCGCAAGCATGAAATGTACCCCACCACGCAGATCCAATCCCAGATACATTGGCAAGGCACCCAGATTTGTAAGCCATCGCGGAGAATTGGGAAGCAGGTTCAACGCAATGATATATTCGCTGCCGAGCGCGGATTCTAGTAAATCTTTCGCTTTCATCTGCAAATCGGTATCGGCAAAACGAACCTTAATGCTGCCTTCCTCAAGAAAAATTCCATTCATCTCAAGATTGGCTTGTTTTAATGTGTCTTCAACCCGTTGCAACAATGCTGTATCGGAGCTTATAGAAATTCGTATAGGAGAAATCTGTATTGCTGGAGATTCGCCATAAAAATTCGGCAAAGTGTAAAGTAAGCCGAGTAGCAGTGAAACCGCAATAATCAGGTACTGCCAAAGTGCGTAGCGGTTCATGGATTTTAGTTAAGTATCAATTAAGGATAAAAAGACAAACAAAAACAAGGGGCAAAATAACTAACTTCCTCCTTGTTCAACGTAATTATTTCTTTTCGATATTTTTATCAACTTCAGCGGTAATGACTTCTGCAGTTTCATCAACAGTTTCAGCTTTATTACTTTCAGATGTTGCTGATTTCGTCGTTTTTGATTTGAGCACCTTGCTTTTCGGTTCAATGCTCTTCAGCGTTCCTTTAGGCAATAAAGTTTGCACCGAGGATTTAAGTACCGTGACCTCCATAGCCGGAGCAATTTCGATAATAACGTAAGCTTCGCTCACATTGAGTATTTGCCCCAAGATACCACCATTGGTAATAACCTCATCGCCTCTTTGCAATTCTTCCACCATTTGCTTATGTTCTTTGGCACGCTTAGCTTGCGGACGAATGAGCAGAAAGTAAAATAAAACAAGTATACCGATCATCGGTAATAAGGTGACCCAGCCTGCATCACTTTGCGCTGTTGAAGAAGCCGCCTGTGCAAATGCATCATTAATCAGCATCATGTTCTCCCTTTGTTAAAAGGGTACATATTAGCATGATGACCGCTTATGCCTGAAATTCTTGTGCAAATTCTTCAAATCGCCGATTTTCAATCGCGCTGCGAATTTCTGACATAAGATTATGATAATAAAATAGATTATGTACGGTATTCAAGTGCGCACCGAGCATCTCGTTGATACGCTGTAAATGGTGCAAATAGGCACGACTAAAATTCTGGCAAGTATAGCATCCGCAGCGCTCATCGGGAGGTGATGTATCTAAGCGATAGCGGCTGTTACGCAATTTGATGATACCATTACGCGTATACAACCAACCATTGCGGGCGTTGCGGGTTGGCAGCACGCAATCAAACATATCGACACCTTGAGCCACAGCGTGAACAATATCAGCAGGCGTTCCGACACCCATCAAATAGCGTGGTTTATCAGTTGGCAGCAGCGGCGCAGTGTGTTTTAGAATACGTTGCATATCCACTTTGGGCTCGCCGACAGATAATCCACCGATAGCGTAACCATCAAAACCGATCTGATTCAAGCCTGCAAATGATTGGGTGCGTAGATGTTCGTACATCCCCCCTTGCACGATGCCAAACAGCGCATTTGGATTTTTGCCGTGCGCTTTCTTGGAACGCTCCGCCCATCGCAGACTCAGCTCCATCGATAGCTTAGTGGCGGCTTCATCTGCTGGATAAGGCGTGCACTCATCAAAGATCATCACGATATCGGAATTTAAGATGCGCTGGATTCGCATAGATTCTTCCGGAGACAAAAAGCAGTTATCGCCATTGACCGGCGATTTAAAATGAACACCTTGCTCAGCAATTTTACGCAACTCCCCAAGGCTATATACTTGGAATCCACCTGAGTCTGTTAATATCGGACCGTGCCAATCAATAAAATCATGTAGTCCGTGATGTACTTCGATTACCTCCAATCCAGGCCGCAACCATAGATGAAACGTATTCCCCAGAACGATCTGTGCATGCACTGCCTGCAACGCTGCAGGGGACATACTTTTGACCGCACCATAAGTCCCCACGGGCATAAAAGCGGGTGTCTCGACTATGCCATGGGCTAAAGTCAGTGTACCTCTGCGAGCTGCTTTATCGGTAGAATGCAATTGAAATTTCATAACTTTCTCTCAATTAGCATAGCGTCCCCATAACTAAAAAAGCGATATTGGCCTTTAATCGCGTGTTGATAAGCTTGCCGAATATTTTCCATACCGGCGAAAGCCGAAACCAACATAAGTAAGGTCGAACAAGGCAGGTGAAAATTGGTTAATAATCGATCAATTATTTGGAAGTGATATCCAGGAGTGATAAAAATCCGTGTATCACCATGACCCGCAACTAATCCACCCTGATGAAGCGATGCGCACGCCTCCAATGCTCTCAGAGATGTCGTTCCAACCGCGAGGATGCGCCCCCCCGATATTTTAGCTTGCTTAATTGCATCAACTGTGAATTGAGGGATGTGATAAGTCTCACGATGCATTATGTGATCGACAATATTTTCCACACGAATCGGCTGAAATGTTCCCGCGCCCACATGTAAAGTGACATATGCCATGGTTACACCAATAGCTCGCAATTGTTCCAGCATATCAACATCAAAATGCAAACCGGCCGTTGGTGCGGCAACCGCTCCAGGGTTTTTAGCATATACCGTTTGATAACGCACTTCATCGGTCATCGTTGCAGGACGAGCAATATAAGGAGGCAATGGTAATTGACCATAACTATCCAGTAATTCCGCAACGGTTTTTTCATGCTCAAAGCGCAAGGTATAAAATTCTTGTTCCCGCGCAATTACGGTTAATGAAATTGCATCAGCCAGAACGAGTTGTGAATCCAGTTTTGGCGCATGACTGGCACGGATTGTCGCCACAACGTGACGATCGTCCAGCACACGTTCCACCAGCACCTCCACTTTGCCGCCACTGGCTTTTTTACCCAACAGGCGTGCTTTGATTACTTGCGTATCGTTAAAAACCAAAACATCCCCAGCGCGCAAGAAATTAGAAAGATTGATAAATAAGGCATCCTGCCAGTGATTAGTGATACCATCCAAATAGAGCAGGCGGCTGGCAGTACGTTGCTCAGTGGGAAATTGTGCAATTAATTCGGGAGGTAAATAAAAATCAAAATCCTGAGTTTTCATCCTATGTATTATACCGGTCAACAGTTTTTTCACCCATGCTGGTAACAACCGATAGAAATGTCCAGCTGTAGCCAATAAACTGCTCACTTTTTCAATAAAGCACCACGTCTCTTATCAAGATTCATTACAAAGCTGCTACGGCGAATTTATGCAACAGCCTCTCATTGAGTTTTATTTTCTGTTCCACTTCAGCATAATTCGCAATCTTTCGTGATCCATGTAAGAGCGCCAATTTACTGTGTGAATAACATAATATGGCAATCCTGGCCTTCATAAAGCGCCCCCTAGTGTTGAGGCAGGTGTTTGCAGCTTACGTTTTGATCAAATGAGCAAGGTTAAGCCTTGCGATAGCGCATTGTTTATTGAACTCAACTTTGATTCCCAGTTTCCCCTACCCAACATCGCTGACAGGATGGAATTGTTGCATTATCTGAATTAGATGCTTTTATTGGTCACACGGGTATCGCTAGACTTTCTAATCGTAATAACCACTGCGAAAAAGCCACAATACCCTACACAGGGCTCTTATGAATATAGGCGGCAGGTTGCACTTTTCTAGCTTCCTCCCCTTACTGCTCTGACACCTCGCCCTGTGAGGCGAGGTCGTTCTTTGACTATTTGACGTGGAAAACGATGCTATTTTAACATTTTCAATCGGCGAAATCATTTGCAAAACAAATATTAATTTCCTCTATCAAATACCTGCACTATTTCATAAATAGCCGTTTATACAAAAACAGCCGTTAATTTTGCCAGCAATCCATCAATCATAGGCTGGAAAACACCCAGGAAGCCAGGCAATTGCAATATGCCGACAATAAGTATCAATAAACCGCCCGCAACTATTCCATATTTAAGGCCTCGTACAAAATTTGCCGATGCGGGGGCACGGGTATAAGTCTGATTAGAGAACGCCAAAAATATTTTCAGTATCCCCAGTAAAACACCCGCAGCTATACACCCTAAAAACAAATGCAATGCACAAAAAATTCTTTTAATTAAAGGCTCATCAGCAAATTCTAGGCTTGAAAAACGAAGACAAATAATAATTACAAACAATAAAATAAGGGAGTTCCAGAAACCTCCAAATCTCATTCTGATTTCACTTTCCATACTCATATAATCTCTCCATTTAAAATAAATACATACAACAGTCTGGTAAAAATCGTTGGCACAATTTGCTAAATTAGCACTTAATCCATCAATTCCATATAGCCGCTTATTTGCACCCAACATCCATTAAACACTCATACTTCTTCACTTTATCGCTTGAAGATTATAGCGAAATTAACCTGGAATGTAGTCACGCGAGCAATAAATTTCTTATTATTTTGATACCTTCATTTACATGTCAGAAAAATGAATATGAATAGCCGGGGCGAAGATTAAGATTTTATGCAGGGGTAATCATCAATAGAAATAATCACCCAGAAAGCGCATCGTATAAGATTAAGTCGCGGAAGTTAAACCAAGACTGTCAAAAACATCAGGAAACAACTTATAGCCAGAAAGCAGAAATCAGCGGATCAAGGATAGCTTCGTAGCTGGGTGGAAGTATTGTTTGACCACTCTCAGGCGGTTCAAAACCCGCCATGGCAGTAACTAAACTGTCAACTTGGCTACCCAGCAACATCAAACCTCCAGCCGTTTTAAACTGCTCAACGTGAGCGCCCGAACTCAGGTACCAATCTTTGATTACCAATTTATCATGGCTACCAATGATACTTACTTCAAGATTATTGCCTCCACGCTGAAACCAAATCTGTTCCGGGATGATATCTGACAGAAATTTAACGGTATCCAATACACCCAAAGTGGAATCATTCTCGACAATGATATCCTTGCCAAATCCACGCCCGAAAGAGTAAGTATCAGTGCCTGTTCCGCCAATCAGCAGGTCATTACCAACCCCACCATCCAACGAATCATCGCCGGTATCGCCAAGCAAAGTGTCCACGCCACCCTTGCCCGACAACATATCGTTTCCTGCACCACCCCATATAATATTGGCAGCCGCACTCCCTGTTATTTGATTGGCAGTCGAATTGCCAATACCAATAATCGCCGAGGCTCCTGACAACACTAAATTCTCCAGATTATCACCGAGTATATACGAAATGGATGCAATCACCGCATCGCGGCCGCCATGAGCATTTTCAACGACCCTATCCCAGAAACTATTCACTAGGTAAGTATCATCGCCTGCACCTCCAGCCATGAAATCAATCCCACTCCCGCCATCCAACCAATCATTCCCGGCGTTACCGTTTAACACATCATTACCTGCTAATCCGCTGAGTGTATCATTTCCATTCCCGCCACTCAGTTTGTCTGCACCTGATGTCCCATTGATATCTACATCCAGGCTACTAATATTGATATCGAAGATATCCTCAGCTGTCAGGTCACCGGCATCTTTAGCAGTAATCACCACGCTCAATTTTCCAGGTGTATCTGGTGTACCGCTAATTGCACCTGTTGTCGCATCAAAGCTAAGCCAGGCCGGCAGTGAACTTCCATCGATCAGGGCCGCACTATAAGCAAGCCTATCGCCATCCGGATCAATAAATGCGCTCGAATTCATTACGTAGCTGAAGCTCTCAGCTGTAACAGTCGTTCGATCAGAGAACTCATAATTAATACGATAATTAATCTCTATTAATATAATTACTTACGTATAAATTTCTTACAATGTCAACCGGATCGTTGTAATTCTGCCTTGTCCTTGTTTATATCGGAAATTTCCGATTGACTCATAATATTTAATAAAACAAGATGTCAATTAATTTATATTTGATTAAATAGCTAAATATAAAGCAGTTTAAATACGATTCAAAGAGGATCAAATAAAATCAAATGTAGTGCAGCCTGATTTGGCAGCTCTAAAACCTATCTCCATTCAATCTAACATTGATTGACTGAAATCGACCCAAAGGAGTAACTCGCCCATTATTACCAAATGAGAGCATACCTACGGAAAGCGGACGGTCGATTCGGTTGTACCACTTGACCTTACATGCAAGTTAGCGCAGGGCGTTTTACCTAGAATAATGAAGCCTGTTCATTCATCTCTTAATACATAAAGCTTCTTTGATTTTTTCACAAGAGCAAATTTTACGCCCATTTAACTTTTGTATTGACTGCAAATTGAAATGACTGTCACTGTTTTGGGCAGTCACCGTTCTGTGTATACTAATGAAGTGTTCATCTTGTCAGTGGATCAAACAAGGTTAGGTAATAAAAATGCTATGGAGATATGATCATTGTTTTCAGTTAACCCACTAACTGAGCATCGAAGAGTTACAAAGGAACTTGCGCGCTCTTTAAAGAAAACGGATGTTTATCATTGGTTATGTGAAAATGGTTACTTTCCAGAAAGTTACGTCTTGCCGCCTTGCTTTAAAGTAGTTAAAAGGCCAATTAAGCCAAAACTTTATTACAAGATAAAAAGCAAAGGTAAGCAATATAAAGTCGATCGTACTGAATGCATTAATGTTCATTTCCCGAAAACAGAATATACTGATAGAAACTTTGGTTTAATCAATCCGTTCATTCACAATGATATTGCTTATCACATAGCTAGAAATTGGTTGTTTCTTGTGGAAGCAATGATACCCAATGATAGTCAGGTTGCTTCATATGCATTCCCCGTACCTATAGATTCAAGAAATCAAGGCAGAATTGGTTATCTAAGAAGCGGAAGACTTATTTATGAATTTATTGGTATGGTAGATAAAGATATTACATCAATAGCCTATAAATATAGCCATATTGTCAAGGCAGACATAAAAAGCTTTTACCCGTCTCTATACACGCATAGCATTTCCTGGGCTATTCATGGTAAAAAGTTTATCCGACAACCAACCAACTTACATAATTTTAATTTGCTGGGAAATCTTCTCGACAAATTATTCCAAAATGCTAATGATGGTTGCACTAACGGCATTCCAATCGGGCCAGTGGTATCGGACATTATTGCGGAAATTGTAGCTTCAGCAATCGATGTAAAATTTACAAAAGGTATTAAAGAGGCTGGTATTATCTGTGAAGCCGTTCGATTTAAGGATGACTACAGAATCCTTGCAAAGTCTGAGTCTGATGCAAAAAGAATTATTAAGATTCTTCAGTTTTCTTTAAAGGAATACAATCTTGAACTAAGCGATGAAAAAACAAGTATATCAATACTTCCAGATGGTCTTTTCCGGGAGTGGGTTTCACGTTATCACGCAGTCCATCCAAAAAAAAGACGGCGCTACTCATGGAAGGAGTTTCAAGAACTCTATTTATCGGTTATTCAAATTGACAGACTCTGCCCAGGGACAGGTGTAATCGATCGGTTTCTTGCAGACATCGTGAGTAAAAAAGGTAATTTGAAGGTTGGTATTTCTGAGTATAATCTAGAGAAAGTGATAAGCATGTTGCTAATGCTAGGTACGCTAAGAATAAAGTCTTTCCCTAAAATCATGGCTATACTCGAATCAGTATTGCAAAGTTCGTTCGGTATCACTCATCAGGAAAAGATAGTAGAGTATTTGGAACAATATTTAAGCACCTTATCTAATGAAGAAGAACGAAATAAGTATCTCATTTCATGGATTAGTTATTTTCTTGTAAGCAATAACCTTCATAAGTTGTTATCGTTTAAACCTGCATACAAAGACCCCATTACTAAATCAATTTTCAATAATCGGGGGAATATTTTCAACCATTGTAGTGAACATAAATTTTTCATTGGGTGTAGAACAATAGCAAAGAAAGTCACAATGTTGGAATATTTGGATGTATTCAATCCACCTAAAATCACCTGACAAGACGCTCGTTCGGACGCTCGCTACACTGTTCTTCGTTTTCACGCCGCACAGATTAAAAGTTGTCACTGTTTAAAATAAGTATCACCCCATTACACCGTGCAGTTTTGGCACTTGGCTGTCGCTGAATGACCGTTTTTCAAGGCTGACCAGCCATTCACTGGAAAATGGTGACTGACTGTTGATGGCCGATAGCCGATAGCCGATAGCCGATAGCCGATTTTTCAATGATAATAATTTACAGTCAAGCAAGTAAACCCGGCTACTTCTCGAATTTGATAGCGCTTATCTCATCCAGCATGGCGCGGTGAGTCAGATAATCGACGGCGATGGGAAACACGGCATGGTTGTGCATCAGCCGCAGGGAAGGGTATGAATAAACATCCAAGCTTCTTGCCCGTTGAATTTGCTGCTGCAACTCACTTTCTATCGCCGCACTCGTTAAATCGTCGACAAAGGCTTGTACGTCCAATCCAATCTCTCGGGCACAGGCGTGCAAGGTCTCTGGCAATGAGGGATTCTTCGCTTGTTGATAATAGGCGGTTTGAATAGCGCGGATCATTTCCGCCTCGGCATCCGCACGTTGCTTTTTGGCTGCCAGCACTGCCCGGCAGGCCGGATAGGTCGAGCGGATAGGCGTATTGCGCGACCAGAAATCCCAATTGAAATGAACTCCGGGAACGGTTTGTTCGATGCGTTGCCACGCCTGTTGCACCATCTTCTGTGTGGCGAGCGGCATCGGCTCCGTGGTATCCGGAGCGAGCCCGCCCACGACATAAGCAATTTCAACATCCTGCGGCAGATCCCGTTGCAATGCGTCCCAGCTTTGGCTGAATGCGAAGCACCAACTGCACATGGGATCATGGATGTAATACAGCCTAGTTTTATCCATCTCTTTCATTCTTCGTATTCAAGATTTCTTGTAGGTTGTGATTGCGTTTGTTTTCACGGAACCATACCTCGAGTTCCTGCGCCGGTACGGGGTGGTGAAAAAAGTAACCCTGATAATAATCACAACCCTGTTGATTTAAAATATCCAGTTGCTGTGCGGATTCCACGCCTTCAGCCAGCACATCAAGCTTCAGATTCCGCGCCATGGCAATAATGGTAGCCGCAATTTCGCGATCATTAGGATCATAAGCCAAACCGTGCACAAAACTTTGATCAATTTTTAATTTATCAATAGGAAAACGCTTGAGATAGGTCAAAGAAGAATAGCCGGTGCCAAAATCATCTATCGACAAACGCACCCCAAGAAATTTCAGGGTTTTCAATATTTCGATCGACTGTTCAGCACGCTCCATAAACATACTTTCAGTTAATTCCAGCTCCAGACAAGCCGCAGGTAGTTTTGTCTCCTCCAGTACCTGGCGGATCAATTCGACCAGATTCTCCGATTGAAACTGCCGCACCGATAGATTAACCGCCATAACAAACGGTGGAAAATCTGCGTCCATCCAGGCACGTCCCTGAGCACACGCAGTTCGCAAAACCCATTCACCAAGCGGAACGATCAATCCGGTTTCTTCCGCAATCGGGATAAACTTTCCGGGAGACACCATCGCTTTATCAGGTGGCTGCCAACGTACTAAAGCTTCAACACCCATTACCTGACCCTTCCGTGCATCGATCAAAGGTTGATAATGCAGCACGAATTCGCCGGCGCTCAAGGCCTGGCGTAACTGTGTCTCCAGCACCAGGCGCTCATTTGCTGCAATGCTTAAAGCATCGGTATGATAGCGATAGGTATTACGGCCCTCTTGCTTGGCTAAATACATTGCCATATCTGCGTGCTGGATGAGTTCAGTTACGCTATTGGCGTCGGTCGGAAAAAGGCTGATGCCGATGCTGGTATTAATGAATATCTCATGTCCGCTGGGTAAGGAAAAAGGCGTGGCCAGCAAATCAATCAGGTTTTGCGCTACCATAGCCGGCTCATTGGTATCTTTAATATCTTCGAGCACAACCAGAAATTCATCGCCGCCTAATCGTGCCAATGTATCTTCCTCGCGCAATCGCTTCTTCAGACGCAAAGCTAACATAACCAGGAGTTCATCCCCGATGGGATGCCCCAGACTGTCATTTACGTTCTTGAATCGATCCAGATCAAGATACAGTGCAGCAATCTGATTGCCATGCCGCAATGTGCGTTCAATCGCATGATGCAGCCGGGATTGTACCAATAAGCGATTTGGCAAGCCGGTTAATGCATCATAGTGTGCAAGATGTGCCAGGCGCGCTTCAGATTGCTTTATCTGGGTGATGTCAGTAAATACCCCTACATAATTACAAGGCTCATTTCTGTCATTGAATACGGTGCTAATTGTCAGCCATTGCGGATAAACATCGCCACTCCTGCGGCGATTCCATACTTCGCCACGCCAATACCCGGTTTTTGTAAGACTTGCCCACATGGCTTGATAAAACAACTTATCATGACGCCCCGATTTAATAATCCTGGGATTTTTTCCGAGTACCTGTTCTTCACTGTAACCGGTAATTTCGGCATAAGCGCGATTGATAGCAACGATTCTTGGCTGCAAATCGGTGATTACAACGCCTTCCCGGGTTGACTCGAATACGGCGGCCGCTTGCTTCAATGATTCAGCCGCATACACCTTTTGCACGGCTAAAGCAGTAAGCAAAGCAAACTCATTGATCAGCCCCAGGTCAGCCTGGGAAGGTTCACGAGGTGTCCGGTGATAAATCGCAAAAGTACCTAAAACTTTTCCTGCGTCATTCTTGAAAGGTATTGTCCAGCATGCATGAAGATTGGCTTTACGCGTTAATTCCAGATAAGACTGCCAATAGGGATGATGATCGATATCGGCCACTATGACAGGTTCACCTCGCCAAGCCGAGGTACCGCAGGAACCTATTCCTTCACCAATTTTCAGTTGATCGATAGCGGCGTTGTAATCATCCGGTAAACTCGGTGCTTCACCATGCTTTAGCCGCCCGGTGTGTTGATCCAGTAGCAAGATCGAAACCAGCATCTCCGGATTAATTGACTCAAGCCGTTGTGCAATATCCTTTAGAATTACAGGAAGCGGTTGATTAGCCACAATCAGATTCAATGCAGATTGATGGGCTTGGCGGATTAATTCAGTCCGTTTATGTTCACTGACATCCAGCCATGCACCGACCACTTCAAGAGGCTTACCGTTTATGCTGCGCACGAGTCTTAATTCATCATGAATCCAAACGCTTTGGCCGTTACGATGCAGCAATCGATAATCATATGTAAGCTGGCCTACCGCCAGCAACTCGGATTGATGAGTCAATGCCGCTTCGCGATCATCGGGATGCACATGCAAATTCCACCATCCCTCAACCATGACTTCCTCTTGAGTATACCCAAGCAGACGCTCAATATTTTCACTGACCCAAACCAACTGAAATGTTGTTCCCACAACACGAAGGTTATAAAGAATTGTCGGACTGGCAGCAAGCAAATCCGAAAGACGCAAACTGGTTTTCTTCAGACTAATCCGCTCACGAGCCAATTCTGCCTGATGTTGCACTTTCTCCAATATTGCCGTAGTTTCATAAAGATACCCTGCATGCTTGGTTAAATAATCATCCACACCCATATGCAATGCACGTGCCACGGCAATTTCACTCCCCTGATCCGTAACCAGCACAATAGGGAGATCCAGTTTTCGTTCGTTGCGCAGCAATTTGATGAGCGCTAAGTCATCCGTGCCTGATATGCAATACTCGAG
Organism: Nitrosomonas ureae; assembly: GCF_900206265.1. Classification (NCBI taxonomy): domain Bacteria; kingdom Pseudomonadati; phylum Pseudomonadota; class Betaproteobacteria; order Nitrosomonadales; family Nitrosomonadaceae; genus Nitrosomonas; species Nitrosomonas ureae. The sequence goes on along the minus strand of NZ_LT907782.1, from coordinate 2,905,825 downwards.
CAAGAGCACGTCGAATTGTGTAGCCTGTTCCATCGGATCAATTGGAAGAAGTGCCAGTGCATCATGCACATCAGTTACTGCAGTCAAGTGGATATGGGGTGCGTACAAAGCGAAATGCTGATGCATAAGATCGATATCCATGACACTATGCGCGATATACAACACTCGCAGTACCGGTCGATTACGCTCGGCATTATTGTGAAAATGTTCCAGAGCATTACGTAAAATACGTGGCAGGCGCTCCAGATAATCATCCCGCTTGATCAGATAATCATCCGCGCTGGCTTTGAGTGCTGCAATCGCAGAACCTTGATCGCCTGAACCGGTAAGAATTACAACTGCTGTGGACAATCGTTGGTCCCGTACACGCGCCAGTGCTTCCAGACCGGAGCCATCCGGCAAAGAAAGATCGGTTAACAACACATCGTAATTCTCCGAAGGAGTTAACCTTTCTAATCCTTCGGTCAGTGTGGTAGCTATTTCCAGCTCAATTTCCGGCGCTGTGCGCGCCAGAGCACGACAAGCCAGATCAGCATCACTGGCGGAGTCTTCAATATACAGAACACGCATCGCAACTATTTCGGCAGTTCATTGATAACACACCAATACAGTTCTATTTGCTGCGCCACATCCATAAAATTATCAAAACCTACCGGCTTAACAATATACGAATTAACACCTAAATCATAAGCCACTTGAATATCGCGATCTTCTTTGGAAGTGGTCAAAACTACGATCGGAATACGACGCAATAGCGGGTGCGATTTTAATGTCCGCAGCACCGTCAAACCATCCACGCGCGGCATGTTAAGATCTAACAGAATCACCACCGGCAATGTATCGCCCGATTCCCAGCGTGGTATCCAGGCAAGCGCTTCTTCTCCATCGCGAGCGACCAAGACGGGATTGGCCAGCTTGCGCCGTTGAAAAGCACGTAACGTCAGATCAACGTCAAGTGGATTATCCTCAACAAGTAAAATCGGTGGATATGCACTCATAATATATGAAATACTCCCTTACTACGCTTCCGGTTTTTCCATTGCGGCAGGCAATTCAATTGAGAAAGTCGCACCCTCGCCCGGACTGCTTTGTGCCCACACCCGGCCGCCCATACGTTGCATGGCTTTTTTCACCAATGCCAAGCCGATACCCGTCCCGGGATAATCCTCCAGTCGGTGCAAGCGCTCGAAAATCTCAAATATGCGTGAATTATACTTCATGTCGAAACCGATACCGTTGTCACGAATCCACAGAATCACATGATCTTTATTCCGGCAAGCGCCAAATTCTATTCTTGGATGAGGCGTACCCTGGCTAAATTTGATCGCATTTCCCAACAAATTCCGTAGTGTCAGCACCAAACCTTCTCGGTCACCATAAACCTTAAATGGGGGGAAATCGGCGACAATTTCAATAGCGTGCAAAGTAATTTCTTCATTGTACTCGGCCAGCGCCTGATGAATTAATAGCGTTAAATCCAATTCATGGGATTCCAGCTTACATCTTTCCATACGCGAATAAGCCAGCAAATCATTGATCAGCTCGTTCATACGCGTCACCCCCGTGCGAATGTTGTTGATGAACAGGCGTCCTTCATCGTCTAGCCGGTCAAAGTAATCCTCTTCCAGCAAACGACTGTATCCTTCAACTCCACGTAGTGGTGCTTTCAGATCATGAGACACGGAATATACAAAACTCTCTAAAGATTGGTTAAGCGCTTTTAATTCAGCAGTGCGCTCGGCAATGCGTTTTTCCAAATCGTCATTGAGTTGTTGCAACGCTGTCTCGGCTTGTTTCTGCTGGGTGATATCTTCAGTAAAAATAACTATGCCGCCAATTATATTACCCGTTAACCAAGGCCGTACTTCCCAGCGCAGCCACTGTATAGTGCCATCGACCCAAACATATCGATCTTCTTCGCTACGAATCACTTCTCCCGCCAGGCATCTCCGATGGATGGCTTTCCATTCGGCACCGATATTCGGAAAAACATCATAGTGAGACAACCCCAGCAAATTACGATCACCCAGAGAATAATCATTGCGCCACCGTTGACTGCATGCAAGATAATGCATGCCCCGGTCGAACATGGCTAACGCCGCAGGTGCGTATTCAATGAACAATTTGAGTTGCTCTTGACTCTGTTGCAATGCGACTTCGGCCAGCTTGCGCACGGTGATATCCTGTACCGTGCCATGCAACGAAATAATTTGATCTTCGGCATTGCGAATGGCTTCACCTCGAGCAACAACCCAATGGTGACTGCCATCGGGTTGCACTACTTCTGCGTCACAGTGATAACTTACCCCCTCACGCATGCATTTCTCCACAGCTGCAGACAGATTGCTCCAGCTCTCCGCTGTAAAATATTGCACCACTTCCTGGTAGTTCGCCGGTGGCAAATCCAAATCACGCCCAAATATATGAAAAATTTCCTCTGACCAGATTTGCGTGTTGGTGTCTAAATTCCATCGCCAATGACCGAAATTCGCGATCCGTTTGGCATCGTTCAAATTCGCTTCAATTTCTTTGCGAGATTGAATATCTTGAATGATAGTAATGAAATAATCCGGGGTGCGATCTTGCTTCCGCACCAGCGATACGGTGAGGCTGACCCAGATAAGACTATTATCCTTGCAGATATAGCGCTTTTCCAAAGAATAAGTAGAGATTTCACCTGCCAATGTTCGTTGTACATAGCTCAGGTCTGTGTCAAGATCTTCCGCATAAGTGATCTCCTGAAAAGTAAGGAATGGTAACTCGTCATGACGATAACCCACCAAATCACAGAACTTTTGATTCACCCTCAACCATCTTCCTTCCAAAGAAACTATCCCTATTCCGACGGCCGCCTGTTCAAATATCACCTGAAAGCGAACCTCGCTTTCACGCAGTTGTTCCTGGACACGCTGACGCTCGGTTATCAGCCTGTTGATTCGCGCACGTAATTCATCCACGACAAAAGGCTTATTCAGATACTCCTGTACACCCAGTCTGAGCAGCTCCAACCTAAGCGCCTCATCCACTCTGGCTGTCAACATAATCACCGGCACATCAATCAGATGCGGATATTGACGTAATGCCAATATCATTTGATGCCCTCCCATCACCGGCATCATCAAATCACAGAGAATGACATCGGGGACAGTACTCAGTGCCTGCTCCAATCCTTGCTGTCCATTGTAAGCGCAGATCACACGATAATGTCCGCACAATCTATCAGCAATAAACTGATTCATATCGATATTATCTTCTACAATCAAAATAAGCTTCTGATTATCAGTGGGTACCGGAACCACGGTTAATTCGGTTAACTTGTTTCTTTCTAGCTCTTCCACAGCTTCGTGCAGAATAATCTCATCAAGTGAAGAAGGCTTATCCAGCAGCACCGATCTCACTGGTGCTTTGAGTGAAAAAACAATTTTAAATAATGCCCCTCCCCCCGGAGAATCCTCAAGAGTGACCTTACCGCCCAGCAAATCAACAAAATCCTTGACAATGGCTAACCCCAATCCGGTACCACCGTAATTCCGATTCACAGCGGTTGCATTCTCGACTCGCGTGAATCGCTCAAATACACGCTCACGCATTGCCTTCGGAATACCCGGGCCGGTATCTTGCACGTCGATCTGGACGTCATTCTGCGTGGAAGTAAGAGATAATGTAATGCAACCATTATCAGAGGTAAATTTGAATGCATTTGAAAGCAAATTCAACAACACACGTTGCAGTTTCTCGCTGTCACTCTCTATTACTAATGTTCTTGGGGAAATTATATTAAGAATGATGTTTCTATCATGTGCCGCTTGTTCGAAGTAACTCGCTGTCATCCTGATGAGCTGCGCAATATCAAAACTTGCCGAGTAAACCTTCATGCAATTCGCTTCAGATTTGGCCACATCGAGCAAATCAGTCACATGACGATATAGAAGACGAGCATTACGGAGCATTAATTCGATTTCGCGACGCTCTTTAGTCGGCTTGCTACCCTTATTCGGAAGTTGGCGCAAACGATCTTCTAAGGGCGCGAGAATTAATGTCAGTGGTGTACGCAATTCATGGCTGACGTTAGCAAAGAATTCTGATTTGAGATGATCTAGCTCGGTCAAGCGTTGATTAGCGACGGATAATTCCTCCAACGCCGACTTTAATGAACGATTCGCTTCCTTGACTTCAACCGTACGACGCAGGATTTCCGCTTGCATCCGCTCAGCACGCGCCTCTACCTTATTCAATTTCGACTGTACCTCATGATCATTATTGATGCGCTCATGACTGGCAACGAATTCGGTCACATCTTCAACATGATGAATAATATAGGCTACCCGCCCATCGGTTCCAAATACAGGCGTGTTCATCGGACTCCAGTATTTGAGCACAAAATGACCGCTGTTATCCGGCAACGGAATATCGTATTTTTGCACCCCCATGACATCCGGGTGTTTTTTATTAAGTACACGATTTAGAGAGGCGCGTAAATCAGCAACACTTTCACTTACCAATTCTTTTGGATTATCAGGAAAAATATCGAACAAATCACAACCTACAATCGTTTGACGGCATGTACCAGTGGCTTCGAGATACTTATCGTTTACTGCAACAATTGTAAAATTGTCATCCGCCCGCAAAATTAAGTATGGATGCGGGCTCGCTTCAAATAATTGCCGGTAGAATGAAACTTCATGCATAAATATCTCCCAATGCGGAGGGTTGCTCAAAAAACACTAAACATCAGCTATCTTTTGATCAGATTTTCAAGCACTGAAGACTTAACTTATTGGTGAGAATTTCCAGATTCAGTATCACAATACAATGGCTTGCTTTTATTCTTACTGTCAAATCGGTTAAAGTTACTGTAACAAAACACTATCACGGATAAACCAGAAAGACTTGCGCAGATTTTTGTAAAAGCTTTAATTAATGATCAGCCAGCAAATAGGCCGAATCTGCAAATTGAAAGCTGATATGACAAGTGTTTCTCAGAGAGGTATTTCCTAATGACTCGGATTAGGAAATTTCGACTCAAATGGAAACAATCGATCCAAACTTTAATTATTTTAATGGTTGCGTGTCACTGCGAAGCTTGCCAGTTGCAAAAGACATTTTTTATTTTCTGAATCGGGCAAGGCAGCGATTGCAGCTACTGCAGTTGTCACCTCAGCTTCAGCGCATTTCTTTGCATATTCTAAAGCTGCAGTTTGGCGAATCACATTGAGAACGGGTTGGAAACCATCTTTTCCACCATCTTCGATCGCCTTGCGAATGATATTTGCTTGCTCCTGCGTGCCTGTGCGCATGGCATATATTAGAGGCAGTGTAGGTTTTCCTTCAGTCAGATCATCGCCCAGATTCTTACCGATATCATGGTTATTCCCGGAATAATCGAGCATGTCATCTACAAGCTGAAACGCGGTACCTAAATGCATACCATACACTGCCATTGCATTTTCTTCTTCGGATGTAGCATTCCCGAGTATTGCCCCGAGCCGGCTTGCCGCTTCGAATAATTTGGCCGTTTTAAACCGTATAACCTGTAGATAGTTTTCTTCAGAGACCTGTGGATCGCGGCAATTAAGCAGCTGTAAAACCTCACCCTCGGCAATCGTATTGGTCGCATCGGCAAGCACTTGCATCACACGCATATTATCGACTTCCACCATCATCTGAAAAGCCCGGGAATAGAGGAAATCACCTACTAAAACACTCGCTGCATTACCAAACAGCGCATTAGCGGTTTCCCTGTTTCGTCGTAATTCCGATTCATCCACCACATCATCGTGCAGTAGCGTGGCGGTATGAATAAATTCGATAACAGCTGCCAAGTTATAATGAAATTTTCCTGAGTAACCAAAAGCACCCGCAGACAATATTACCAACGCGGGACGCAAGCGTTTGCCGCCGCTATTGATGATATATTCACTCACTTGACGAATCAGCAGGACGTGGGAATGTAATTTTTCCCGAATGACATTATCAACAATGCTCATATCTTGAGCGATAAAACTTCTAATATATTCTATTGACACAATATTACCTTGTAGAAAACGCTATGTTAGGAATGACAATGCCCAAGTGTCAAGCATAATGATAAATTGTCAGAAATTTTCCACCACAATCAAGGGTTATTTAGGTATAATTCCCGGTTCTGAAAAAGGGAAGCATGGAGTTAAAGTATGTATGCGGTCATAAAAACCGGCGGTAAGCAATATAGAATCCAAGTGGGCGAGAAATTGAAAATAGAGCAGCTGAAAGTGGAAAACGGCAGCGAGCTTATTATCGATCAAGTATTAATGGTGGCTGATGGTGATAAAGTATCAGTAGGAGCACCCCTTGTAAATGGCGCCAAAGTAAGCGCAACAGTGCTCGGTCAAGGACGGCACGACAAGATTCGCATCTTCAAGATGCGACGTCGCAAACATTATCAAAAACATCAAGGTCACCGTCAAAATTACACTGAAATAGAAATTACGGGTATTTCAGCTTAAGGAGTTGATAAATGGCACATAAGAAAGCAGGCGGAAGCTCAAGAAATGGACGCGATTCACACTCAAAACGGCTTGGAGTCAAGCGCTATGGTGGTGAATTAATTTCAGCGGGATCGATCATCATCAGACAACGTGGTACGCAGGTTCATCCGGGAGAAAATGTAGGCATTGGCAAGGATCATACTTTATTTGCCAAAGTAGCGGGAAAAGTAAACTTCAGTATCAAAGGTGCTTTCAAACGTAAAGTAGCAAGCGTAATTCCCGCATAAAGAATAAAATAGAATAACTCACTTACTTAAAAAGCCCTGTCAGATGTGATGGGGCTTTTTTGTTTGCAGGACAAAATACTACACAGGAAATTTATACCCCGTTACTTATGAAGTTTTTTGATGAAGCGATCATTCAAGTTTATGCAGGTAAAGGCGGCGATGGGGTCGCCAGTTTCCGGCGGGAGAAATATATTCCCAAAGGTGGACCCGATGGAGGCGATGGCGGACGCGGCGGCAGTATATTTGCTGTGGCGGATCGCAATATTAATACCTTGATCGATTATCGCTTCGCCCGTATACATCGGGCCAAGAAGGGCGAGAATGGACAAGGTTCAGACCGTTATGGCAAAAGTGCCGAAGATATTGTGCTGCGCGTGCCGGTAGGCACAATAATCAAAGATATCAATACCGGTGAAACCCTCGCGGATCTGACTCACGATCAGCAAAAAATTCTTTTGGCCAAAGGCGGATCTGGCGGAATTGGCAATCTGCACTTTAAATCCAGCACCAACCGTGCGCCACGTCAATTCACTCAGGGAGAACCAGGACAGGAATTGGAACTGAAGCTGGAACTCAAGGTTCTTGCTGATGTAGGGTTACTCGGCATGCCGAATGCCGGAAAATCTACGCTCATTCGTGCCGTCTCTGCCGCTCGCCCGAAGGTTGCAGATTACCCATTTACAACCTTACAGCCGAATCTCGGTGTGGTTAGAGTTGATCATAATCGCAGCTTTGTCATGGCGGATATTCCTGGATTGATCGAGGGCGCTGCCGAAGGCGTTGGATTAGGGCATCGCTTTTTGAAGCATCTGACTCGCACCCGTTTATTATTACATGTGATCGACATGACACCGCTCAATGCGGAAACCAATCTCGTTCATGAGGCCCGGGCACTTGCCAAGGAACTGGAAAAGTTTGATGCATCTTTATCTCAGAAACCACGCTGGCTGGTTTTAAATAAAACTGACATGATGCCGGAACAAGAGCGCGACGAGCTATGTCGTCAATTTGTCGACAAATTGGAATGGAAAGAAAATTACTTTATTATTTCCGCATTGACAGGTGAAGGATGTAAACATCTAATCTATGCCATTATGGAATATCTGGAGCAGCATTTGCCACCACAAGAGGGCAATTCTATTGTGGAAAATGAGATCCCGAATCAATGTTAAAGCAAGCACGCCGTATCGTTATCAAAGTAGGCAGCAGTCTGGTAACCAATCAGGGTAAGGGGCTAGACCATTCCGCCTTGGCCGGCTGGGCAGCACAAATTGCCACATTAAAACAGATGAATAAAGATATCGTGCTGGTTTCTTCAGGCGCAATCGCTGAAGGTATGCAACGACTCAACTGGGAAATCCGTCCTACCGCACTGTACGAATTGCAAGCTGCGGCCGCTGTAGGGCAAATGGGACTGGCGCAAGCTTATGCCTCAAATTTTTCACAATATCATTTGCAAACTGCCCAAGTACTTCTAACTCATGAAGACTTATCCAACCGGAAACGCTATCTTAATGCCCGTTCCACTCTGACCACCTTGTTAAAACTCAATATCATTCCCATCATTAACGAGAATGATACGGTAGCGACGGATGAAATCCGTTTTGGCGACAATGACACACTGGCAGCACTGGTGACCAATCTGGTTGAAGCGGATGTACTGGTAATACTGACGGATCAGGCTGGTTTATATACAAGCGACCCCCGCAAAAATCCGGATGCAAAACTATTACAGGAAGTCAATGCTGGTGATTCTGCATTGGAAAAAATGGCTGGTGGCGTAGGTAGCAGTATCAGCCGCGGCGGCATGCAAACCAAAGTAATCGCCGCCAAACGCGCTGCCCGTAGCGGCGCGAATACTATCGTAGCGTCCGGTCACGAAAATAACGTGCTGGTGCGGCTGAGTCAGGACGAGGCTATCGGCACACGCTTCCTAGCCAGAATGCCTGTTTTGGCGGCACGCAAGCAATGGCTGGCTGATTACTTGCCGGTGCGCGGTTATGTCACATTGGATCAGGGAGCTGTAAAAGCGCTTTGCGTCGATAGAAAAAGTCTGTTGCCCATTGGAGTCACTAGCGTGGAGGGTGAGTTTGAGCGCGGAGAAACGGTAGCCTGTCTCGACAAGGAAGGCAGAGAGATAGCCCGCGGTTTGATAAATTACAGTGCGGTAGAAACACAGAAAATCCTGCAGCAAACCAGCAGTAAAATAGAAGTCCTATTGGGCTATGTCGATGAACCGGAGCTCATCCATAGAAATAATCTTGTACTGCTTTAGCTTGTAGCTGGAACTATATACCGAGTTTCCCCTCCCGTTGATTTTACCTGCAAACATCAATGACTACCTCATTCGATAACAACATACAACGCATCGCTGCCATTGATTGGTTGCGCGGAATTGTCATGATACTGATGGCACTGGATCACGCTTCATGGTATTTCAACACCCATCGGATTTTTGCGGATTCCTTCCTGCTATATGAGCCTGGCGTGCAATTTGCTTCCGATCAGTTTTTCACCCGCTGGATCACTCACATCTGCGCGCCCACTTTTATTTTTCTAGCTGGCGCATCCATTGCCATCAGTAATTTCCAGCAACGGCAGCAAGGTATCAATGATGCGGTCATTGAACGCGAATTACTGCTTCGGGGCGCTTTTATTACCTTGATTGATTTATGCTTGTTTTCTCTGGTTTCTGGCAAACCTATATTCCAGGTCCTTTATGCCATCGGCATCAGCATGATGTTGATGGCTCCTCTACAGCGACTTGGAATCCGCATGGTCTTGTTACTGTCAGTGTCGATCATTGCCGGAAGTGAATTATTACTTATGCTACTGTGGCAGCCCGGCAGCGAGACTCCCTTCTGGTTGGCCATCACTTTTGCGCCGGTATTCGGGGAATCTTACACCGTGCTGTACCCTGCATTGCCATGGCTGGGTATCATGCTCCTGGGTTGGGCGTTCGGCCAATGGTTCATCGCAACCCAATTCGATTTACGGACAATTGCACGCCTGCTGATGACCATCGGTTGGTTTATGTTGACTTTGTTTGTAATAATTCGCGGCCTGGATGGTTATGGCAACATGTTCATGTACCTGGAAGGAAATACGCTAATACAGTGGCTACATGTCAGCAAATATCCGCCGAGTCTCACCTATACCTTACTGGAACTGGGTTTGATGGCGATTATTTTAGCACTGCTAATGCGTCTGGAATCTATGAAACGGACCGTCAATCCCAACGGACCTTTGCTAGTCTTCGGGCAAACCGCCCTATTCTTTTATCTAACCCACTTCTGCGTGCTGACAGTACTAAAACTCCTATTTGAACGCGGCAGCCTGGAACAAACCTACGCAATCACGCTAGCGGCACTGATCATTCTATATCCGGTCTGCCGTGTTTACCGCTCACTGAAATACCGTTACCGGCAAAGCTTATTGCGTTTTCTGTAAAATGAGCTATGATCGAAAAATACATGAATCAATATAAAAGGAAACAAATTGATGCGGATAAAAATAATTAATACACTGTGCTTAGTCATGGGCTTAACAGTTTTTTTAGCAGGATGTTCAACAACTCAGAAAATAACCAGTTCAGCCAGAACAGCCACTGAACAGCTATTAATAAGCGAAGCGGTAATGCGTAGTATCTCCCAATCATCAGATTTTTCCTTGCCCATCCCTAAAGGCTCCATAGTTAAGCTTGATCTATTCGGGATAAGCGGAGATAAGGATTTAGTAAAAGGAGTTGTTGCAGGTTGGCTAGGGCAGCAAGGTTATATCGCACAAGACGAGTCTGCCACTTATCGCATGAATATTGTCGTCGATTCTTTAGGAACGGAGCACGCCAACACCTTCTTTGGAATTCCTCCAATTTCAGCAGCTTTAATTCCCATTTCGTTACCCAAGCTTTCATTTTATGAAGCAGATTCTCAAACAGGATATGCTCGGTTTCATTTAGATATCTTTGAGATACCCTCCGGTCGTTTCGTAGGTACAACCGCACCGTTTATAGCTGAAACACATTTTAATATGCATACCGTGCTATTTTTAATTAAATTCAAAAGAACCGACCTGACATCGCCTCCATCCGTTGGATCTTTCAAGAGTCTGGTACGCTAAAAATCAATACAGCGACCGCAATTTATCGTTTCCCAAAAGAAATCGGAAGGATTCAGAGAAATGAGGATTACTTTAGAACGGTCCTGTAATTTCATAGGTCAAGCCATCTTCAAGTAATCCGGTCTTGCCGCGTATGGAGCTAAAATATAAGCGTGATCCATCCGGACTAAAAGCAGGTCCGGTTATCTCCGAGCTATCCTGATCGACGATTCGCAATATAGGTCTAGCTTTACCTTCTGCCAATGCGACAAGCTCCATATTTCCGCCATCTTCAGCAATCAATAACTCTCCCGCAGCATTGCCCGTAATACTGTCCACTCCGGTAAGTATGGGCTCTAGATACAATGAAGCGTCGTAAATAATCCTTACGGATTGTTTTAGAACATCATACGCCCAAACACGATTATCTCCTTTGGTTGAGAAATAGACGATTCCCCATCGATACCAAATACCCTCTCCTCCATTAAATGAGGTGCTGGCAGAAACTTGTTTACGCGTAGGCACCAAGGTCGCCAATGGATCGGGTACAGCATGCCAGTACACTGTTCCAGTGCTTTTATCTATTACTTCCGCAACTTCCAGCACACCATGATCAAGATCAGGATTTCCTTTCGCATCGACCATATCAGCGGTATAACGATAAAGACGGCCATCCGGCTCATCTTCAGTCAGATAAATTTGTTTTCGTGCGAAATCCACGGCAATCGCTTCATGCCGAAATAAACCTAAAGCGCTTCTGGGTTGCGCGGCCCTTTTTCCTGACGGATCGCACTCCCATACCATTCCTCTATCGACTTCTTCGCATGATAACCATGTCCACCACGGTGTCTTACCACCGGAACAATTACGATCCGTCTGATTTAATATGGAATACGCATCAATCACCTCTCCCAGCGGATTGAAACGTAAAGCACCCACACCGCCGCCGCCATGATCAATCTCGCTGTTGGATACATAAATCCAACCCCCATCGGCTATACGAAAAACAGCACCGCCATCCGGCGCGTCATGCCAGGTATAACCAAAAAGCTTTTGCCCTGAGTAAGCCACAACACGCGAAGTAAAACCCGGAGGCAAACATATCCCATTAGCATCTGGAGGTCCCAAGTTTCCCAGGGATAACAATGAAGAAGCTGCAGCTCGGGCGGGTGATGGTAACAGAATGTTGCCAAAAAACGCACCCAACCCCATAAAACCGTATTGCAAAAATCTGCGGCGCTTAACGTCTTTAATATCAAATTTGCGCATTATCCAATAACCTATTTTTTGGAAAATGCCATACTATGATATTGCCCTTCCAGTACAAGGAATTAATACAACACTATTTCAGCTTCTATTCTGATGTATGCAGTCAATTCTTCGCACCGGTATGTTTTCTCCCCGCACCTTCCTGAATACGCATGACTAGATCGGAAGTTGAAATACCGGGGGTATAGGGTAATTCCTGAATCATCGCATCCGGCAACATGTGACATAGTTTATATTTCTCCTGACGCTCCTGTTCGGAAACGCAAGCGAAAGTATAAATATCGAAACCGTTCCGCAGCATATATTCCGGCGTAACTCCCGGCGGGGTTTCCGTCATCACGGCATCGACATATTTGCAGGCAGCCACAACCGCAGCCCGTTCCGCCTGCTTCATAACCGGTAATTTTCCTTTGTTTTCCATCACACGCTCGTCAGACACCACACAGACTGTCAAATGCGTGCCCAACGCACGTGCCGCCCGTAAAAAGTTGATATGTCCCTCGTGAAATAAATCAGCTACCATGCGCGTATAGATGCGTTTCTGTACTTGATTCTTCGGCCATGCCGGTATTTCACGGTTCAAACGCACCATCGCGTGTTCCATCCATTGACGACCCCGCAATGCAAGGACATCATCGGGGTCTTTCAATACAATTTGATGCGCATAACACCATGCTTTGGCCAGGTTTCCCAGTAACCAATGTTGTATCAGCCGGTGATATGCGTAGCAGCGTACCAGCAAAGTAAAATTCTCCAGATTGAGCGCGGACACGACTGTATCCCAGTTGGGGTTGGGCGTGCGCCAATCCCCATAAAATGCCCGCAGAATCTTTTCCGGCTGACGTGGAAACCAAGCAGTCCCATGCTCAGTATTTCTCTGAATCAAGTCAATTTTTGGAAAAACCGATACGCGTTGATAATCATCCGGATAGCCAGGCAAGGCAAAACCGCCCACAATTTGCTTCCCTTTCTCTTGCAAACCGCAGACATCTAACGTAACTCCCAATTCCGGATGCACATAATCACGATAATTGGCATATTGGATGCGCATCGGCACCTTCTCCCACCCTGCTTGCTCCAACGCAGCGCAGCAGGCATCCCAGGATTGCATTTGCACCGCGATATCGATGTCTTTATCAAAATCCAATAAACAGCCGTTACGCACTAAACCCAGCAGAGTACCCGCAAAGGGAAATGCGGGAATATTCAATTGCGCTAATTTCGCGCAGGTGACCCACAACAATTTTTCCGCTTCACCCGAGGCAAAAGCATTCGTCCCGCTTCGTAATGGTTTGGTTTCTTCCTTTTGTGGCGGGATCTTACCGGATTTAGCCAGTGCCATTAAATGATTCAAAGCGATTGTAAAATGTGCTTGCGACGCTGACAGATCCAGCAAAATAAAACTCGCGGTACCCAGCACATGCGCCCAATGCGCTTTATGAAAATCACCCTGCACATGCTCATAAATGACTGCCGCATAAGCCGGTACTTCAGCCGTGCGTCCGGTACGCATCGCCAAAGAACACCATAAGCGGGCAACGTCCTGAGACAGCGGATTTTCACTTTTAAGCCTACCGACTATCTCATCCGCCTCATTGAATTTACCTGCTGCGATCAGATCTCTCCCCTGCAGCAACCGCTCGTTCAATTTCCGGATCATAAGGAGCCGGCCGTTATGCGGGTTTCTATTTTTTTTATCATCGCTTAATCAAGTCTATTCGTGTAACGATCCCTATCAATGATTGCATTTTAATCATTATTCACTATAATAGGAATCATTCTCATCATTGTTTTAATGAGGAGGTATCAAAAAAATCGCATCAATTCAATACATAATCAGGAGATCACATCATGGCAGTAGAAACAGTACCTCGCCCGAACTTAGGATCAGGAGCTATTAAATTCATTGATGGCATCGGATTCGACGGTATCGGATCTGCCGGATTCGACGACAACGATTTACTCATTATCGGTGATGAACTGGATAATATTCTGGAAGGCGGAGCCGGTCACGATGAAATCGATGGCGGTGCAGGAAACGATACCATCACCGGCGGAGCCGGCAATGACATTTTGAACGGCGGCGACGGCGACGACATTATAGATGGACAGGAAGGTACCGAAAGATTATTTGGCGGCAATGGTAACGACATCTTGCTTGCAGGCGGTAGCGTACCTGTTAGCCTCGTTGCCCCTGGAGCGGGGGATTTTGACCGGCTCAATGGCGGAGCGGGTAACGATACGTTCGGTTTTTATGGGCTTGGAAACTTTGAGATTGCTGATTTCACCATCGGTGAAGATCGCTTGTTTTTTGATTCTGAAGTACTTGGAATCACTCAAGTTTCAGAATTACTTCCGCATATCACCAATTTTGTGGATAACGGAGATGATGGGTTTACTGCTGAATTCCTCGGCGGTGCAGCCTACATTGAGCTGGTGGGTGTAAACCTGAACTCAATCACAGCAGACATGATTGTCTTTACACTTTGATATCACTAAACTCTATATTATTGATTTATAAGTTAATAAATTGCTTCCAGCATCAACTGGAAGCAATTTATTATCCTGAAATACGGAATCCGATGTTTTCCGGATAACCACAAAACAAGCTTGCAATCACCTGCGTTCAATTTAATCACTGAGTCGATTTCATCCATCGATTCAAAGCAACCCCAGGTTATGAGTAGTCAAATGTAATTTCTAAGGGCTTTTCTCTACTCATACGATTCATAATCTATGAGACCCCTTAGTTCAACATTGAGCGCTTCTCAACATCTATCTTCAAAAGTCAGCGATAGAATCGCATCGTTATTGGATGCGATAACCTCCAGAATCCTGACGAATGAGTACCTTGCCATGTTATTCCTTGCGATATCTTCATCGGTGTACAAAATATCAGGTTAAACTATAAAACTTTTTAATTCTGGATCATGTTATGGATGAACAATCGAGTCTGCTGGCCTTATTCACCAGCAGTTTCCTGGCTGCCACCCTTCTTCCAGGCGGATCTGAAGCTGTTCTTGTAGGTGTCTTGCTGGCGTACCCTGATCTCCACTGGCAAGCGCTTATTTTGGCAACTATCGGCAATACATTGGGCGGGATGAGTTCGTATCTTATTGGCCGGTTACTACCGGATGAAAAAACATTGCATAAAAAATTAGGTAGCAATACGCGAAGTCTGGAATGGGTGCGACAGCACGGCACCCCTATTCTGCTTTTATCCTGGGCGCCTCTGATCGGTGATGTGTTATGCGTGGCTGCCGGATGGTTACGAACCAATTGGTTATGGGCGCTATTATTTATTGCAGCGGGTAAGTTTGCCCGTTATTGGATTATTGCAACAGCAATCAATTAGCTCTAAGCCTGCTTGCACGATTCAGTCGTTTATGGATGTAAACACCCTGAATCGTGGCTCATTATTCTAACTGGAATCAGTTAGTTCTCGAACAGTTTCTGCAACTCTCCAGACTGATACATCTCTGTCACGATATCCGAGCCGCCGATAAATTCACCATTCACGTATAGCTGGGGTATGGTGGGCCAGTTGGAGAAATCCTTGATACCCTGTCTGACCTCCGGATCTGCCAGAACGTCAACCGAGAAAATATCATCAACACCACAAGCTTTAAGAATATTCACAGCATTTGCTGAAAAACCACATTGTGGTTGATCCAAAGTACCTTTCATATAAAGTACCACCGGATGTTTAGTGATTTGCTGTTCGATTAAATCTTCAACGTTCATAGTATTAATTTCTCCAAAAGATTATTCCCAAAAGTTTTATACAGAAAATACAAGAAAACAACTAATTAATTAGTACATTAGAACCATAATGTAATTTTATGGTTTAGATTGACGAACTCAGTTGACCGCCACTTACCCGCATTATGCCAGCCAAATCTGGATAAGAACAAATATTACTAAAATCCTTATTACGTAACAATTGCCTGCAAGTCTCAGCTTGATTATAACCGTGTTCCAGTAATAGCCATCCTTCCTTACCCAGATAACCCGGTGCTGCATTAATAATATGAGTAATGCAGGCCATACCGTATTCTCCTGCAGACAAAGCCATTTCCGGTTCAAATCGCAGATCGCCTTGCTGCAAGTGAGGATCATCCTCAGCCACATAAGGTGGATTTGATACAATCAGATCAAATTTCTCCCCTGAAAGTTCATCAAACCAATTTCCCCTTATGACATTTAGATTAGCCACTTCCAGAATCTCTACATTGCTTTGACAAACATCGATAGCAGCAGGCG
This sequence comes from Nitrosomonas ureae, assembly GCF_900206265.1. NCBI lineage: Bacteria > Pseudomonadati > Pseudomonadota > Betaproteobacteria > Nitrosomonadales > Nitrosomonadaceae > Nitrosomonas > Nitrosomonas ureae. The sequence goes on along the minus strand of NZ_LT907782.1, from coordinate 2,889,441 downwards.
ATAAATCAACTGCAATGACTTGAGATTGAGGACGATGCTTGGCAATGCTAATCCCGATCGCGCCACTGCCTGTACCCAAATCCAGCACTTTACAAAATTTTTGAGACGGTATCAGCTCGAGCGCCCACTCAACCAGTAATTCAGTTTCAGGACGAGGAATTAACACCGCTTCCGTAACTTTAAACGTTAAATCGAAGAATGCACGTTTTCCAATTAGATACGCCACTGGCAAGCCCTCGATGCGCTGCTGAACCAAGCTGGAAAATTTCTCGAATTGCTGTACAGTTAATGCTTGATCAGGGTGAGTCAGCAGAAAAGCATGATTCACGGATAACACATGCCGTAGCAACAGAATTGCATCAATAGCGTCAATTTCCAAGTACGCCGCAGCCAGTGCTTGTGAGATCGTTACAAGTGGCATAGCAATGATTTAGAACGATCAGCAGACACTGATTATTCTTGCACTGATGCAGCTAACAACTCAGCCTGATGCTCGGCCATGAGTGCCGAACAAAGCTCATCGATGTCCCCATCCATAATCTGATCCATCTTATAGAGCGTAAGATTGATACGATGATCGGTCACCCGTCCCTGTGGAAAATTATAGGTACGAATCCGTTCCGAGCGTTCACCGGTACCCACTAATGACTTCCGTGCAGCTGCTTGCTCCGCGTGCTGCGCACGCATTTGTTTGTCGTGAATGCGCGCCGCCAACACGCTCAATGCCTGTGCCTTGTTTTTATGCTGCGAACGTCCATCCTGACACTCCACAACGATCCCGGTGGGTAGATGAGTCACACGCACGGCTGAATCGGTTTTATTGATATGCTGACCGCCGGCACCGGAAGCACGAAAGGTATCGATACGTAATTCCGCGGGATTCAAAACCACTTCACTCACTTCATCCGCCTCAGGCATAATAGCCACGGTACATGTAGAGGTATGCACACGACCTTGAGTTTCAGTTACGGGTACACGTTGAACACGGTGGCCACCGGATTCAAACTTAAGTTTCGAATATGCGCCGTAACCAATAATTTTAGCGATAATCTCTTTATATCCGCCAATTTCCGACAGGCTTTGCGAAATAATCTCCACTTGCCAACGTTGTCTTTCTGCATAGCGTGAATACATGCGAAACAAGTTTCCAGCAAACAAAGCGGATTCATCCCCTCCCGTTCCTGCGCGTATTTCGAGAAAAATATTGCGCTCATCATTGGGATCTTTCGGAAGTAATTGCTTTTGTATTTCCGATTCGATCTGAATCAGTTTTTCTTTTCCAGTTTGGATTTCAGTCTCGGCAAATGCACGCATATCCAAATCGGCATGCATCTCCCGCGCCGTTTGCACATCACGCTCAAATTGCTGATAAGACCGATAAAGCTCAACAATCGGAACAATTTCAGCATGCTCGCGCGTAAGTTTACGGTAGTGATCCAGGTCTGCAGTTGCAGATTCGCTGCTCAGCAAATGATTTAATTCGTCCAAACGCACACTCAGACGAGTGAGCCGATCCATGATATTTTTGTTCATTGGGGACGGTGCAGTTGATACAGTCGATTAATCAATTCGACTAATTCCTCACGCTCATCCGCTGCTGCCTGATTTAAAGCATTGGAAGGCATATGCAAGAATTTATTTGTTAAACCGGTACTTAAAGCTTCTATAACTTTCTTTGGATCTTCACCTTTTTCAAGCAATTTGGTGGCTTTAGCCAATTCATGCCGACGATGACGTTCACCTTGATCACGTAACGCGCGAATTGTGGGAACCATTTCACGCGTGGCAAACCAGCGCATAAAATCAACTACATTCGAATCAATGATAGTTTCAGCCTGTGTAACCGCATTAAGACGTGAATCCAGCCCTTCCTTGACGATCTCGGATAGATCATCGACATAATAAAGAAAAACATCATCGAGTTCTGCCACTTCGGATTCAACATCTCGCGGCACAGCGAGGTCAACGATAAATATCGGCCGATGTTTGCGTATTTTAATTGCGCGCTCCACCATACCTTTACCCAGTATGGGCAAGGGACTTGCTGTGCAAGTTACCACGATATCGTGCAACGCCAATTGCTCGGGCAATTCGCTTAAAGTTATAGCCTGTGCATTAAAACGATTGGCTAATGCTTCGGCGCGCTCAGTAGTCCGATTGGCAACCGTAATCTTTTTGGGATTACGGGCCGCAAAATGATTAGCGCATAATTCGATCATTTCACCCGCGCCGATAAATAAAACCCGCTGTTCGGCAATATCACCAAAAATTCGTTCAGCCAAGCGCGTAGCCGCCGCAGCCATTGATACAGAACTAGTACCTATCTCAGTCGAGGTTCGAACTTCCTTAGCAACGTAGAACGTGCGCTGAAACAGCTTGTGCAGTAATAATCCTAGTGTCCCTGCATGTTCTGCGGATTTAATCGCACTTTTTAACTGTCCCAGTATTTGCGGTTCGCCCAATACCATCGAATCTAAACCACTGGCAACCCGGAATGCATGTTTCACGGCCTGCTCGCGTGGCAATTTGTATATGTACGGATCCAATTCACGAGTCGGCAAATGATGAAAGTCGGCCAGCCATATGACAGCATCTTCGGGGCTTTCGGTGCAACAATATACTTCAGTACGATTGCAGGTGGAAACGATGGCAGCTTCCTTTATTGGATTGCGCCCAACCAGATCGCGTAACGCATGCTCCATCGTATTTTCAGGAAAAGCAACTTGCTCACGCACATCCAGTGGCGCGGTGTTGTGATTGATTCCAAAAGCAAATAATTGCATGGAAGATAATGTTGCCAAGGTGAACAATTAGAAAGAAATGATTGGTAATTATAATATTAGGTTTTCTTAAATACCATCAATGCAATTAATTTATTTCACTTGCTCTGGATACTTAATGCCACGGGGTAATTGGAATTATTGAAATACTATTTTTTGGTGATCCTTCAATAATTCTGTCGCTATAAGTTAAATAAATGAGGACATTTCTTTTGGCATCATAAAATCGCACTACCTGTAAAGATTTAAATAGTAGCGATGTGCTCTTTTTAAAAACTTCTGTTCCATCCTCATCACCATTTTTTACTTTCTCAGGCAAAGAAATCGGACCAATCTGCCGGCATGCAATTGAAGCATCTGAAGTATCTTCAGCAATCCCTACCATACCACTGACCCCTCCTGTTTTAGCTCGACTTAGATAACAGGTGGCTCCAGCAATATCCGGATCATCAAATGCCTCGATTACGATTTTATCGTTTGCTCCTAACACTTTAAATTTAGTGGAAACGCTACCAATTTTTTCTGCCATCACATGAGAAGTTGTTTGCAGCATTAGAAAACCAATCAACAATGCATTTAATAAGCTCTTGGTACTGACAACTTTAAAACTTTGCATAATTTTCTCCCGATAAAACTCAATAGCATATACTGATTCTGCTTCTATTTAACTCCAATCTCTGACTACAATCTTGCGAATTAATGTCATTGAGTTCTGGCAGATATGTAAGTTGCATATATAGTCAATTCCAGCAACATTAATCAAGAATTTTAAAACCCGTATCATTCCGCTCATTTTTCTTGGAGTGACACAAACTGAATAGGTGTCATTAAATCCCTAACTCATACAATCGAAAATAACAGAAGATATTATTTGATAATTGGTAGGCGCGATTGGATTCGAACCAACGACCCCCACCATGTCAAGGTGGTGCTCTAACCAACTGAGCTACGCGCCTGAAAAAAACGGATTTTAACCGAAACAACTAGCTGCTACAAATAATTAATTGAATTGGATGAATTGATTCATAATAAAGATTTTGATTCAAAGCTAAATTTTCCAAAAATACAAAAAAATCATGAGTTCTGGGTAATATAACCCTACAGCATGTGAAAGCACTACAGATAATGAAGAATATTTCTTATTATCAAGACTAAATATCAATAATTTTGAAATGAGGTTTTAAAATTTCATTTCTTGAATCTGGCTAAATGCTGAATACTTTATTAGCAAAATTAAATTTTCAATAATGTTCATATTCAAATTTTCGAGTATACTCGCCCGCTGCAAGCATCATCCAGATTAAGTAAAGGAATTAATTTGGATGCAATAAGTTAGAAGCAAGCGAAGAGCTATATATTTATAGAATAATGAATTGGCATTTTGCCGAGGAGAATTTATGCGCAAATTAGTATTAGACTTCTTTTTTTTAACACTACTTGTCCTGCCACTTAGTGTCTTTGCTCATGGAGACGAAGAACACGAACATGATGAAGATGAACCAGCAGCAGAATCTGCCTCACACTTGGAAAGCGGTATTGGGTGGCGGGTTGTGCGTACTGTGGAATTGGGGACTTCAGGGAAATTTGTGCATTTGGTGCTGATTGATCATAGTAAGTATACTGACAAAACGATCTATAGTGCGGCTATTAATAGACTCTGCAATCCCAATGATGAATTTTGCAGAATCAGATTCTGGAGCGAAGAAAGATTTATACCAGAGAAAGCTTCTTTAACCGTAGAGCAAAACAAACAACTGAGAGCTGATTATTTAGTCAATAAAGCGGGCGGCATTCATCATCTTCAATGGTCATGCAGCGTTAACCCTGATAAAAATAATTGCTTCTAAGATATAAACCTGATGTGCTTGGATAAGCAGTGCGGCACTATAAATCATTAAATATGCAAAGTACGCTTATCCACACCAAGTGCAGCTTCATGAAAAACTTCTGATAAAGACGGATGAGCATGCACAATGCAGGCGATATCTTGGCTGCTGGCTGAAAATTTCATCGCCATAACCGCTTCTGAAATGAGCTCCGACACATGGGGACCAATCATATGCACACCCAGTACACGATCAGTTTTCTCGTCAGCCAAAATTTTTATAAATCCACTCGTCTCATTTATGGCACGAGCACGTCCATTCGCAATAAATGGAAACTGACCAGCCTTATAAGCAATGCCAGCTGCTCTTAATTCCTGTTCGTTTTTTCCTACCCATGCAATTTCAGGTGCCGTGTAAATAACCCAAGGTATCGTATTGAGATCGATTACCTCATCTACACTGGTCTGATTTGTCTCAAGATGTTTAATCATTTCTGCAACGGCCACGCCTTCTTCGGATGCTTTATGCGCCAGCATAGGCCCTCGAACCACATCGCCTACTGCATATACATTGGTCAGATTAGTCCGGCAATTCTGATCAACAATAATAAATCCGCGTTCATCTACTGACAAACCATTCTCGTCCACACCCAATCCAATAGTATTGGGAATACGACCAATGGCCACAATCAGTTTGTCAACCTCCATAACCTGTTCCTGATTGTTGGAATCACCATAACCCACGACTACAGAGTTACCGGATACCTTAACCGATTTGATATTGACACCAGTGTTGATTTGCAAACCAGGTTCTTTGGCGAAAATGCTTTTTGCTTCTTTAGCAATTTGTTCATCGGCTGCCATCAAAAATCCAGGCATTGCTTCAAGAATAGTGACTTCGGCACCCAACCTACGCCATACGCTCCCCATCTCAAGCCCGATCACCCCTGCACCAATGACTCCCAGCCGCTTAGGTACTTCCATTAAGGCTAAAGCACCGGCGTTATCCAGAATCATCTCATTATCGATTGGCGCAAAAGATAATTGCCGAGGTATCGAACCCGTCGCTACAATCACATGCTTTGCCTCGATTGTTTCAGTAGTATCGCCATTGTCAACTTTTATTTTCCAAGCATGGGTAGATTCTTCCCGACTCAGCAACGTTCCCCGGCCATGCATCGACTTAACCTTATTCTTTTTGAATAGTGAAGTAATGCCAGCGGTAAACGTGGTAACAATTTTGTCCTTGCGCGCAATCATGGTTGGAATGTTTACCGAAACATTTTCTGCAGAAATTCCATGAGCGGAAATTTTGTGCTGAATCTTGAAATAATTCTCAGAAGATTCCAGTAAAGCTTTGGAAGGAATACAACCGACGTTCAGGCAAGTTCCGCCAAGGCTGGCTTTACCCTTTGAATTTTTCCACTCATCAATACAAACCGTATTTAAGCCTAGCTGCGCACAACGAATTGCCGCAACATATCCCCCTGGACCAGCACCAATAATTGCTACATCGAATGTTTCTGACATAATGAGACCTTATGTGAAATTTTTGCCAAGAGATAATTTTAAAACAAAATAGCTTGCATATAGTTTGCTTTGAAAAATAAATACAAATCTACTGTAACGGCAACTCACCACTTTCACATCCAATAATGCTGATTTCACGTACCGCCTGCACATATTCTCCATTTTCACGCAATTTTATTATCGAACCGGTATTATTTCTGGCATGCAAACGTGCCAGCCGGGAAAGGCTTGTCGCTGACATTTCCCAACGCAATCCATGTAGAACTTCATCGACCCCTGAAGGATTATTGCAAATTAATATCATGTCGCAACCCGCACCGAGCGCAGCTTGCGCACGTGAAAGCATAGATTCAAAATAATCTCCGGCACCACGCATACTTAAATCATCACTAAAAATACAACCCTCGAATTGCAATTCCCTACGTAAAATTTTTTGTAACCAGATTCTCGAAAATCCGGCAGGTTTGGAATCTATTTCTGGGTAGATGATATGTGCTACCATTACCCCAGCCACTCCCGAATCAATCATATGCTGGAATGGGACTAAATCGTCCCCTGCAATCTCAGCGTATTGACGTGTGTCGATTGATTTTTCCAAATGTGAGTCAGTCTGGATATAACCGTGTCCCGGAAAATGCTTTACTATTGCCGGCATACCACCTTTCTTAAGCCCGAGCATCAAATTATACGCCAAGTCCGAAACAACCTCGGCCTCATGATGGAAGGCACGATCACCGATCACAAAATTTTTCCCACAATCCAGATCCAACACCGGTGTAAAGCTGAAATCGATACCGCAAACATTTAACTCAGCCGCCAACACGAAACCAACCTGTTTAGCTAAGTGCCGGGCCCGACTCGATTGCTTATCCCAAATTTTTCCCAACTCACGCATTGCAGGCAGTTTTGTGAAGTTTTCCCGAAAACGTTGAACACGCCCACCTTCATGATCAACCGCAATCAGCAAATGTGGACTTCGTAACGCATGGATCTGCTGGGTCAACTCGGTCAATTGACGATGGTTTACATAATTGCGGGTGAAAAGAATGACACCCCCTGTTAAGGGATGCAAGAGCCTCTTGATTTCATCCTCAGATAATTGCGTTCCTGAAATATCGAGCATCACTGGTCCCAGCGGCACGATTATTTCTCCAATACAACAAAAGCACAAACCATATTCACTTCGTCGCTAATAGAAAGATGATGTTGTGTGATTCCCTGGTCGAAAAGTAATTGATTGAGTTCAGGGTGAAATTGGAAAAATGGTTTTCCCAAACCATTGTGAGTAATCGTAATATATGTCAAATTAACCGGGTGCCGTAAACCTGTACCCATCGCTTTGGATAACGCTTCTTTAGCAGCAAAGCGACTAGCAAGAAAAAGTATTGGTTTACTACTCGTTTGATACTCTTGCAACTCGCTATCGGTTAATATACGCCGCGCAAAGCGCTCGCCGAAACGACTCAATGAGTGTGCAATCCTAGCTGATTCGACAATATCAGTTCCAATACCATAGATCATTTACGCGACTCGAGCATGAGCTGTTTCATTTCTTGTACAGCACGTTTAAAACCAACAAAAATAGCTCTGGCAACAATTGCATGCCCAATATTCAATTCCGAAATCTCAGAAATGGCTGCAATGGCTTGAACATTTTCATAATGCAAACCATGTCCGGCATTCACTTTCAGATCAAGATCTCGACCCAAGCCAACGGCTTCCTGCACCTCAAGAAAATGTTTTTCCTGCGCCTCAAATGAATGTGCATCCGCATAGCTGCCCGTGTGGATTTCGATAACAGATGCACCCGCTCGGGCTGCAGCATTAATCTGTAGGGCATCAGCATTAATGAACAATGAAACACGTATCCCCGCGTCTCCCAATTTTTCACATGCACGCCTGATCTGATCGAAATGCTTCACGACATCGAGACCCCCTTCCGTTGTTAGCTCTTCACGTCTCTCAGGCACTAAACAAATATCGTGGGGCTTTATTCTAAGTGCGATAGCAATCATTTCATCAGTCACTGCACTTTCCAGATTCATTCTGGTCGTCAGCCGGTTACGTAAAATCTCCACATCACGATCCTGAATATGCCGTCGATCTTCGCGCAAATGCAAAGTAATCGCATCAGCCCCGGAAGATTCGGCGATCAATGCCGCTTCAATCGGGTCCGGGTATGTTGTTCCGCGCGCTTGCCGTAATGTCGCCACATGATCAATATTGACACCTAATTCAATCATTCTCTGAGACTCCCAAGACGCCAACAATCCTTAAAGGTTTATTCATACCCCAGATTTCTTAGCACACTTTCACTATCAGCCCAACCGCTTTTAACTTTAACCCAAACTTCCAGATACACCTTCTCCCCAAACAACAACTCCATGTCTTTTCTTGCCTGGCTTGCTATTAGCTTAAGCTTCTCACCTTTCTTTCCAATAATAATTGCTTTCTGATTGGGTTTATCAACCAGAATGGTGGCATAAACTTTGTGCAGATGATTTTCCAACTTAAACTGATCAATCACAACGCTGGTCGAATAAGGAATCTCATCACCAACCAGGCGAAATAATTTTTCACGAATAAATTCTCCGGCAAGAAAACGCTCACTGCGATCTGTAATTTCATCCTTATCGTACAAAGGTTCACTAACAGGTAAGTAGTTGCGGATGTTATTAAGAAGCTCTGCTAGCTGAATTTTATACATCGCGCTTACCGGTATAATGTCAGAAAATTTAACTACCTGAGCTACTTCACCCAGAAATGGCAATAGTCGATTCTTATCTGCCAATTTATCAATTTTATTGACCACTAAAATAATCGGAACATTCGCGGGTAGAATTTTGAGCACAGCGATATCGCGTTGATCAAGGCACATCGCTTCAATGACAAACAATATGACATTCACCTCGCGCATACTTTGGGTTACCACCCGATTCATTGCGGTATTTAAAACACTGGCATAGTGTGTTTGAAAACCAGGTGTATCAACAAAAACAAATTGTGTCTGTTCATCCGTCAAAATACCATTAATTCTAAAACGAGTAGTTTGCGCTTTCTTGGATGTAATGCTGATTTTCTGTTTCACCAACTTATTTAACAAAGTCGATTTCCCCACATTGGGACGACCAATAATTGCTACGTATCCAGTACGAAAATTGGCATGAAGAGTCATTCTGAAGTATTGTAAGTAATAACTAGCTTATTAAACACTATTAATTTAGTGCGTATGCTGCAGGCAGATTTTTTCATAGGCTAATTTTGCAGCCACTTGTTCGGCACTCCGGCGATTGGTGCCTTCACCTGCAGTTCGAATATTTAATGAGGATATTACACATTCCACTTTGAATTTTTGTTTATGCGCTTTCCCACTGGTTGTAACCACTAGATATTCTGGCAATGATAGTTTCTGGTTTTGTAAAAATTCCTGCAATAACGTTTTAGGGTCCTTAGCGGGTGATTTAAGATCAATATTTTGTATCAGAGGTAAATAGATCGCCATAACTACTGTTTCCACCTGCGCATAATCACTATCCAGGTAAATGGCACCCAATAAGGCTTCAAAAGTATCTGCAAGAATCGATGGGCGATGACAGCCACCGCTTTTTAGCTCGCCTTCACCTAATCTGAGCAGCTTATCCATTTGTAAATTAAGCGCAATGCTCGACAATGCCTTTTGATTCACAAAATTGGCACGAAGCCGGGACAAGTGACCTTCTGGCAATTCTGGAAAATGCTTATAAATTATTCCTGAGATTACGCAGTTCAATATCGCGTCACCCAGAAATTCAAGGCGTTCATTATGTGGAAGACTATGGCTTCGATGAGTTAACGCTGTTTGCAATAAATGGGATTGAGTAAAACAATATCCTAGACGTTCACAGAATATATCTAGTAACTGTCGAGTATTATTTGATATGGTCTCATCTCGCATAATCTTTCAGTACTAATCGTTCACTGCTTCAAAATCAATGCTTAAGGACACATTGGAAAATAGAGGGATTTTTGCTGTATAGCTGGCACTCAAAATCACTCGCCCATTTTCTCTATTTATCTTAATATCTTGACCGCTGATAGACTTAATATCATCAATCTGGGCACGCCTACTAAATGCTAGTCTTATTTGGTTTAGGTTCGTATTTTGCAAGCTTGTATCTTTAGCAATGGCCGATAGATTCTTTTTAATTGCTGAATATTCTATATATGCCGGCGCAATTCTCAGACTAGTGATAACAATTAACACCAGAACCACGGACCACATTAATAAGCTGACCAAACCAATACCTCTTTGTTTCAGTGACATTTTGTGATAATTCACATTCTCACCTCATAGAAAAAAGCTTATTATCTAATCGACAATCCGATACGACCAAGATCTCCAAAATTCCACCAAATCATGAATGCCTTACCAACAATATTTTCCTCCGGCACGAACCCCCAATAACGACTATCACTACTGCTATCACGATTGTCGCCCAAAGTAAAATAATTTCCAGCTGGCACTTCGCATGTAAACCCGGTACGACGGTACTTGCAGTTATCACGGAATTCAAATTGCCGCACGTTCGAAAACTGGATACCTTTGATATCCTGGCTAATAATAATGGAATGACTTTCGCCAGCTAAATATTCCGAATAACGATCAGAATAAATATACCCCAGTCCGGATTCGACATATTTATAGTCACCCTCATATTCCATTTTTATCACTTCCCCATTAATAATTAACTGCTTATTATGGTAAGTAATAACGTCACCCGGGACACCGACAACTCGTTTGATGTAATCGATTGATGGATCTTCTGGATAACGGAAAACCAATACATCCCCTCGTTTGGGTTCATCCATCTCCAAAATTTTCTTATTAATGACTGGAAGCCTTATACCATAGATATACTTATTTACAAGAATAAAATCCCCTATCAATAATGTAGGTAGCATTGAGCCTGATGGGATTTTAAATGGCTCAATGACAAAAGAACGCAAACTAAAAACAATCAAAATGATAGGAAAGAAGCTTTTGGGATATTCGATCCACCATGGCTCATTCTCATTCGGTTCGCGCTTTTTCTTCCAGAAAATAATATCTAATAACCAAATACTTCCGGTAATTACAAGCAGAATTAAAAGTATCAGTGGAAAATTCATGCAATTTCCTTTGATTGCGCATAAGGAGTGCTGTTTTGAATTATTATGTATGCGTTCAAATTCAACCTAAAATCCTGCGTAAAAATTTTTTTTCTACTCATCATTATTATTTATTATCGACTTGCAAAATTGCCAGAAACGCCTCTTGTGGAATTTCCACATTGCCAACCCGTTTCATTCTCTTTTTACCTGCTTTTTGTTTCTCCAGCAACTTTCGTTTACGCGAGATATCGCCACCGTAGCATTTTGCCAACACATTCTTCCGCAATGCCTTGACTGTTTCGCGTGCAATAATATGAGCACCTACTGCAGCTTGTACGGCGATATCAAACATCTGACGGGGAATTAACTGTCGCATTTTTTGCACTAATTCACGCCCCCGATACTGACTGCTACTTCGATGAATGATCAAAGACAACGCATCAACCTTGTCGCCGTTAATCAATATATCCAGCTTTACTAAATCGGAAGCACGAAACTCTTTGAATTCATAATCCAAAGAAGCATAACCGCGACTAGTCGATTTCAATCGATCAAAAAAATCCATAACAACTTCATTAAGCGGCATTTCGTAGGTCAGCATAACTTGCTTACCCATATACTGCATATTCACTTGATTTCCACGTTTACTAACGCACAAGGTAATCACTGCGCCAACATACTCTTCCGGCACAATAATAGTTGAAGTAATTATAGGTTCGCGAATCTCGGCAATTTTTGACAGATCTGGTATTTTTGACGGGTTCTCAATTTCAATCACCGTACTATCCCGCATCAATACTTGATAAACAACAGTAGGGGCTGTCGTAATCAAGTCCATATCATATTCGCGCTCTAAGCGTTCCTGCACAATATCCATATGCAACAATCCGAGAAAACCGCAACGAAAGCCGAAACCCAATGCCTGAGATACTTCCGGTTCAAAATGTAGTGAGGAATCATTCAGTTTCAGTTTTTCCAACGCAGAACGCAACGCATCATATTGATTGGATTCTACGGGATATAAACCGGCAAATACTTGTGGTTTTATTTCTTTGAAACCCTGAAGGGGATTTGCCGCTGGATGAATTGCAGAAGTTACGGTATCCCCTACCTTCGCTATATTCAATTCTTTAATACCCGAGATGATAAAACCCACCTCACCAGCACTGAGCGAATCACGATAGGCTGATTTTGGCACAAACACCCCTACCTGCTCACATAACTGCACGGATTTGCTTGCCATCAGCAATATCTTATCGCCAGGCTTTACCGTACCGTCCATCACTCTGACCAAAATCACGACACCGACATAATTGTCAAACCAGGAATCAATAATTAAGGCTTTTAAGGGCGCATTCGGATCACCTTTCGGTGCGGGAATTTTAGCGATCAAAGCTTCTAAAACATCTTCTACACCTTCTCCTGTTTTTGCACTGATTTTGACTGCATCCTGCGCATCGATTCCAATCACTTCTTCAATGTTACTAATGACACGTTCCGGATCAGCAGCAGGAAGATCAATCTTATTTAGAACGGGAACAACTTCAACATCCTGTTCAATCGCCGTATAACAATTGGCAACGGTTTGCGCCTCAACACCCTGTGACGCATCAACTACCAAAAGTGCACCCTCGCAGGCCGCTAACGAGCGCGAAACTTCATAAGAAAAATCAACATGACCCGGTGTGTCAATCAAATTCAATAAATAAATTTCACCATTTTTTGCTTTGTAGTGTAATGCCGCCGTTTGGGCTTTGATGGTAATGCCTCTTTCACGTTCCAGATCCATAGAGTCTAATACTTGCGCCTCCATTTCACGATCGGATAAACCGCCACACAGATGAATAATACGATCCGCCAGCGTTGATTTGCCGTGATCAATATGGGCAATGATGGAAAAATTACGGATATGCTGCATCAGGATGTCAAAGATAGAGGTGTATATTTCCAACAGAGCGCTAAAAACTCACCAGCCAAGCTGAAAACTTAAATTATATGGCAATTAAAGAGGCAGCATTCTAACGAAATTTACCAAGATAATCATCTAAAGCTGCTAAATCAAGAAAATAATGACAAATCACTTGATTGGTAAGTGGTGAAATCAATACCGGAATTTTTTCTCCATAGCGTGCAACCAGTTCTGGATCGGAATCAATATCAACAACCTTGAAATCGAATGATAGCTGCTGCTGCAAATTCTGCAACGCAAGTATCATATCTTGGCAAAGATGACAATTTTCGCGGCCATAGATGAGCAGTTCCCGTATTTGATCAGGGTGAAAAGAGTTAGACTCAATTCTCTTTTTCATCATCGGAGAGTTTCATCGTAATAAAAGTTGTGATATCCCCTCTTTTTACAAGTAAAGCAATGTTTTTTCCACTTTTAACTTGATTGAGCAGTTCATTAAACTGCGCGACACTTTTTACGTCTTTACTGTTAAATCCCAGGATAATGTCCCCTATACGGATTCCTGAACGACTGGCAATACCAGATTGCATGTCTTCAACCAGCAAACCATTGGCAATCTCCAGCTGTTTCTTTTGCTCATCGGTAACTTCACTTAATGCCAACCCAAGACGATTAGAAGTATCCGGTTTTTTGCTTTGCTTAAGTTTGCGGCTTTCTGCTCCCTCATCAGAAGGTGTTTCTCCAACTTCGACCTTAATTGTTCTTAAAGCACCATCTCGCCAAATTTGAATAGTTGCTTTTGAACCTGGTTTAGTATTGCCCACGATGCGGGGTAAATCTGAAGATGTTAAAACCTCCTTTTCATCGAACTTCAAAATAATATCACGAGCTTGAACCCCGGCTTTCCCCGCCGGGCCATCCTTTTCAATAGAAACGACTAAGGCTCCTCTACTATCCGTTAATCCAAAAGATTCCGCCAACTCTTTAGTTACTTCTTGAATCATTACACCAATTCTTCCTCGGCTTACTTTACCACTAGTCTTTAGCTGATCAGCAATCTCAGTGGCAACATTGATCGGTATAGCAAAAGACAATCCCATGAATCCGCCCGTGCGGCTATAAATTTGAGAATTAATTCCAACCACTTCACCTTTCATGTTAAACAATGGCCCACCTGAATTTCCTGGGTTAATTGCAACATCAGTTTGTATAAATGGAACATAATTTTCCTGCGCCAAAGAACGTCCTTTAGCACTCACAATACCCGCAGTGACGCTATGCTCAAAACCAAATGGAGAACCGATTGCAATCACCCACTCACCCACCTTAAGATTCTCCGGGTTTCCTTGTGTAACTACAGGCAAATCAGTAGCACTAATTTTAATCAGTGCAATATCGGTCTTACGATCGGTACCAATAATTTCAGCGACAAACTCTCTTTTATCATTAAGCTTTACGGTTATCTCATCAGCAGTTTCAACCACATGCGCATTCGTCAGAATATAACCATCCGAACTAATAATAAAACCTGATCCCAGCGACTTAGGTTCAGACTTTCTTGGGCCGGGGAAAGGCTGTATATGTCTTCTAAAAAAATCATAAAATGGTGAGTTCTCTGGGATTCCTGGTATTTCAGGAATTATCTGATTATTCATTACATTTAAGCTCTGTACAGCACTGATATTCACTACCGCAACACCATGTTTCTCTACTAGCCCGGTAAAATCAGGCAGTTCGGTGGCTTGAACAAATGTTACCGATGAAAGCAAAATAAATGGAATTATTATTAATTGAAACATACTTCTTATCCTTACTGTACGCTTATGTAAAAAATAACTACTGATATACATGATTAACGATCATAGTTTTGTATAAATATTAATTTTTGAATCATGAAGTTAAATAAATATTTTTGAGGTTATGCTTCTGATAAGGAATAGTAAAATATATAAATAACTTAATTAACCTTGATAACAGAATCGCCGATTAGTTTTATGGTTTCCATTGGTGCCTCACCTATTGTAGTTATTTTATTGCCCTCCAGCACGCGCACATAGATATTGATTGCCCCCCGATCTGTAAAGAAACCAGATGTAGGCGTTGGTGTATCTTCTCCCATAGACTCAATAAATACAGATACTGTTGCAAGTCCATCGGATAAGGCAATATGATCCACAAACACTGGTTTCTCAGTCAAATTACGCTTCATTCCAACTAATTTTCTAAAACCTGAAGGTAAGTTATTGATCTTCCATTCTAGTTCACCTTCACCGATGACAGAAGTCAATAGATTGGTTACCTTCCAATCATCTTGCGTCATGAATGAATTAGATTTCAATAAATCGGATTGAATTTCTCCGTCAATTTCTAGCTGTGCAAATGCAAATTGTTCAATAATCTGACTGCCGTCCATGATAGCACTTTTTAATAGCAAACCCGTTTTGGTATCTATCCAGAATTGATGACCATGACGTAAAGAATCCCTTGGTATCAAGGAAATGATCTGACTTTCATGATTGATTATACGTTCACGTTTGACCTCTTTGATATAATAATTCTCATCAATGTTACCAAATGGCTGCGGAAGAATATCCGGGAAAAATTTTCGAAACCAACGTTTCTCGGTATATATTTTTTTGCTTTCTGGCAAATAACATTTCATTTCATCGTTAGTACGCAAAACTATTCGTGGCGATCCATCTAAAACTTCAATTCTTTCATGTTCGCCAGCTTGATCATTTTTATGAACAATGCGTGATGTCTCTATATGACTATCCGCATAATAAATGAATACTCCGGAATAGTTATGCCGACGAGGAGCTTCGGCCATTTTTTTCAACCACTCAAGGGCATCTTCAGACGAAGGAGGCAACTCCTGTGCTAGTACAACTTGAATACCAAATGCTAAAAAACATAACAACGAGATAATACTGCGACTAATCATCTACCATATCTTTCGTGATATTCAACGTTATGAATATTGCTCGCTTGCCCTCGCATCGTAATTCCTGGAGAAAATTCTCTATGCACGAACAAATAATCATTAATTTCAACCGGCGGATGTGAATAATTATGGATTAAAGGTGGGGATGAAACCATAATGGGAGCGGCAGTTAGACTATTCTCCTGGTTCGATTGCTCAGCAATCATTATTTGCTGCGGTTTATACAAATTATTCATAATTAGACCCGCAGAAATCATTGCAACAACAGAAGCAGCAGCTGCGAGCGTAAATACTTTATATTTCTGTTTTTGGATTGCAGTTGTTACATTGGAAGAAAGTACTGTAGGTTCGGTTATTAATTTTTGACTGACTCTGGAAGATATATTCATGGATAATCGGGATGACTTTCGGAGTGTATCGCCAATCAAATGATAAGATCTCCATTCATTCTGTAAATCATTATCTTTTCTGATAGCTTCAATAATATGGGTAACATCCTGTTGATCAAGCTCATCATCCATCAATGCAGATACTTTACTTTTCACATTACCACCTCTTATCTTTACTTGTCCCTAACAAAGGGCGTAATTGTTCTGAAATCGCTTCACGTGCACGAAATATTCGCGACCGTACAGTTCCAATAGGGCAATTCATGATATTGGCAATTTCTTCATAACTTAACCCATCAATCTCCCTTAAAACAATCGCCGTACGCAATTCTTCCGGCAATGAATCCAATGTCTGATTAACCGTTTGAGCAATTTCCTGACTCATCAGTTCACTCTCCGGTGTATTCATTTCCTTTAGCAAACCACCATCTTCAAAGTCTTCTGCATCTTCATTATCGAAACCTTGCAAAGTTGGTAATTTCCGCCCTTGAGATACCAAGAAATTTTTTGCAGTATTAATACCGATACGATATAACCACGTATAGAAAGCACTATCTCCGCGAAATGAAGATAATGCTCGATATGCTTTAATAAACGCTTCCTGCGTAACATCCTCAACCTCAGCGGAATCGCGTATAAATTGCGACAACAAACGAGCCAACTTGCGCTGATACTTAATCACCAGCAGATCAAATGCCTGCTTATCCCCGCTTTGAACTCGTTCTACTAACTGCTGATCGATTTCCCGATCACCCATACAACTTGATATCCCTGAGCATTTTAAATGAATTTAGACTTATTCTTGTTCCATTATAGGCGCCATAATGACACAAATGAATAAGTATACCTATCCAAATGAATCTCGGGAACTATGTAATTCCATATCTATCGCATTAAAAGACACTTAACCCTACTGATTAGTTCACTATAGTTCACTATTTGTGATTGAGCATAATCTATGAAACTAAGCCGAATGTATCTAGGTTGAGGCATTCTGAGTCTGTTATTATTCAATTTACTAATCATAAAAATAAAGACCAGCTTAATGACTGACAATAATTACGATACGCTCATTATCGGTAGCGGATTAGCCGGATTTTCACTAGCGCTGCATTTAGCGCAGTACCAGAAGGTTTGCATTGTAACCAAACAAGCTGCCGAATCTGGGGCCAGTTCATGGGCACAAGGCGGTATAGCAGCGGCGCTCTCAAATGAAGACTCCCCGTCACAACACGTTCAAGATACTTTAATTGCCGGAAGTGGTTTATGTGATGAAGGCATCACACGCTTCGTAACCGAAAATGCAGCTGATGCGATTCATTGGTTGATCGATCAAGGAGTAATCTTTACCTACGACCAAACAAGCGAAACCGGCTATCACTTAACTCAAGAAGGAGGCCATAGCACACGGCGCATCATTCACAGTGGCGACGCTACTGGTAAAGCCGTCCAACAAGCGCTAATTCAAAAAATACGATTGCATCCGAATATTACTGTCCTAGAGCATCATATCGCTATCGATCTGATAACCGATGATAGATTAACTGATTCCACAAAAGACCGAAATAAACGATGTATTGGTGCATACATTCTTGATAAGAAAAAAGATAAAGTACTAAGCTTTGCTGCACAAAATACCGTGCTGGCAACTGGGGGGGCCAGTAAAGTTTATCTCTACACTACCAATCCCGATACAGCCACCGGTGATGGTATTGCAATGGGTTGGCGGGCGGGCTGCCGAATTGCCAACATGGAATTCATTCAATTTCATCCAACCTGCCTTTATCATCCTCACGCAAAATCTTTTTTAATCAGTGAAGCTGTTCGTGGTGAAGGTGGGTTATTAAAACTTCCCAATGGCGAACGTTTCATGTTATGGCACGATCAGCGCGGCGAACTTGCTCCGCGTGATATTGTGGCTCGTGCTATTGACTTTGAAATGAAAAAAAGAGGACTGGATTGTGTTTACTTAGATATATCACACAAACCCGAAAATTTTTTAAAAGCGCATTTTCCAACAATTTATGCCCGCTGTCTGAAACTGGGTATCGATATTACCAAAGAACCAATCCCCGTGGTTCCTGCCGCTCACTACACTTGCGGGGGCGTAATCACCGACAATCATGGCAAGACCGATTTGAGCAACCTATACGCTATCGGAGAAACCGCGCACACTGGATTACATGGTGCCAACCGTTTAGCCAGCAATTCCCTCCTGGAATGTTTAGTGCTGGCTCAGACTGCAGGAAGCGACATTATCAATCAACCCACAAATGAATTACCAAAACTTCCGGATTGGGATGAAAGCCGTGTCACAGACGCCGATGAAGAAATCGTGATTGCACATAACTGGGATGAATTACGCCGTTTTATGTGGAATTATGTTGGCATCGTGCGTACCACAAAAAGATTGCAGCGCGCACAACACAGAATCGAGCTACTGCGTGAAGAAATCAATGAATACTATACCAACTTCCGTGTCACCAGCGATTTACTGGAATTACGCAATCTAGTCGATAGCGCTGATCTGATTGTGCGGTGCGCATTGCAACGTCACGAAAGCCGGGGATTGCACTACAGCAAGGATTATCCTGATACATTACCACTTGCAGAAAATACAGTGCTAAAAAGAGAAATTAGGTAACCCCAATGAAGCCTGAAATCATTCGATCTGCGCAGTTGTCGTTTCACAATCGTGTGCGTTACACTCATATAACCTTTTTTATCTACCCTTTCACGAGCAATGCAAACCTACTGGACTAATCCGAGCGTTATAGAATGGTGCCAATATCTCCTCGACAGCTATGCTGACTGGATCAAGCTGGAGCTAATGGATCGTAGCGGTACACCGCTGACACAAGCCGAGCGACTGTTCAACAGCGCGTTTATTGTAGCATCCCATGGCACGGAAGCTGATCCCATATTAAATTACGGTAATCAGGCAGCCCTTAATTTATGGGCCATGGATTGGCAGCAATTCATACGAACACCCTCACGCTTCACAGCCGAGTCACCCAGCCGTGAAGAACGTGCGCGCATGCTGCAACAAGCTAAAATACAAGGTTATATTTCCAATTATAGCGGTATAAGAATTTCCAGCGAAGGAGAACGTTTTCTGGTTGATCAAGCCATCATTTGGAATATACACAAACCTGACGGCACGGCAATTGGACAAGGCGCCACTTTCTCCAATTGGAAATATTTGGACTAAATGAATTTCTTCAAATCTACTCAGCACAAAACAAATTTGCCCGAAACCAAGAACTGGTTTATTCTTTGCCCCCTGTTTGCTAACACCCCGGAGAAGTGACCGAGTGGCTGAAGGTGCACGCCTGGAAAGCGTGTGTACGGTTTAAACCGTACCGCGGGTTCGAATCCCGCCTTCTCCGCCACATCCCCTTCCGCATAAATCCAAAGCAATCCACGAAACACAATAAGCAAGCAGATTTAAAAGAAGTTTGCCTCCGCAGCAATCCAGAATAATCCGCTAGAAGCCAGTCAAAAAATGTGGTAAAAAGTGTAGTAATTATTTTTACCACACCTAAAGTTACCACACTATGGCTATTAAAGAATTACTGACAGACTTGGCATGCAAGAATGCTGTAGTTAATGGTAAGAAAATACTTAAACTCCATGATGGTCAAGGGCTTTACCTATGGATATATGAAGATGGCCGCAAGTATTGGCGGTTGCGCTATAAAATTCATGGCAAGGAAAAATCCTTATCGCTGGGTGTTTATCCTGTAGTAGGACTAAAGCAAGCCCGGCAGCTAGCACAAGCTGAACGAATAAAACTATCCAGTAATATTGATCCTTCAATTGATCGTCAAATCAATAAGCAAAAAGCAAAGGAAGCCACAACCAATAGCTTTGAAGCTGTTGCCCGTGAGTGGTATACAAAACAAACCCATACATGGGTACCAAGTCATAGTAAAGATGTTTTACGCAGACTCGAAGGGAATGTGTTCCCCTATATTGGTTTGTACCCAATCAGTCAGATCGATGCCCCGCAATTACTCAACATGATCCGTATCATTGAACATCGTGGCTCTTATGACCTGGCGCATAGAGTGCTTGGGATGTGTGGTCAGGTATTTCGCTATGGCGTGGCAACGGGTCGTTGTAGTCGTGATCCTACTGCTGATTTGAGGGGCGCACTTACGCCACACAAGAAAAAGAATCAGGCGGCTGTCAAACCTGAAGAGTTACCAAATTTATTACGAGCAATAGCTACCTATGAAAAGATAGGGGATAAGCAAACACAGCTTGCATTGCAATTGCTGGCTTTAACCTTTGTGCGCACCAACGAACTGATTAGGGCATTGTGGGCAGAGTTTGATTTAAATAATGCGCTATGGATTGTTCCCAGTGAACGAATGAAGATGAGGAACGAACATGTAGTACCCCTCACCCGCCAGGCATTGAGCATACTGACTGAATTAAAAACCATCGCCGGTGATAGTCGTTACCTGTTACCCGGACGCAATCCTAACAAACCCATCAGCAATAACACATTACTTTTTGCACTTTACCGTTTAGGATATAAAGGCAAAATGACCGGGCATGGTTTCCGGGCTGTCGCATCCACTGCATTGAATGAATCCGGGTTATTTAGTCCCGATGCCATTGAGCGTCAATTGGCACACGGTGAAAAGAATGAAGTACGGGGTGCATATAACCGGGCTGAATATTTACCGGAACGGAAAAGAATCATGACATGGTGGAGTGACCATTTAGAAGCAATAGAAAAAGGTGCAGATGTCATTCCGTTATTTGGAAAATCCATTTGATTTTTGCATCATGATTTTCTTGCTCTAGTCCTACCCCTGTTTTTTGAGTGGGGCAAGTGGGGCGAGTGGGGCGGAATCGCTGAAATCGTTATGACTATTGGTTTGTAGCTGCCCTACTTTTCCAGAATCGACACCCAAAGCAGTGGGGCGCGCCCTACTTTTAGGGGGGATTGCGGTATTTTTAGGGCCGATATGCGCTCCAAATTTTGTAATTTTGTAGCGTAATTGAAGTGAAAATGCAGCGCGGAAAGTTCCTGGTGCCGCCTGTCAACACAAGGGAATTAAGAGAGTTGCAAGTGTAATACCGTTGCCAAACAATTGGTTGAAATGTTCATATTCAATCGTATGCCGCTGATCCAAAGGCATTGTATTTGCACATATGCGCTTTATCAGTAACAACGGCATTTTGGTAAAGTAGTCACCAAAAATTATAGCAATACTCTCAATTCGAGACTTGTCCTCAATCTTCGTACTAAAATATAAGGCTAATCGCAGAAACTGAATAAATTTCTAATCTTTAAGTATTTTTATTAATATACCATTAATAAAAATAGCCCCTCCGACTATTAAGCAAGCTACTAAGAAATTTAATTCTGTAAACTTACTTAGTATGCCTCCTCCGACTGTCGCTATGATAATAAAAATTAGGAAACTTTTTATATCTATAAACGTTTTCATTGCGAACATCCACAATTTGATAGTCCTAACAATATTGCGCCTCCAACACTAGCTTGCGCTCCAATCACATTTAGAGGGAAATTTGTTCTTCCAGCAGAAGCCCTAATTTCTGCGTCATTTTTACCTGCACTTCTTAATCCCTCGTAAGTCCTCTTTCTAAATTTTATGAGCTGCCCTTAATCTGGACACCATTGCCATCAGATAATCAGTATTTATCTTCTTTTCATTTAATCCCGGAAGTTCAATATAAATATGCTTCAGAATTTCTTCCTGTAATTTCCTCAAATCCTCTCGTTCCAATTTGGTGTTATGTAGAAACTCATCTAATGCACAACTAGCAAAATAATTATTTCCATTCGGTGATATGGACGAATCCGCCTCTATCATCAATGCCACCTCCTCTAAGGAAAGATCCTCAAATATTTTCCCCGGGATTTTTATTACATCGTGCATGTGAAACATGAATTTCATAGTTACTCCTTATTGCTTAGATGATCTCAATTTAACAATATCAAAATGCCTATTTCTGACACCTAATCTCAAAGTAGGCCCATTATTACGACTCCAACCAAATCTAATTTCACCACTACGAAGCCCATCTATAGTCTTTCCTCCATAAGCAGGGTGACCAATTACTCTGCCTCCGGGACCCAATGCCATTACTCCTTTTGCCAGACCATATCCACCTAAACCAAAACTTAATCCATAACCAGCATATCGACCATTCGAATATGCAGTTGAACACTGATTAACAGAATCATTTACGTCTATTGCTTTTCGAGCCAATTCAGACAAGCTTGTGTTAAATAATCCAAATCCAGAGCTAATGGCATCACCAAAGCCTGCGGTGGCATCTACAAAGCCCTGAGATAAAACAGGTAACTCAAACAAACCGTATGGATCGATATAGCTGAGTGGATTTGCAGTTGTATAAAGGTAAGCATTCAACCCACCCGCAAGCCCAATGGGATCAGGCGAGACATACCGCCCAGTTTCAGGCTCATAATATCGGAAATAGTTGTAATGCAGATTGGTTTCCTTATCAAAATACTGCCCCGGGAATCTGGGATGATATTCGAATAATTGGCTATTATTGTCCGGGTCTTCATCCGGCAGGTTGGCACCGAAGGCGTGGGTGTTTTCCCAACGCCACACCGCATTGTTGCTCTGATTGACGATCACTCTCGGGGTGTTGAGATGATCGGCATGGATGAAGTAAGTCTGAATCGGGCCGGTTGCGGTGGGTTTGCGGATCACGGCCACCGGAATGTCTTCGAGCCAGATGGTTTCCTGTCTGACCAGCCAGTCATCCGTCGGTGTGGCGGTGGTCGAATTGTCGCGGTATTCACCGATCAATTGCCCGGCTTCGTCATAGAAGAAAGTAAACTTAGAACTCAGCGGGCCATTCTTGCTGACGCGTTGATCCAAAGCATTGTATCGGTACGTGTGCGTCTTGCCGTTATTGACCGTGGTTGAAAGCTTGCCGGCAACATTCCAGGTAAAGGTGGTGACGCCATCACTCAACGGATTTCCGGCGGCATCATAGGTGTACGTTTTCATCACCGGCCCTGCGACACTCTGCAAACGGTTGCTGTCAGTCGCCACAGTATAGAGATGATTGGCACTGCCGAATTGCGCATTGGTGCGGTTGCTGTTGGCGTCATAACCCCACAGTAAGAAACTGGTGTTGTCGGATTGGCTGGTCAGCCGATTCAATGCGTCATAATCATAGGTGCGGTTATATACCGGGTTGGTGTCGACGGTGTTGATGATGCGGCTGGCGGCATCATAGATCAGCGTGCGGGTATCGCCGTCCACACGATGGGTTTTGATTCTACCGTCGGAATCGAAACTACGCGCATACGCCTGGTTATTACCCCACACCCAGCTTTTGGGCTCGCCAAACGGTTGATAGACGATATTGCTCAATAACACATTGCCATTGACCCGGATTTCATTCGGGCGGCCGTCGGCACCATAAGCGGTGGTTACCTGCGTGCCGGAAGGATAAGTCATCTGTATCGTGCGACCAAAGCTGTCGTACTGATATTCCAGCGTTTGCGTGTAGTCGCTGGTGCCGCTTTTGGCGATCTGGGTTTTGTTGAGCAATCGGCCATGCAGGTCATAGCTGAAACTGGTTGAACCGGATTCATCCGACATGCCGGTCAGACGGCCAATACCGTTGGTTCCGGTATCGTAGCTCCAGATCAATGCGGCCACGCCGGGAACGCCGCTCACAGTGACGTGGGCGCGCTTGGTGGGACGGTTAATCGCATCCCAGGTATAGGTATGTTTGACGCCGCGCGCATCGGTCACCGTCTTGAGATTACCGGCGGTATCGTAGGTGTAATCAATGGTGCCGCGATCGGCGGATACTTCCTGCATGACGTCGCCTAAACCATTGTAGGTGTATACGGTGTCGATATCGCGCGGATCGGATACCTGCGTGATCTGATCCAGCGCATCTTGCATTTGGCCGGTGATACCGCTGGCCGCATCGGTGATTTGTGTCAGGCGGTTGCGTGCATCAAACTGATAGCTGGCGGTATGCAATAACGGATCGATGATCTGCTTCAGATTGCCTTGCGCGTCGTATTGATACTGCGTGGTCTGGCTTTGTGCGCCGATATCTTTCCATAGACGGCTTAGCGCATCGTATTCGCGTTGCTGGGTTTTTGTGACGTTATTGAGCGGATCGAACCATTGCTCCTGGGTACGGTTGCCCCTATTGTCCAAGGTATACTGCACGCGGTTGCCGAGATTATCGGCAATACCGGTCAAGCGGTGTGCGGCATCGTAGGTGTAACTTAGGAAACTGCTGTCCGGAGCGATGATTTTTTTAAGTTGTCCGGCGTTGTCATATTGGTAGCTGGTGATCTCGGCTCCAACCGTGCGGCTCAATAACCGTTGACGGACATCGTAGGTAAGTGTTGTAGTCAATCCGTTGGGATCGATGATTTCCTCTGGCTGGCCGTGGGCGTTATAGCGTGTGATCTGGGTGACATGGCCCAATGCGTTGGCGATACTGGCCACTTGCGCACGGCAACCCAGATGACCGCCAGTACAGGCGGCATCCGGTGCGTAATAGTCGGTGGTGGTGACATCCGTCACATCGGTGCGCGGGCCGTTCTCGGTTTTTTGCACGATCACGCCGGGGATGCCGGTGTGATAGACATAGCTGGTATTCCATATGCGCTTGGCATTGGTCGCGGTATCCTTGATCTGATACTGCGTGACGTTGCCGTGGGTGTCAAAGACATAGCTGGTTTCCCGTCCGGCTTCGGTGATTTTGACCGGCAGGCGGTAATTCACATGCCATTCGGTGAGTATTTTACGCTCGCTGCTGTTGGCAGCAGGGTTATAGCCGATTACGTCCCCCGGGCAGTTGCTGCTGCTGTCCAAACCTTCAACCCGGGCAATTTCCAGATTCCGGTTCAGATCGAACACATAACAGGTTTTATTGCCATTGAAATCGGCACGGCTGGCGACATTACCATTCACATCATAAGTGATCGCGGAAGATGCGGCATTGCAACCGGAGCCCGCCGGTTGCGATTGGCCGGTGCTTTTGGCTACACCCAGGATGGTTTGGAAATTATGTGTGTATTGGCTGTTTAAGGGATCGGTGACGATGGTATTGCTGCCATCGGTGCTGTAACCCAACACATAGCGCTCAACACCTCCTGCGTGTTCGGTTACCACCGCCCGGCCTTGCGTATCGTAGGTATAGGTTGCATAGCGCACCCCGTTCTCATCGGTGATGCCGGTCAGTGCATTGGGTAGATTGGTATTGCCAGTATAGGCTTGTTCGTTGTAATGATAGGTGCGGGTTTTAGCATCGGGATAGATAACTGAAGTCAGATTACCGTTGGTGTCATAAGCATATTGATACACGCCATTGCCCGGATCAGTCATGGTCGCAATGCGACTGGAACCATCGTAAGTAAAGCTCAGTGTGCGACCGGTATCGTCGGTGACAGTCGCTAAACGGTCATAGGTGTCATAGCTCAGTGTTTGCGTGCGGTCATTACGATCGGTGATGGAGAGTAATTTACCTGAAGTATTGTAGGTTTCGATCGTGTCGTCGGCTGTGGTTAGCTGCCAGCCACTACTGGGAACTTCAATGATCTTGTCGGATATGTCACCATCACCTACCCATAGACCACCATTAAGTCTGAAGAATATCGTTCTGCCATCGGGGCGTTCTGCAAACGTAATGGGAGGTGTTGCTGTCGGGTTTAAAACTAACCGGCCACCATAGTTATTGCGCCATTGAATGCCGATATTGCGATCGAGCTTATTTTGTTGGCTGTTGTAATAGCGGGTAAAGTCAAATGACGTAGAATTATAGTCTGACTCAGTGGTGCTTTTATTGCCGGTTCTGGGGTGTACCGGGTTTCCTATCGAATCACAGGTTGAATGATTACCCAGGTTTTTGGTAGAAATTATTTTTTCAGAAGTGCTATTAATGTCGCAAGAAAATGGAGTAAATTCAATGCCCCCTTCATAAAGCCATGAAGCTTTTTTTCCTCCATACAAACATGTATATAATGGGTATGCATTAAGATTGCTCCATGTAAAATTTGATTGTGTAGTGGTATCAAAACCGCTACATGAAATTGTTTGCAGTACAGTTACTTTACTTGGATTACACTGGAAATTAGGCCAACCTGGAGATATTGAAGCCTCACAAGTTGATTTGATAGGAGTGGAGTTATTTCCAAAAATTGGAACCCAACATCCTTCAAGCTGCGCAGGATAAGAAAATATTTCAGCTTTGACCAAAGCTGATTTGAATCCTAGAGTTAAAAATGTCAAAAGAAAAAACAAAATTGAGCTTAGTGAATGATTGTTTTTTATAAAACTTAATGACATAACTATCCCTATTCCAGCTATTGATTGGTGATTGCTACAATTGATTGCTGACTATGATGTATCCCAAAAATATTCGGGAATGCGTAATTGTTATTGCTTAATGCGCGCTTGATGAACTTCGCGTGCTTTGGAAAATGGAGGCATTTTATGGATGTTCCTTGCAATCAAAATGATAAATAGCGGCATTTTTATCCGTTACTTTACGTTTTAAATTGATCAATTCAGTCAAATCCTGGGGAGGATTACCTAATAACTAGGAAAATTACAAATTTAGAAATCGGGTTTTAGGTTAGAATAATTTCATCATCCCATAGCTAGGCCAGGCGAAAAGCGGAGACCTTCACCGCCTTGGGGTGACTTACCTTGAAGGGGGCACTTTGAAGGGGTGGTATATGCTTAATGATCCTATCGATCTTTCTGACCACATTAGAAAAATAACTACTCCTGAATTGCCGGATCAAATTAAAGAATTGCTTGAGCCTGGGAGATTTGCCAGAAGAATTGAAGCTGCGAGCATTCCTGATGCTTTAGTGAATATTTTTAAAATACTATCTCCAATTTCAAATAACACAGAAAATTGTTTTAGTAATTTATTCGAACCAATTCGAAGCACATGTAAATCAAATGGTGCTCTTCGATACAAAAAACAAATAATTGTTCTAGAAAGAGAATTAGCGATTATTGAGAGAAATTACCAGAATGATAAGCCGCTGGTCGAGCTGGCAAAGATAGTTATAGCAAAAGATAATAAGAGAATCAAAAGCTTGCAACAATCTTGCACCAAGTATTCTGAAAAAAACAAGAAAGACTGGGAAAAAGAGGCCGAGCGCATTAGGCAGAATAACCCTGTAAATACATCCGCTTCGCTATTAGCTCGGTTAGTTAGAGAAAACCTTGCTTTCCCTGATAAAGCTCATGAATCGATCAGGAAGCACTTATTGACCAAAGAGTTTAAGTCCCACGAAAAGAAAAGAGCTAAGTCAGTATAAATAGATAGGCAAGCTTCTCGAAATACCTATTCCAAATCATTACATTCCTTAACAAGTATTCCGTGCCAAGGAATACGGCCATGTATATAACGTTAAGGAGCACTAATGAATCAAACTATATCCACTCCGCAACAGCAGTTGCAGCCAAAAAAACATCAATCGACATCACAGCTTGAACGGCTCTTATGTCTTGCTGAAGTCGAATTCCAGACCGGTTTTAAAACTAGCTTTCTATATCAGTTAATGAAAGAAGGTAAATTCCCCAAACCAGTAAAGATCGGCACAGCCAGCCGCTGGCGCGAATTTGAGGTGCAGCAATGGATTCATGATCAAATCAACACGGCATCCAGCAAACATCCAAAGGCATAAAGATATGAATAATTTTGCGCCTGTAAATAGAATAATTGAAACCCATAGGCTGCACAGCGAAGGATGCGCGTGCAGAATTTCACCGCCTGCCCGTGGTTCTACTGCTGAGCAAATGTTGAAGGCGTGGCTTAAGGATCATCCTAACCATATCAGAAAAGAACATCTTGCTGCTAAAGAGTTCTGTAATTGGTTTGATCGCCGGTTAAACGGGAGGCGTTCAAAATGTTCCCGTTGACTTCACCCCCTTACAGGGATTATTCTTTTGCTCAGGTGCTCAACACACCTCTAGAAGCGGAAAGCTCCGCGCCCGATAGTCGTGGTTTTTTTACGCCCATAGTTTTTAATGGCCGGGTAGTGGGCAACGATAAAATACCGATGCGAATCGGGAAAGTTGCAAGCCGTCTTCTAGCGGTGTTGAAGTACCCGGTCGCCCTCTCAACAAGGGTTAAATTCAACAAATCTAGAAGGAGGCCAATCATGGCTGCTCAATCAAAAAGTACGTCCGCACGCCGTAAATCCAAATCAGTTTCACCCATCGCAACACCCGCCAACGTCTCACACATCGATCCAGAACGCAGGAAAGGCTATGCGCTCAGGGACTGGTATGAAGAGTTCTCAGACTTCCTAAGACCATTGCAGGACAATGAATTTGCATTGGTTCAGAAAACCGTACTCCTCATCCTCAAGAAACCTGAAAGGAAAAAGCCCGAGAAAAGCGAAGTGATCAAATTTTCTGCTAGAAAAAACAACCTGTAATGGAGGAAGTTTAACCATGAATAATTTAAGAGAATAATGGTGCAAATAACCTACATTAAACAGGTTGCATCCGCTGCGCTGGGTAGCATCGATGCCATATTAAGTCATTGGCTACCCGGTGGCAGGCGTGAAGGTGACGAATACCTGCCGCTGAACCCCAAAAGATCGGACAGTCAGCCGGGCTCGTTCTCGATCAATCTTCATACCGGCAAATGGTCAGACTTCGCCACCGGTGATAAAGGGCTTGATCTGGTCAGCCTGGTTGCTTATTTGGAAAGTGAATCACAATCTAAAGCAGCCGGGCGGCTGGCCGCATTTCTGGGGATTGAACCGGAACAAATCAACCCGCCAAAACGCGCCGGAAGCAATTCCAAATTATCCGGCAATAGTAAACCATCACTCAGTAAGAAAGAGTCGAACGCTACCACGGTTCCGCCGGATGGTAATGGTGACGGCTGGCAATGTGTAATGCCGGTGCCAAACGATGCACCTAAGCCACCGGCTGCACACCCAAGACACGGTAAACCAACAAAACGCTATCCCTATCATGATAAAGATGGTTGCATTAATTTTTATCATGACCGGTATGACAAACCGGAAGGTGAGAAAAAACAATTCTCACCGTTGACACTTTGGGAGAAAGACGGCAAGCATAAATGGCGGTTCACGGCACCACCAGGCTTACGCCCGCTCTATGGGTTGCCGGGATTGCTGCAATATCCTGATGCTGATTGCTGGTTTGTCGAAGGTGAGAAGGCAGCGGAAGCCCTGCAAAAGCTGCTGCCCGATCATCCGCTACTGTGCTGGCAAGGTGGAAGCCAGGCTGTAAGCAAATCCGATTATGCCCCGCTTGCCGGACGTGATTGCGTGATCTTCCCGGATAACGATCTGGCCGGTAAGAAAGCTGCCAATGATTTAATGAAGCAATTAACGGCTGCGGGTGCGCATTCGGTTCGGGTTTTGAATACTGAAGATTTGTCATTTAATCCGGAATGGATAGGGGAAGGCTCAAACCGTAAGCCGGTATTGGCAAAAGGTGAACCGTTGGCCATCGGTGATGATGCGGCTGATCTGGTTGAACGTGGCTTGGAAGCTTCGCATTTCAATCTGTTGCTGAATCGGGAAGATATTTTTATATCGTCTGATTCCGTTAATAAAAACCCCATCGGCCAGCCTGATGAACAGCAAGAGAAAATTCCTCAAAAAAGTTTCATGCTAGTTGATGATGCCGTTCTATACGTTGAACAAAACAAAGATGGAACGTATCGCCGCCGCAAGGTATGTGCACGGTTGGAAGTGCTGGCATTGGCGCGTGATGTCGATTCCAGGGAATGGGGTACGCTGGTACGTTTTTCCGATCCGGATAATAAAGTCAAGCGATTGGTTATCCCTGCCCGTTCGTTTAATGGCGATGGTTTGGATGCTTCAAGCCGCCTGTTATCCGAAGGATTGACCATTGCGCCCAAAGCCCGGCAATTAGTCATTGAATACTTGCAAACACAAGACACTGAGAAACGCGCCCGGACTACTAACCGTACCGGCTGGCATGGTGTCAATGATGATCTGGTTTTTGTATTGCCGGATGGTTCTATCGGTCAATCCGATGATGAGTGGTTATTCAGCGATAACCGCCCTGATTCCAATCTGTTCCGGCAGCGTGGCACACTGAAGCAATGGCGCGAACATGTAGCCGCCTTGTGCGTAGGGAATAGCCGTTTAACCTTCGCAGTATCGATTGCATTCGCTGCGCCGTTGCTGCATTTGATAGAGATGGAATCAGGTGGCTTTCATTACCGGGGTACCACATCGAGCGGCAAAACCAGTGCGTTATATGTGGCCGGTAGCGTGTGCGGTTCACCGGAGTATTTACAGCGGTGGCGGTCAACGGATAACGGACTGGAAAGCACTGCCCTATCCCACTGTGATGCAATTCTGACATTAGATGAATTGAAAATGATCGATGCCAGAATTGCCGGTGAGTCCGCCTACATGCTGGCCAATGGTCAGGCCAAGGTTAGGGCAAACCAGAATGGGGGCTCACGCAATACGGCCAAGTGGCGGTTGTTGTTTTTATCCGCAGGTGAATTGAGTTTAAGCCAGCATGTGGCGGAAGCAAACAAAAAAACACCCGCCGGGGCTGAGTTACGCATGGCCGATATTCCAGCCGATGCCGGGCAAGGTTTGGGTTGCTTTGAGAATCTGCACGGTTTCGATAACGGCCATGAATTCGCCAAAGCCTTGGGGCTGGCAGTTAATAAATATTATGGTACCGCTTTCCCTGCTTTCATTGAACAGGTGCTCAAGAATCGTGAATCCTTACGTGATTCTTTAGCTGATGCGCGATTGAAGTTTGAAAAAGCGACATTGACCAATGCAGCCAGCGGGCAAGCGCAGCGAGTAGCGGCACGGTTTGCCATTGCCGGTGCTGCGGGTGAATTAGCTACCGATTGGGGCATTACCGGATGGCAGCCAGGGGAAGCAATGCAGGCCGCCATCACCTGCTTTAAGGCATGGCTGCATGCATTCGGTGGTGAAGGCAACAAGGAAGAACGAACGATGATCGAACAGGTGCGGCATTTCCTGGAACTGCATGGGGAAGCCAGGTTTACTGATATAGGACGGGCGCCTGTAGATGATAATCATGCCCCTCGTACTTTGAATAAAGCGGGTTTCCGGGATAAGGATGCTGAGGGTAATCTTGAGTATTACTGCTATCCGGAGGTGTTCAAAGCGGAGATATGCAAGGGTGTTGATTATCGGGCGGTTGCGCGATTGCTGATTGGGTTGGGTTATATGAAGGGCGATGGTAAACACATGCAGCCGAAAGTTAATTTACCGGGTGAAGGTAGAAAGCGTATTTTTCACATACTCCCCACAATCTGGGGTGATGAAAATGATTGATTGGGGTGTGCTGATTGGGGCGGAAAATAACATTGAAAATGCAGCAATTCCCCCTAAAAGTAGGGCGCGCCCTACTGCTTTGGGTGTCGATTCTGAAAAAGTAGGGCAGCTACAAACCAATAGTCATAATGGTTCCAGCGATTCCGCCCCACTCGCCCCACCTGCCCCACTAAAAAATAAGGGGGTAGGACTAGAACAGGGAAATAATCCGCCCGTTGAAGGCGGGGCTTCAGATAATTATTGCGCCACGGAAACACATCCGGTGCATCCGATTGCGATATGCTTATTGCTTACCTGTTGTAATAAAGTTACAGCCAGCAAGGATGAGATTATGGAACAAATCATAAAGCTTCAAACCATGCCTCAATCCGAACAAGTCAGAACATGGGCGATGACCTGTCAGAAATACGGCATTGATCCATACAGAATTATTTATCCCTTCACTCAATCATCCAATAAGGGAATAAGCTGCCAAGGATGTAAACACATCAGCATGGAAAAAATCCTTACCGATAAACGTCCGGTATTCCGGTTTGTTTGTGGCCAGCATCATCCTATGCTTGAGGCTTTCTATGTTGGAGAACGTGTACTGATTGCACCGGAATCATGCACTGACTACCTGCCCACTGCTGGTACTGGGGCGGGTTAATTCTCTACAGCTTCTTGTTTCCAGTACCGCGCCTAGACATCACTCGCAAAAAATAGAATTAAAGGTAGGGGGGAGTTGAATCTCTATAGCTTTTAGCTTCCAGACCGTTCGCCTATTTATCTGTGCATAACCGCGTAATTTATAGGGGGGGATGCAAAAGTCTAAGGCTAATGACTTATAGACCGTTCGCTTAATCAGATTTTTATGTGCGGGAGTTTTGAAGGGGGGGTATACCTACAGAGTGATTAAAAACTATGCAGAGAAACTGCCTAAAAACCGGGCAGCGATTAAAAAAATGTGGTAAGAAATGTAGTAACTTTTTAATCGTGAAAAATAAACTATTTTAATTACAATATATTATTGATCGAGTGTGAATGACGCCTTCCCAAAAATACTACCACCAACACTCATAAATACCGAAAAACATAAATAAATAATAAGTTTATTGGTTTTTTGTTATCTATAGCCAACCCTGTGAAATGTG
Organism: Nitrosomonas ureae; assembly: GCF_900206265.1. NCBI lineage: Bacteria > Pseudomonadati > Pseudomonadota > Betaproteobacteria > Nitrosomonadales > Nitrosomonadaceae > Nitrosomonas > Nitrosomonas ureae. The sequence continues at coordinate 2,856,443 of NZ_LT907782.1, read as the reverse complement.
AGTGACAAGATATTAACTGCGGCGAAAACTGAAGAAAGGCATGAATCAAGGATAAAAAAACTTGATTGTTTGGCAAATCTTCCAGTAGTAAGTAATTGAATAAAAACCCGTTCGGAATCGAAGAATCTTACTTATGTTTTCTATCGCACAGATGGTCTTTAAATTACTAGGCATTATTAAACTGCACTTTTATGTGTGACTTTAAATATAATGTAAATTTTGGAGATATTGATATGAAAACATTCAATTTATTATTGATGATTACTGTGGGATTAATTTTTTCTTCACCTATAATGTCTGCTGTTGAACAGGACGCAGATTTTCAACCTGAAAAAAATCGAGAAATAGGAAATGTAAAAGAAAGGATACAGATTTTGGAAGGACGTCTAAATTGCATGCAAAAAACAAATGACTTTGAATCTTTGAAAACTTGCAATCAAGCAGCAGATCAGAAGCTAGATGCTTTAGAAAATAAAATTAATGCACAAGAACGTAAGATGAAACAAGCTGATAATAAAACCAAACAGCTTGATAATAAAGCTCCCGATAACAAACAACCAAATAACAAGAAACCGGATACTAATAACAAGCCTAATTGATTTGTAACAACAATTGAAAACTGGCCAGCTCTAATGCAGGCTTTTTCATTCTACTTGGTAAAAGCTTCTGAAATCTTGCACTGAATTGCTCAATGTAAAAAACTGACTTGCTGAAATAAAGCACCCCGCCGCAAGCAGCGGGGTATTAACTGCGCTCTACAATCTGCTGGTTTTCAACCAGCTTTCGCCCCAAGGGGGCGGGGAATTAAACCCGCAGAGATTAAAAATGCTCTATTACTTATTGGAGGATTGTCAACGCAAATATAATTGAATCGTTATAAAACATGTTTCGTTCTTAGTCTCATCAGTTTGCCAGTTATCTAAGCCATGTTAGCTGGTGCCTGACTCATACCAGTGCGCACCTTTTGGCATTCAAAAGTCATGCGTACTGGTTTTTTATTATGGGTTATCTGTAACGCAGAAAATTATCAGTAAGGTAACTGGAGAACTCCAATGAGTCCCCCTGGTTGCTTTGATAAAGTATAGATATTTACGCACGCCTTCATAAAGTGAAATATTCTTATTAACTACTTTAGAAATCATTTTTAGAGAGGCACACACATTTCAAGATGGGAGTAGCATTTACTTCATGAAATCTTATATTAATATTAATCAATATCTTAATAAGAAAAAATGAATCCAAGATTCACCCTACCTAACGGATTTTATCACTTCCCTATACTTATTGTGTGATGCCATACAGATAGCTTTCTTCTTTACCTTCATAACTCTGTTTCATTCAATAACTAAACGGAGATGAATATGAGCTATATAGATAAAGATGAATTTGGTATGTATAAAAATACAAATTCTGGTGGACCAGGGCCCCAATTGATGGGTGCGAATACTCTACTCGGCAATGACGTTTATAATTTGCAAGATGAAGACTTGGGTGATGCATTCAAACAGGCTGTGTTGCGGCAGCTCTCTTTTCAGCTCCCGGATCAAGATGCCTGCAATCGTTCTCAAGCGCTTCAAAGCACGCCTGGCCTTGGCCCTTTTCTTCACATTCCGGTAGTGTCGGATGTCCAGACGCAGTGTTTCGAATAACGCCGTTACAGCACTTTGGATGAGTATGAATTAGAATTGATGTCACTCCTTGATATATGCTATCATTGATTTCACATAATAAGGAGTGAAGTCAAATGTCTGTTGTTACTGTTCGCAATTTGCCCGAAGAAACGCATCGCGCGCTTAAGCTGCGTGCTGCTCAGCATGGACGTAGCACCGAAGCTGAAATCCGGGAAATTCTGGAAGATGCAGTGCGTCCTAGGACGCGTGTCAGAATCGGATCTGAACTCGCTGCTTTTGGGCAATCCTTTGAGGGGCTTGATTTTAATGACACTCGTGATCAGACGCCGACTGATCCAGCAGTTTTCGAATGATCGTTCTGGATACGAATGTCATATCCGAGCCAATGAAACCCAACGGCAATCCCGCCGTTCAAGCTTGGCTTGATCGGCAAACAGCCGAGACACTGTATCTGACAGCAACAAGCCTTTCCGAATTGCTTGTCGGCATTGAAATCCTTCCAGATGGAAAGCGTAAAGAAGGACTTGATGCCGCATTAAGGAAACTGATGGAGAGGCTGTTTGGGGGGCGCATACTATCATTCGATCAACAGGCTGCGATAGCATATGCGCCCATAGTAGGTCGAGCTAGGACTAATGGTCGCCTCATCTCTGTGGCAGACGGTCAGATTGCCGCAATCGCGATCGTACATGGATTCACCATAGCGACGCGAGATACTGCGCCTTTTGTCGCTTCCGGAGTGCCCGTCATCAATCCTTGGGAAGAATGATCTTAGGTATTTTGTGTTAATGGTAGTTATTAAAGGAACATCGTTATGCGAGAATGAAATAAGATGCGGAATTGACTGTGCCAAATTTGTGCCAAACTACTCTGTAAGTGTCACCGTTTGTGGTTGTGTGAGACAGTTTTTATGCTTGGCAAGCATTGTAAGTGATTGATTTATATGTAACTGAAATTTGTAAATAAGTTTTGTAATCAGAAGATCCCGAGTTCGATTCTTGGTGTCGGCACCATAAAAAACAAGTAGTTACAAAAAAGAGTAAATTAAATTGTCTCGGAATTTGCTCTTTTATTTTCATTTGAATATTCCCTTAATCGTTTCTTTGAATTTCAATGAACAACCCCGCCGCAAGCAGCGGGGTATCAGAAGAGAGCGAGTTGTCTGTCTTCGTATAACTGCTGATAGACATCTCCGTGCTTTTTAACGTAATCTCTTATTGTGTCCTCATCGCCATGACGGCCAACTGTACTGACGAAATAACCATCAGTCCAGAATTCCCCGCCCCACAACTGTTTCTTCACATGAGGACATAAGCGAAATACCTCCCGCGCCGTGATACTCTTGATCAGTGTCACCAGTTTTGTCCCACTGTATGCGGGAACCGACTGCACCAGAAAATGCACATGATCCTTATCTGTACCAATCTCCATGAATTTCAACTGGTAACGCCGTTCGAGATCTAAACAGACATCCCGCAACACCCCGTCCACAGCTTCATCAAATACGGCGCGGCGATATTTCGCCGGAAACACCAGATGATAAAGCAGCACTGTTTCATTATGGCTCTTATGTATATATTCGCTCACGCAAATATATTACGCCCCAAGGGGCGGGGAATAAATCCCGGAGAGATTTAAATTTAATTCATTGGTTTTAGTTCTGTCTGTAGCAGGTGAACTAGGGGGGGTGTACCAGTTGCACTACCTTTTTCCCTGTCCCTGCACTCGGGGGGTATCTGGCACATTAGGCTATAAGTGAATTTGGTAAAGGTTGCTTTGCTGAGAGTTTTCGATGAAACGGTGAAATTTGGTGAGAAAACCTTTATCAATTAAAACTTTGACTCTTTCGATAATGGTTTTGCGTGATAGTCCGCAACATTCAGCGAGGCGGTTCACGCTCGGATAGCATTGACCTTTCTCGTCAGTGAATGAGCATAACCACATGAATAATACTTGTGATTGAGCATCTAGCTTTTTCAGCTCGTTCTTGTTGGGTACGGTGATGAAGTTGCCTTTTTCGTATCTCATTTTAGCAACCTTTCAGCAATATCTCTGATCACATTCACCGTTACAGCATTGCCACAGCACTGGTAGCGTTGTGAATCACTAATACCGTAAGTCCAACCGTCGGGAAATCCTTGCAACCTTTCGCATTCGATTGGGGTTAAGCGTCGAATCGCATTTACGTGATTAGAGACCTTTGCACGGTTACTATGCGGCACGATAATTGCGTTAAAAATTTGCGAAAAATGCTCATTTACCTCGTGTAAACTCCGCTTTTTCGCAAATTTTTGCCTTATTCTCGTACCGCTCATGACACCGTGCAAAGGTCTCGATTATTGTGTTCGTAAGAATTTTTTGTGAGTGTTGGTGCAATAAACTTCTTCCCACCGTTATTGTAGCTATGTGCTTTTTGCTGAATAAACGGCTGTCTGTTTCCACCCTGCATGGTGTTTAGTGTTGGACTTATGCCGTCTGCACCATACACTCGGTCGTTTGAGTGGTTGGGTTGGTTAAGCTGATTGATTTCTTGTGCATTGAATTTACTTTCAGTGATGTACGTTCCGTTGGCTTGCCCCCCGTAATAACGGGCGGTAAGGGTGTTTGTACATTGTCTTGATAGCTCATCAGGCGATTCGCTATCGTATCCGAAAGGAAATACTTGGGGTCGGGGTGTTCCTCTAAGATGTCCGATAATGAACACCCATTCACGGTTTTGGGGTACTCTGTGATTTTTGCTGTTAAGCACTTGCCACTGGCAGTCATACCCCAACTCATCAAGCGTGGTGATGATGGTTCTAAAGGTCTTTCCTTGGTCGTGTGAGGTCTGCTGATTTTCAAGGAGTCCAAAGTTTCATAAAATGGAGACACGAAATGGAGGATGAAGATGGAATTACCCCGCACACAATATAGTCAGGAATTTCGGAAGGAATCAGTTAAGTTTTTCAAAGAAAGCGGATTGACTCTGGTTGAAGCAGCAAAACGTCTGTCGTTACCCCGGGGGACACTAAAAAACTGGGTTTATGCTCACAAACGAGGAGAACTCGCTGCAGTAGGCAAGTATCAGAAGCCGCTGACTGAACTTGAGTTAGAAGCTATCCAGAGTTAAGCGGGAATTAGCAGAAGTGAAGATAGAGCGTGATTTTATAAAAAAGTGTGCTGTAGATTCAACCGGTCATTGCAACACTGCTGAAATTTTCTGTAATGGGAATAAGAAATTCAATGTTTTTCTGGGACGTTCATTTAGCTCTTTTGCGATCAGTTCGAGTTGCTTCTGAGTATAAACCGATAGATTGGTTTTTTTCGGCAGATATTGCCTGAGTGTGTTGCGCTAATTCCATCTCTCGATCCCAGGTTAATGATTTTTGTGTCCCACATATTAGGTCACCTTCCCAGTGCCCTGGGATCATTCGATCGTTCATCTCTGGCGGGCGATCATGAATGGATACGGCATCAATAATACCGCCTCGTGAATTACCTTTGGTATTTAAATATTTAGATTGGCGCATCACCCGTTGAGTTCTGAGCTGTCGAAGCAGCTCTTTTTAAAGCGCCGCGAGCTTGTATAAACAGCGTTTTATAGATGGTTTCATGCGAAATATGCATAGCAGCTGATTTAGGGTACCTCTGTTTCAGCCAACCCGAAATTTGTTCAGGCGACCACTTGCTCGCAAGCTTATCTGAAACGATATTTCGTAAATGTATCTTGTCAGCAAGCTTACAAGATTTCGGTCGTTTAGCTCTATTCCAGGCTTGTCTATCCGCTGAAACCGCACGGTATTTCGACAGGCCGCTATTACGATTGATTTCACGTAATTGAGATCTCTGGCGATGGCTCTAAGCGATAAGTTGGCAGCGATGCCGCGTGATATTTCTTCACGCTCCTTTAAAGACAAATTCCTGGTAGAACGTTTGGGCGTTGATGGCTTTATCCCGCCTGATTTTTGTAAATAACAAAAAACCGAACCAGCATGCTTATTCAGTTGACGACCCATTTCACTTAACGATTTTCCTTGTGACCAAAGATGCCACATCGTTTCCTGTTGAGTATAGGTAGAATTTCGTTTTGATGGTTGATAATTCATGGGCTTAATCCAAAAAGTAAACTATATAATTTAGATGTTGCTTTCACCCATTGAATCTACAACTGACAGCAATCATAAACAACCGGTATTTGAGAACAAGCTGAATCGACAATTTGATGTTGCAGCCCCGAATCAAGTCTATGTTGGCGACATAACCTACATTTGGACCCAGGAAGGCTGGCTGTATCTGGCTGTCGTCATCGATTTGTTTTCCAGGAAGGTATAGTTGGTTGGAGCATGAATTCAAGAATGAAAGCGAGACTGGTTTATGATGCATTGAGAATGGCTATCTGGCAACGCCAGCCACAAGCAGGACTGATAGTACATTCGGATCGCGGATCGCAATATGCCAGTAAAGAATACCGGCGGCTTCTGGAAATACATGGCTTTATAGGTAGTATGAGCCGTATTGGTGATTGTTACGACAATGCTGTAGCAGAAAGCTTTTTCGGCAGCCTCAAGCAGGAGCGAGTCCACTGGCGCCACTATCAAACCCGCTATGCAGCACAGCAAAATGTACTTTAGTATATTTCCATGTTTTATAACAGCTATCGACTGCATTCATACTTGGGATACAAAAGTCCGAATCAATATGAGGTAGAAACACAAAAAATCAAAAAAGTCGCTTAACTGGAGTGTCCGGTTTTACTTGACCAGGTGGGGGTAGATATACCCGGGGTATGAGGTGCCAGGAAAAAATGTCACAAAACGTAAGAATTTCAGGATTGTTTCAGTATGCAAAAAAATGCTGTAATTGTGAATGTATAAACGCCCCAGATATATTTTTTATTAACTCAGAATTTTATGGAGATTTTGTTAGGGCATAATAATATATATCAGGCTTCATGATTTGATGTATCAATATCGATCTATGAGATGAGGGTATACATAATCCTGAATCTCATTCAGAAATGTTAAATCCATATCATCAGATTTTATATAGTCTTGTAAAAGTTTTAGCAATCCATTTCTTCGTTGTTTAGGACTATTATTAATCATGTGTTTTAATGTAAATTCTGCTTTTCTTACACTTCCATGTTTACGATAAGTATCTTCTATAAGATAGGAAATATCATTCTCTTGAGAATATAATCCCAACGCTCCTCTCCACCAATCAGTATTTACTAAATCTGATAAATCAATATTTCTATTTGTTTTAAGTTCTACCGAAGCTAAATGCTCTTGAAATCGGAAATGCCCAAAAGAATATTTGGATGTAATATGGTCAAGAATAATAACATTGCAAGGATTTATTAATTCTTCCAAACATTCTGCTAACAATTCGTTTGTATAAATATCAGAGAGACTTAATTGAAGACCTATAAACATTTGATCTTTAGTTAAAGACCTAAGTCCTTTAGTATGCATAAAATACGCAATTTTCATGGCGCACTTTCTAAGTAATTCACCTGTATTTTTTTGTCTTTCTATATTCTTATGTAAATCATATTCCCCTGTTAACAAACGAAGTCGCTCAGAATATATTTCATTTTCAGTTGATGGTGCATTAACCCCTTTTTCCACGAGAGAGCAAGTTATTGTTGCAAGCAAAGGAGTTTTGATATGTTCGAATAATTCACGATTTTTTATCGACTGAATCAAATGCTCTGCTTTATTACTATCTTTGAGCCAACCTCGAATAAATCTATTTAATTGGTCTTTGGTAAATGGAAGAAGTGTAATACCCAGAAAATCTATCTCATTTAAGTAACTGACACAATCTCTACTCGAAACAATAAGTTGCGTTTTTGGGTGGTTAATTTTAAATTGAGATATTGCTATGATTATGTTCGGAATAGTATTGTAAACTTCGTCAAGCCCATCAAGAATGAGAGTGGAATTATCAGAAACGACTTTTTTCGCTCTCTCTATATTCTCTGGAGTAGATGATAAACCTTTACTCAAAAGAATTAGTCTGATTAAGAGATTGTTTTTTAATAATTCTTGTTCGCAAGATTTATTCATTAATAGCTTAAACTCATCAACCAATTTATTGAGCGCAATGTAAATTATATTTTTATTATTTTTTTCTGATGCTATTAAAGTCGCATAAGCTTTTAATGTTGTTGATTTCCCTACGCCTGCCCCACCATAAACAGCAAAATCATGACCGGTAAGAAATATTTCATGAGGCGAAATTGAAACTCTATCTTGATCAGTTTGAATCATTTTTAATAAAAAGTTATTTTTTAAGAACGAATCATCTTTATCTAATCTTGCTAAGAGTGATAAGGTTTGCTGTGTTTCGTGCAAAAAATTCTTAAGCTCGGGAAGTTTCAGTTTGTTTTCATTGATCAGCTCTATATCTTGAATATACTGTTTTTTTAAAAATTTTATTTTTTCAATTATCTCTTGTGAATTTATCTTTACCGTATAACATGGATGTTCAATGAAACGTAATTTTTTATTTGCTAACTGTGACTTCAATTTTTTCCTTTCCGTTATCCACGATAATAGTTTATTAGTTTCTGAATAGAAAGGATTTTTTATTGCAATCTCCTGAAAATTTAGTTTTTTTATTATCTCCTGCTTATCGTCAAATGATATCTTTTTAAGATAGGCAACAATATCTTCTCTTTCCGAAAGCTCTTTACTTGAAAGATTTTGCCTTGCCAGTGTTGTTTGATCATTCAAACTCGTGGTTAAAGCCTGAATCCCCTCGTTTATAAGCTTTGAATGAAGTGTTATTTTTTCATCCAAGCTTTCACATAATTTCCGAGTTTGTTGATTTTTTTTAGAATCATAATTTATTTTTTTTATTTTAAATTTTTCTTCAATCTCACTAGTATTTTCCTTAATTAAATTAATATTGTGTTTTTCATATACTTCATTGCACTCTCGCTTAAATAAATCCCAACTTTCTTCCTTAACGTCCAGATTATCGTCCTTTGATTCAATATCAATATGTAACAATAAGTTGCTGTCGAGAGAACCCACAAAGAAACTTAAATCACAATAATATTCATTAAATTGAGAAGCATTTTTACTTTTTAGAGCAGAAAGAAGCTCTTTATTTAAATTTAAATCACCATTTAAAGTCAGTTTATCTTCAAAATTTGTCAGCAAATCAAGTAGGTCGGGCTTATAGATTTTTATGTCCGAAATGATTTGGGGGCCGTCATAAAATAAAATTTTTAAAGGCATAGTTTGGAGCTGTGAATTTATTTCATCTAATAATCTATTGGATATTTGTTCTGGACAAGCTAGATATACTTGATTTGGAGTTAATTTATGTCCAGTCAAATCAATTAGTTCGCCTGTACAACATTGTCTTAGTTGATGAATTAGCTGTGATAACTTAGCTGCTGTTTTTGTGTTTTGGATTGATGAAACACGTTTAGATTGCACATATACTACAAACATTTCTTTATTTGGTGGAATTCTTCTTTGAGCGATTAAGTCTCTACCTCGTTCAAATGGGCCTCCATTGAAGTCAACCCTTTCATAACCCATAGATTCAAACAATGGTTTCAATATATCTTTCGTAAATTTATCTTCCTGCAATTCACACAGCGCTTTAATATATTGTTTATTTAAAGATTCCATTTAGTCCTCTTAGGTATTAAGCTGCTTCCTAGAATTAGTGTATTAAGAGCGTTCGATTAACTCTTTAATATGCATTAAGTAGTTTGAATATTTAAAGAACCGCCTTTTAAAGATTATAAGTGGTTATCAATTATCGTTACCTAATTTTCCTCTCGTCCATCAACAGCTTTGCATACCATCGAATAACTTGCTTAATCTTAGCATCAGCAATCCAACTCTTCTGAACCACAACTCTCGCAAGCTGTTGCCTGAGATAAACCGTACCCTCTTCATTCACCTCAAAATCCCGTTTACGCCACTTCTGAGTTTGTATCCATCCAATCAACTGTTCATCCAAAGTTGGACGTAACAATTCGATTAAATCCCAAGCCAAACTTGCTCGCCCATCCAAATGCACATGCAAGGCACCTGCTGCCGGATCATAACCATCAAATACCAATGCCCGCTCAATACGTCCAGCTAAAATTGTGTATCCGTAATTAAGCATTGCATTGACCGGATGAACCGCTTTTCGCCCTGATCCCGTAAGCGGTGAAGTTCGATTGGAGAATGCTCGCCAATGCTCCGGAAAATCCTTATAGTGAGCTAATTCAAAATTCCATTGATTCCAATACAATTGAGCCGCTCGCCCTTCAGCCAGACGAAGCATTTCCAAGCTATTCATCTGCGATATGTCATTTAATATCCTACGATAAAGCAGCGTTAATTCAGGTTTTACCCGCACAGCCTCATTTAGTTTTTCGACGACGATGCTACGAGCAATCAAAAATGAATTAACCGAATATTGTGCTCGTCTCTGAAAAGGACGATGGGGAGGAGTAGCAGGAATCAAATTCAAGCACAGATCTCCGACCAAATCCAACGTATAAAGTGCTACATTCTGTTGTGCTAGCCACTCAATGGCGTCTAACGTGATATATCCTGCATAACCCACGATTATAATAGCTTTGATACCATGCACTCCTCGAGCAAGTCTACGGGCCGTATCTTCTACAGTCGATGCCGTTGTGCCCGGGTTTATCGCGAGCTCATCTCGTTCCACTGTAAGGCGAGCACCATGTCCCGCCAGAGTTAGCACTGTTTTTTCGTCGATTTGACTATGCCAATAACCTTCAGCATTTCTTAATGCTTCGCCTATGCTTTCAGGGATGTCAGATTCTTCTGGAATTATTTTTCGTTTCTTTAATGCCGGTTTGAATTTGGTAGGTGCACTTGATTGTGAGGTAACCTGTAATGGATAACTTATATCAAGCCTGTTATCAAGCCACAAATGATAAAGTTCGTGGAATCGACTACGACTATATCCATCCGGATACTGTAAAAAATAATCTCGCCATGCTTTGCGCAATGATCCGCCATTTTCTAATTGGAGCTTGACTTCTTCAAAGTTGGGCAATACTCGAACTGGTCGAGAAATTGTCTTTTCTCGATAGAGTAGTAGCTGAAGTTCGTCATCGGTTAATTGGGTTGGCCATGTTTGACCTGAAGCTACAAATTTCTTAGAGAGATAACATACCGATACGTGCCCGATTCCCAAGGTACGTCCGATGATTCGATGTGGCAATTTTTCTTCGAATTTGAGTCGAAGTAATTCTCGAACTTTTTCTATTGGTAACTGTGTATATGCCATAAATTGTCCGTTTAATTTTTCGGCCAAATAATAGGTTGCATAGCGGAATTAGACATACACTTAATGACTAACTGCTGAATTGCTTGCGTCGTCATATTGTTTAACGTTTTTCCATAATGATGAATCAATACAGCCCACGCAAGAATAGATCGTTGTCGGCGATAGCGGGCATCCTCTGACAAAGAAGTCCCAGTTAAATCTAGAAAATCAGTATCAACTAACACATCAAAAACTTGGTGGCAGTTGTATATCCACACCAATTTTTCACCTATTGCGCTATTAATTGAATTGATGTTGTTATAAAGATCCATCAAAGAATCTGTTTGTGTTTGTCTAATAGCTTCACTTACTTTGACTGGGGTTAAAAACTGAGTTAACTCAGCAAGCTCAGGATTATCAGAAGCTCTTTTTGTGCGCTGCTTTTCGTTATCAACCATCTCTCGCGGAATTTCAGATAAATATCTACACAATAATATTTCACCTACAGGTTTATTATGAGCAAAAAGGTAGCGTCCGGCATTCGCCAGATTAATACGTTTACCTTTGCTGCTTTCAAGTATGAGTCGCACATTTTCGATACAAACTTCATCCCATAGTTGCTCAATTCCCAGGCCTCGTCCTTTTCCCCGAATATGAGGTTTTGGAAGTAGGTTATTTCGCCTCCAATATTTCAATTGGTCATGAGATACGTTCAATCTAAATTTATGAATGGCTTTTAAAAGTTCAGGGGTAGTTAATTCATTCATTTTTGTATTTTACAATCGTGCATAAGTAAGTTCAACGCATCTTTCTTTGCATGAATGTAAGTTGTTGATTAAATTGACTTGTTTATTAATTGACATGCTATTATTATTGCATTGTAAAAGATTTTCTTTTGGTTTCTGATCTTTTTCAATTAATTGATTTTTTCAATATTTAAGAGGAATTACAATCATGCATAACTCAATAAATAAACGATTACGTAAGAAAGCCATTAGGAGTAAAAAACCAGGACGTCCTCGTAAATTACTAATACAGCTCTCACCTGCATATCGCAAGCGTCTTAAATCAGGAAAAGCAAAAGGATTGTCTCGATCGCAAGCTTATGGTCATCCTCTGCAAAAAGAGGCTTCAGCACTGGCAGTTCGTGAATCAAAACCATTTTTACCGCAATTAACTACATTAACCAAAAGTTATAAGGTCGCAGAACGTATGAAGAGCGGAGATTCCATGACGCATGCCGCAAAGATTGAGGGAGTGAGCACTTCAACACTCAAGCGCTGGATGTCCAAATTAGGATTTATCCAATATGACGCTAATACTAAGCGCTATCTTGCAGCTGATACGCTTTCTACATTGGAAGTCTATGTTAAGCCAAGTGAGTTAAAACGAATAATTGTGGATAAAGCTTCAGCATCTTTGCTTGCTCAATATTTAAATGCAGTGATGAAAGCTCTTAAAAACAATGATGGGAAACTGCTAGATAAATATTCACGCATGTTAATACATGACGTAAATGGTGTTTCTTATCGTTTAGTTACTGATTTAGATACGCTGATTGTTCTTGAGCGAGAACGCAAACGCCGAATCACTGAAAGCCAAAAGGAACCCGGACGGCAACACCGAATTTCAGAAAGAGTGGAATTGGGTGGCAATCTGGCTTTCTCCGCATGAGCCGCAATAAAGTCAAGCGCGGGTGGCCGGATACAGCTTGCTGTGAAACCTGCGGAGAATATTTCTGGATAGTGCTGAGAAGGCTTTCCAAAGATCAATTTCGATGTCACAACTGTGACAACGTTCAACATCCGCGTGGTGAGTGTAGTACCTGCAAAGGCGAAAACTTACCGTTGGAAGGCCACCATGTCGAGATGCGTCGTAATAATGAAAATTGGATTGTCGATGTTTGTTTGAATTGCCATGCTGAATTGACAGAACGGCAATTGAATTGGGATATAAATCGGTACTCAACCCGCGATCTTGGGTTGAGGGATATGCGTGAAATTGGTGAACGAAGGAGAAAATGGCATGAAAAAAACAAATTTAACTTTAGAACCGAAAGTATTGACTCAAATTCTGAGAGCTTATCCCGAGCAGATAGATAAACTTAAAAAATCAAAGGCATACCCTGAAGAGAAAAAGCCATCCAAATCTTTGTCGCCACGTGCACAATATTTGCGAGAAACGCACTCTGCAATCGCTGAGAAATTTAAACCGTATTCAGATTTTGTATTCGTATTTGATTGCGAAACCACCGCAGACGTCAAGAATGAATTGCGTTTCGGTTTCGCATCCGTGTTTGGACTTGAAAAATCGCATCAGGTAAATCTGTGGGAATCTGGCCAGTTGACCCGTGAAGCTTTGGATAAACCGCATCGCTACTATTGCTTTTATAATCCTGAATGCTTACTGCCAGAAGAACTCACATTTCTGGATTCATGGGTAAGGAAATTTAATCAAGACAAAACCGATGATCAACCCACAATGATGCTGTTGCCGGTGCAATCGTTCATCAAGCAGGAGTTTTACTTTTGGGTTCATGAAAAACGCGCTTTATGTGTCGGTCATAATTTGCCATTCGACCTTTCAAGACTTGCGACGGCTTGGGGACCTGGTGGAAAAGATTATGCCAATGGCTTTAAACTGGTTTTGTGCGACTGTATCGCACAATGGAAAGTAAACAACCCGAAGAAACGAAAAAATTTACAGCCCGATGATTGTCAGTTTCATCCTTATCTTCGCGTCCGAAAGTTAGGATCGAAAAAAGCAAAGTTTGCTTTCCGCATTGTTCGCCAGAACATTACAAATGCTGCCAAACCTTACGCAGGAGAATTTCTGGACACAGCCACATTAGGCCGTGCTTTGTTAGGTCCAGGCGATCTAACATTGCAGGGCCTTTGCCGCCGTGCTGGCGTGCCTGATTCAGAATGCAAATTCGATGCAGAGAATCTGCATGGAAAAGCGCTTTGTGATCAATACATAAACTATGCCTTTCAGGATGTCCGTGCCACATTTAGTTTATATCGGCGATTACGTGATTTATACCGGCAACATGATTTAACTACCCCGATGTCACGCATTTATTCTGAAGCATCTTTGGGCAAAGCTTATTTTAAAGCCATGGGAGTACCTTATTTCCAAAAACAACATCCGGATACGGATCCTTGCTTCTATGGCATAGCCAGCCAAGCTTATTACGGTGGACGTTCGGAAGTAATGATTCGCTTACAACCAATGGAATGCCTGATGGTGGATTTTACTTCTCAATATCCATCAGTCAATGCACTGATGGAGAATCAATCTTTATTGTTAGCGGAAAAAATAGAACGACGCAATAATACTGCCTGGGTTAAGGAGTTTTTAAATAACCTTTCACCAGAAACTTTACTATCTCCTACCACTTGGCCGAAGCTTCGCTCAATGGTGAAATTGATTCCGCGAGGTGATATTTTACCGGTAAGGGCATGCTTTGCAGCACGGGCTGAATCGAGCAATATATCTGTTACACCGGTCTTTGGTAATGATGCCGTTTGGTACACGCTGGCTGATGTATGTACTGCGGTAATTATGAATCCCAACAATATTCCTGAAATAGAAGAGGCTTATGAGCTTATACCGCATGGAACTGTACAAACTCAACCTAAAAGTATATTTGGTAATGAAAATTATTCTATTGATTTGCAGAAAGATGATTTATTTAAAACAATCATAGAAATGCGGCAGGATATTAAAGCCAAAATAAAATCTCTAAAGAAACAAGTTACAGAATTAAATCCCAGTAAACAAGAAATTGAAAAACTGGAATCAATGGAACAGGGATTAAAATTTCTTGCAAATTCAACCAGCTATGGCGTACTGGCTGAATTTATTGAGGAAGATCCTTATATAACGCCGCGTTCAATAAATCTTCATATCGGTCAAGGGTTATCACGTCCGTGTAAAACTAAGCAATTTGAAACGCCTGGAAAACATTATGCAGGTGAAGTTGCAAGTTTCATTACGGGGGGCGGAAGACTATTGTTTGCCTTGATCGAACGCTTAGGAAAAGATCGGGGTATAGCTCATGCATTAGGCGATACGGATTCAATGGTATTTGTGAAACCGGAAGGCATGGATAGAGATGTGTTTAATCAACATATTCAAGAAATAACTGAGGTTGTTAATTGTTTATCTCCTTATCGAGAAGGCATTCCACTGCTAAAAATTGAAGACGTTAATTATATCGATGATGAACTGGAAGCTTTGTATATTTTGGCAGTATCCAGCAAGCGTTATGCCTTGTATAACAAGCGCTGGAAAGATGATACTGGGCAATGGCACTAAGGCATTCGACTTCGCAAATGCACCAATCACGGGCTTGGCAGTTATATCAATCCACCAGAATATCATTCCAAGCTTCCGGTGCCTTATGCAAAAGATAATGAGCCGATCTACACCGCTCGCTGGATCGATGATTTATGGACAGTGGCGATACGCCGAGCGGAAGCAAGCCCATTACAAGCTGATACTGAAATGATTATTGAGGAGGAAATATACATCTTACTGGGTGATACGCCAGCTATTTCCAAAGAAACGGTTTCTACATGGGAAGTATTTGAACAAATTAAAGACATTCCGGATATTCGTCCGTTCTCTTTCTTTGTTACATTGCCCGGCATCGAGCAATGGATGGTTGATGAGAGAATACGCCAAAGTGGTAAATCACTACATGTGAATCCTGAACTATTGGAAGTCGGCTATTACGCACCGTTTTCCACTAATATCAATGGAATCATGGCAAATCTCACGCGCAAGGATAACCATGAGCAAACACCTCAGGCATTAACCGCAACTTTAGCCGAAAAGGCGTTGCATTACTTTGCTCACGCAGAAAATAAAGCTTATCCCCCTAATGGCATTGGCCAGCTTCACAAGCAGCCTGTAATAGTTGAAAAACTTGCCTATTGTGGAAAAGAAACCCAAACGCTTTATAGTTCTATTGAGGATGGAGAATCAAGCGGTATCACGTTAATAGGTGAGAGGGGGCCTCAAATTTTTAATATTGAGCCTCCTGAAGGTTTGACAACTTGGTTGGATCGGCCTTTGAAAACGTTGTTACAACTGGGATTAACCCGGCAAGAAATTTGTAAGGAGTTTGATATCAGTGATAAAACATTGAGTAACTATATAGCAGGTCAACCAGTGGGTTTTGCTAAGGCGGAGCATTACATCAAATTGTTTCAACGTATTTTACGAGATCGAAATGTATCTACTCCCGATGATTTTATCCGATTAACTCAGCAAGTTAGTTCTGCTGCCGATGATTTAAAGATGCTGATCGAACAGGGGCGGACGGTTCCCAAGTTGGCTCACGAACTTGGAAAAAGTGCTAGGCAGATTTATCGGTGGTTACGTGGTAGTAACTGTAATGTGAAAATTCGATGGAAAATTAAAGCATTGTTGGTGGAATGAGTGCAAACCGAAACGATAGATATATCGTTGTTTCTTGCTTTTTGACAATATTTTGGTAAAAGATACTTTTCCATTTGTCAAAATAATTTCCATGAGCAAATACTGTTATGATCTTCAGCGTTTTATTAGAAAGTTAAAAGCTAGCAAGCTTGACAGTTAAATCTATTGAATTTAACAACAAAAATATGGAAGATATGCGAAGACTATATAATCACTTGTATTCTTTAAGAGAAGACATGAACACAGAATCATTTTCAAAACGTCATGGCTATCATCAACTATCACAAACTTTCCAGGGCCACTTCACTGAAATTATAACAAAAACAAAACCCCGTACGGAATAAAGATACTTCTCATACCATTTGATAAGTGACACCAGTTTTATGAAAATCACTAAGATAAAAATAGAAAACTTTAAATCAATCAAGGAAATTGAGTTTATTTTAAAAAAGTACGGAAATAGTCACACTGTAATGCTTGTTGGTGTTAATGAGTCCGGTAAAAGTAACATTCTTGAAGCAATGTCTTATTTATCTACTCCAAATGGAGAGTTTGACTTTAATGCAATTCATAACCAAAAAGATGAAACCAGCGATTCTATTGATATTTGGTTCTCGCTAGAATTTGAACAAAAGCAAACATATGTTGATGCGGTAGTAGAAGTTACTGAGAACGGGGATCTTTTGGATTTTGAGTTAGAAAATATTATCAAAAATGTTTATTTACAGAAAGGAGAAAGTACTTTCTCTGAATATTTTTCATTTGATATAAAGAAGCTAGCTAAAAAAATATTTATTAAGAAAACTCAGAAAAGCTTAGCAAACACAAAAGGTCAAATTGTAACGACCGATGTGTTTATTCTCTCTAAAACGAATGATGCAGAAAAATCTTATGTAGAGCTAACCCCGGAAATTTTTAAAAAATACTTTTCTTCGAAAATAGCAGAGGTTATTAGCAAACACGAACCTTATGTCTCTTTATGGCGACCATCTGAGAAGTACTTGGTATCCGAAGTTGATTTAAATTCCTTTAAAGCAAATATAAACTCTAATATTCCGTTGAAGCATATATTTTATATTGCCGGATTTAACTGCACAGATAGTATTAAGTCAGAAATTAACAAAATATCCAATACGTCATTAAGAAGAAAGTTGGCAGGGACTTTAAGTGAAAGGGCAACAATATACATAAAGAAAATATGGAAACACGATATTCTGATAGATATAGAAATTACTGAAAATGGATCGTGTATTGTTTCTATTCGTGATGGTGGTAAAGCAAATGAGCATAATTATCACGAGATGTCCGTTAGAAGCGAGGGGTTCAAGCAATTTATGTCATTGATTCTTTCTCTTTCAATTGAAACAAGGACGTCAGAAAGTAAAAATAATTTGATTCTAATTGATGAGCCGGAAGCTCACCTACACCCATCAGGAATACGTGATCTTAGAAATGAATTACTTGCTATTGGAGAAAACAACTATCTATTTGTTTCAACACATTCTCCTTTTTTAGTGGATAGAAAAGATAAAGCAAGAAATGTCATTATTCGAAAAAACAAATCAGCCTTAACTGAAAAAAAAGAGCTTGACCAATACACTAGCATTGTTGATGACGAAGTTCTCAGAGAGGCGTTTGGTATAGAAGTTTATAAAGATTTACTGAATCCTCACAGCATTCTTGTAGAAGGAGCTTCTGATAAAGAAATCTTGAAAAAAGCATTTACAATTAAAGGCGTGGACAATTATAGTGTTACAAACGGACACGGCAGCAATATTGACACTCTTGCTTCAAAATTAAATGATACGGACATTTCTCTATTAGTTATTCTTGATGATGACGAAAATGGAAAGAAATTTAAAGAAAATATTATAAAAATTGGTGGTTCTTACTCTACAGATAATGTTGTTACCTTACGAGACCTTGTTGGAGGTTTAATCCATGGCGCTACAATTGAAGACGTGCTAGGTGTAAATTTTATGGAAAATAAGGTTCGTGAAATTTATAACAAAACTTTTACGAATGAAGAATGTGGCATCTCTTTGAATACCGCCTCTCCTTTTATGATTCAAGTACGTAAATATCTATATCAGAATAAAAAAACTAATATAGTAATCAATCGATTCTTGGTGGAGTTAAAAACAAAAGTGTCAGATGACTTTGAGCCAGCCAAATCATCTTTTGCAGCCAATTTCCCTTTATTAGATTCTTTAGTAGATGCGATACAAACTAAATTAAACTAGTTGATGAGCAGACAATAATCTAGAAGGGAAAATCCAATAAGCATAATTCCTCACCCAAAATCAACTTTCTATTATCAATCAATAAGAATCTGTTTAAGTTTTCTTACCTAATTTCGTCATACTAATTTTTTTTTCAATTAATATGATTTTTAAAACTTGGCAATTACAAATTGTGACATTTTTTCCTGGCACTACTACCCCTGGGTATATCTACCCCCCTTACTTGACCAGGTCATTCGGTGTCGGTTGAATTTTACGTTGATATATAGGTTCCGCATCACTTCTTAATGCCTTTCGAACCGTTTGACGTGATCGGCTCAGACTATTTGCAATCGCACTGATGCTTTCTTTGCTTATGAAATGTCGGCGCCTGATTTCGGCTATGTGTTCCATTGTTATCACTCCAGGGTACTCCGACTAAATGTCGGATTTTCTCATCCATAGAGTGGAAACTTTTCAATGTTGATTTCACCCTTTCTCTGGTAATTTTTGCATGTTGATTAACAGCCCAAAGTGTTGCAGCTTCAATTTCATCCGAAAAACGATCTCGTCGGGTTTGTTTCTTCTTGCCGCATATTCCAGGTCAGAAAAGCTTGATTGCATCGCTCTATTCCATTTTTATCTATAGCCATGTATTTTTATCAAACCTCTGCAACTCTATTCGATGTGATCGAATAGATCAGTGTTGCCCTAACAATGTGAAAGTCCTTCAATCCCTCTAATGGGGTTTTAATTCATCTAGAAAATCCATATCGTCCGATTGAAGGGTGAAGTTTCATTTATAAATGATAATGAGAATTGTTTGTAATTGAATAAATTATCAGGTACTATACCAATGCTTGTTTCATTTTTGACTCCTACTTGCGTGAAAATAAGCCCTCACGCACCCCTAACCCAGCACATCATCTTCTCTTCCTTATAGGTGTGCTGGGTTTTTTTATAGCTCTGACGTTATACTGGTCAATCGATTACAACTTTCAGACGCCCTAAGATTAATTGCAAGTTGGTTCGATGTCGCCTTGGGCAGTGGCGGTTACAGTTGTTGATATACCTATCGTAGTACTGCTGACTCGGTAAATAGTTATGTTTATCAATTTCTCAATTGCTAATGGGACAAGGCAATCCACATGGTAAAAATAACACTTTTAATTAATATCTTACCTAATATCATCATTTATCAAGTCAATCACTTACAGTCTTGTTCTCGGCATACACTCTGCCATCTCCCTCAAATCACACCCAATACCGATTCGATGCTAATATGCCACGAATACGTTTGCGTTTGCCGTAACAACTGCATTGCCGTTTGCTACCAAAAAAACTTTTATCCACTTCCACTCTACCTAAGAACTTGTTTTTAAGGACTGCCTGGTAACGATAAATTACTGCCTGAAAATGCCATATCGATAGTTAATCGTGTTACGATTTTTACTTAATAACAGGATTGTTTTGCTGGCAGGAACATCACTGCAGAAACAATGAATTATTTTTACGATGTAATAATCACTTAATTTACCGCTTCTTAAAATTTTTCTAAACCAGCAGATTGTATCTGTCAGTCTAAAGCCTTTCAAAATAAAACAATGTCCGGTACATACGAATTTTGATCAGACCAACAAAATAAAATCAGGAGCTTGCATGAACACACCACGAATCAAAGAATTTCTTATTAATTTGCAACACAGCATCGTTAACGGGCTGGAACAGGTGGACGGTAAAATGTTCAAACAGGATCAGTGGGATCGCCCGGAAGGCGGTGGTGGCATGAGTAGTGTCATTGAAGAAGGAAATGTATTAGAACGTGGTGGCGTCAATTTTTCCCATGTCTATGGAGCCGGATTACCTGCCTCAGCTACCGCTGCTCGTCCCGAATTAGCAGGTCGTTCGTTTGAAGCGATGGGTGTGTCACTGGTGTTGCACCCGCGCAATCCTTATGCGCCAACCGTGCATATGAATGTACGCTACTTCGAAGCACGTAAGGATGGCGCTGAGCCCGTTTGGTGGTTTGGCGGTGGTATGGATTTGACACCTTATTATGGGTATGAAGAAGATGCGATTCATTTTCATCAGACTTGCAAGCAGGCATTGCAACCTTTTGGTGATGATTATTATCCACGCTTTAAAAAATGGTGCGATGAGTATTTTTATTTGAAGCATCGTAAAGAGCCGCGTGGTATCGGCGGTGTATTCTTCGATGATTTGAATCAACCTGACTTTGATTCCTGCTTTAAACTTATGCGCAATGTGAGTGAAAACTTCCTCAACGCCTATCGTCCCATACTGGAGAAACGCAAAGATACACCCTACGGCGAAAATGAGCGGGATTTTCAGGCTTATCGCCGCGGGCGTTATGTGGAATTTAATCTGGTGTGGGATCGTGGAACTTTATTTGGTTTGCAAACGGGCGGCCGTACTGAATCCATTCTGATGTCTTTGCCCCCGATTGTGAAATGGCGCTATGACTGGAGGCCGATGGCAAGCAGCGCTGAGGAGAAATTATATACGGATTTTCTGATCGGTAAGAATTGGGTGTAACCAGTCCATGCACGCAATATCACTGAATAACCAAATTTTGCTCGGTGTTGTTACCGGTGCATTGCTGGGTTTCTGGCTTGCAGCGCTGGAACAACAATCGGTAATTGTACAAAGTGGGTTATACATCGCAAAATTGGCGGGTACATTATTTACCGATTTATTGCGGATGGTATTGATTCCACTGGTGTTTACATCGATTGTTGTTGGCGTGGCCAATTTACGTTCCCATCGAAAAATGAACCGCGTCTGGCAAATAGCGTTGATTTTCTTCATTGCCACGATGATGCTGGCGGTGATATTGGGATTGATTTCCGCTAACTTGTTGCAGCCTGGCGGCGAACTACAGATTACGATGTTTCAGGATGCAATGCAGGGTTTTCAGGCGACACAAATGTCGCTACCTGATTTTTTTGCACAATTCCTGCGCTCGCTGTTTCAGAACCCGATTGCTGCCTTAGCGCAAGGCAATGTGCTAGCGGTGGTGATATTTGCTTTATTATTGGGCATTGCCTTGGTAGTGGGTGGGGAACGTTATCGCAACATCCTGACATTAATGCAGGAGTTCCTGGAGTTAATCATGATGTTAGTGGGTTGGATTATGCGTCTGGCACCACTTGGTATTATGGCTCTCGTATTGCAGTTAGTGGTTGCGCAAGACGCCGGTTTGTTGTTAACGATGATTAAGTTTGTGGCAATAGTATCAGGAACGACTTTGCTGCATGGATTGGTGGTACTACCAATGATTCTTTATCTGACTACGGGTATGACACCACTTAAATTCTGGCTGGGTGCGCGCGAAGCGTTGATCACTGCTTTTGCAACCAGCTCCAGTGCTGCAACGCTGCCAGTTACGTTACGCTGCGCTGAACAGCATTTGCATGTCAAACGCGATGTGGCCGGATTCGTGATTCCGCTGGGTGCGACGATGAATATGGATGGTACCGCACTGTATGAAGCAGTTGCAGCGTTATTTATCGCTAATCTGGTAGGCATTGAGCTCAGCTTTTCGCAACAGTTGATTGTATTTGTAACTGCCATGCTGGCGGCAATCGGTGCACCGGGTATTCCAAGTGCGGGTATGGTAACGATGGTGGTGGTGCTGCAATCTGTTGGATTGCCGGTTGAAGCGATCGCGATATTGCTGCCTGTTGACCGTATACTCGATACACTGCGTACTGCGGTCAACGTGGAGGGGGATATGGTGGGAAGCTTGGTGGTACAGCATTGGATTAATAAGGATAAGCTTGGCGAATAAGCTTTAGCTTTCTGGATTTCTAGATCAGATTGTTATCGCGGAAGCGCTGTTGTATTTCCAGAACCTTGTCAGCATTAGTGATTAATGCTTCAACGCAATCCCAATCCAGTTTGGAATTGGACATTTGCCGCAGTACCGCAAAAGCTTCTTCATTACTCCATGCTGCTTTGTACGAGCGGCGCGAAGTCAATGCATCAAATACATCCGCAACAGCGCTGATGCGCGCTTCTATCGGAATTTCTTCACCTTTTAAACCATTGGGATAACCACTGCCATCCACCGCCTCATGGTGATATTCAGCGATGTTTCGCAGGATGTCGGTGTGACCAAATGCGCTCAATCCAAAGTCATCCAGCACGGCATCGATAATTTCACGCCCCTTTACCGGATGCGTTTTCATGATATCAAATTCTGCTGCATCTAATTTGCTTGGCTTACGCAGAATATTATCGGGAATTCCAATCTTACCCACATCGTGCATGGGTGAAAACAGGAATATGTGTTCGATCTGTTCATCAGTAATGCCATAACGGGATGCTAGTTCACGCGCAATCAAGCGTGCATAGTGGGCCGTTCGATCGATATGCGAGCCGGTTTCAAGATCACGATAATGCGTCATACTTCGAGCCGCGCGTACTGCAGCCAATAAAGTGCGGATCGCAGTCAATTCACTGATAACCATCAATGCGATTAAATGACCGTAAATATCAATCTGGCGCAGCGTTTGAGGGGAGAATGGATGTTCCTGCAGCGAATTAAAAAAAAGAAATCCTATGAAAACACCATTCTGATAAAGCGGCATTGTATAGCTGGATTTGTATCCCGTAGCAGCTACTCGCTTGGTATGCTCATGGGTGCCGTGAGAAAAAATATTGAGATCTTGTACTAGCCGCGGGCGGCGATGCTCAATAATACTCAATAGTGACGGTGCTGCACTCAACGGTGCCTCATAGGTAGATACTGGATTCTGATTGCCTTCTGTGCTATGCGTATAGGTCTTGAGCATCTCGGTTTTTTCGTCAAATAAAGCAATTGCCAATCGATCAATAAAGGGAAAATCCTGGCGCATGGTCTGATGCAAGAAGCGTAACTTTTCTGTCAGCGGCAAATTTTCATGTAAGTTGGCTAGGGTATCCTGATGTGTAAACAGATCTTCTTCCGATTGCATAACATTCCTTCCATCAGATGGTGCGTAGTAAAACCTGGTTATTACGCCAGACTTGATAATGATAGTGAGACAAGCCAATAAGTTTGCATTTTAGATGATTTTTCATATCTATGCGGCCTGGATCAGGCATCTGGATTGCATAATCTATGAAAAAACTTCTGTTTCGATTGTAAAACCATAATGTGACAAATTGTCGCGCGACAATTTGTCACATTCCAAAAAGCAATCAATCTTTCTACAATTCTCGGGACGTGGTTATTCCAGATGGCATAGCTAACGAATAGCTCAAAAGATTTGCAAGCATTTTTTTACATTACAATCACAGGAGGATGAAAAGCGTTTAAGAATATTTTATACGCTTGCATAATGCCCTATGAAGATACCTGTAAGACTCGAACCATTAGTTGAAGAAGGTCTGGTTGACAGCGTAATCTGTCATCTTATGAGCGGAAAAGAAGCCATGATTTATATGGTAGTCAGTAGAGGAGATATCCGTTGCGCAAAAGTTTACAAAGATAGTAATAAGCGTAACTTTCATCAGCGCTCCAATTATACAGAGGGACGTAAAGTTAAAAACAGTCGGCGTGCCCGCGCAATGGAAAGAGGTAGTTATTATGGTCGAAACATGCGTGAAGAAGCATGGCAAAGTACCGAGGTTGAAATGTTATGTCGACTTGAAAGGATCGGAATTCGCGTGCCCAAATTCTACAACTTCTTCGCCGGCGTTTTGCTGATGGAGTTGATTACGGATTCTGAAGGAAATGCGGCGCCACGATTGAATGAATTAATGCTGACACCCAAACAGGCGCGTACCTATCACAGAATCCTGCTTGATCAGATTGTACACATGCTATGTGTCGGAATTGTGCATGGAGATCTTTCACCTTACAATGTATTGATTGACAATCAAGGACCAGTGATTATAGATCTGCCACATGCTGTGAGTGCTACCGGAAATCACCAAGCACGTATCATGATAAAACGCGATATCGATAACTTAACTACTTATTTCAGTCGATTTGCACCGGAATTGGCACACTCAGATTATGCAGCCGAGATATGGTCTTATTATCAGCGTGGTCAGTTGCCGCAAACACGTTTAACCGGAAATGTTAAACAACAGAAAAAACCGGTAAATGTTGATAATGTTCTACAGATCATTGATTCAGCGCTCAGAAAAGAAATTGCTTGGCAGCATCATAAACAAACGAAATGGAATAACCATTTTTCACAATGTTGAGTATTGTGCGCCGATAAAAGTATAGATTAAAGATGTTGATTGACCGGTATATGATTGCTCATGTTATAATCCCGTTCCTGACGCGGGGTGGAGCAGTCTGGCAGCTCGTCGGGCTCATAACCCGAAGGTCGTAGGTTCAAATCCTGCCCCCGCAACCATCTTATCCTTGCTGAGAATCGCCGTTTCATGCGGCTTTTCAGCTGATTCAGATTTACGGGATGAACGTGCATTTAGGTTAACCATCTCGTTCTTGTCTGACAAATCCTCTTTCGAGGAAATTTCGTCAGCATTAGAATCTTCCTGCCAACCATGTTTTTGATCACCTGATTCGGTCATCATTTTGACTTGCTGCAACAAAGGATCGTAATCGCTAATCTTTTGCTGCTTGCCTGCCGCAACTGTCAAAATTCCGGCAAGGTCGCCATGCAGGTCGATGGCGTATTCTGTTCCTGACGCTTTGGGCGTTAGTACAATCTTATCAATGAGGCCTCTGAGCAGGTCTGCTGCTTCCGTTCTGGTTTCTTCCCTGTTGAGAGAAACACGTAGCGCTTCCACTTCTTTCTGGTAACGCTGAGACATATTCGGATGCAGAAGCACTGGCGCTTCCTCTTTGCCGTCGAGATAGCTTTCCAGCTCTTCCCGGCGTTCAATGATCTTATTGAGCGCGTCTTTCACTTCCGATGCAGGTATCCCGTTTTTGATGGCTTCGATAATCTTTTCCTTATCAGCAGCCAGCTTTTGCAGCTCTTTTTTGTAACGGTTTATCGCCGCATTCCGGGTTTGTCGCAGCTCATTGATATGTTTTGTGTATTCCTCGCAAAATACCTTTACCAGCTCCGGGTTCATCAAGTGGTGCTGTAGCGCTTCCAGAATGGTGTGCTCCAGGCTTTCTTGCTTAATGGTGAGCCGGTTGCTGCAAGTGCCTTTGTTTCTGGCAGCGGAGCAACCGTAGCGATCAGCCGACACTTTGCTCATGCCGCTGCCGCAGCAACCGCAGGTGAGAAGATAAGAAAACAAGTTTTTTGGGCGTTGCTTGGCCCAGAATTGAGGTTTCTCATCCAGCGCTTTCTGGCGTATCTTGACCTGCTCCCAGAGTTCTTCATCGATAATGCGTAAGTGAGGGACTTCGGTAGTGATCCAGTCTTCTTCTGGGTTTGGCCGGGCGACACGTTTACCTGTATCCGGGTCTTTTAAAAATTTCTGACGATTCCAGATCAACCGTCCTATGTAGAGCTCATTATTGATAATGCCGGTGCCGCGCCGTCTGTTCCCGTAAATTGTCGTTGCGCCCCAAGCTTTGCCAGAGGGGCATGGAATGCCTTTTTTATTGAGATTTAGCGCAATTTTCTTGGGTGAAACGCCAGCGGCGTAATCGCGGAAGATTTGCTTAACAATTTCTGCTTCTTCCTTATTGATCTCACGATCTCCCCTGATCGCTTCACCATAGGAATCAAATTGTTTCACTACATTGTAGCCATAGCACAAGCCTCCGCCAGATTTGCCTTTTTCTATCCGGCCACTTAGCCCGCGATGGGTTTTGGCTGCCAAGTCTTTTAAAAACAAGGCATTCATCGTTCCCTTCAGTCCGATATGGATGTCGCTCACTTCGCCGCCATCGGATAAGGTATGAATAGCAATGCCGACAAACTGAAAACGTTTATATATGCCTGCAATGTCCTGCTGGTCTCTGCTTAAGCGATCCAGCCCTTCAGCCAGAACAATATCAAACTTGTTAGCCATGGCATCTTGCATAAGCATTTGGATTCCAGGGCGCATCAGGCTCGCACCGCTGATACCGTGATCGGTATAGGTATTAACTACCTTCCAGTTTTCATGCTTGGCCCGTTCACTGCAAATCCGGATTTGATCTTCAATCGAGGCATCGCTTTGAAGATCACTGCTATATCTGGCATAAATGGCAACTTTTTTCATATCAAGACTCCAAATCAGGCTTTTGTGTCAAAGACGTTGTGCATCTGAGATGGCGCTCGTAGTCTTGCTCGGCTGAACGCCGAGCAAGAAAGCGAACAACGTCAACAATCCGCGAGTCGATATTATGACTCGGTTTTCGGGTGGAACTCCACCCTTTACCTTGCTTGGATTGTTGCTTGTTAGTCAATTTAAAAATCCTCTATGAGATAGTGATTGAACGCACGCGCTTGCTGTTTTCATAAATAAATATCAACTTTTAAGTAAATTGCTGCTATCAAACACGGTTGATAAACAAAACAACAGGGTTATATTTTCATAATAAAACTCTATTATTAACAAAATCTTAAGTTGTTCTGCTGTCAGTTACTTATGTCACTGCGTGTAGTTTATGTCCTGTGCTTGATTTTGTTTCGGAGCTTGCTGGCGCTCAGCTCTCATGCGCTCCAATTCTTCCCTGGAACGCAGCGCGATTCTTCCGTTAATGGGTAACGCATTGAGCTGAAGCGATAATCCTCCTTCCTTGGTCGGCCACGCTGCACCGATCTTGTGCCAGTGATTTTTATCATTGCTGCCTTCTTCAACGCTGTAGGCAATATGGCTGGGCAGCCTGGATTTATTTTCGTCAGAACTATCACTCATGGTTCGATCTCCTGTTTAGAATGGTTGAAATGCACCTTCGCCAGCCCTTTATGGCTGGACAAGGCCTGTTCGCGCTCCATGTCATGCAGCGCGTTTTGCAGGATGTGCTCACCCTGCTTGATCTTTTTTTCTCGCTCGATTTCGATAGTGGACACCACGGAGGCCTGAATAGGCCCGCCAATGGTGTAATCCAACTGGGCATTTTTCCGCATGCGCTCAGCACGAAGCTGGTCGAGCATAGCCTTGGTAATCACATTCATTACCCCCGCTTCAGGGGATAATGGCCGTAAATGCTGCTCCGGCCTGTTCTGACCAACGCTCCCACTCTTTACGAACGATCTTGACTTGTTGAGGCATCCATCCGGCCCCGAGTCCGTAGAACGTCAGTGCGCATCCCTTCAAATTAACTTCCGCTTTTGGCAAACTCTTTTTGCCTTGAAGCAATTGGTTTCCATCAACGTAAGATGAGGATTCAAGGCCGTCCGTAATGACAAGAATCTGGCTGTTTCCAGCGCAATTGAATTCAGAGGTAAATTCCAGCCAGGCAATAAGGTTGGTGCTGGATTGAGAAGCCTCTTTTTGTTCAGGTAGAGATTGAATGTATTGCGCCACAATGCCTGCCACCTTGCTTGGCTTCAATCTCCTAGAAATTTCAAAGGTGGGATTGAGCAGATTCAATGCGTCTTTACGAGAACCGAATGTTTTGACATGTACGACATCGCCGTCTTTTAATTTGTTGATTTCAGAAGACACATGCTGGCTCGCTACATGCGCAAAATTCTTATGCGACAGCAGCGGATTCGAAGCAGACAAATCAATGCCGATAGTCAATGTTTTTGCGTCTGCCGTGGACACAGCACAGATAAATAGGATGCATGTAAGAAGTTTTTTCATTTTCCTTTCTCCAGAAATTTTGGGTTCATTGCATTCATGATGTCTTGAGGGCGAATGGCTTCGATTTTTGCTATATCTTTAGCCACTTGCTTGGGGTCGATTTTCCGGTGTGAATCTTCGAAGCGAAATTCAGAGGAATATTGGGATTCTTGAAGCCATTTTTTATGCGGCAGAAGCGCATCGGAAATAACGCTGATTACTTCATTGGCAATGATTGTGCGGATGTAATTGTCATCCCAGATGAGAAGATCGTTAATCTCGGAATTTAGCGAAGAATAATCTTTCTGCGCGTTTAAAATAGCTTGATGGTCTTTGATGGCGGCGCGGGCACGAGATAACCTGCCGAAAATATCATTGATATTAATGGCAATCGTCGTCAGCAATTTATGTGCAATGAAGATATTGACTATAGCCAACCCACCAATACCAAGTGAAAAAGCTAAAACAGCCAACGGATTCGTGACATGAGCAAAGAAAGCGTCAACCCATCCTTGTTCAATGGCTTCAGGCAGACTCCCGATCATGGCAGGCATTTCAATCTGGATCATGTTTCCCAAGCCATCGGCAAAGAGAATGCAGGCAATCAAGAATCCCATTCCAATCAGGTAGGTCGGAATCAGGATTTCAACGCTCCTGTCGACGATTCTGACTGCCAGGTTATGGGGTTTGACCTTGGCGAGAATGTGGAAGCCGATAATCATGGTCGCTGCCGTAAATCCCATTAGTGTGGGCGACCAGTATTCGTTGTTTTCACCAGCCAGATAGTCGAATACGCGGTAAACAATTTCAAATTCGCTGTAGCCTACGACTGCTAAAGCTAGTCCTGCCAACAAGGTCATTAATATGAGAAGAGGCACTTTTGCAGCAGCTTCAACATGCCTTTTCAGCACGGCTTCAAACCGCATCATCTCTTCTGAGGAAAATAATTCATCTGGTTTCATCTTTGCTGCTCCTTTGTTTATTGAAAAGTTCAAGATAAGAAACGCCTATGGTCTGTAACTGCTCCGCGCTCGGTGTCATCAGCCGGGTTGCTGCCGCATAACCTTCATTCCGAACGTTTTCACGCTTTCTGAGCAACTCGGCCCGTTTTTCATTAATTCCCGCTTTTTGTTCGATAAAAGTCTGATGCAGCGGCGCAAGTGGCGGAGGGAGCAGGTTTGAAACAGCCTCAGAGATACGTTCAATTCCCTGCGGCCTTTTTGGGGTTGGTGACATTTTTTGCATAATTACCTCCTTGTTTTTTAAGTGATTATTTAATAAGTAAAATGATGTTTTCATCTTTGATTTCATGCGCTTTAATCGATTGATTTTTGTTTGCGATCAAAAGCCCTGCGGGTAATCCTGCGCCAGAAGGTTTCTTTGTGATCGGGATCGGGAGCATATTTCCAAACTGGCAATGCTTTGAAATAAGGCTCATTCTTGAGCTTGAGAGCTCGCATTCCTGCTCTGGTGACAATGAGGTTGCCGCTATCCGGGCTCAAGAAACGTTTGACTTGGTCGGCGTCCATGACAGCCACTTCCCGGTAAGTTTTGCGGCCCGAGTAATTGTCTTTCTCGACGTGAGATTTTTTGCCCAAAATCTGCGACAGGTGAGCTGCAGTGTCGTCATGATTGGTCGCCATCCAGAAAACAGCATCAGCTTCGCCACTGAACGTTGCCCATGACGTGGGGTAAATTTTTTTCATTAACTCGATATTTTGTGAGATTCCAAGAAAGATTCCTCCATAACTTCTCAAAACAGCCAGGATGATCTCAAAAATTGCGTTGTAATTTTGCGACGGCATTTCGTCTACAATGATCAGGCACTCACCATTTTTATCGCGGAAATATTCGAAGGTATAAGCTGTCATGTTCGTGAGCAGGCGGCACAGCGGAGCGAGTTCTTCGCGGATGGATAGAACAGGAGCTGTCAGCGAAAATACGACATCCTTCCGGGTTTTCAGGTCGCTGAGTGGGAGACTTGTGCTGCGAAGCACATTACGAACGGCTGGTATGTCCAGCCATTTGGTTTGTTCCAACAGAGTTGATCGAATGTTCCCCCCTGTTTCGCCACTTGCGTTTGCCAGCGCGGCTGCGGCTCCAGCAATGGCGCCATCAAAAGCAGGATTATTAAGCATGGCGCGAAGCAGGAGCTGCTGAGCTTCTTCAGGTGTGGTTTCTTCTTTTCCATTTTGTGGATCGAAAACACGATAACCATTGACCAGCAAGCTTCGTATGTAGGGCAGGTTGTGCTCGTCTTCAGGATGGTGGCTGATTACATGAAGAATGACACCGACAAGAAAACCGCGTGCGGTATCAGAAAAATACGGTGTTCTGGAACCGCTTGGCGTGATGACCAATGCCTGCGCAATGCGCATGGCCCAGAGAACAGCAGCTTGCTTGCCATCACGTTCCATTGCTGTCTTGATGCAGTCAATGGCATTAAAGAAAGCGCTAATCGCATTTGAAATACCGTATGGATCGATTACAAACCATTCTCGCCAGTCATGCTCAAAAAGAGCATTGGTTATTTGCGCTTTAGGGTCTATGACAAAAACGCTGTTGAACCACGTGGAAAGTATAGTTATAAGTACCGTTGTCTTTCCAGCACCGGTCATGGCATACATGAAAAGGTGCCGTTGAACTTTAATCCCAACAGGCTGAAGTAACCCAAATCCCCAGGCAAAAGCTCTGCCAAGCAAAACAAGACCGGGCTTATAGAGAAGCGTAAGCGTATTGAGTGCGTTGGAAAAACCGCCCGTAGCGCGATTGCCCATCTGAAAGGTACGTTCGAACCAGATTCGAATGTTATTCCAGATGATCATGAGGGATCGCCATGGAAGTCTGGGCCAAAGGCGATAATTATCCGGATGGTATATGCCAATCTTTCTGGAAAAAAGTATTAAAACTGTGCGAGTAGCAAATAGCGCTACTAAACAAAATCCTACATAAGAAATTAAAATATAAACGGCTTCTTCATTCGTTAGAAAACCAATTGCATACAATTTATATAAAGCATAAAGCTCGCTTAAGCTCATCGGTAATGACCTCTGCCTCCAAAGCCGAAGATTCTTAATGTGATTGCCCAGACAGCTCGTATAACAGCCATCCAGAAAACCCAACTTATAAATCCGGCAAATACTGAAAGAAGAGCAGGCTCAATACTTTCTTCAAAAATCTGCAAAAAGCTTAGAATTATCCTTAGCGCATAATGGCCAGGAATAAGGAATGTTTCAAACGTTGTCATAGGTTCCAATCCCCTCCCTATTGATCAAAAGACTCTGAAATTTAGGAACTTTAAAATATCTGGCTCGATGCAAGCAGTGCTGAAAATGAAGCCAGTTTTCTTGAAGTTTCGATGTTCTCATCAAGGAATAAGGGCTGTACATCATAAATCCGGATAATTCTGGAAATCCTCCGGATTTATCGTTGACATAACGATAATTTTGTGATTAGAAAAACTCTTGAGAAAGGAGTGATAGGTATGGATGATAAAGAATATGACGAGTTATTGAGTAATGGACAGCAATCCATCACTATTTCAATACCTATAAATGATCATGTTTGGCGGGCCTTTAAACGGGCTTGTGAATATTCGCAGAATGATGGAAGACCGTACCCGGAAGAGCGAATGTATAGTGGTTGGGTTGAGCATGCACTAGAGGCGTATATGGATGATCTCGTTCAATCCCCACAGCTTTCTAGTTTTTTTCTTGCGGAATCGCTACAACAGGTTTGGGCAGAAAAAGATGAAAAAAAAGAAGCGGCACAAACTGTTCATTCAGCTCAAGCAGAGATTCTTCCTCCAGGGGAAGGCGTGACGTAACTTTACTGCAATGATTGTTGATACTTTTTACAGTTCAGATTTAATTTTTTCAGCAATGGGGGCAACATCTTTAAAGAATTCAGGATTTTTCCCTTTCTTCTCATAGTACACAACAAATTTACCCAGTAATTTTCTTAGTGATGTGTTGGTGCACATTGCTTTCCATTCAAAAATTTTTATCGCTGTTTTTTTTGATATTCCCCTGCCTTTCAAGCCTTGAAAAGCATTCCATTTGATGCCGACTTTTTCACTGTTTTCACCATCTTTAAATCCCATTTTGAAACTCTTTTCCTGTTCAGAAGTTAGATCATCAAATATAAAATCACGAAAAACATGTCCATCCCAGCCATCTAATTGCCCAGTATTGGAAGCAGAGATATGGTGACAAATACAGTTAACCAATTTATTAGCATCATCATCCAAGGAGGCAGCGGCATATTCAGACAAAATAATATCTTGGGTCACGCCAGTGATGGATAACTGTATATCGGTATTTTGGGTATTTTGACTTTGCTTATTATGGAGATGAAATACAGTCAAAAATTCGTTTAAGCCGAATCTTGAAACTGTATAAAAAAATGCAAATAAAACAAATATGCTACTCCATGCAAATGCGCTACTCACTATAATTGTAGTGATAGCTCCAAAGCGACATTCCGGCTGTTCAATGTGGTTCTTCCATTCCGAGGGCGATGGATTGCGAAAATCAGGGATTGTTTCCAAGTATCTTTGCAAATTAGAACAGCCATATATAGGTTTTTCATACGTTTCCCCATTATCCGAAAATTTATGCAAATAGTGAAAATCAAAAGCTATAGATGAAATTACAAGCGAGAAAATCACTGTTAACAAAATCACAAGGGCTTTGAACGATTTTATGTCACAGCGTATTCCAAAAATTACCCCAAGAAATGCAGCACATATAGCCCCGATACTAAGAAATATTATCCATTCTTGAGGGAAATAACCTATAAACATGGTATGAAATTATATTTTATCTAGCTTGACAGCGAAGAATTTGATTAAGGCCAGCTTCAAAAGTCATCTGTTTGCGTGTCACATACGCTCCGCAATCAATCACGAGCACATACTCTCCCGGTTTCACAGTAGCCCAGTATTCACTTGCCGTAATTCGGTTTTTTGACGAAACTGTTTTTAATAATTCTTCATTTTTCATTAAAGGACTGGTATCACCGCCAAGCTTCTCATTTTCTAAAATTGAAATAACGTAATACCCTAAATGGCTTGGTTCGGATGTAAGCCTTATATTTACTGATTTATCATATCTTTTGCCAAATTGTGTAGCGCAGCCTGACACAACGACAAACAGAATAAAAATTATGCAACCAAAAGAAATATTTTTCACGATTTATGGAGCTATATAAAATGCAAAAGCAGTATTTTCCAAAAAATAATCGCCTGACATTCCAATGGGCTCAGGTCCCGATGTCGGATCAAGGAAATATACATAGTTCAGGTAGGCCCGGTTGTCTAACTCATAAACATTGTTTGCATTAAGGTTGCCACCGGGACGGAACTCAATTGCAGAAATGACTACTGCATGACCTCCTTGGGATTGTTTGAAACCTGCTATGACCGGGTAGTTATCATTTATTGCCAGGATTAGCTCAGCAACGCTTTTAATCAGCTTGATCTTTCCTTCAGAAATTAATTTACCATCACTTTTTCGTGTAGTTTTCCACGGAATTTCTTCGGTTGGAAAATCGGGCTCTACATACTGACCAGCCTGTATCCCCATTGCTGTCAAATAAAAACTTGAGTGATTTCTCGAAGGGAATGATCCAGCCAAATTATGTCCGGGCACCCTCTGATTGTCTGAGATATAAAAAGGTGAAAAGGCCTTCAATAGATCTCCAAAATTAACAGTAGCATAGTGCCTCGCAGGAAATTTACCTATCCATCTACCGCCATCACTTAAATGTCTGTCTGTTGCAGCAAAGAACATTTGATTGACAGAGGCAGTTTTTGATAATTTAGCCGAACACCTTTTCTTTAACGCTGAAACAAATTCCTCTTGCTTGTACTGACTCCCTGAGTATCTAAATGCAGTTTCCAGTGCCGCTGCCCAGCAAAAATGAGGATCAGATTGAGAGACGAAGTAGCTTGAAATATTTTTGAGAGTTCTTTTATCAATTGGCGCGAGATGATTTTCTCTAATAGATTTAAGTTCTGAACGCACAAAAGGTTTCATGCCCAGTTTGGATA
The DNA here is from genome assembly GCF_900206265.1 of Nitrosomonas ureae. Lineage (NCBI taxonomy): Bacteria > Pseudomonadati > Pseudomonadota > Betaproteobacteria > Nitrosomonadales > Nitrosomonadaceae > Nitrosomonas > Nitrosomonas ureae. The sequence continues at coordinate 2,822,187 of NZ_LT907782.1, read as the reverse complement.
AAAATTCATGATGCTCTTTGCTGTCTTTTTTTGAAGTATTTAAAAAATATATAGAAGATAAACGTGCAATACTTTGGGCAGGGTCTTCATTCTGTTCTATTGATCTTCTAAAATTTTTGTAAACAAGGTCGAGATATTCCTTATATCTATTGCGTTCAGCTTGATTAAATGCTTCTAATGAACTGAACCGCCTACCATCAGCAAGCTGATAATATTCCTGAGTGACATACCCGGAACCGTTCGTTAATTGATAATCAACTTCATACATTCCAAGACAAAGACGTTCTTCAATGTAATTCTTATTTATCTCAAGGGTTACAGAGCTACCTTTCCAACTCGTAGAACAAGACGTTAAGAGAACCGCCACGATGAAGAGTAAGACTCTTGATCGTCTAATAGTGAGAAATTTCATTATTGAGAGATTTTTGTAAGAAAATGAAACAATGTATCAAGTCGTTAAACAGAGTTGGGGCGCAATGCCTGTTTTGTAGCAGCATTCAATTTCAAAGTTTTCTGGGAACTAAAATTGTATTGAATCACATTTCAGGAAAAAGATAAAAGCAACAATGAGCACTGTGTAGTAAGCGTCTTGTCAACTTCTATTGTTTTTAAAACGTGATCACGCCAACGGTTCAGTGCCTTCTTCCAGGATGGAAAGATAAGCCTTGTACGCAAACATCCGGTCACGCTGACGACCAGTTATTTCCTGTACGATTCCGGCTTTCTCCAGATGCTGGAGGGCCGTATTGATTGTAGGCATGGTAAGTTCCAGTGGAGCAACCAAATCTTTCGGGGCGATGACCGGTTTTTTTCGCATGTGGGCAAGAATTTTCAGAGCCGATGGCGCAGCCTTGCCGAGAGATGTTTCAACTCGATGCTGGTCGGCATCGAATAAGTCAAGAATGCGCTTGGCCGTAGCTACGCCCTGATCGGCGGTTTCAATGACGCCGCGCAGGAAAAAACTGACCCATTCTTCCCAATCCCCGGTATCGCGGATATATTGCAGCTGATCGTAATACTCATCCCGCCGAGTCTTGAACCAGAGCGAGAGGTAAAGAATTGGCTCTTTCAGAACGCCATCGGCGCAGAGAAGCAACGTAATGAGCAACCGCCCGACGCGGCCATTGCCATCCAGAAACGGATGGATGGTTTCAAACTGCACATGGATCAGCGCGGCACGAATGAGAACCGGCAGGCCGTCATCATCTGCATGAAGGAATTTTTCAAAAGCGCCGAGGCATTCTTCCAGCCGTTCCGGTGGTGGTGGAACAAACCGGGCTTTTGAGGGCCGTGGGCCGCCGATCCAATTTTGCGACCGGCGAAATTCCCCAGGCATTTTGGTGGAACCACGCCCTTTTGAAAGCAGGATTTCATGAATTTCTCGGATCAGGCGCAGGGATAACGGGAATCCGCCACGCATACGCTCCAGACCGTGATTCAGCGCCGCTATGTAATTGGAAACATCCTGAACATCCTCTTCAGAAGGTGCGCCGGGAGCTGCTTCGCTTTCATGGATCAGAAGATCGGAAAAACTCGATTGTGTCCCTTCAATCTGGGAAGATAGCAGCGCTTCTTTCCGGACATACATGTAAATGAACAATCCAATATCCGGCAAAAAACCGGCCAGACCATCTAGGCGGCCAAGAGCGGCGCTGGCGGAGGCCAGCAAACTGCCAAGCTGCCCCATATCCAGCGGCGGTTTGGGAGGCAGAGTGGCCGGAACAAAGGCCTGATATTTTTCATCTGCTACCGAGCAGGATACAAGTTCACCTGTTTCTCTGACCTTTTTCATGGGATCGTTTCCGCCTTTAATTAGCAAACGAAGTTAATTAAAGAATGTATAACAAATTTAATTATCATCATTCCTTAGTTAAACATCTTTCGCTGGGAAAAACAACTAATTAAAGATATGGCATTAAAATTAATTAGCCGTTTGGGCTTCGAATCGCTGCGGTTAAAGGCCTACGGCGATGGCTGCTGCAATCAAATATAAATTCAAACTTTGCGTTTGTGCATGATCTGAAAGCGGACGTGTGGCGTCACAAAAAATCACCGTCATCCGATATTGCATATCTGAATTCGAGCTATGGGGAAGCGGAAAGTGATGCATGGTATGTCACTCCGGCGGCACTTTAGGATGACTGCAAGATGTGCTTGTAACTACAAAATGTGCCATTTTTCCGTCCAACGCCATCTTGGCAAGGGAGACGCTGCCGCTCTCCCGTTGCATCCCTCTCGGGTGCGCTAGGCTTCAAATATTGCGATGCAAAATTTTCAGGCAAGCACCATTGTGGTGCATATCGGCATCGAGCCTTCATGCACCAGGGAACGTGTGGACGTTCCATCACCATTTGGGGGAGCCTCCCAAGCTGCCCCCAAAGCCCCCATGGTCAAAGGGAGACTTCGCTCTCCCCCTGAACCCCCATCGACCAAGGAGCTTTCATTGCCCTTTGAAAACCTTGAAAGATTATTGCCTCGACGTCATAGATGCTGCGCTCTGTCAGTATCCGAACCAGCAGCAGCATTTCCGAGTCATCCGTCAGCTGACCGGCAATGGTGTTCCATGTGCCGCCATCAGCCAGTTCCCGCACGCCATTCGGGTAGCTGCAACGGGGCTCTTCCGGCGACTGGAACTCGACCAGGCTGCCGAGGCCATCTCCTAGGAGTTGACCAAGGAAGCAGCCTTGGGCTCGGGATAGCTCGGATCGATGATCTGTATTTTTACTGCAGGAGTTCATTCATTCGCTCCTGGAAATACCTTGGGTATTTTTCCATCACTGCATTAGCTCCGTCCCGATCTTGTTTCAGCGTCTTCATGAGATCTTTCTTTTGAGTCGCTGCCAGGTTCAAGGATGCGACAAGATCCTGAGAGATGACACGGTCCGAAAAGCCAAGCTCATAAAGGGCAATGGTGGTTTCCGTGGGTAGACCATATTTCAGGCGTTTTTGAAAAAGCTGCAGACGATTGATCAGCTCTCCGGTGCCATCTTGGTCGAGTGTTTCAATGAATTCACACAAAGCGCCTACAACAAGCGCGCCGTCATAAGCGAGCGTCCCTTCGCAGACGTCGACGACATGATCGATCTTGAACTCCCTCCGGCGGGAGCCCCATATCATCTTGGCTTTTCGCTTGTGGATGATTTTCAGGAGATCGCTGAAGGGCTTTCCACTGATCCATCCATGTGCGATTTCTTTAAGCACCTCCGGTTTATCAAACTTGGTGAATATGCCACCGTTGATATGCCGGGTAAGCAATGGCCAGGCAAGGTCGAGCGCCTCCGTTTCATCAACAATAGAAAGCAGGTTGACAGCGTTGGATTGAACCCATCCTTCAATGGCTTGGGCATCCTGGATACCGTAAAGCGTCCTGCCGTAAATTCTACGGCGAGCTGGATCGGTAATGTTTACGGTGATGTTCCCAGCGAGAAGCTGAAACAGCTCGCGGATATGCTCTTTTTTCTGCTCATCGGCCAGGAAGAAAGCAAGCGTCCCTTCAGCCAAACGAGTCACATCGGCTTCAGAAAGACCATCCTCAGATTCATCCCAATGGGATAATAGAAAGCTCTCGACGGCACAGATGAGGCTGATTCTCCAGGCGACTTGCCGCTCGACACCATCTCGTGAGAATCCTTTGTCTCCGTGTCGTGCGGCTATCCCGGCAGCCAGTTTGGCAACTTCATCAGGATCGTTGATATAGGCTTTGGCAAAATCCAGAGCCTCCATGGTGATGCTGTATTTCTCGTCATCACTCTTGATGGGGTCGAAGATCGATAGAAGATTGCTGATGCATGGCTCAGAATTGCGCGGCTCCAGAAGTTCTTTCACCTGATCCCAGCGCCATTTATCGTTGCGAGCCTTTCGCTTGTCATAGATCACCGGATCTGCAAACAGGATACTGCCTTCGGTATGCATCCCGGCGCGACCCGCTCGGCCAATGAGGTTGTGGAAATCGCGAACCTTTATACGCTCCATGCCCTGGTAGACACTGGTCACAATGAGGTATCGAATCGGAAGGTTTATGCCCTGTGCCAAGGTAGATGTGCAAACAACGAATCGCACGAGGTCGTCGCGCATGGCATGCTCCACCGCCAGCCGGATACCATGTGGTGTATTTCCATGATGGGAAAAAATGCCGTGTGCCGCGCTCTGGGTCGCCGGGGCGTCAGCGCCGATATTTTCGATGTGCAAATGTGTCAGCCGCTCAACTTCCTGGGCGTCTGAAAAATCTGACGGCAAGGCCAGGGGTGCGCCTCGTTCGATAATATCGACGGCCTTCTCGCAGACGCTGGCCGCTGTCGACTTCCTTCCGCAGAAAACAGCGATACTGCCATTCGGGACCAATTTCAGACCAAGATATAGTGCGATAGCCTGCCCGTCAGTCTTTTCAGGAAAAAAACGGTCCGTCCTTTCTCGCTTCTTCCTCCCGAGATTGAATCTCTCAATCACCCTCGGAACAAAAAACTCGCCTTGTTCGGCATCACGGCTGTCGACGTACTCGATTCTTCCTAACTGATCGAGCCAGCTCGCGAACCCGACCGACCTGAAAGTCGGAATCAGGGTTGTGCCTTCGACGACATTAGGCTCGCCGTTCAGCCATTCTCCGACAGCCTCGGCGTTGCTGATGACCGCTGAGATAAGCACCTTCTGGGTCCCTTCAGGAATCATGGAGCGCAACGATGTTAGAAGCAGCTCGTATGTGATGCCTCGGGTGCCGCTGTCGAACTGGTGGCCTTCATCAAAGACCAGCAGCCCAACGTGGGCAGCCAGCTCTGGAGCGTGCCGAAGCACGTAGAGCAGCTTCTCGGGGGTTACGACCAGGATCTGTTGGTGCCCCAGGAGTTCAGCAATTTCAAAGTCGGTCTGTAGGGCATCGGATAATTCATCCACCTTGGTGGGTTCGTTGTGGAATGCCTCGACGAGGCTGTACTTGATCTCATGGCACAGCGCCCTGAACGGGGCGATGATGATGGCCAGTGCTACGCGGTCAGCCAGAAACGCGCTTCGAAATATCAGTTCCGTGGCCTTCGTTTTGCCAGCGCTGGTGGGCATTTGAACGATGGCAGACTCGCCTTTGAGAACATCAGCCTTGCCCAAAAGGTGTTGCGCAGGCCAGAGTTCCTTGATGAACGAATCCTTTCGCAGTGCATGGAGCCATTTGTCGCGGGGCAGCCCGGAATATGACGGCAAAGCCTTCCAGGCGGAATTTTCGAGCTTTTTCCTCAGAACGGCCGCGATGACATCACCAAAAAGAAGCTGCCTGGGTGTACCGAATTCATATACGGTTTCCCTCAGCTTAGTGGCCAAATCGAGAAGATTTTCTTCGCCATTCCCATCCTCAAAAAACTGGAGAATCCATTTTGAAATCCCGTCGATGAATCCGCCGAATGGTTCCTCAGCTCCATCAAAATAGGTTCCCAGATCGGCCTGCAACAACCAGAGCAACAGGTCTTCCAAACCATCGCCATCCAGATCCGGGCAGTCGCCATCGATGCGCTTCGCCAATACCGACGCGCTTCCGGGAAGATCGCACAGGTAATAGGAGGCAGAGCCAAGAAGCACGAGGTATGGATCAAGTGCCTCGTTCAGCTTTGATTGGAGATAGGAGTCGAAAAAACGGGCAGAGAAAAGCAGATTGGTTTTCAGTTCCGAGAGGGAGTCGGGATCTGGCTCCTCCCGGTTGATAGCGGCGGCAAGGTCGCCCAGCAAACCAATCGAGATGGTGAAGAGCTTGGCCGGATCTTGAGTGATTTTGATGTGATGCTCTTCCGGAACGCCATACTCGAGCATCTTGGCCTTTGACCGGGTAACGCCAAGCAGGAGTTGGGATTTCTGTTCAGGCCTCATCCGCAGCCCTCCTGTAGAGCTCGTGGACGAGTGCCATCATCTGATCCCCTTTGATAACCACTAACGCAAGGTCGCCTGAATGCGGATGAGAGGAGGCATCGGTCGAGGATGTCAGGTGGCCGTCAAAAAGCGGATTCTCAAAAAGCGCGACAGCCCCATAAACTTCCTTATATGGGTGATCTACTTCGTTCTGGAAGCGCTCAATTTTTTCGGCATCATTAAACTCATTCCGGTCATGCAGCTTTTGCTTGATGGCATTTAAAGACTCCGCCTTCCGTGCGATGTCTTTTGCCGAGCCATCTACCGCATCTTGAAGTCTCGCCTTGGCCTTCTTTCCTGAGAACTGCGCCTTCGCTTCAAAAATTGCCAGCCTATCCTTCAAAGAGGCTTTGCCATCCTTGACGATATGAAAGCCGATTATGTCACTGCCTTTGGTAGACTCATTTCGAATGGTTTTGTCACCGTAGCGTGTGCGTGGAACCCAGTAGCCAAGTAGGTATTCAAGAAAATCGGCAACCAGCATTTCTCCAAAGTCGCCAGCGCGGATACTCGGTCCTGGTGCATCTTTTGGGTCCGGGAACTTTATGGTGTTGAGATACTCTCCGCGAGAACACTTGTACCCTCTGCGCCAATAATCGATTTCGCTGTCAAAGCAGTAGTGATTCCGAAAGTGCTTGGCCCATGCGGAGAGCACTGCCTCGTCTTTCTCATGACGGAACTCCCAAACCTCGACCTCCTTGCCGTCGATGGTATTCAGTCGTTCGCCGGTGTCGACAAGCCATTTAGTGTGTTCCAAAGTCCAAGGCATTCACGTCCCCATCCCTGATTTAGTTGCCTTTCAATTTCAACAGCTCGTCGTCCAGTCCATAGCGAACCACATCGATACGCTCGCTGCGCTGGGAGACAAAATCACCGGTCATCACGGGGAGCTGGAATGGGAAGAATGCCGGGTTGTTCAGTAGTAACCCCAATGCACCCTTGGCCTCCGGGGTGGCCAGGAGTGCGGACTCGAACATCAGGATGGCCAGGTTTGGCTCGGCAATGCTCACCGGAGCGACTTTCTCATAGCAGCCTTTGGTCTCGGAATCCTTCAGGGCTCCCCAGGCGACAAAGGAACGGATGACGAACCGGGCATAGCGGCTGACGGTTTGCCGGTCGCCGTACTGTTCCTTGAGGCGGTTGATGATCTGGGTCTGGGTCACCTGATCCTGCAAGGCCAGCAAACGGCCGGTCTGCCGGGCCACATTGAACCAGAACGGATAGACTGCCGAGATCATTCCCCAGTGGACCGCCAGGGCCATGGACGGGTTTTCCCGCAGAAACGCCAGTGAGGCATCCCGGAATGGAATCAACTCGGGGTCAGGAGAGACCCAGATCTTCATCAGGTTGTTGACGACAAAGGTCCGGGTTTGGTCGCTTCGTTCGCCATCGGAGCCGTTGCCTTTTCTGTCCGCAAGGAACTCATGCAGCTCCTGGCGGATGGTTTTGGCGTCAAGTCCCGCCAGCAGCAGATTGGCTGCTTTCTGCATCCACTCAAAACGGATTGCCTGCTTGATGCCAATGGCTTCATGTCTTTTGCCCATCACCGTGCCTTCCTTTCGAACTTCACAAGGGGCACGATGACTTCTTCGATGGCTACACCGCCGTGACCTACGATGGCATCTCCCGGGTTCACGAATGCGTCGCGGCCACCGGCCACTAAGGGGAAATAATCTGCGGGCAATCCAACCGGCTGCCACTCGTGGGCAAACGGGAAGGCCCCAGCCACCTGAGCGCGGAGTTCCGGCGTGGGATAGATGCGAACACGCTCGCCGCGAGTTTCGGCAATCACACCCTCAGTTGGGCGGCCTTTGCCGTCGCATTGGATGTTGCCGTGATCGGCTGTCAGCCAAACCTCATAGCCGTAATCCAGCAGTTGGCCGGCCAGCGCGGAAAGAAACCCTGCGTGGCACCACTGCTTGATCTGGTTGTGCATCCCGGCCGAGCCGAGTTGCATGCCGTGCATGATCTTGTCGACCTTGTCCACGACCAGCCCCACCACCTTAGTTTTCCCGGGGTGGATTGCGGAGTCGAGGACGACCGCAGCATCACCGTCGCCAAGGCCGCGCTGGTAGGCGACATCCAGTCGGGACAGGCCATGGCTTTCCCAGAACTGCTTCCAGAGTTTCTCTTCACTGTTGGTCGAGTTGATGGATGACGGGAAATAGAGTGGCGGTTTGCCCGAAAAAATTGATTGCCGCGATACCGAGGTCAGCGTCGGAATCCAGGCGAAAGTCGCGGATTCGCGCATAACCAGATTGGCGTCCTGCTTTTGCAGAAGCTGACGAATGGTCACCCACTGGTCCAGGGCCAGGCCATCAACCACAATCAACGCCGCACGGCTGCTACCGGAGTCCTCGATATCCCGAGCCAAACGGCGCGGCACATGGTGGAGCATGGCCGGATTGGTCGGCGGCAGGTTGATCAGACTGGAGTAGTGGTCAGCCAGCCAACCGGCAAAGGTCGTGTTCAGTGCATCGCCGATTTCTCTGAGACGGGTCTGATGTTCGGAGCTGTTGCCACAATGAACCAATGAAGAGAGTTCGGCCCATTTCAATGCAAAGGCGATCCAGTCCGAGTAACGCGCTTCCTCAGTGGGCAGCTCCTTCTCGACAAGGCCAAACAAACGAGACACCCGCAGCTCGTCATCATCCACGCCGGAGGTGGCGATACCGCTGCGAACCCAGGACCCGGCATCCACTTCAATGCCTTTGGCCTCGACAGGGGTGAGTTTCCCCTCCAGGAACAGGTTGTCGATGTAGACCTTGATGTCCTGATGTTCGAACGGCAGGCGGTCAGGGCCGGGATACTTGAGGCCGTATTCCGGCGAATTTTCCCGCACCTGATTGGCGCTGCCGACTCTGGAAAGAAAGAGCGGCCAGCGTTCCTGCAAAAAGGCGAAGAAGGCCTCATCGTCCGGAACGATTTGAGAGAGTGGCCAGGCCTTAAATCCATCATGCCCATTGAGAACCTGGATAAGCCGCTCTGCCAGCATCAGCGGGATCTGAAGCTTCCCATAGTGCATACGAAGCAAGGCGCGAAGCAGTTCCACCTCGCTGGCAATCAACTCAGCGGCGATGCCGAATACATGGCGGAGGATGAAATCCTTGGTGGCGTTATCGCCCATGCGATCCGGCGGCGACTTGCGCTGGGCATCAAAAAGTGCGTCCAGCAGGCTTCGGTCGAGTTTCTCGATGACCGGATAGCTGAGCGTTGGGAACAGATCCCCCAGATTGAATGAAAGCTTGCGGCCCGCCTGGAGCAGGTCGTAAGGCAGTGATTCCAGCTCCGCATCCTGCAAGCGGAGGACCACCACCAGATCGGTGTGCTCACCCCCGTCCCAGATCGAACGGTACTTGGACTCATAGGCGTATCTGAATTCGACCGGGTCACTGAACTCGATCAGGTCGAACCCGCGCCCGCGAAGCTCCAATGCCAGCTTCTCCTCGGTCAGCAGGCAATCCGGGTCCGCGACCAGGGTCAGCTTGCTGACGTTGGGTACAAAGTCGTTCAGGATGGCGTCTCGCCAACTACTCATTGAGCGCCTCCCTTGATGATCCGCAGCATCAGCAGCGGCCGGATCTCCGGCACGATCTGCCGTGCTGACTGCAGTTCATGCCACCATTCGGATTCGTCCGCATCGCAACGGGACAACCTGAATTTCCGTACCTCCGGCAATCCAACCCGCTCGATGGCTTTGCGGCGCGAGGCAAAGGAGACGATTCCGCGTTCCTCCTCGCGAGCCACAGAGGTGAGGTGTGCCTGTCGCAGGGTGTCGAACAGCTCCTGTCCGGCCTGCTCGGCGGCTTCCTGTAACCGCTCATGGGCGGCAATAGATTCATCTTGATCGAGGGTTGCCTGCACCCGGGCTTCCGCTGTCTGCAGCGCATCCCAGATATGCCGGGCCGTGGGCAGAAACAGTTTGCCTTCCTCGCTCAAAAACACGCTGACATAGCCACGCCGCACCATAGGGATGCGCAGGAGTTGTGTCTTCTGGTGCATCCCGGCCTGAAGGCGGATCTCAAAGAGCCCCCAGAGCCCGGAGATGCTGGCTGGCAGACCGCTCACGCTTACGCAAGGCAATGGCTGGCCCGCCGCGATCTGCGGCAGGTTCAAGGCGAGCCCACGGACACGGCTGTTTTCAAGATTGAGCAAGGTCGCGTCTGTCAGACGGTCCGCTTCCCGGGCATTGAAAACGGCCTTGCGATGCTCCTGGCCGTCCGGCCAATTCAGATCCCACCAGGAGCGCTTGCGGCTGGCCGCGCCGCCGTGAGAATTGAGATAGCCCACGGTCATCCGTTCCACCCAATGGGGCAGCGGATGGGAACGCAGACGTTCAGCCGCCTGCACATCCGGTTCTTCTGAAATGCCATAGATGGCGGAGGCCTCGCGCACCTGCTGAATCTCATCGCGAAGCCGAGCCACCGTGTGATCGACGGAGGTTTCGATGCCGTCAGGATTAAGGATGGCCGAGGCGAACACATCCTCGAACAACTCACCGGCCTGGGCCGAGTCGAGCACGTCGCCGGTCTTGTCGATGCCGAACTCGTCGAAGATCACCGAGAGCTTCTGCTCCAGAACTTCGCGGACCCGGAACTCGACTGAATCCTCAAATACGAAATTGATCGCCTGTACGGTTTTGGGCTGGCCGATACGGTCCACGCGGCCGATTCGCTGTTCCAGCCGCATCGGGTTCCAGGGGATGTCGTAGTTGATGATGACATGGGCGAACTGCAGGTTCAGGCCCTCACCACCCGCGTCGGTGGAAACCAGCACACGGTGCGATTTGCGGAAGGCATCCTGGGCCTGTTTGCGTTCCTCCATATCCATGGAGCCGTTCAGGGTGACGACCGATATGCCCCGGGCTTCCAGAAACTCCTTCAGCATCTGCTGGGTGGGCACGAACTCGGTGAAGATCAGCACCTTCAGATCCGGTTCGTTTTCCTCGGCTTGCAGCTCGTAGATCCACTCGATCAGCGCCTCGGCCTTGGCATCGGGGCCAGCCTGTTCGCAGCGAACCGCCGCATCGAGCAGGGTCTCTACATGGCTGCCTTCGCACTGCAGAGCCGACACATGAGACTTCAGCAGCTCATCGAGCAGCTCCTGGCCGTCCATGTCGTAGAGCTCGGCCATTTCATCGTCTGGGCTTTCCGATCCCTCCGTACCGTTTTCCAGTTCTGCCAGGCGCAGGCTGGCCTGCTGTTCGCCTTCTTTGAGTGCGGCAAGTCGCCGTTCCAGCGTGGTGCGAATCGCCCGGGTGCTGGAGACCACCAGGCGCTGCATCAGGATCATCAGGAAGCCGATGTGGCGTTTCTTCTCGCGCAGGGCCTGGTTGTAGCCCTCGCGCACGTAGTCGGTCACCGCTTCGTAAAGAAGCTGCTGCAGGTGATGACGGCTCTCCCAGGCCACCGGGGCCATCTGCGTGCGCCGGGGTTTGAAGAGCGGCTTGCCGTCGGCATCAATGGCCTTGCGCTTCTCAGTGCGAATCACATACGGGGCCACCCGCTCACGGGAGACGCTGTCCATGTCCGGGAAGGCGTCGTCATCCAGCAGGTTCATCAGGCGATGGAAAGCATCGGTCTTCCCCTGGTGGGGAGTCGCCGAAAGAAGCAGCACATAGGGCGCGGCCTCCGCCAGGCCCTTGCCGAGTTTGTAGCGGGCGACCTGATCGGTGCTGCCTCCCAGCCGGTGCGCTTCGTCCACCACCACCAGATCCCAACCGGCGGTTATCAGATCCTCGAACCGGCTGCGGTTGTATTCGGCAACGCGCTCGGCGGTCCAACCGCGCCGCTTGTCCATGGGCTTGACCGAATCCAGGGAGACGATGACCTGATCGAACATCGACCAGGCTGAGTTCCGGTGGTCCGCGCTCTTTTCAAATTGGGGAGCCAGGCGCTGCAAGGTGCTGATGTCGTCGCCCAGCACGAGCTGGAACTGCTCGTTGAAGTGGGTCTGCATTTCCGCCACCCACTGAGTAGCGATGCCTTTGGGAGAGACGACCAGGATTCGCCGAACCAGCCCGCGCAGCTTGAGCTCGCGCATGACCAGACCGGCCTCGATGGTCTTGCCGAGACCCACCTCGTCGGCCAGCAGGTAGCGCACGCGGTCGCCGGAAATGGCCCGGGACAAGGCGCGGATCTGGTGCGGCAGCGGAATGACGTTGGACTCCATGGGAGCCAGCAATACATGGCCATCGGTGGCGCTGGTGGAGCCTTCGAGCACCTCGGCCACCTTGGCTGCGGCGGCCACATAGGCAATGCGGCCGGCCTCAATCTCCGGCCGCAGGTCGGCACTCAGCGGCCGCAAAGCGGAGCGGGGCACGCGCACCACCGCGTCCTGGTTCGGCAACCAGACACGGCACACCGTCTGCCCCCACAAGGTCTGTTCTTCGATGACCTTGCAGGCGCTGTTATGAACGGTGCTGTATTGCCAAAGCGACTCCATCCGCTAATTACCCTCTACCTTGATCTGTTGCCTGCTGAATTTTTGAATGCAACACCGCCGACCTTAGCCATTTCCGGCCAAACTTCTGGGTTGGAGAAGTCATGCGTCTTCCTCCTCGGCCGAAAGTGATGCGGATTTCGCTTCGAGACTCGCCACCAATGGTGCGGCCCATGCGTAAGCATTCAAAGACTCGACGGCGCTTTCAAAATCATCCCGGTCCACCCAATCTTTTGGGGTACCTGCGTCGACGGACGCAGAAAGCTCCGCCATGAGTTGATCCTGTAGTTCCTGTTGCAGATGATCGATAGCAGCCAGGACTCGACCCAAATGCCGATCTTTAAATCGGATTTGGTTATCCTCGTTGGTGAACGATTCCATAGCAATCCCGCGAACAACATGAAACGGCCAGGATGTGCCGTCTTGGGAAAGCTTCTCGAGAAATTCATTGGCCGACCCAGCCGTACCTTCACCTGCCTGAAGCAAATTTCGACCTAAATTCACCTGCTGATTCTCATCGAGTTCAGCAGCTTGGTCTGGTCCATTAGAAACGATCAGGTCGATAGCCGGATTCTGCACATACCAGTTGTGGGATTTCATCGCATCGATCAGTTTTCCGTAGCAAGTCTTTGTGCTAAGTCCTGCGGACCTAATCGCGCTCGATGGCATTTCCGAGATGTGTTCAACAAACCGTTCCTGCTGTCGCGTGGTCAACGCGCCATTGATGCTGAGTCGTTCGAGGTGTGTAAGAACACTGGCACGCGTGGCGGCTTCGGCGATAATCAAACCAACCAACGAGTCCTGAGCTCGCTTTCCTATCTCTTTGAATATGTCAGCGATGCTGCATACCCGCATCAGTATCTTCGGAAATCTACTGGACCTGTCATGCCAATCATCGTGGGAGAAAACATCGATGCCTACTTCGATTAACATGGTGCGAGAGAACCAAGTCCCTCGGCGAAAAAAAATTGCCATGGATGAATCGTCGGAAAATTTTTCCAGCTCCGCCCAGTAGTTATCGAGCAGCCAACCATGTATGGTTTCGTCAAGCCGTGGAAGAATATCCTTGGTGAACGCCACCACAGCGGTTTGTTGATCATCGAGAAAATTTGGTTCTTCCAGGAGGCTTTTGAGTAGTTGCTTGCCAAAGCCATGTCGCAGCTTGACTGGCTTAGACAGGACATGCTCAACAACCACGGCCGCAGCGTGTGAGACTTGCTCCTGTGATGGTGCTTCCTCGTAAGGGTGGCCATATAGACACCGCATTTCATAGATGTGATTGAGAACGGTATGGCCAGAATCAGAAACGAAGCCGTACTCGTGAGCTTTCATCAACACGAATTTATCTACGGCTTTATGCTCTTTTTCCTTGGTTTCGATCTCACCAACGATCTTACCCGCAGCACCATCCCGTTTTTGTGCTTCACGGAATCGCCGTTTCAACGATTCCGCACAGGCCAGCCATATCATCACGTAGGCAGCTCGGAGCGCACCGGCTTTTCCCGACTCGACCGCATCATCGAATAGTGGGCGGTCTTCTGCGGCAAGGATGTTGTCCGCATAATGGCTGAGATCCACCGGAGCAGACATACTTAGTCGCCTCCCATTCTTGTTACTGCCTGGTCGTACCACATGAGCAGTTTGGGATCTTCTTCCAGGACCTTGTTGGGGATCTTGTCGGCCACGGCGACGATGACGGCGTAGTCGCGTTCCTGCCAGGCCTTCTTGAATCCGGCGCGGACAGCCTCCAGGCGGAAGACCTTGAGCTTCTTCTTGACCTCTTTGTATTCCTCGAACTCCTTGAGCAGCGCCTTCTCGCGCAGTTTCTCCAGGTCGCCTGCCTTGTTGGGATCGGGCACATACCAGCGGTCACGGGCCTTGGCGACCAGAGTCGGGTCGTCCTTGGGCAGGTTGCGCAGCTCCTTCCAGTTGGTGGAGAGGTAGGCGTGGATCTGCTCGGGCACCGGGCCTTTGCCGTCGTAGCAGAGGAAGTTCTGGTTTAGCAGTTCGCGCAGGTCGAGCTGGGCCTCGTTCTTGCTCCAGCCGCCAAGCTGCTGCATGAACTGCGGATTGATGTCGGAGAAGGTCTGCGGCTTTTCCTTGATGAGCTGGCGGAGCCACTGGATCGACGAGGCCTCGTCGGAAACGAACATCGAAAGCTGCTGTGGGGCACCGGAAGTCATCTTCTTGCGGTCGTATTCGGCCACCTGATCCGGCAGGAAATACATGCCGTCACGCTCTATGAAGCGTTGTGCCAACCCGATCTGGAATTCCTGGCTGGAGATCGGCACCGGGTAGCCCTTGCGGACGTAGTAGGCCACCATTTGGTCGAACAGGATGCGCGGATCGCGCTCGGGAACGAAAAGTATCAATGGCCCCTGACGCTTGGTTACCGGCAGATACTTCAAATGGGTGCGGACAAAATCCCACACGCCTTCTTCGGTTTGCGCCTCTTTCTGGAAGCGCTCTTCAAAACCGCCATTAGGTTTGTATGCAGAAATGACCAAATCTTGCTTAACAGCAGTCGGTCCAAGCATTGCGTGCAATCCGCCACGAGTCTTATCTAAGGCTGCAACTGATGCAACAATAAACCCTGCATCTGAAAGTGCATTCTGGATGCTGTTCCAAACACTTGCTTTAGTGTTTGAAAACTCTACAGTCATCCAGCGCCCTGGCTTTAAATATTTGAATGCCTTTTCAAAGCAATTGGTCATGAGGTCGCGATATTCATCAATTCCTTTTTTTTGAGTCTTGTTTTCAATGGCTTCAGGCTTGTTATTAGTTATAACACGTAACCATGATTCTCTTATGTAGCTCAGTTCAGAATACATAATGTTCGATCCAAATGGTGGATCAAGAAATATGTAATCTATACTCGAATCTTGAATGTCAACTGATTGGGCAGCTTGTGTTGTTATTACTGAGCCGGAAAGCGAGGTTAGTGCCTGTATGATTTTCTTAAACTGGAAAACAAGTTGGTCTATTACATTATTTTCGACACTGACAGGAGGCACATAAAGCGTGTTGGCCATTGGACCAACCAGTGCTCTTCCTCCATGCTGAGGCATATATCGATTCATGATCGTAAGTTTTGGTAACATACTGCCGACTAAAAACTCCAATTGTGGATGCCCTTTGGTAAGGTCGGCCAATATTGATAGCGACGCCAAAATACGCTTTGTATAGAATTGATGAACATGACGAACACCGCATCCGAATGGATCGGCAGATTTATCACCTTCTATAATTTCAGAGAAAGGGATATTTTTGATTAGATCATCACTGACATCTATTGATGTGGCCTTCAACAGGTCATCACTGTCGATCAGTTTTTCGTGCCTTCTGGTTCCTATGCTGTAATTAATAAGGACTGGCACCTGTTTCTGCTTTTCCGTTACGGCTCTCGTGATAGGGTCATAGGCGGATTCAAAGATGCGAGCGGGCTTCTGTGCTTGCGAGTTTTTCGGTGGGTTTTTTGAAATCGAACAATTGCAATGGGGGCAATTGAACTCCGGATTGAACTCAACAGCGCCACCATTTTTAATAAATGCTTCTTTATAGTAAATTATCTCTCCCGAGCATTCGGGGCAGCTATATACGTCACTCCAAACAATGTAATTAACTTTTCCAAGCGTTTTTCTATCGGTGTGTAATGTTTCCCACATCCACTTTGTTTTTTTCTCAAAATCACTGATGATTTTTTTTGCCGTTCTTTTAAATGATAATATGTCAACCGGTGTATTGTAGTTATAAGCGATAAATGTGGCTGCAGGTGACAAGTCGTTTAGCACAGCCTTGCGAGCACCAAGTTTTGAAAATGGTCGCCACGCTTTTTTGCCGTTCTCTTCTTCTACCTCTTCCTGCAAAATAGTCCCGTCAGGCTTTACTTGGTATCCAAGGGACAGCACCACGTCACGGTCACCGCACATCTGCGCGGCCACTCCTGTCATGCCCGTTCCTGCGAAAGCATCAAATACGATGTCCCCCGGCTGTGTGTAATGGAGGATGAAACGCATTATGGCCTTGTGCGGCACTTTGGTGTGATATGAGTGTGCATTGTAGATTGGGTCGTTCTTGCCTTCACTTACATCTGTAGCGAAAGGCTCACGATGATGGTCTTCTATATTGTCTTTTTGCGATTCCCACTCAGCAATAAACTCTTGAACCCATGGGTTTGGGCAAGCCGTATAATAGGGCGGATCGCTCAGGTTCAGGATGTCATCGTCGCTGCCGATGGGAAAGCCTTCAATCTTGCGGAACTCCGGGTCCCTCAGCTTCTTGCGCAGCTCTTCGGTGAAGTGGGCTCGGCGAGCTTTTTCACTTGGAAAGCGAATTCCAAAGCAAATTTCTTCTTTTTTGTATCCTTCAGACGCATTGATGCTATCCGTAAAAAGCAGATCTTGCCTTGGCTCTTCAAAGTTAGGCATTATTTTCTCCTTCAGCAAAACCACACAGTGTATCTAGTGCATTTTTCCCTTGCGTCGACAAAATCAGAAAGCTTTGAGGCGGGGCAAAGCCATATTTTTCTTTCAGCTCGGAAAAAGTAACCTCGGTGGAAGCTGACTGAAACTTCCCGACAGTAAACACAAAAAGTGAGCCATATTCTCCTGCGTACTCAGCCAGTTCACTTCTCTCAAGCGCCCCTTCATTTGCCAAAGCAAGAGACTCTTTGATTGTCAATTGCCGCAAATGAATCACTGGTAGCCGACCTATGACAGCCTTAATAGGTGTGCCTGCATAAACATACACCCAACTCGGAGACGTACTTTTCGGCCCTCGTTTTCTAAAGACCTGTGAAACAGAACCTTCAGCAAGTGGTTCCGCCCACTTCGCATCAAATGAAACCAAAATCGAGTCAGATGCATCGTTGTTGTTTTGCGACTTAAGTATCATTGATCACCTCACTCCATGACGATCCGCACCTTGGCTGGGTCCTTGCCCTTGGTGAGTTGATCGATGTATTCCTCAAAGCGTTTCTTCATCTCCGCCGGGGTAGCCGGGCCGTCGGTGACCTGCAGGGCGGTATGCAGCTCCTGTGCCTTGACGGTTACCTTAACCAGCCCGGAGAGCACTTCCTTCAGGGCGTGAACAAAGTTGCTGTCTAGCGGCACCGGCAGTTCCTTGGACTTAATGAAGGCTTCCAGGGGCTCGCGGTCGTCGATTTTCAGCAGATCGATATTGGCCTGGGTAATCGGGTCCTCCAGGTTGCTGAGGATAGTGGAGGTCCAGGCCGTTACCATGGCGTCGAGCTGGGCTTCCATCTGGTCGATCATCTGCGAACCTGCGGTCGCGCTGGTTTCCACCGAGGGCCGGAACCTACAATGCGGGCAGATGGGCGAGGCGTCGAGGTTTTGCTCGGTCAGGGCGAAGCAGCTCTTTAGCCCGGCCAGGCGGTTTTGGTAAGCGGTGAGCTGCTGCCGGGGCATCAGGTCGATACCGGCCAGCTTGAGCAGGGTTTGCAAGCGCTGATCGTTGAGCAGGCCCGCCTTGCGTTTGTCGTCGTTCACCCCCAGCCGGGCCTTGGTGTGCAGGCCCATGTAGGCGACGGTGTAATCCTTCTTTAGCTTTTGCAGCTTGGCCCCGATGCTCTGGGACTGGCTGGTCAGCTCGGTCAGGTCGGCCTGCTTGAGGGCATCCAGCACATCCTGCCGGGTGGTCTTCATGCGATCCACCCAGTCATGCTCGGCGGGCAGCACCGCCTCGGCGGTGGAGAGCCAGGACGCCGTCGGGCTGTGGTCCATGATGAACTCGCGCAGGGCGTCCAACTCATCCAGTGCCTTCACGGCCTTTTCGTGGGCCAGTACTTCGGGAGCGCCGTAGCGGAAGTTTTTCAGCTTGCCGGGCGAGGAGTAGGCCTGGAGCGATTCAAAGAAGTCTTTGGCTTCGTCCAGTCCGCTGGCCTGGCTGGCCAGGTCGGTGCCCGCGAGCAGATCCAGGCCCCAGAAGGACAGCCCTTCGCGCAGTGTCTGCTGGGTCATGACGATGCGCTTGACGATCTTGCTCACCGCCTGCTGTAGGTTCTGCACCGGTTCGTCCTTGCCCTGGGTAACGAGCTGGGCCATGCCCGGCGTCATGCCGAGCAGTTCGAACAGGCTTTTAAGCGCGGGAAGGTTCCATTCCTTGGGCTGCTCCAGGTGCTTAAAGCGGACCAGCTCGTCCATGCCGGTCGCGGCAAGCTGCTGCAGCCCGGTGGCGTCGAATTTTTTGCCCGGGATGGAGAGCACGATGTCGCCGGAGTAGACCAGTGCCGCCACTAGAACGCTCACCCATTCCGGCTCCAGACGAGAACCGCCCGGGTTCATGTATTCCAGCCCGTGGTCGTCCTGGATGATCTCGCTGCGGTTGACCACCTGGCCGTGGCCCTTGGCCTTGACGGCATCGAGGATGAACTTGGTGTACTTCGACTTGTAGGGATCGATCTTCTCGCCGTCGAGCAGCTCCAGGGCGTCCAGCACGGCGGTGGCTTGCTTGGTGCGATTCTGCCCCGCGATGGCCCGCAGGGCATCCTGCGCGGCCTGGGCGCGGTTGTTGCCGGTGATTAGGACCGAGAAGAATGGATAATCTGGAGCCTGGTTCTCGAAGTTTGGAACCAAGCAAACGCCGGCAATGGTGTTGACCAGGTCGCGGAAGTTGATGGTTTCATGGGGTGAGACTCCCGACAGATCGCGGATGGATTTCCCCTTGACCCATTCGGTCATGGATTTAGCGCGGCCCTGGTAGGTGACCTCGAAGGCGTCGCTCATGTGCTTCTGCAGCCATTGAACCAACTTCTTCAGGAAGCCGTTAGCTTTCGATTCATAGGTGGCCTTGGCGTGGCCCGATGAGGTGGCCGCAAGATCCAGCGCCGCCGCGTAGCTTTTCAGCGCGGCCTGGAATTCTTCGTCGGTACCTTTCAGGCGGAAGAAGACCTCGTCGTTGACCTTGTCGTCCTTGAAGCGCGGCGGATCGTTGGGCTGGATGAAGTAGAGGTAAAAGTCCCGCTGCGGCACGGCGGTGGAGCGTTCGTTGGGAGCGCCGAAAAAGAGGTAGCCTGTGCGGGCGGCCTTATGCTCCTGCCAGACCAGCTCGTGCTGCCAGATCTTGTAGCCGGTCACATAGGTGGCGTCCTGACATTCCATGACCCGCTTGAGCGCCTCGTAGTAGAAGCGGTCGAGTTGAGCTTGCCCCAGGCTTTCGGCCCGCTTGTCGATCAGGGCATCGAAGTCGTCAGTCTTCGTGAGATTCAGGAACCATTGTCGATTTTCTTTGTTTTCCTCAATAAACTGGCCACTAACTGTTTTAAATATTTCTTTCAAAACCGTTTCAACATGCGTCTGTAGATCTTTATCTGGCTCATCGCTACCCAGCTCGGCGATCAGCGGATCGAACAGGCAGAGGCGGTCGCGCAGCTCTTCGGCGGATGCGCCCATGGGGGCATAGATGTCGCCGGTAGTGAGACGGTGGACAGACAACGCATGGATCAGGCGCAGCGCCATCGGCTTGTATTGCTTGCGGGTGATGGCGTTCTCGATGCGCGATTCCAGCACCTGGCTGCAATCGATGACTGCCCGGATCTCGGGAATGGCGCGGAATGAAGCATTCTGCTTGAGTGTGTTCCAGTAACTATCGAAAGCGATCAATCCGGGTTCGTCCTGCGGCACGTCCTTGTCCAGGATGCCTTTCATGCCCATGGACAGGGTTTTGAGCACCTCGCGTTTTTCTACCACGGTGACCCGCTCGAAGGTGTCGATGTAGTCTGGATGCACCGGGAAGAGGCGGACGAACTCGTCCATGCGCTCATTGAGTCCGCCGTAGTATTTGGCGAATGGCATCAGATAGTCGCGGATCTTGGCTTGCTGCTCGGCGGTCTTCTTGAGCAGGCGCTCGGCCACCACGAATTTAACGTCGCTGCGAGCGATAAGGATCTGTTCGAAACGATCCTTCACCCGACGGATGCTGTCGGCGACGAAGGCGAAGCGTGGGCTGTCGAAAATGGCTTCCTGGACACCGGCCATGAAGCGGAAGCGCAGATCCTTGCAGACCTCGCCGACCTCTCGGAGGAAGTTGAGGTCGAGGATCAGTTCCTGGTCTTTGCGGGTGCGCAGGTAGTCGAGCAACTCATCGACCACCAGCAGCAGGCCATGCTCGGGGTAAACCTGCCCGAACTTGGCCATCATGTCTTCGAAGGCCCGCTTGTGGCTGGTGATGGTTCCGGCATCCGGGAACACGTACTCCACGCCAAGTTTTTCGAGATTCTCTTCTAGTTCTGCCACCAGGATGTCGCGCAGGGACATGGTGGTGGCTCCGATTTCGGTACGGATGACCTTGAAACGCCCGACGATCTGAGAGGCGGCATTGCGGACATCGGCGTGGTTCAGCCCTTCTAGCAGGGAGGAGTCTGCGGCAAGGCTGGAGACCACCGACATCAAGTGCGATTTACCGGTGCCGTAGTTACCGACCACCAGCAGCCCTTTGTTATCGACCGGCTGATCGAACTGCATTTGAGGAATGACAAGCTGCGTGAGCCGTTCCGCCATTTCATCGGAAATGACATAGGTGTTCACCAGGTGATGCGCAGCGCTCGATTTGTCCGCGTCACGCAACTGAACGACCGACTCAATTGGATCAAATTGGATAAGATCTCCGTATTTCATGCTTGTCCTGCCTCTCTATTATTTTTTTGCCGAATTGATCGTGGCCGTCCCATCCATGCCTACGATCAATGCATCGACCGATTCATAGCTGCGGTACTCGGGATGGCCGGTTTCGGCGTACAAAAGCCTCTCGGAGGTGATGGTTCCGTTCCACGAAGCCACTACGGCCCGATTTCTCGAAATACCCTGCAGTAACCGCAAGGGGTCCTGCTTGAGGTCCTTATCGAAAAGGATCTCGATATTATCCAGTACCACCGGTGCTTGAGCTTTGCCTGCGATCTGGTCAAGAATTTCCGGCAGCCGCAGTGACCGCTGTTTCGCGGTCAGTTCCAGAAGTTCGCTTGAAAGCGCTAGATTGACGTTGATGACGGATGTGCCGAACTCATCAGCCAAATCCCGAAGAATGCCGGTCTTGCCGGAGCCGGTCTGACCCACCAGCAGTACCAAGCGGTGATATAGACCTTCGGCTGCCTGGAGGGATCGTTTTATCTTGTCGTGTATCGGTTCAGCCATGTTCGCTCCTTATTGCTCGGTGCCCGGCTTATCGGATTTATCGGCAGCACCGCCGGAGCGGACCCATTCGTCCACTTCGTCTTGTTTGAACATCCAGCGACGACCGACACGATGACCGGGCATAGCCCGTTGCTCGATCCACTTGTACACCGTCTCGTTACTTACATTCAGATATTTACAAATGTCATCGACTGTCAGCCACCTTTCGTCCATAACTTTTATCCTTATTCATCATGCCTTCGATCAAAGACCGAAAAACTCTGGAAAACTCGAAATCTGGATATAGCTCCTAAAATTACCTCGTAGACTACTTGGTTAGCTTACCATGAGCAAGCGTTTTAGAATCGATTAGAGACGATCTATACTAAATATAGCCTTGCTATTTTCTTGTCCTGCTTGCTGGTAAGTTCATTTAATCAATTTTACAAAAGATTGGTTTGAGACCGTTTCTCATAAAGAAGGAAAAAATGTTGATTATTTAATGATTGGCCATAGGTGCAGTTCATCTTTGTTGAGAAAAGAGGATGTTAGCACCATATGTGGTGCGCTTTTAACGATAAAGACAGAAGGGGTCTTGTCCCCTCAAAAGTCAAGAAAAATGACGGTTTCCGCCTGATCCACTGCGTGGGGCAGACCCTCCGCAATTTTTCTGGACTTTTTCACTCCCGCCTTAGTCGCCCTAGTCGGCAGAGGTTCTGAGCGAGGCAAAGCGCTTCGCTTAGAACCTCAACACCGAATTATAGGAGATAAGACGATGAACACCGAAATCAGAATTTATGTTGCAGATTTGGCCGCTTACAACAACGGCAAGCTTCACGGCGTTTGGATCAATGCCTGCAATGAATTGGAAGATATTCAAGAACAAATTAACCAAATGCTGGCAAGCAGTCCCGAAGAGTTCGCGGAAGAATATGCAATTCATGACCATGAAGGGTTCGGCGGTTATGCGCTGGGCGAATATGAAAGCATAGAAGCCGCGCACGAAATCGCCTGCTTTATAGATGAGTATCCGGATTTTGGCGGTGAACTATTAAACAACTTCGGCGGAGATTTGGACGAAGCCAGAAAAGCCGCAGAGGAAAATTATTGTGGCTGTTATAAATCGCTGGCCGATTATGCCGAGGAATTGACAGAGGAAACGACGCAAATTCCTGAAAACCTTTCTTACTATATCGATTATGAAAGAATGGGACGCGATATGGAATTGAACGGCGATGTGTTCACCATAGAAACAGGATATGAAGAAGTTCATATTTTCTGGAACCACTAAAGCAAATTATGCGCTGCTGGCTGAAACCGGCAGCGCTTTTTTGTTTTTATGGAGCGAGAAAAATCGCGCCGCCGAAACCTTGCAGATTTCGGCGGCGATCACCTACCAGCTTTTGCCGGTAGGTACAAACGAGACCGACAATTTGTCGGTTCAGCTTGAAGGAGTGTGTTGCGCACTTAGTTTTTCTGAATTTTGCCGCACAGAGTGCGGTATGTTTCCTGAAAAGCGCTTACAAACTCTGAAATATGATTATTTTTCTACAATTTCCTGAAAAATAATTACAAACCATGAAGTTCGATGATTCTGAATATTTGTGGGGAAAGCGCTGGCCTTTCTGTCTGGAAGGGATGAGTTTGAGGGCTCATGCTATTAGTAGACTGTTATGAGAAGAACAATATCCCCCATTAGTTAGCATCTTTCGCACTAGAATGATCTTTATATAGGTCATTAAACTATCTTATGATCTATATAAAGATCAAAGTTTTCTTGACATAGAACTCAATAGCTATTATGGTGGTTCACAGAATGATCATAAAGGCGTTTTATGATCTATATATGAACCAAAATAAAGCGATGCCAAAATCAATTACACGAACTTACTCGCGTTATAGTCGTGAAGCGTCTCTCCTCCTTGGAGAGTTGATTCGCGTTGCGCGAAAAGAACGAAAGCTTACCGCTCAAGAGGTTGCAGATCGCGCTGGTATTTCGAGAGGATTGTTACAACGTATCGAGAAAGGCGATCTTAAATGCGAGATCGGAGCCGTATTTGAAGTGGCGATCATCGTCGGTGTAAAGCTGTTTGATGCCGATGAAACCACGCTGACCAAGCATATCCGCCAAACTGAAGATAAGCTATCGTTATTGCCAAAATCCGTGCGCAAAAAATCCAAGGCGGTGCATGATGATTTCTAGTCATGACAAAGAAGCTTATGTCTGGATATGGTTGCTGGATGAAACTGAGCCTGTCGTTGCAGGAAGGCTCGAAGCTGATAACGGCAATATCTTATTTAACTACGGTAAGAGCTACCTTGAGCGTGCCCGCGACAAAAAAACAGCCATTGCAATTTACGAGCCGGAATTACCTTTAAAAGCAGGTGTATTACCTCTACATGAAGGCTTGACCATGCCTGGCTGTATTCGGGATGCCGCGCCAGATGCGTGGGGACGGCGTGTCATTATCAACAAAAAATTGGGACGCAAAGGCGCAAGCACGGATACAGGTGAACTGGATGAATTGACCTATTTATTAGAATCTGGCTCTGATCGTATCGGTGCGCTCGATTTTCAGCGCTCGCCAACCGAGTATATACCACGCTCAGCAAACAATGTGAGCATGGAAGAGCTCATTGAATCTGTTGAACGGGTTGAAAAGGGTGTTCCGCTTACACCTGAATTGGATCAGGCGCTCTTCCATGGCAGTTCCATTGGCGGAGCACGTCCAAAGGCGTTGATCCAGGATCAAGGCAAGAAATACGTCGCCAAGTTTTCTTCCAGCACTGACTTGTATAGCGTTGTCAAAGCTGAATTTGTTGCTATGCGGCTCGCTGCGCTATCTGGGTTGAATGTTGCGCCTGTAAAACTCATCAAGGCTGCCAATAAAGATGTGCTTTTGATAGAGCGCTTTGACCGCAGACAGAAAGATCAAGGCTGGGCGCGTAAAGCCATGGTCTCTGCGCTGACACTGCTTGGTCTTGATGACATGATGGCGCGTTACGCAAGCTATGAAACCTTTGCGGAAATTATCCGCCATCGTTTTACTGATCCGAAAGCGACACTTGAGGAAGTGTTTTCACGGCTCGTCTTTAACATTCTTTGTGGTAACACTGATGATCATGCACGAAATCATGCCGCTTTCTGGAATGGCAAAGAACTGACCCTTACACCAGCTTATGATATCTGCCCGCAAGGTCGCACTGGTAATGAAGCCTCACAGGCTATGCTTATATCCGGCAATAATAATCTTAGCCAGTTAAAATCCTGCCTTGAGACCGCTCATAACTTTCTGCTTTCCGAAGTGCAAGCACGCGCCATCTTTGAAAAGTTGATTTCTGCAATCAAACGGCATTGGGATGGCGTGTGTGAAGAAGCTGAACTCAGCGAAGTTGACAAGAAACTGCTATGGGGTAGACAGTTTTTGAATCCTTTCTCAACAGAATAATTTTCTAAACATTTTGCGCCAGAAAAGCAAAATCGATCATCGCTGCCGTCCGTATCAGATATATCACTCTCTAGGGTAATATCTTGTGAAATATTGTGTGTATTATCGAGGGTATTTTGAGTGTTTGCTTTGTTGCTTCTATCCCTGCAGCATATCAATCAGCACACCAGTTTTTTCATCAATAGCACGTGCTCTTCTTGACTTGGAGGCCAGCTGCGTCTTTATGGCAGTCTGCAAGGCAAGTTTGATAGATGACGGGTTGTTAGTCACTGATGTGTAATAATGCCAAGCGCCAAATTGATCTTGAACCTCGATTTCTACCATATTTGACATGTATATCTCTTACTTAATCAAGGGATTAAACATCTACTTCCTAGAGTTTTTTAATATGATTAGACAGTGAAGTCAATAGATGGAGAAACATATCTAACCATGTGTCACTTGTAGCGTTGGTGTAGCTAGGATTTGTAGGCTTATCGTATTAATTCTTTTGCAGTCACAGATTTGCAGCTGACAGAAAATCAGCCCGTAATTTCTTTTTGAGGTTTGTGAAGAGCAGCTTTTCCAGCTCGTGAATGTCTTCATGACATTTGCCATGGACTGGGAAAATTTTCTTTATGCACCCCTGATAGTATTCTGGATATTCTGCTTTGCAGCGTCGGCAGTCTGGAACCAGCGGAAACTCGCCATCTTTGGCTTGCCTGTAAATGTCATCAGAATCTGGGGGTAGAAGTTTTCCGATGCAGAGTCGTAGATAACAATGATGGTGCTTTTCAATTTTGGAAGATACGGCAGCGTTTTCGCCATTGAAGTGACGATCACAGGCCAGGCATTTTGGCCCTCGATTCATTATCTCTTCATGAAAAAAACGGTTCCTGAGCGCACCTTCAGCGAACAGCTTCCAGGGTATTTCAAATGCTTGAAAAATTGGTATAACATGACGTTTGCGCACTTTGGGAACAAGAAACAAAGGAATAAACTTTTTTCTTTTTGATTTTGGCTTTTTCACAATGTTTTCTCCTTACTCAGTAGAAATTTTTTTAAAATCTGAATGCTGGTCTAAATTTCAGGGTCGTAATCGGTTGTTTCCTTATTTTTAATCGTGCGCTGTATTCTGAGTTTTTCTTGCTCGTAGAGCTTCCTGATTTCATCTTGGCGATCAATATTTTTGTAATGTTTGTTCATACCTGCAAAAAGATCGGCTCGCTCTTTAACTTGCTTCTGGCGTAAATCCTTGAATTGTGTCTGAAGCTTTCTGCGCTCGGTGAGTTGCTTTGCAATCAGGGTCTCTTTTTCGGTTTTATCTCGCAGAACAGCTTTTTGGGTTTCTTTCTCATTTTTGGCGCAGGTTCTCTGATATGCGCCGGTTAATCTATCCCAGAGACCCTGGAATCCTTTCCGCAATCTGGCAGCGCGTTCTTGTTCTTCAGCCTGCCAGCGGTTTTCGTGCGTAAGTTTTTGATCTTGGCGAGCCTTGCGATGCTGCTTCGTTATTGCCTGCTTGGCTTGAAAAAAAGGCTGTAGCTCTTGCTTATGC
The DNA here is from genome assembly GCF_900206265.1 of Nitrosomonas ureae. NCBI lineage: Bacteria > Pseudomonadati > Pseudomonadota > Betaproteobacteria > Nitrosomonadales > Nitrosomonadaceae > Nitrosomonas > Nitrosomonas ureae. The sequence continues at coordinate 2,795,752 of NZ_LT907782.1, read as the reverse complement.
TTGAGACTCAATTCATCGCTGTAGCCCTTGAATTGTTGGGTCAACCGACCGGAGATCGTGTTTTTAGCTTCTTCAACCGAAGGTAATTGCTGGGCATCGCCCAGCTTTTTCGTCAAATCAGCTTTTTTGACGCCGATCTGGCGAGATAATGAGTAAACTTCGCCATAAAGGTCTACCGCGACATATCCGCGTTTATCTCCCCTTGCCAGGTAATAGCCTCTATCTTGCAAGGCGTGCTCAAAAGCTTTACGGCTATCGGAGATGCCCCAGCTTTCTTGTAAGGCAGCTTTGATAATTTTTGGATTCTGATTGGTGCGCAGGGCCTGCTGCCATTCCTGCCGTGTGTAATTGAGGGGATTTTTCTGATTCTTATCGATGAACCCCTTGGGCATATCCCAGTGGTTTTCAAGGTAAAGCTGCTTGGAAACATCCATCAGCTTGTTTTTATAGTGAGATAAATGGACGGCCTTCATTTCGTCGGTCTTAATGCGCGACCAAACGCAATGGGCATGGCGTCTGCCTTCTTTCTCATGAAAAACGACGACACGAGGTTGGTTCTCAAGGCCCAACTTGTTTTCAATACGACCTAGCGCATCCTCGAATTTATCGATGGGAACATTCTCAGCTTCAGGCGGATTGAGGCTCACTGAGAACAGGAATTTGGTGCAGCGCGTCCCTCGGCTCATAGCATAAGCTTCATGGAGAGCGCCATTAACATCATCGGCCATGAAGCCGCGAATTTCGTGCAGCTCCACATGCTCATTTTCTTCTGTTTTGTTGAGGTGGGCGGCTAGCTGCCGCGAACCACCTCGTTGCGATCCCTTTAAGATCATCTTAGTCAGCTTTCAAACCGAGGGCCTGAATCAATTGGCGTCGAATCCAGATGACGGAATAACAGGCCTCATGGAGTTGCTTCTCTGTGTCGGGCGTAACAGGTAGCGAGCCGGTGTTGGCGGCTTTCGCCAGCTGATTAATATTATTGGGAATTCTGGACTGCCCCAACATTCCCAAAATTTGTGAAAGAGCCTGTTCGTCTTTGACGGGGAAACGCCCTTTGGTTCTGTGAACCGGAGCGTTTCCGTCAAATATGCGTGAGCGTATATATTCGGCCAGAGAAGTGCCCTGGGCCAGCTGATCTAATTTTTGCCGCTCTTCTTTGGTTAAGCGAATTGAGAACGGGTGGAGGGGTTTTCTCCCGTTAAATTTATCCTTAATGCTTGCCATTTTACACACCATCTAAAAATGGCCGTCAGAACACAATTAAAGCAAAAACCTCCTACTTTCTGTAGGTTATATGGTAATATTTCGTTCTGAGAGGCCGATTGCGGAAAATAGCAGGTTAAGATGGTTGTGCACTCCCGCAACCATTTTGTCCTTGCGAAGGGCAACATTATGTCCAAGGGCAAGGTCAGAGCGAGCCCCCGCAACCCGCTTATCCTTGCTGAGAATCGCCGTTTCATGCGGTTTTTCAGCAAGCTCAGCTTTACGGGATGAATGTGCATTTAGGTTAACCATCTCGTTCTTATCTGACAAATCCTCTTTCGAGGAAATTTTGTCAGCATTAGAATCTTCCTGCCAACCATGTTTTTGATCACCTGATTCGGTCATCATTTTGACTTGCTGCAACAAAGGATCGTTATCGCTAATCTTTTGGTGCTTTCCTGCCGCAACTGTCAAAATTCCGGCAAGGTCGCCATGCAGGTCGATGGCGTATTCTGTTCCAGACGCTTTAGGCATCAGCACAATCTTATCAATTAGTCCTCTGAGCAGGTCTGCTGCTTCCGTTCTGGTTTCTTCCCTATTGAGAGAAACTCGTAGCGCTTCCACTTCTTTCTGGTAACGCTGAGACATGTTCGGATGCAGAAGCACTGGCGCTTCCTCTTTGCCTTCGAGATAGCTTTCCAGCTCTTCCCGGCGTTCAATGATCTTATTGAGCGCATCTTTCACTTCCGATGCAGGTATCCCGTTTTTGATGGCTTCGATAATCTTTTCCTTATCAGCGGCCAGTTTTTGCAGCTCTTTTTTGTAGCGGTTTATCGCCGCATTCCGTGTTTGTCGCAGCTCATTGATATGTTTTGTGTGTTGACACCGGTCGAAAATTGACCAGAAAAGGCTAGTTGTAACGGTTGAAAATTGACCAGGTAATTTCCGTATCCTGCTTAAATTTTAGGCAGGAGAATTTAAGAGGTGATTACCATGGTTATGTATGCAAAGATACGACGGATGTTTTACCGTGAACATCTGTCAATTAATGAGATTCAACGAAGAACGAGTTTGTCGCGGAACACGGTCAAGAAGTGGTTGAAAGTGCCAAGCGACAGCGCGGTTAAATATCAAAGGGCGAAGAAGCCTGGCAAGTTGACACCGTTTGAATCCAGGTTAATGTTAGCGCTGGAAGCGGATGCGCGTCGTCCGAAGAAGGACCGGCGCACGGCGTTGATGTTGTTCAAAGAGATATTGAACGAGGGTTATACAGGCGGTTATACGATTGTATGTGACTTTGTTCGCAACTGGCGCAATCGAGGGAATCAGAGTAAAGCGGCGTATGTGCCGCTGAAGTTTGCGCTGGGTGAAGCATTCCAGTTTGACTGGAGCGAAGAATGGCTGGTGATCGGCGGCATCCACCGCAAGGTACTGGCAGCCCATACCAAGCTATGCGCCAGCCGTACTTTCATGTTGTCGGCTTATCCGTCACAAAGTCACGAAATGCTGTTTGATGCGCATACCCGGGCATTCACTACTTTTGGTGGTGTGCCGAAACGCGGCATTTACGACAACATGAAGACCGCCGTGGACAAGGTGTCTAAGGGCAATGGACGTGTGGTGAATACGCGCTTCTTTGCGATGACGGCACATTACCTGTTCGATCCTGATTTCTGCAATGTGGCTTCCGGCTGGGAAAAGGGTGTTGTCGAGAAGAATGTTCAGGATATGCGCCGCCGCATATGGAATGAAGCCAAGCAACAACAGTTTGGCTCATTCGATGACTTAAACAGATGGCTTGGAACGCGCTGTCGCGGACTGTGGTCTGAAATCGAGCATCCGGATTATGCGGGCATTACCCTTACCGATGCACTGGAACAAGAACAACTGTACCTGATGCCGATGCCAGCACCGTTCGATGGCTATATCGAAGTATTGGCGCGGGTATCCAGCACGTGTCTGGTTACATTACTGCGCAACCGGTATTCCGTTCCCTGTCGTCTGGTCAATCAGGTGGTGGCCGTTCATCAGTATGCCGACCGTATCGAGATCGTCCATGACAATGCCGTAGCAGCCTGTCATAGTCGTCTGATGGATAGCGACCAGGTCAGCTATAACTGGCAGCACTATATCCCGGTCATTGAGAAGAAACCGGGGGCCTTGCGCAACGGTGCGCCATTCGCCGAACTACCGGCACCTTTGCTGCAACTGCAGATTGCACTGAGGCGCAGAGAACGTCAGCAGGCCGATCGAATCATGGCAAAAGTGCTCAGCCTGGTGCCGACGCATGGGCTGGAAGCTGTGCTGGTCGCTGTTGAACTGGTGCTGGAATCCGGCGTGCCCAGTGCCGAGCATGTTGCCAATGTATTGGCACGGCTGAAATACACCGACGTACCAGCGTCAGTGGAAACAACACTGAAACTCAATGAAGAACCGCAGGCCGATACGGCGCGCTATGATCGTTTGAACACCAAAGAGGTGCCGCATGTCAGACATACTTGCGCAATTCAAAGCGCTGAAATTATATGGCATGGCCAGCTCCTATGCTGAACTGAGGCAACAGAATACGCCCGATGTCGCTGACAGTTTTAATTTCGCAGACACACTGCTAAACCAGTTACTCCAGGCTGAAACAACCGAGCGCAACCTCCGTTCCATTCGCTATCAGACACAAGCTGCCAGATTCCCGGTGCAGCGCCACTTACAGGGCTTCGACTTCAGTCAGTCCAAAGTCGATCAGCAACTGATTCATCAGCTGGCTACAATGGAATTTACAGCCGCTGCACAGAACCTGGTGTTGGTCGGCGGCACCGGTACTGGCAAAACACACCTGGCCATTGCCATCGGCACTTCAGGCATCCAGCATCACAATAAAAAGGTACGCTTCTTCAGCGCCATCGATCTGGCCAATAGTCTGGAACAAGAAAAATCAGCGGGCAAACAAGGCAGGCTTGCCTTGCGGCTGTTGCAGATCGACCTGGTCATTCTCGACGAACTGGGCTATCTGCCATTCTCACAAGCCGGTGGCGCACTATTGTTTCATCTACTCTCCAGGTTGTATGAACGTACCAGTATCATTATCACCACCAACCTCGCATTCGCAGAATGGAGCATCGTATTCATCGACGCCAAAATGACTACAGCGCTGCTGGATCGACTCACACACCATTGCCACATCATCGAAACCGGCAACGAGTCTTTCCGCTACAAACAAAGTACAGCCAATGCAAAGATCAGAATACAGCAGCGGGAAAAAGAAAAATATTCTCCAGAAGAAAATCTGGTCGATTCGTAGTCAATTACAACAAACTAAAACATCAACAGGAGGCAAATTACCAATCCAGTCTGGTCGACTTATCCACAGATGCGTAGTATCCTGCGCTCTATTTTCCCCTGGTCAAATTTCAACCGTAATGGGTGGTCAATTTTAAACCGGTATCAACAATTTAATTTATCTTTTTTAAATTAGATCACAGGTTATTTTGTTGAATAGCTGAGCATCTATCCAGCGGTTTTAATTTTTGCGTCATGCAAGTTTCCTTTCTTCTTTAAGATTTTTAATTCTTCATCTAAAACAATAACTCGCTCACCATTAGCATTTCTATGGATAGCACCAGAAATTGTGCCATCAGGCTCAAAGATTATGCGAATGACATCAACCTTAACTGTCTTAACTTTCGATACGGTTTCCAGTTTCTCTAATCGCTTTTTAATATTCATTTCAATAAGCACCTACCCTTTGTTGCGTCATTAAATCAATGACACGCAAACGCATAGGATCGTTATTAGTATCATCTACTAACCAGTCATGAATTTCCGGTTTGTTACATAGTTCTGCAATTCTGGCATCTAATTCATCATCGCTTGAATACTGTAATCCTCTAGGTTGCAGTCTTTCCAGTTTCTCGAGCCGTTTTTTAATACTGGTCATTGTTTTGCCTTTCCAATAATTCCAGTCGTTTTTCAATGTCTGAAAGCTCAATCATTTTGCCAATCTGCGACAATATATATACGAATCGTGAAGCATCTTGCGAATCAATGCGGGCTGTCCGTGCATCCCGATAAACCCGTGCCATTTCCCGCCTGCAATCTTCAATGTTAGCAAGCTTAATCTTGGGGGTAGGTATTAACTCAATACCTTTCATATCAATGGTTACAGGCATATTTATTTCCCTATTTTTCATAAAATAATTAATAGACCTCTGGAATTTCAATTAGTAGTGGGTTGTAAAATTGTTGTAAGCTTTTACAACAATTCAAAAGTAATATAGGTAAAGCTTTCCGCTGATTTGTTGTAATGTTGTAATGTTGTAAGAATTCCTAAATATATATGTAGAAGCAGATCAAAAGTCAAAAAAGAGAAAATAGAAAATAGAAAATAGAAAATAGAAAATAGAAAATAGAAAATAGAAAATAGAAAATAGAAAAATTATTACAACATTACAACAAATATAATTATTATCAAGTAACTATATATTTTTATTAACTTATTGTGTGTTGTAAGTTTGTTGTAAAGCTTACAACATCGGAAACAGGTTTATGATTTAAAGCAATGAGTAATAACTAGTTTGATGACAATATCTTTTAGTCAGTATGTTTTGACTTAACATCTCATTAAGCGTTTGTCTAATTAATTCTGATTTATTACCTGAATACTGTTTAAAGGGCGATACTCTTGATCTTGATTGAATAATAGCTCTCTCAGTTTTGGGTTTATTATTATCTTCAAATAGCAATATTATCGATGCAAACTCTGCTCGAGTACCTATAATTCCTTTTGTCTGACACAGCTTAAGAAGAGCTTCTAATAATGTATTGCAAATATTTATGGCTGAATCTATATACTTGTCATCAATTTCATAGCTTTCCCAAAACTCTTCCTTATTTTTGTCGATTAGGCAAAGATTTGCGGCAATTTTCATTATCTGCATATTCACCTTAGACGCTGCACCTCGTAATGAAGCATGAGAATATTTACCACCATCGTCTAAGTCTTTTTCTATCGTATTAAGAAATTCATTTATTTTAAGAAAGCCGCTATCTGGAATAGTGATTAATCTCAGTTCATCGAACTCCACAGCGTGCTCAATAACATCCTTCATTTCTCTGCATTTCCAAGCATATTCATCTGTAATAATGTGGTTACGCTCGATCCTTTTCAGATGATCACGCTTGCCCAAACTATGGGGTTCTACAAGCATAAGAAAACGTTCTGATAGTCCAGTGCCATTGGATGAATTTAACAGCGTCTCAATGCTGTTTGATTGAGCAAAACAGACGATACTACCAACAACACGACCGCAATATCCCTTCCTGGTTACTCTGGCGCTATTAATCCATCCAGCATCAAACCCATTAAGAACTACATCATTATTATTAACTTTAGAATCTGTTCTATAAGAATTGCCAAATAAGACATTGAATAATCCCTGTTCGCTGGATATACAGCTAAAGAATCCATTGGACACTGTCAATTGTTTTTCTAATCCCTCAGCAGTGGTATTAGTAGTAAATATTGGCTGGAATGCATTAAGCCTTGCCATTAACTGACTCAGTTCATTATCTTCATCCTTTGACAAAACACCTTTATCTTTTTTGCTATTAAGTGTTGCCATTCCCATTGTAATTTCATCATATATTTCTTTTGACATATCATAGAATGGCTTCTGGAATATCTTTAAACACCTAGATTTACCTGAACCGGATGGCTGTTCTATAACAACATATAGACCAATAGGGAGAGGAGTGCCGTCTTCATATAACACAGTGTATTTGCGAGCCGCTACTGAGCTAAAAGTCCCTAAGCCAGCAAGAAATACGGAACTTGATGGCAATGAAGTTTCTTTTGCAACTTGAATACTTAGCTTCTTAAGAATGTGATCATCATCAATATATTGAAGCAAATCGACCTGCGTATATCGAATATTACTATCTAGTACCGAATCAATTGACGGCTTTTCATTGAACAATTCATTAATCCTATCCAAGATATTTTCTTTCTCAGGTATAGGCTCATTCATCATGTTGCTGCCCTTCAATCCATGCTAAAAAGCCGCCGTGATTGATTAGTACTTTGGAACCTACACGGCGAATATATGGTGCAAGACCGTTTCCATTGATAATGCCTTTACTCGATTTTCTAACATTTGCATTGAATACGTGATTACGAATAGATGATTCAGTAAAAGCTGGTTCTGCTTGCGCGAGTAATTTGACAGTCAACCAAGAATCGTTGAGGGATTTTGCGACAATGTTTTGTTGAGTCATTGGGGTCTCCATGCAATATATCCTAGCTAGTTACTGCTTATTGCTAGTACTATTACATTAACACAATGATTTATAACAAATTAATTTGGCGTAAAAATGGTGGGGATTTGGTGAGAAAATGGCGAAAGTATTAAAATTGAGCCATGAATCATGGCGTAAAAATGGCGGGATTAATCAAAATCTCCTGTTATGAGATATTGCTTATCTTTACTTCGTTCGGGCAAATTTTTTGCCAATTTACGATTAATATGTTCACGAGAGTAATATCCTTTATTGACAAGCCATTCTGCAATTTTTGCAGGATTGTATTTATTATGGGCTTCACGAATTTCCTTTAGTCCATTCCTAGCTGCCCGATTAAAATGTATCTTCCATTTTAATTTATCCACTTTATCAAACAAAAGTGCAATTGCGCTTTTATTCATTGTGTCAAATAAAATATATATTTCCTTTTCTGATTCATTGCCAGCGATAATATTTGTTTTGCTTTGCGTAAGTTCTTTCTTATAGTCTTTTATTTCTGCTGAGATAGCTGTTGGTAATCTATAGAGTACTCCGTTCTTTTCTAACCATGCATTGATATCCGTTACACTTATTACTTCAAAAAAATCTCGCCTTGTTGTTGGTATATAGGGAAGTTTGTTAGCTGGGTTTCTTACTACAAGTTCGCCTTCTTTGGCGGCAGACATGATTTGGTTGTTGAAAACCTTTTGGCTAGCTTCAATCATGCCTTCTTTCATATTTTCGAACGAAGTTTCAGGAATACCCAAAGCTGATATATCAGCAAGCAAGCACTCTTTATCAAAAGTTAATTTAGCAAGCTCAAATGCTGCTTCTTCAATTGTTAAATATAAATCTGCGCTCATACTATTTGCCCAAAAATCTTGTCATTCATAGAAGCTACTACACGGGCTGTGTGGCCTTCGGACAAGTGTGCATATCGCTTTACCATCTGCAAGGTTTTATGACCTAATACTTCGGCTATTTCAGCTAGGCTTGCGCCATTCATTGCCAAGTAGCTTGCTGCACTATGCCGCAAATCATGAAAATGAAAATCTTTGAGTTCGGCCTTTTTTACCGCGGTTTCCCAAGGTGTGCGTAAATCCATTGCTTTTTGTGGTTTTTGTGGTGTGATTTGTTTAGGGGGAAATAATAAATCTGAGTCTATATTCCGATTTTTATATAGCTTTTTCAATAATTCCAAAGCATGGCCTGTAATCGCAACGGCGCGGCGTTCACCGTTTTTAGTTTCGTCTAATATTGCCCGACCTTGATCTAAATCGACTACATTCCATGACAATCCCATGATTTCACCTTGCCGCATGCCGGTAGACAATGCCAGTACAACAACAGTATAAAGATATGGATTGCTGGATTCCTTGCAGGTTTTAAGTAGGCGCATTCGCTCATCGTCGGATAGGAAGCGAACCCTTCCACGTGATTCCTTCGGTTTGGTAACTTTACGCATAGGACTATCTTCTAACCAGCCCCATTCTTTTACTGCAATAGTCAGAGCATGCGAAAGCGCAGCCATATACCGCACAACACTGGCAGGCGAACGCAGCTTATTTCGAACTGTTATTTCACGTCCTAACTTATCTCTACATTCGCCAATAAGGGAAGGCGTTACATCTGCAAGTGAATAGCTTCCTATTTCAGATTTCCACCATGTTAATTGTTGCGCTTGGTCTTTTGCACTCTTTTTGGCTGGCAACACATCCCGGCAATAGCGATCTATCATTTTCGCTAAAGTGTGACGTTTGGCTTCTGTGGTTTTAAAATGGCGGCCTTCTCGAATCGCTGATTGGGTTTGTTGTGCCCATTTTTTGGCATCAGTTAAACGCTCAAATGTTGCAGATTGGGAAGGAAATCCTTTTAAGCGTATTTTTACCCGGTAACTTATTTTCCCTTCATTAGAAATACGTTTTTCGATGTTTGCCATGATTGCCTATGCAAGTAACTAATCATTGTAAATAGCTTACAATAAAGGGCAATAAATAACAACATCTGATATACATTCATAAGAATATTAAATATATATTCTTGATATACATCAAGTTAATTTTAATTATTTTATTAACGGGGCATCTATGGGGCAGTTGAAAATAAAATAGGGTACTTGTGTGGTTTTTGTGGTGGGTTTTGCAAGAAAGATAAAAATAAAAATGGGGCACCAGTATTGCACTTTGTTATTTATAAGTGCCCCGCTACTGCCCCAATATTTGATACCACAAGGATATTATATTACTAACCCATTGATTTTATGGTGCCGACACCAAGAATCGAACTCGGGACCTTCTGATTACAAATCAGCTGCTCTACCATCTGAGCTATGCCGGCAATTAATACGGTAAAAATGGGTAATTTCAAATCAATAGATTTATTTAATTACCCTAAGTTTTGGTTTTCGTACTTTCCTTTCCTGTAGTATTTCAGGATCTTGATTTGAATTATTATTTTTAAGCACATTCATAGCTTTCTGGTTTTCTCTTTTTTCATCAGAGAATGTGATACCCTGATTCACCTCCTTAGCAAAGATGCTATTAATCGTATTCATTGGTATCTTCAGTTTTCTTTCCACACCATTAAATCTTGCAGCAAAACCTACAATATTATTATCAATAATTAGTTCGTTAACAGCGTTTATACTTATATTAAAGACGATTTCATTTTCTTTAATATATTCCTTGGGAACATTCAATTCGGGAAATGCTTGAACGGATATATAAGGCGTAAATCCACTATCTATACACCAATCATAAATTGAACGAACTAAGTAAGGCTTTGTTGAGCTAATTGTCATTTTCGCATCACTTTCTCAGAAGCTGACAATGCATCAATAAATAGCGGTCGACTAAACAATCTTTCAGAATATTTTAGTAACGGCGCTGCTTGTTTTGGAAGACGAATTCCAAAATGCTCTAAACGCCAAAGCAATGGTGCTATCGCCACATCAAGCATAGAAAATTCATCACCTAACATGAACTTTTGCTTTTCAAAAATTGGTGAGATGATCGTGAGATTATCGGAAATGACTGTTCGGGCTTTATCCACTGTTTTTTGATCTGCTCCTTCAAACGCGTCAATGTGACAAAACAACTCTTCCTCAAAACGATAGAGCAATAGCCGTGCACGAGCACGCATAACCGGATCAGCTGGCATCAACTGGGGATGCGGAAAACGATCATCGATGTATTCATTAATAATGTTTGATTCATACAATACTAAATCGCGTTCCACCAGCACCGGTGCTTTCCCGTATGGACTCATTACCGCCAAGTCCTCTGATTTATTATTAGGATCGACATCAATCACTTGGAAATCCATATCTTTCTCGTGCAATACAATTCTGCAACGATGACTGTACGGACAAGTAATTGTTGAATATAACGTCATCATAATTATGATTCTCTGACTCTGAACTATTTTATATATGTGACAAAAGACGTCAGTGAATATCTCTCCAATATTCTTTCTTCAAGAAGTAAGACAATGCCAGCATACCCAACAAGAAAAGTATCACTTTAACACCTAATCCTTTCCGCGCGTTAGCATGTGGCTCACCCAAATAGACCATGTAATTTACTAAATCACCTACAAACTTATCAAATTCTGCTGCAGTCATTTTGCCTGGCTTTTCCAGAATCAAGCTCTTCTGATCGCCATTTACTTCCAGTTTCTGCTCACCTTGCAACTGATAAAGTACGTGAGGCATTGCGGCGCGATCAAATACCAAATTATTCCATCCAGTTCCAGTCGCGTCATCACGATAAAAAGCTTTTAAATAGGTATATAGCCAATCTGCCCCTCTTGAGCGAGCTATAACCGACAAATCAGGCGGGGCTACACCGAACCATTCCTCGCCTTCTTTCTTGCGCATTGCAGATAACATCAAGTCGCCGACTTTTTGCCCTGTATAAACCATTTTCTCAAGTATTTCTTCATTCGTATATCCAATATCACGGTGACGGTTATAGCGCATGTAGCTTGCGCCATGGCATGTCAAACAAAAATTAACAAAGCTTTCAGCACCGCGCTGCAAAGAAGCATTATCAGCGATGTCTACTGGAGCTCGCTCTAATGGCATGCCAGATTCAGCAGCGTACACACTGAACGGAGCTATGCATAAGATTAATATAGCAACAATGGTTATTTTCTTCATTTTTTTACTCTTGTAGTCTTTTTGGCTCAGGTTTGGTTTTATCAATCTTGCTGTACCATGGCATCAAAACAAAAAATGCAAAATATATCACGGTAAAGATTTGCGCTAACAAGGTATACAAGGGGGTTGGTGATTTCGTACCCAACCAGCCTAATACGAAAAAGCTGATAACAAACAATGTTAAAGCAATTTTAAAATAAGGGCCTTTATAGCGCACCGATTTAACAGGACTTCTATCCAACCATGGCAAGAAACAGAAAATTACCACTGACCCCGCCATCAATATTACACCCCATAATTTAGCGTCTATTCCCAGAAAGTTCACAGTTACAGCACGCAACATTGAATAATAAGAAGTGAAATACCAAACGGGCGCAATGTGATCAGGTGTTTGTAATGTATTGGCAGGTATAAAATTATTATATTCCAGGAAATACCCACCCATTTCAGGAGCAAAGAAAATAATCCCGCAAAAAACAATCAAAAACACCACTACACCTACGATATCCTTAACCGTGTAATAAGGATGGAATGGTATGCCGTCAACAGGAATTCCGGTTGAAGGATTTTTATTTTCTTTTATTTCAATCCCATCAGGATTATTTGATCCGGTTTCGTGTAATGCAAGAATATGCACAAATACTAAAACCAACAGTACTAATGGCAACGTTACGACGTGATAAGCAAAAAAACGATTAAGCGCTGCGTCAGAAAGGGTGAAATCACCCAGTAGCCATTGTTGAAGCGTCTCGCCAATTGCCGGAATCGCTCCAAACATACTGACAATTACTTGCGCGCCCCAATAAGACATCTGACCCCATGGCAGAATGTATCCGGTAAAGGCTAAGCTCATCAGTACAAAAAATATACACATACCCACCAACCACAGAAGCTCCCGCGGTTTACGATACGAACCATATAGCATTCCACGGAACATATGCAGATAAACCACAACAAAGAACATCGATGCACCCGTAGAATGCATATACCGGATTAGCCAACCGTAATCCACATCACGCATGATATATTCAACCGACGCAAAAGCCTGGCTGGCATCCGGTTTATAATTCATGGTTAGAAAGATACCGGTAATTAATTGATTAACCAATACCAGTAAAGCCAAAGAACCAAAGAAATACCAGAAATTAAAATTCTTCGGAGCATAATACTCGGAAAGATGGGCCTTCCAATTAGACGTCAATGGAAAACGCTTATCAATCCATTCAATCATGGAGTTAAATATATTACTCATTTACACAGATCCCTCGCTTTCAGATCCAATTAAAAGACGACTCTCACTCAAATAAACATGAGGAGGTACAACCATATTCGTAGGAGCCGGTACATGCTTATAGACGCGACCCGCCAAATCAAATTTTGAACCGTGACACGGACAGAAAAAACCACCCAACCAATCAGGTCCAAGATCTGCTGGAGCAATGTCTTTCCTAAATACAGGAGAGCAACCTAAATGAGTGCAAACACCTTCGGTAACCAAAATTTCAGGCTTGATTGATCGTGTGCGATTTTTTGCATATTCCGGTTGCTGATTCTTTTCCGAATTTGGATCAGCCAGCTCATCTTCTACTTTTTCCAAGGTTTTCAACATCTCTGGCGTACGATTCAACACCCACACGACTCTTCCTCGCCACTCGACCATCAGAAGCATACCAGGCTCAAGTTTTGATATATCCACCTCTACCGGTGCACCTGCTGCTTTGGCTCTTTCACTCGGCATCATACTCAATAAAAAAGGCGTTGCTATCGCAGCGCCCGCTACACCACCGGCTACAGAAGTTGCTGCGACCAAAAACTTTCTTCTGCCGCTCATCTTCTCATTTATGCTGAAACTATCTGCCATCATAATCAATCATTCCATCAGTAATTTTTTCACGTAACCATATCAATAGAAATGAAATTCTTATCCAACCCCTATCACTTCTGCTAATTTATCCGCTAATGCTTGCTACAAAAGCGCGCAGTATACCACAATCATTTTAAGGATTATAGAAAACTCTATACAGATTGAATTGGCTGAAAGTCAAGTAAACAAAGCTGTAAGTGTATTATTTACAAACTAATTACTTAACCTTTCCGTGACATTGTTTATACTTTTTACCAGAACCGCAAGGACATGGTTGATTACGTCCTATTTTTTCGTTATCACGTACAAATGGTTGATTCTTTTCTGCTTGAATATTGCTGCGATTCGATTCTTCTTCTGAAACCTCGGCATAATTATCATGGTGATATTGCACATTCTCTGGCGATCGCAGCGTTTCAGTCACTGCTTCCACTTGCTGTTCATTTTTTATTTGAACTGTCAGTAGTATCTTTGTTACCACGCTTTTAACCTCTTCGAGCATATTGGTGAAGAGTCCAAAAGCTTCTCGCTTATATTCTTGTTTTGGGTTCTTTTGTGCATAACCACGCAGATGTATGCCCTGGCGCAAATGATCCAATGCCGCCAAATGCTCGCGCCAATGCGAATCTAGGATTTGTAACATTACAACCCGCTCATAGTGATGAATTATTTCGGCACCCACCGCCTCTACTTTTTCCTGATACTTTTCATTGGCCAGGTCAATGATCCGCTGACTCAAACTTTCCTCATGTAAATCTGGCTGTTGTTCAAGCCATTTTTTCAATGGAAAATGCAATTGAAAATCTGTTGCAAGCGCTTTCTCCAGTCCGGTCACATCCCATTGTTCTTCAACACTCTGTGGCGGTATATACAAATTGAACAAATCACTTAGCACACTTTCACGAATCGCTGTAATAGTCTCCGAAATATTCTGCTCCGCTTCCAATAATTCATTACGTTGCTGATAAATTACTTGCCGCTGATCATTGGCAACATCATCGTATTCCAGCAATTGCTTACGCATATCAAAATTTCTTGCTTCGACTTTGCGTTGTGCATTCTCAATAGCTTTTGTAACCCAGGGATGCTCAATAGCTTCTCCTTCCGGCATATTAAGGCGCGTCATAATATTTGCTACTCGATCAGAGGCAAATATGCGCAGCAGCGGATCCTCCAATGATAGAAAAAAACGACTGGAACCCGGATCACCCTGCCTACCCGACCGACCGCGCAATTGATTATCCACCCGGCGCGACTCATGCCGCTCAGTACCAATAATATGTAACCCCCCATTTCTTAAAACTTCTTCATGAACTACATTCCATTTCTCCGAAACTTCACTAATTTGCCTGAGCTTAGCTTCTTCGCTTATTTTCTCATCGTGCCGGATACGTTCAATCTCCGGTTCCGGATTCCCTCCCAGCACAATATCAGTCCCACGACCCGCCATATTGGTAGCAATAGTAACCATTTTAGGACGCCCAGCTTGTGCCACGATACTCGCTTCACTAGCATGTTGTTTGGCATTCAACACTTGATGCGGCAACTTTTCTCGCTCCAGCAGCTTGGATAATAATTCATTACTTTCAATGGATGTCGTACCCACCAGTACCGGTTGCCCTTGTTTATAGCACTCTTTGATTTCTTGAATAATGGCCTCATTCTTCTCTTTCGTAGTCCGAAATACCAAATCCATCCGATCATCACGAATCATTGGCTTATGCGTCGGAATAATAACCGTCTCCAATCCATAAATTTGTTGAAATTCGGCTGCTTCCGTATCGGCTGTTCCCGTCATACCAGAGAGCTTCTGGTACATACGAAAATAATTCTGAAAAGTAATCGAAGCCAGTGTCTGATTTTCTTTCTGAATAACCACCCCTTCTTTTGCTTCTACAGCTTGATGTAATCCATCGGACCAGCGACGGCCAGCCATCAAACGTCCGGTAAACTCATCAACAATAACCACTTCACCATCTTGCACAACATAATGTTGATCCAGAAAATATAAACTATGTGCGCGTAAACCCGCGTTTACGTGATGAATCAAATTGATATTGGCTGGATCATAGAGACTGGTTCCCGGTTTCAGTAATCCAGCAGATGCTAATAATTTCTCAGCGTGCTCAAAACCAGATTCGCTTAATGTAACCTGATGAGATTTTTCATCGACGCTATAATCACCCGGACTGTCTTCCGTTTCTTGGCGAATCAATTTAGGAATCAGTGCATTAATACGCACGTAGATCTCTGTATCACCCTCCGCTTGCCCTGAAATGATTAATGGCGTACGCGCTTCGTCAATTAAGATCGAATCCACCTCATCCACGATCGCAAAATTAAGTATGCGTTGCACCCGCTCATTTGTGTGCGTCACCATATTGTCACGCAAATAATCAAATCCATATTCATTATTCGTACCGTAGGTTATATCCGCGGCATATGCAGCCTGTTTATCACCATACGACATCTGTGCATAAATAACACCGACACTCAACCCAAGAAACTGGTAAATTTTTCCCATCCAATCAGCGTCACGTTTTGCCAGATAATCGTTCACGGTAACAACATGCACGCCATTACCCGATAATGCATTCAGGTAAGCTGGCAAAGTTGCCATAAGCGTTTTACCCTCACCGGTGCGCATCTCTGCAATATTACCTTCGTGCAATACCATGCCACCGATAAGCTGCACGTCGAAATGACGCATTTGCAGCACTCTTTTACCCGTTTCACGTACAACAGCGAATGCTTCTGGAAGTAGATCATTCAACTCCTCCCCATCTTGAATACGCTGCTTAAACTTGTCCGTTTGGGCACGCAAATCAGCGTCGGATAACTCTGAAATGACCGGTTCCATTTCATTAATAGCACGCACGACTTGAGAATACTGTTTAATCATTCGGTCGTTGCGACTACCGAAAATTTTCTTGAGTAGATTACCTAACATAAAAATAAGTCTCTAATGATTCCGTGTTTGAACAATCTGTTAAGAAGCGAAGTGTGAAATTTTCTCTCGCCCTGCAAAATACCTGAAAAATATCACCGGTTGCTAGAAACCATCTGGAATAGTATTGAAAATGGACGCGAAATATTCGTTCGAATTATTAAAAACGCCTTAACCCGTTCTGCCATACATCCATTTCCTCGAAAGTTTTTTCAACGATCTATTAAGACTCAATTCAACCCGGCTTTTTCAGAAATTTAGCTGGATTTTGCGGTTTGTCTTTGTGTCGAATCTCAAAATGCAAATGGGGTCCGGTAGAACGTCCGGTACTGCCAACCTCAGCTATCTTCTGCCCCTGTAATACAACTTCCCCAAGCTTTACTATTCGCTTCGAGGCATGTGCATACCGACTCACCAAATCACCGCCATGATCAATTTCAACCATATTACCATACTCAGAATGGCGATCCGAATAGATCACTACTCCACTTGCAGCAGCTTTTATCGGTGTACCTGTTTTTGCGGCGAAATCGACACCTTCATGAAATGCTCTCTTTCCGGTAAAAGGATCAATCCGATAGCCAAAACCGGAAGAATACCAATCTGTTTCAACCGGCATTTCGGAAGGTAAAACAAACTTGGTTATCCTGCCAAAACGCAATAACGAATCGAGAGCCCCCAGTTTATCTGCTCTTTCGTCAAGCATCGTAGACAATTCCTGGAGCATATCATCAAACTCCCCAACAGTTAGCTCGTCCCCCAAAATACCTAGACTACTTCTTGGTCCGCCTTGTCCCGGCACTTCTTTAAACAGAAAGTCAGGTGATTTGATTCCTGAAGATTCTGCCAAGCGCTCACCCAAGGCATCCAGACGAATTAATTGCGCTTGCATATGCCCTAGCTTGCTGGCCATAATATTCAGGTTATCTTGTAAGTGGGCTTGGATTTTCTGGTGTTTTTCTTCTTGCGGATTAACTAAAATCGCTCTTAATAATGGAGCATCGATTTTGTCGGCATAACGTAGTGAAATAAAATTCAACCCTAATGCCGCTATTACAACTATGGCAGAAAAAACACCTAATAATAATATGATACGCGACCTTGTCAGCGTAAGTTTGCGCGCTCGTTCCGTATTACTTGAAATAAAAATAATATTCATACTTTATTCTCGCAGGGTATTTTTTAAATAACCATGCTTCCTCTTAAAGTTGATTCATATCTTGATCTTCTGGGCAAAACGCCCGAATATGCCAGCTTGCTTTCATCGGCTCGTCAATTGCATGAAGCTCAATTAGCATTTTTTAAACTGATTCCAGCGCAGTTAATTCAATATTGTCGCCTAGGTCTAATTCTGGACGGCAAGTTAACCATCCTGGTAGAAAATGGCGCAGTTGCCTCAAAACTCAAGCAAATTTCACCATCACTACTAATTAAACTACAGCAGCGTGGCTGGAAAGTTACTGCATTTCAAATATTGGTGCAAGCGCATAACTCGCTTAAAAACTCAAGACCATTTGAAAAGCAAGGACATAGCAAAAGAAAATTGAAACTGAGTCAGACAGGTAGAGAATGTTTAACTCAGCTTGCTGCTACGATGTCAGATTCAGAACTCAAAAAAACCATCCAATTCTTCGTAAGAAAACATCAAGACACCTCAATTGATTACAATGATTCAGAAACGTAATGCAAATGATGGGTTAATCCTAGGGAGCCGCTGAACAATGAGCGGTTCTCAGATTTTTCAGGCCTACTGCCAGTTTTTTGAACACAAATTCACGATACTTCCTTCTTCAGCGGCATTTTGTCGCCTAATTCCTCCTGTTTCTGCTCATTGTCCGCCGCCGGGGCAAGGTAAACATTGATCGCCTCCAGCAATATCGCTGTTAATTCGTGCTGCTCCAAAAGATGCCGGAAATTCAGTATCGTAGTCTCGTCCGGCAGAGCATCGGTAACTCCGCAGAATCCCGAAAAGCTCGATGGTGTCACATGGTGTATTAAAAAATTATCAGAAAAGACGATTATCCCAATCTTTGGATTCGTTCAGCGATTCCCTGGTAACGAAACTCATTATTTTGATACACCCGGCGCATCAATTATCCCAGCCAATCAATACCCTAGGGAAATCACCACAATTCTTGCCTGCAATTGTCTACTTGATTTTTATTTTCTGTAACCGTCTCGTATATAATGCGGAAATATTGATCAGGTTTACACATGCCAAAGCAATTACTCTTGACTGTATGTTAAAACCTTTATTTTTCCGATGATGATTTAATCTCAAAGTGTCAGCCTAGTTCCGATTATCCGACTGACCGTATAAAAACCCTATGAATGTTTTTTATGAAGAAGCTGGAACCTTCAAGATAGGTACCATACTCGCTGACAATAATACCTCGCTACAAATAGAGGCTATTCACGGCAAGCGCTCAAAGATTAAAACCACATCGGTGTTATTCAAATTCGATACGCCCCCAGTATCCGAATTTATGAATCATGTCCAGAAAATCATTGCAGAATTGGATGCGAATTTTCTTTGGGAATGCTGCGCTCAAGAAGTCGAATTTGCCAGCAATACGCTCGCTACCGATTATTTTGGACACTCACCCAGTCCGGTTGAAGCTGCTGCCACATTGATGCTGCTTCAGAATGCTCCGATGCATTTTTACAAGAAAGGACAAGGACGTTACAAGGCAGCACCACCCGATGCGCTCAAAGCAGCGCTCGCCAGTCTGGAGAAAAAACGCCTGCAAGCAGAGCAACAAGCGCGCTATGTTGAGCAACTTAACCAATTCATTCTGCCTGAGGAATTTAAACCGCGGCTTCCACAATTACTCTATAAGCCAGAAAAAAATTCCATTGAATGGAAAGCGCTCGAAGCTGTTTGTGCCGAAACCAAGCATACTCCTGTAAAGCTAATGGAAAAATGTGGTGCCATACCCTGTTCACACGATTATCATTTCAATCAATTTATCTTGGAACATTTTCCCTCTGGCATCGGTTTTAATGAATTAGATTCACAACCGGTGGCTAATAAAATGAACGATTTGCCCTGCGCAGATGTAGCGGCGTTCAGTATTGATGATGCTTCAACGACCGAAATTGACGATGCATTCTCTGTTACACCTCTGTCATTGGGGAGTTTCCGCATTGGTATTCATATCGCCGCACCTGCTCTGGGAATTGATCCAGATTCCCCACTCGATAAAACCGCTGCCACACGATTATCGACGGTATACCTACCCGGAAACAAAATCACCATGCTGCCGGAAGCGATCATTCATCACTTCACACTTGCGGAAAACACAGTATGCCCGGCACTTTCATTATATTTAGACGTTTCTGATGATTTTACCGTCATAAAAACCGAAAGCCGGATTGAGAAAATAAAAATTGTTGCAAATCTGCGTCACAACGAATTAGAGCAATACTTCAATGAAATCGCATTAAACAAAGGAGATTTCAAACATACCTTTAGCCAGGAATTAAGCCTCCTATGGAAATTTGCCTGCAAAATGGAAAATCAACGGGGCAAAGCCAACGATATCAATAACGACAAAATTGATTACAGTTTTGAAATCAAAAATAATCGTGTCACAATCAGCGAACGCAGACGCGGATCCCCCATTGATAAGGTAGTCTCCGAATTGATGATTTATGTCAATATGGAATGGGGTAAACAGCTCGCTGATGCGGGCATTACGGGTATTTTTCGCAGTCAGGCAAATGGAAAAGTCAGAATGAGCACTTCCCCCGCCCCACATCAAGGACTCGGAGTTTCGCAATATGCCTGGAGCAGTTCTCCTATGAGACGCTATGTGGATTTAATCAACCAACGGCAAATCATTGCGCTGTTACGTAATGAACCTCCGTTTTATACCAAAAACAGCGACAAACTTTTAATTGCGATGCGCGATTTTGAAATGATCTATAGTATTTATGGAGAATTTCAACGGGCAATGGAACGTTACTGGTGCTTGCGCTGGTTACTGCAAGAAAGAATTCAAACCATCAATGCTCAGGTTATTAAAGAAAATTTAGTAAAATTTGATCATATTCCTTTTATCATGCGAATTCCTTCACTACCGGAAATGGCCCCAAGCACTTACGTCAAACTTCAATTATCCGAAATAGATTTACTGGAGCGAACTTTGCATGCAGAATTCTTGCACAAACAGGATGTATGAGATTTATTTATACGGAAACTTAATGAGCCATGCGACGAGCAAAAAAAAGCTCTCCTCTAAAATACCACAATCTCTAGAGACTTTAGATTTAACTTTCAAGGTTTGATTCTGTGGCTGTGATCTTTCAAACACACGCAATCTCATCCATGGCATCGAGTGGTTATCAATTTTTACAAACCAATCGCATCTTAGTTGCGATGGTGGTTTCGTTCCTATTACACATCATTATATTGTTTGGAGTGACTTTTCAATTTCCACAACCCCAAACTGACAAAATTGCATCCTCTCTGGAGGTTGTGTTGGTTAACAATAAGACATTGAGCCAACCTAAAGAAAGCAAATTACTTGCGCAAGATAATCTGGACGGTGGCGGCAACACGGATGATGACCGCAAGGCAAAGACCCCTCTCCCTGTTCTGCCGAAAAGTAAACCTATCCTCAATGAAAAGGTAGCACAACAAAAAGTAAAACAACTGGAGCAGGAAGCTAAGAAATTAATGGCTGCTGTCAGCGATATTCCGCAAATCCAAGCACTCGAGACACAAGATAACGAAAATGAAGATGAAAACAAGCCCACGGATGTCGATGCGAATGAATTGTTACTGCGCAGCCTTGATATCGCCCGACTCAGAGCACAGGTGGATCAAGATCACGATAGCTATCAGAAACGTCCCAAAAGAAAATTTGTTGGCGCACGTACCAGAGAATATCGCTTTGCACGTTATGTTGAAGATTGGCGTTTGAAAGTTGAGCGTATCGGCAATTTGAATTACCCGGAAGCCGCCAGAAAAGAAAAATTATACGGCAACCTACAACTCACCGTTGGCATTCGTGCTGACGGCAGCTTGGAATCTATTGAAGTTAACCGCTCATCCGGAAAAAAGATTCTCGATGACGCCGCCATCAACATCGTAAAACTGGCCGGACAAAATGGATTTGCACCTTTCCCCCCCGATATTAGTCAAGATACGGATATTCTACATATTACCCGAACGTGGGTATTTGCATCCTCTGACACATTACTCAGTCAATAATCTTTTATTGAAGCTGGCAATTTACTTATCTTTAAATTTAATTAAAAAGTTTCTCACTTATGCCCGATTTATATGCCGTGATCGGTAACCCCATATCACATAGTAAATCACCACTGATTCATACCGCTTTTGCTCGACAAACAAACCAATCCATGCACTATGACGCCCGTTTGGCTCCGCTTGATGGTTTCATGCTGGCTGTGGAAAATTTCCGCCAACATGGCGGTAAAGGATTGAACGTCACGGTACCCTTCAAACTGGAAGCTCATCATCTATCAACTCACTTGACGGAACGAGCGAGAATCGCACAGGCAGTTAACACGCTCAAATTTGAAAACAATGGGATATCAGGTGATAACACGGATGGGGCTGGGCTCATTCGCGACATCGAATCGAATCTAGGCCTCTCTATTGCAGCCAAACGCATACTGCTGCTCGGCGCCGGCGGAGCCGCAAGAGGCGTGATTCTTCCACTATTGCAGCAAAACCCCGCTTTACTGGTTATAGCAAACCGCACACCGCACAAAGCTGAAGCATTACAACAACAGTTTGTCTCGTATGGTCATATCGTAGCTGGTGATTTTATGGCCTTCTCGGATGAAAAATTCGACATCATCATCAATGCCACTTCCGCCGGTCTACACAATGCATTACCCCAAATACCTGCCAGCATTTTCTCTCATGCCGCGCTTGCTTACGATATGATGTACCACCATGAACTCACTCACTTCCTTAAATTTGCTCACTTACATGGCGCGCAACAACTGGCTGATGGTATCGGTATGCTGGTCGAACAAGCGGCTGAATCTTTCTTTATCTGGCGTGGCATCTATCCTCAGACAAAGCCAGTCATTATGATGTTAAAATCACGCCTGTAAGACCAGTCTTACGTGCTTCTTTCCATTATAGCCGTTGTAATTTCATCAAACCGATTGGGCCGAGCATAACACCGATCCATAATTTTATAGTGTTGAAGCCGCAACGCGGTTTATACTCACCGGTCATCAAATTGCAAACTGTCCGGCGTATAAACAGTCTGAATTTATTCTAAATAAAAAGACTATTCTTGCAAACATAAACCCGTTATGACCGAAACGAACAACAATAATCAGGAAAGCCCATCGACTCCATTAGAACAAGTCACTTTTCTGTTACATAAATATAAATTAATTGAGGGTCTGGTTACTTTGCAAGATGACACAAACCCGTCACTCAACGAATCCGAAGTCCAAAAGCAAAATCTGACCGAACTGCAGGTTTTTCTGGATCAACTTCATCCTGCTGATATCGCTAACATTTTGGAAGCATTACCGCTCGAAGATCGTCTTCTGATCTGGGGTATGATCAAAACGGACCGTGACGGTGAAGTATTGCTGGAAACATCAGACGCCGTTCGCGCCTCGCTGATCACTGATATGGGCACTCAAGAGTTGGTTGCTGCTACGGAATATCTGGATGCCGATGAGATCGCTGATCTCGCGCCTGATTTACCGCAGGAAGTGATGGATGATGTTTTCCGTTCATTACCTATAGAAGAACGCGAGCAACTGCGCGCAGCAATGTCGTATCCGGAAGATTCCGTGGGCGCACTGATGGATTTTGATGTCATCACCATTCGTGAAGATGTGCGACTGGAGGTAGTTCTGCGTTATTTACGCCGCCTAGATGAAATGCCGGATCATACCGATCAATTATTCGTCGTGGATCGGAATGAACAATTGAAAGGAGTATTGCTGATCAATCGATTAATCGTCAGTGACCCTGACATCCTAGTTGCCGAAGTGATGACCAAGGAAATGATTAAATTACGGCCGAACGATGTCGCACAACAAGCTGCTAACGCTTTTGAACGCTATGACCTGGTTTCAGCTTCAGTAGTAGACGAAAGCAACAAATTACTCGGCCGTGTCACTGTCAACGTCGTCATCGACTTCATCCGCGAAACAGCAGAAAATGAAGCGCTGAACCTAGCGGGCTTGAGTGAAGAAGAAGATCTTTTTGCCCCGATTTTAAAAAGCGTCAAGAATCGCTGGGGCTGGCTAGCAATTAACCTGGTTACTGCTTTTATCGCCTCACGGGTTATCGGTTTATTTGAAGATTCTATCGAGAAACTGGTCGCTCTCGCCGCGCTCATGCCGATCATCGCAGGCATTGGCGGCAACTCGGGCAATCAAACCATCACCATGATTGTGCGTGCACTGGCATTGAATCAGATCAACACCCGAAGCGCCTGGAAATTAATCACCAAGGAAGTCGGTGTGAGTATCGTCAACGGTTTGCTATGGGGAACTGTCGTCGGCTTATTCACCTTTGCCATTTATCAAAATGCCGAACTGGGCTTGGTAATGACTTTGGCCATGACACTCAACTTGCTGCTAGCCGCGTTATTAGGCGTCATGATTCCATTGACTTTACGCAAGCTTGGTCGCGACCCGGCTTTAGGTTCCAGCGTGATGATTACCGCTGTGACAGACAGCGGCGGATTCTTCATTTTTTTGGCCTTGGCAACCTTTTTCCTGCTGTAAGGTACGCGTGAAATCTTGATCTGACAAACTGATTGTTAATGCAGCCAGAACCAGAAAAATAATTTTTACGATACCGATCAAGAATGAGCCGGCTTGATTATCCAAGCAATCGGCGTTTTAAACCGGCAAATCCTTCACTTTTAAAAACTTCCCAACCACGTTTCCCAATCGCAAACCCCGTTCTGGGTTGAAAAAAAGATTGCCGGAGAATTCCGCTCAACTTCTCCCAATCGATACTGCTTGTGTTTCCACGAAACCCAGGCGTTAACACCGATGAGAATTCTTTCATTGCCTTTTCACATCTTTCCGGGTCGAAAAAATCGGGAAATTCCACTTTACCCTGATTATTCCACCAAGCCAGATAAGTAGACGCATCAAAAGGATCTGGAAACACGCTTTGAAGATCCACTCTTTCGCGATAAACGAGACGCTGCGCCTTGGAGATTGGCGTGCCGTCCGTGTAGAAACCATAAGCCCAGGGTTCTTTTGCCAGCGGCTCATCAACCAGTGCCTCGGTCTGCTTTGCATACCAATTGACAAGCTGATGTACAGCCTGATTATTTCCGGCATTTTTTGCAGCCATAATGCGATGGGCACCACTATCAAAACCAGTAAAATGATAGAAACCCAATGGCTCACCATCAACCATATAATTGCCCGATGCGCTCAATCCCAATTTGCGGGTGGTCAGGTTCCAGGTTGCAACGTTGTGACGACTGGATTTCATAATAGCCACATCCTCAAAAAATGCAGGCACAAGATCAATCCATCGCTGATCTGTGAAAAGCCCGTTTGGAATATCAGCACGACAAAAATGATAAATCCGCTGACTCCACCATTCTGCAAACTCATGACCGACATCAGAAGCTGCAACGGCGATAAATCCGAGATTATAGATACCGTGCTTCAAGCTGCAGATCTCATTATCCATCACCGCCGAGAGCGTTTTCTCCGGCCGGGTTTGGTGCGGCGTCAGAACAATATTAGCCTTGTCCAGAGCTGCGATAATGTCATCAAGACGAGAAAATGCAACGGTATCCGGATCAAGGTAAATTACCTTTTGGCACTCAGGCAGCTTTAGCAAACGAAGCAGCATAAACGGCTTAATGGCGGTTGCCAATTCGACGATCGTGTGACAAAACGCCCACCCGCGCCAATCAGGAATACCCAGTTCGGAGGCAGGCCAAATCTGGTCAAAAGGCTCACGACTCAAATCGACATCCGGTCTCGGTTCATCTGCGAGGGCCAAATGAAGCCGCCACTCCGGATGATGCTGCCGCAAGGAGTGAAATAGCATGCGTACTTTTGGAATGTAATTAAAAGCAGCGCTGGTAAATACGTTAATATTGGACATGTCAACCTCAGTGCGCAAGATATATCTTGCTGTGAAACAAAATCAATTCATCAAGAACGCTTGCAGCGTCCATAGAAGCCAGGACGAGTCCTTTCGAATAAGAAGCGATGCGTTCAGCTGGTGCGCCAAGGTTAAACGATGCAACCGGCAGATCCATGTACATCAATTCCTGTACGACATAGGAGAACGTCTCAGGCCAGATTGAAGGAAATAACATAACATTCGCACCTGAAGCATCAATAAGACTGGCTAATTGATCATACCGATAGGGGCCGGTCTGGCTGACAACAGATGGCTCACAACTCACTTCTATGGAGCCGATAACGACAATATTAACATCGACTTCACGCCTTTTAATCTCACGAGAAAGCTGCTGGATGAACGCTGCACCTTTATGAAACCCGATCTGCCCCACAACGCCAATACGCAGGGATGCGGTCTGTTTAATCCGGACAACTTTATCCTCCAGATAGGCAACTTCGTGTGGCCTGATGGATATTTGTGAATTTTCAATTTGCGGATAAGCTTTCATTAAAAGCTGTGCTGTGCTATTGGAAAAAGTTATGATTTCATCAGCAGCAGCCAGAAGCGATCCCCATATGGCGCGCCACTTGGAAATATCACGCTCGGTAAAAAGCGCGGCGAAGCCGTAGCGATTCTTGGGCAAACAGTTATCACAAACGCTAATCTCCGGAATCTGACAATACTTTCCGTCATGATCAAGGAGAAAATGAGATGGACAAACCAGATAAAAATCATGCGCCAGCACCATAAGCCGGGCGGAGGTCTGCACTTTCAGCCGTATTAAAAATTGCGGAATCTCATCCGGCTTCACAAAAGATACTGCCGTATTATAAATAATGTCTTTGACTGAAAGCTGTTGGAGTGATTGCCACAAGAAAGTGATATCAGGTATTGAATATCGTACATTCAAACGTTTATTCCTTACAATCACCATATGGGATAAGGTCGCCACATGATAAGTCAAAATGATCGCACTTCGCCCCTCGCGAATGATGGCATCAACCAAGCGATCCCGATATTGGTTTGCACCTCCGCCAAGATTGTGATCTAAAATCACGCTTAGATTCTGACCTTCCTGAGACTCGAACAGAGAAGCAAATTCATCAGGCTTCTGCAACGCGGTTTGCGGTCTTCCGTTAAGGTAGCGCTTGACTTTATCAAAGAAAGAAGAAATTTTTCCTGATCGGATAAGGTACAGCCCCCGCTTCAATAAGGTGCCTGCCTGTCTTAATACAATACGGTTTTTACCCTTAGCATAGTCTTTAGAAAAGCAGATTATCTTCGAGGACGGAACTGACAATTCTATTGTAGAGCCATCTGCCAAAGTACATTCCAACACAATGGAGTCCGGGTGCCTTTCATCAGAAAGCGCTCCGAACACCACATAACCGGAGTTCATTGCTCTGGCATGATTTAGATAAGAACGCCCAACATCTTCCCGGGATTTTCCAAAGTCAGCGTAAATATGTTCTGGCACATTCCTTTCAGCAGACATCACTCGGAAGCGTAACGAGACAACTTCGTATCGTGCATGGAAAATCCAGCCAAAGCCAAACATCACGTTATCCTTAACCACCAGAGAATCAATCGTCCAATATAAATCAGACATCCGGCCTCCCGCGGTTTGAAGCAAGCTTTATTAATTTTAATAGCTTGTATCCCGTAGAAGATCGAATAGATTCCAGCTGAGTGTTTGCCTGCGTCAATTGGTTCTGCAATTGCTGTAGTTCCTGCAACCGATTAATGGCAAGCGACTCCGCATAGGCTTTGGCTTTCTCGGTAGCGGCAAGTTGCGTTTGTAAACGCTGAATTTCGGTCAGACGTTCATAAGCGAATTTTTCCGCCACAGACTTCGCCGTCTCTGTACGCTTAAGACGCGAATCCAGAGCTTCTCCTGGAAAAGAGCCGGAACAACCCGGCAAGCTTGCATCAGGGGACCAGGTTGAAAATATCCTGCTCTCAACACCCGAAGAAAAAGCACTTAATTCTGATTCCATCCGTAAGAATTTAGCAAAATCTTCTTCTCCAGGTGAAAGACCCAGGCTATTCATAACAGTCAGAAGCAGTCCTGCTCTCGTTGCCACGGCTGGATCTTGCGGCTGGGAAAATGTGGAAATGCCTTTCATCAATGATGTGATTGCGCGAAAAAGCAGGTAGCTAAACGGAATACCCTCTGATGCGCACCATTCTCGATCGACGTAAACTGCTTTTCCAGCATCCGTCATAACAATATTCGATGGAATGGCATCAAGATAATCCCCAGGAAATAATATATCCTGCGGTTGCGAACTACAGGCATGGCCTTCCGAATGAGCAATCTCTAAAATAATTTCCAGGTACTTGGAAAAATAACGCTGAATTTCTTTAGTCGTCCAGCCCGGTCTGGTCACAATCTCAACAAACTCCCGATAAAGTGTTTTCCCATGAAAATAAGTCAAATCACATGGCAGTTGAAAAAACAAATCCGGGTTGCCTAATTTTTCAGGCGAGCCATTTGCTGAAAGCATACGACGCTCTACTTGAATATCACCCTGGCGTCGCACAAAGAAGGTTTTCTTACAGAAAATAGATCGCCGGTCCGTACTGAAATAATAAGCCAGCACATCCGACTCGGGATTATATTCGGAGCTATTGGCAGCAACGATCAGAAATGAGTTGGCCAGATCAACAGCCAAACCATTACGAAAAATAACCGGCAATGCCCGTTCCAATGAAAACAATGTTCTCTCGGGCAATTGCGCGTCTTTCGTAATGGATTGGCAAGCAAGTTCAATCGCATCGAAATCCGGAGCGCTCAAACCTTCGCTTGTAAGGATGCAAACCGGAAGTTTATAGTCCGGAAAGGGAACCAGGAATTCTGATTTCACGAACCCCGCCTCATGGATCATTTCAGCCAGGAATTTATGTCCGAACGTCTGCGGTTGATCGGTTTGATAACGCCCTTCTATTCCGTACATGGATTGCCCGATATGATCTTCAGGTGCCCCCGCAAAATACTTCAGTCCAAGTTGATTCTCGATCGCTACAATCAGCTTACCGTCAGGCTTCAGCAGCGATCGCACCCGCTCCAGCATGGCCAACGCAGGATGCTTATGCGCGGCAAAAAGCCCGGCATACTCCAACACACCAATGAGTGTGATTACATCAAATTTTCGCTCAATCCGGAACTGATCGAATCGTTCCGCAACTACCGCGACATTAGATTGATCATGCGTTCTGGATCTAGCAATGGCAGCACGCCGCAAGCTGCCTTCAAGCGCCAACACATTTGCACCGCATTCACCCAGATAACGTGTAATCGCACCACAGCCCGCACCGATTTCAAGAATATCCCCATCAAGCTCGGATTCAAATGGCCGCAGAATATTCGCCCGGACCCCGGACAAGTGATACGACGAAGGCCAATCCGTACACTGGCTGCGCAATTCACTCGAGAACACACTAAGATCCTTAGCTGTTGTAACGATTTGCTCAATACGCCGCTCAACTTGGTCACCATCACTGTAAGCAATACCGCCATATCCGGATCGTAACCAAATGTTGGTTTCGGTATTGAAAATATAACCTGCTTGCAGCAAAACCGATTGCATTATGCTATTTCCTGTACAGTCAATTCCAATTGCAAATCACACAAACCAAAGAATGCAGTCACTGGACTTACCTGCAGATGAATTGCATCATAACGCCTATCATGCGGAATCACCTCGTCATTTTGTTGAGTCGCAATTCCCAGAGAAATAAAATAATCCCCCGGTGCAAGACGACAAATAAAAATAGCATGGGCAATCATTACAGTATCTTTCTTACCCAATGACTCAAAGGCAGTCACTTCCAGCAGCCTGGAATTAGCGCCATAGACCGTGACACCCGCCTTGGTTTTGATAGTAATACCCAGAATCGGATGCACCAGATCAATATGAAACCTTATCACCACACTTAACGAGACGCTCTGCCCGGTCGTAATGACTAATGGATAAAGCTCATTCTCAACTGACATACGGAAATCGAGAATCGTTGCCGCTCCATCTCCCCAGCGATACTCATGCGGATTATAACCAGCTCGGGTCGCAAACACGTCGTCGACGTGATTCAGCATGAGCGGATCGTTTTTTATTGACGGCGAAGAACTGGAAATAATGGAAGAGGGTGATGAGCAAGATTCTTTACGTTCCTTGCCAAACAACAAATCCATATAGCGATTGACGACATGCCGCGGCTCGCCGGCCACAGCGACGGAACCCTCATTGAGCAACATCGCGCGGGAGCAATGCGTCACAATCTGCTCACTGGAGTGGGTTACTAATAAAATGCTTGTTCCATTGCTTTTGAGTTGTTTCAAACACTCAAAACACTTGGCCTGAAACTTCGCATCGCCCACAGCCAGCGCTTCGTCAACGATTAAAATATCCGGAGAAACCTGAGCCTGAACAGCAAACGCCAGACGCACCATCATCCCACTAGAATAGGTCTTGACTGGCTGATTGATGAACTTGCCGATATCGGCAAAGGCCACAATATCATCAAATCGGGCATTAATTTCTTCCTGACTCAGACCCAGCACGGTAGCGTTCATGTAAACATTTTCCCGTCCGGTAAACTCCGGATTGAAGCCTGATCCCAATTCCAGCAATGCGGCAATACGTCCGTGGGTCTGAACGTTACCACTGGTCGGATTCAACGTGCCGCAAATCATCTGCAGCAAGGTAGACTTGCCGCAACCATTGCGGCCAATAATGCCGACGGTTTCGCCCTTCTGGATCTCGAATGAAATATCCCTCAACACCCAAAACTCACGAAAATATTGTTTAGGCTTCCGTCCAGTCAAGCGTTGCAAACGGGGAATGATGATTTGCTTAAGGAAATCGCGCGGATGATCGTAAATCTGATAGCACTTGCTAAGGTTCTCGACCTTAACGGCAATGTCAAAGGACATTGGCAAATCCCTTACGCGTTTTCTGAAACCAGGCGAAACCCAGCCATGCCGTTACGGTGGCGAGCAGCAAGTAGATAATCCACCCCTGCCAGCTTATCCCATTGCCCCAAATCATCACGCCACGAGCCTGTTCAATGACAAATGTCAGAGGATTGATCTGCAAAAATTGATGGTACTCCGTGGGCAACGCAGTAATCGGATAAAAAATTGGCGATAAAAACAATAGCGCAGTCATCATGACGCCAACAATCTGGCTGACATCGCGTAAAAATACTCCCAACGCCGCCAGAAACCAGCTAAGCCCTAAAATCAGCAATAAGAATGGAATCAACAATAAAGGAAATAATAGAAGTGTGACTTGCGGCACACCAAAAAACACCAAATAAAAGATCAGCCAAACCAAAAAACTAATCAGGAAGTGAAAAACTGCAGAACCCATGGTCACAATGGATAATATTTCCAAGGGAAACACCACTTTCTTAACGTAGTTTACATTTCCCAGCACCAGCCCCGGAGATCGAGTGATGCACTCTGCAAACAAGTTATAAATCATTAAACCGGCAAACAAAACCAGTGCAAATTCGGTTCTGGAATCCGTGCCGCCATCCCAGCGCGCTTTAAATACCACGCTAAATACAAATGTATAAACAATCAACATCAAGACGGGATTAAAGAATGACCATAATATCCCCATAATGGAACCCCGGTAGCGGCCGATAACCTCCCGTTTGGTTAGAGAATAGATCAGACTTCGATGGGTCTTAAGGGTGTTGATTAAGGTAAATGGAGAGATCGATCGAGCAGCGTGCGGATTCAATTTTAAAATTCCAAGCTTACAAACAAATTTTTAATCCTGCAAAATGCGCAAATCATTCCCGAAAGATCTTCCGCAACAAACCGGAAGAAAAAATGCACCCATTCATGTTGCTAAATTACAAAATTATGACAATGATAACAGGTGCGACATTATCTACAAAAACGTGAACGAGAGCGAGTCATTTATCCGGCAAGCCGTCGAGAAGCAAAATGAGGCATTATAAGAAAAAACAAACAACAAAGCCTATTATATTCCTGATCCATATCCTTGCCGTCAAAAACATAGAAAATTCATACACTTCACTCCTACCACCCAACCCTTGATCATCGCTTTGAAATTATTTAGCGCACTATTCTAGTGAAATTTTCCAAAAATCAATGTGATTAATATCACACGACATGAAAGCCAAAAGTTTATATTGGTTCTGGAGCGGACTTTAAAAAGATGGTTGGCGCGGCCCGTACCAGACAAGGACGCAAATTCTCGGCAAGCTTTCTGAGTGTCGACGCGCAGAGCGAACAGCTTCTCAGACTATATCGATGACTACCTTCCGTAGAAATCAATAAACAATTTTCGCCATTTCCCGCCCTCTTTGCTCATTGACCGTAGCCAACAGCATCAACCCGATAATAAAAAATGCCAAAGTACTGAGCAATGCAATGCGGTGATCGCCTTCAAATAGATAGACCATGCCGCCATACGTCAGCGGACCAATGATAGCGGATAATTTCGTGGCCAATCCCCACAACCCGAAGAATTCCCCTTGACGCCCGGCTGGCGTGAATTGACCCACCAACGCCCGTCCTGCGGATTGGGCGCCGCCGAGCGCGGTACCAATCAAGTTGGCTGCAACCCAGAATAACCCTTCATCGGTGGCCCAATAGGCGCAGACAATCGCTGCTATCCAGATCAATAATGTAATGGCAATGCAACGGCTTGAGCCGATACGATCTTGCAGGTGGCCGAACAGGAAAGCGCCGATGGCAGCCGTGACATTCACTACCATGATCAACACAATGGTATCCTGGGTTTTGAATCCCATCACTTCCTGCGCGTACACCGCTGCCAACACGATCACGATGTAGATGCCGGCATAGTAGACCGTCAATGACAGCAGAAAACGGAACAAATCGATATGCAAGCGGGCCTGGCGCAGCGTATCGCCTAGACGGCCGAATCCTGCGCGGATCAGATGCTGGCTGTCAAAAGACGCAGCTACATCCACGCGCTCGCGCAGCCAAAGCAACGTTGGCAATGCCGCAACGGCAAATAATACGGCAACGATTAAGTTGGTGACCGGAACATAGTGCGCAGCCTCCATCCCTTGTTGTTCCGCATGCGTCACATAAATCAAGCACAGTGCCAGCGTCAGCAAGCCGCCGAAATAACCCAGCGCCCAGCCATAACCGGAAAGCCGTCCCATGGTTTCCGGCGTACTGATTTCCGGTAAAAAAGCCGCAATCAGATTTTCACCGCTGGCAAACATGAACGTCGCCAGAATCACCAGTATCACCGCCAAAGCGATATCACCCGGACCGGCAAAATACAACAGCGCAGTAAATGACACACAACCAACCGTCGTTACCGTCAGGAAGCGTTTTTTTGCGCCGGAACAATCCGCAATCGCCCCTACGACCGGCGCACTCAGCAGCACCAGCACATTGGCGGCGGCCATGGTTATCGACCACAGCAATGTGGCGTTTCCACTGCCGTGCTCGGCAGCGATGACGCCGACAAAGTAGGCATTGAAAATGGCCGTCAGAATGACCGTGGTATAGCCGGAATTGGCGAAATCATACATGCACCACGCAAAGCGTTCACGCTGCGTGGCCGGATTGAGGTGATCAGAAGGCAATGCCATCGTCGCAACCCATAAACGGAGAATGCAGCATGTTTATTTTCCTGTCATGTTTTCCGGTACCACCCAGGCATCGAACTGTTCCGCCGTCACATAACCGGTGGCTATCGCGGCAGCCTTCAAGGTTGTACCTTCATGATGCGCTTTCTTGGCAATTTCAGCCGCCTTGTCGTAACCAATGTGTGGATTGAGCGCAGTCACCAGCATCAACGAGTTGTGCATCAGGGTATCGATGCGCTCCCGGTCGACTTCGATACCCACCGCGCAATGATCATTGAAACTCACCATCGCGTCCGCCAGCAGCCGCACGCTTTGCAGGAAATTGTGAATGATCAGCGGTTTCATCACATTCAGCTCGAAATTCCCCAACGCGCCGCCCATGTTGACCGCGACATCATTCCCCATCACCTGGCAGCACACCATGGTCATGGCTTCTGATTGCGTCGGATTGACTTTTCCCGGCATGATCGAACTACCCGGCTCGTTCTCGGGAATGCGCAACTCACCAATGCCGCAACGCGGCCCGGATGCCAGCCAGCGGATATCGTTAGCGATTTTCATCAGTGAAGCGGCGAGCGTTTTCAATGCGCCATGCGCGTGCACCAATGCATCGTTGCTCGCCAAAGCCTCGAATTTATTCGGCGCGGTGACAAACGGCAAGCCGGTCAGCCGCGATAATTCCGCCGCCACGCGCACGGCAAATTCCGGATGCGCATTCAAGCCGGTGCCCACCGCCGTGCCGCCCAACGCCAGCTCGCACACATGCGCCATGGCCGCTTCGATATGGCGCAAGCCGTGATCCAATTGCGCCACGTAGCCGGAAAACTCCTGCCCCAATGTCAATGGCGTCGCATCCTGCAAATGCGTGCGGCCGATTTTGACAATGCCGCCGAATGCCTCGGACTTGGCCGCCAATGTATCGCGCAATAACTGGATCGCGGGGATCAGGCGCTGCTGCATTTCTTGCACCGCAGCGACGTGCATCGCAGTCGGGAACACATCGTTGGACGATTGACCTTTATTGACCTCGTCGTTCGGATGCACGATGCGGCTGACGCCGCGCCCGCCGCCGAGGATTTCCGAAGCGCGGTTCGCCAGTACCTCATTGACGTTCATGTTGGTCTGCGTGCCGGAACCGGTCTGCCACACCACCAGCGGAAATTGATCGTCGAAATCCCCGGCAGCCACCTCGTCGGCAGCCTCGATAATCGCCGCAGTACTGGCAGCGTTGAGCAACCCCAGGTCATGATTGACCTTGGCGGCGGCGCGCTTGACTCGGGCCAGCGCATGAATGAGCGCCACCGGCATGCGCTCACCGGAAATCTTGAAATTCTGCAATGAGCGCTGCGTTTGCGCGCCCCACAACGCTGCGGCGGGTACCTCGACCACGCCCATGGTGTCGCGTTCTTCACGGGTTTGCATGGGTATTTACCTTATTAAATTTGATAAATTTGGGCATTTGTCATTCCGGCGAAGGCCAAAATCCAGAAAAATCAACGAACTGAACACCGGCTTTCGCCGGTGTGACGAATAATTCAGTGTTTTCAAAAGATTCCGGTTTGATATTTTATTCATTGATATAACGATTGAGCTAACCGGCGTGTAAAAGCAGAACAAAGCGGCGCTTTTGTATATGTCTGTGTTGAGCGAGTTGTTAGGCCGATTTTGCACTGTTGACACCCAATAAATCTTGGCGTGCTTCTTTGAGAAGCAATCTGTAAACACAATCTGCCCTGTCGCGGAGGCCCATCATGTATCTATATGGATTGTTCTCTGCGTCCAGCACAATTGCATCTTGTCTAAATGCATCAACCACATTTATAGCCTTTTCATCAACAACGAGTGCAGCCACCGCCGTCAGTCGGCCTGCTTCATCTAAAAGCTCAAACTGCTTTCTCTTCTGTCCATCGTAGAACTCTTTGTTTCTCGTTATGAAGTCTTTGTCCTGCTCAGGTGAATATGTTGTCGCTACGTTGGCGGTCGTCTTGCTCAGCTCGTGAAACACTTCAAGTAGTTTCGAGTAAAGCTCTCTCTTCAGATCCCATCGTCGTTGGTCAATCCACGCACCCGTTGATATCTGGCCTTTTATGGATTCAATTTCCCTAGTGGTGATTTTCTCGAGCTCTAATATTTCTTTGAAGTCCTCTTTCGTAGCGAAGTTTACGGCTTTCTTTTCCAGATACTTCGGTATCCATGACTTTACGAGCCAACCTATGACTATGATTCCAAGAAAAACTAGCACGTTGAGTGTCATCAACACAATGTCACCTCTGCTGGTTATATCTTCCAATTGCCCTAACATAATATATACACGGCAAAAAATATCGCATAAGCCGAATCGGCATTAGCAGCAATTATTCAACAATGCTCAATCCCAACTCAATGCACCCCCCGTTTGATACTCGGTCACCCGCGTTTCAAAGAAATTCTTTTCTTTCTTCAGGTCGATCATTTCCGACATCCACGGGAACGGGTTATTGGCATTCGGGTACAGCGCGTCCAGGCCGATCTGCTGGCAGCGGCGGTTGGCGATGTAGCGCAGGTATTCCTTGAACATCGGCGCGTTCATGCCGAGCACGCCGCGCGGCATGGTGTCTTCGGCGTAGCGGTATTCCAATGCCACGGCTTTTTGCATCAGCGCGGCGATTTCTTCGCGGAATGCCTTGGTCCACAACTGCGGATTTTCCATTTTGATCTGGTTGATCACGTCGATGCCGAAATTACAGTGCATCGATTCATCGCGCAGAATGTATTGATATTGCTCCGCCGAGCCGGTCATTTTATTTTGCCGCCCCAATGCCAGAATCTGCGTGAAACCGACATAAAAGAACAGGCCTTCCATGATGCAGGCAAACACAATCAGGCTTCTGAGCAACTGCTGATCGGTCTCCAACGTGCCAGTTTTGAAGTGCGGATTCGTCAGCGTGTCGATGAACGGAATCAGAAATTCGTCTTTGTCGCGAATCGACGATACTTCGTGATAGGCGTTGAAGATTTCCCCTTCGTCCAGGCCCAGTGATTCGACGATATATTGATACGCATGGGTATGAATGGCTTCTTCGAACGCCTGGCGCAGCAGATACTGGCGACACTCGGGATTGGTGATGTGACGGTACGTACCCAGCACGATGTTGTTCGCCGCCAATGAATCCGCCGTGACAAAGAAACCGAGGTTACGCTTGACCAGGCGGCGTTCATCTTCGGTGAGACCGTGTGGATCCCTCCACAATGCAATATCGCGGCTCATGCTGATTTCCTGCGGCATCCAATGATTGGCGCAGGCACCGAGGTATTTATCCCAGGCCCATTTATATTTGAACGGCACCAACTGATTCACGTCCGCATTGCAATTGATGATCTGCTTATCTTCCACCGCAATGCGGCGGTTGGCGCTGCCCGCAATGGCTGGCTCATCCGCGGCAGTGTGGGATTCCTTGAACAGTCCCTGCAGTGGCGCATCCAAACCCGGGATTGATGGCATTTCCCTCGGTGTTTCGTCTTCAAATGTCAGCATAACTGGCTCCTTTTTCCTGATCTTTCTAGATTATTGACATGATTCGCAGCTTTCGTCATCGATCGCGCAATATTTGATTTCAACCGTGGATACTTCCACCGCCGCCTTAACGATTCCGCCGTCGGCAGGCACCGCATTCAACGATCCTGCGCGCACGGTCGATTTCTCCGCCGCGGTGGCACCCATCGAGCGCAAATAGTACGTGGTTTTCAGACCGCGCAGCCACGCCAGTTTATAGGTTTCATCCAGTTTCTTGCCGGACACGCCGCCCATGTAAATATTCAGCGATTGCGACTGGTCGATCCATTTTTGTCGCCGAGCGCCGGCTTCGATCAGCCACAGCGGGTCCATCTCGAATGCGGTCGCGTACAGGGTGCGGATATTATCCGGGATGCGGTCGATTTTGCTGATCGCGCCGTCAAAATATTTCAAGTCGGAGATCATGACTTCATCCCACAGATTGAGCTTTTTCAGATCGTTGACCAGTGAGCGATTGGTAATCGTGAATTCGCCGGATAGATTCGATTTGACGTACAGATTCTGATAAGTCGGCTCGATGCTCGCGGATACCCCCACAATATTGGAAATCGTCGCAGTCGGCGCGATGGCCAGGCAGTTGGAATTGCGCATGCCATGCAATTTGATGCGTTGCCGCAACGCATCCCAATCTAACGTTGCCGAAAGATCCGCTTCGACATACCCGCCGCGTTCCTGTTGTAGAACCGTCAGCGTATCGTGCGGCAGAATGCCGCGATCCCACAAACTGCCTTTGTATGTGCTGTAGCAGCCGCGCTCTTGCGCCAATTCAGTCGAGGCCCAGTAGGCCTGATAAGCCACAGCCTCCATCGAACGATCGGCAAATTCCACCGCTTCTGGCGAACCGTAGGGAATACCTAGTTGATGCAGGCAATCCTGGAACCCCATGATGCCCAATCCCACCGGACGATGCTTCAAGTTGGCGTTGCGCGCTTTCGCCACGGCGTAAAAATTGATGTCGATGACATTATCCAGCATACGCATGGCCACATGAATGGTACGTTTGAGCTTGTCCAGATCCAACGCGCCATCCTTCAGATGCGCGACCAGATTGACCGAGCCCAGATTGCACACGGCAATCTCTTTATCGTTGGTGTTCAGCGTGATTTCCGTACACAGATTGGAGCTGTGCACCACGCCGATATGATTCTGCGGCGAACGCACGTTGCACGGATCCTTGAACGTGATCCACGGGTGGCCGGTCTCGAACAACATGCTCAGCATCTTGCGCCACAATTGCACCGCCGGAATTTTTTTGTACAATTCCAGTTCACCGCGTTCAATCCGGGCTTCGTAGCCTAAATAGGCTTGTTCAAATTGCTGGCCGAATTTTTCATGCAAATCCGGAACATCCGAAGGTGAGAATAATGTCCAATCCCCCCCCTCCATGACACGCTTCATAAATAGATCGGGAATCCAGGTGGCGGTATTCATGTCATGCGTGCGGCGGCGATCGTCACCGGTATTTTTACGCAGCTCGAGAAACTCCTCGATATCCAGATGCCAGCATTCCAGATAGGCACAAACGGCGCCTTTGCGTTTGCCGCCTTGATTGACCGCCACCGCGGTATCGGACACCACTTTCAGAAACGGCACCACGCCCTGCGATTTACCGTTGGTGCCTTTGATACGCGCGCCCATGGCGCGCACCGCTGTCCAGTCATTGCCCAACCCACCCGCATACTTGGCCAGCAGTGCATTTTCCTTGATGGATTCATAAATGCCATCCAGATCGTCCGGAACCGTGGTCAGGTAGCACGATGACAATTGCGAACGGCACGTGCCGGAATTGAACAATGTCGGCGTCGAGCTCATGAAATCAAAACTCGACAATACTTGATAAAATTCGATCGCGCGCGCTTCCCGGTCGATCTCATTCAACGCCAGCCCCATCGCCACGCGCATAAAAAACGCTTGCGGCAGTTCGATGCGTTGTTCCTTGATATGCAAAAAATAGCGGTCGTACAAGGTTTGCAATCCCAAGTAATCGAATTGCAGATCGCGATCCGCATCCAGCGCTTCGCTCATGCGCGCCAAATCAAACTGCGCCAGGCGTTGATCCAGCAGATCGGCCTCTATGCCGCGCTTGATGAAAGCCGGAAAATACTCCTGATAGTGCGACTGCATCATCTGCTGCGAGACCTCCGCGCCCAGCACTTCATGACGCACATTGTTCAACAGCAGACGTGCCGTGACGTAGCTGTAAGCGGGATCCTTTTCAATCAGCACGCGCGCCGACAAGATCACGGATTTTCTGACTTCATCGATGGGTACGCCGTCGTACAAATCCTTCAAGGTGGCTTTCAGAATCAAAGCAGGATCGACGGCATTTCCCAACCCTGCGCAGGAGGTTTCAATCAATGCGGACAATTTAGCCACGTCCAGCGGCACTCTTTGCCCGTTATCCATCACATACAGCACTTCTGCCGCTGCGTCTGCGGTTGATTTCTGCTTCAGCCTGGCTCTTTCCCGCGTGCGTTCTTCACGATACAGCACATACGCGCGTGCCACATCGTGTTCGCCGGAACGCATCAATGCCAATTCAACCTGATCCTGGATATCTTCGATATGAAAAGTACCGCTATCGGGTTGCCGGCGCAGCAAAGCGTTCACCACATCCTGAGTTAAATTGACCACGACCTCACGCACCCTGACCGACGCAGCACCCTGGCCACCATCAACAGCGATAAAGGCTTTCGTCAAAGCGACCGAGATCTTGCCGGGCTCAAACGTGACCACCGCACCATTGCGGCGAATGACTCTATGCTGTGGAAAACGGGAATTTTGGGTCGGCATATCGGTAAAACTTGAAGTTCCGGATACAGATTTGAGGGTGGTATGTTCTGTCGCAAGCTGCATTGACGATTCCTCCTGGCTGAATATTCATCAAAGAAAATACAAATTTCCATGGATTCAATGAAATAGTATTATTCTCACAAAACCACAATATCTAGTGTTTAATGACAAGCACTACAGCACCGATAGTACACCACAAATTATTTTCCTGCTGCAAATTTTTTAATCTATTTAACAAAAGAAAAATAATCCGCAGTCATTTCCAGATTAAGAATGAATCCGATCAGGAAGTTGAAGAAAGTTGACTTATATACAACAAGCACGACACGCGGAGAAGCTAACGATTTGACACAAGAACAACTTGCAATTGTGGAAAAGATGGTAATTTCAGTGTGCGTTATTATCCGTGCTCAGCAAGACCGGGGGCTAGCACTGCACCAACAGTTTATCCAATTGATTGGCGAAAGATTTGCGGTCATTCTGACTCAAGGCGGACTGGCCGCCCGTATCAACGCCGCTATTGCGCAAAGCTTCCATGAAATCGCGCATGCTTAACCGCGCGCCGATATTTTCCCGGGTATACCGTTCACCCCGCGGGGTCAGCACCAGGCCATCTTTTTTGATCACTGCCGCGGCCAGCGGAATATCGCTGGTAATCACCAGATCCCCGCTTTCCAGCCGTTTGACGATCTCATTATCCACCACATCAAACCCGGATTCGACCTGTTGCATGCGGATGAACGGCGAGGGAGGGATATACACGGGATGATTGGCGATCAATATTAACTGCCGCCGCGTCCTCTCGGCCGCTCTAAACAAAATTTCCTTGATGGCAGCCGGACAGGCATCGGCATCAATCCATATTTTCATGCATCATCGCCCGGGTTGAATCAATGTCCATCGGAATTTCCTTTGTCACTCTTCAACGCTTGCGGTAATGCGGCTTTTAAATAATAAAACATCGACCACAGCGTTAATACTGCGGCAATATAGATCAACCAGGTACCGATTTGCTGCGCATTGAAATGTTCGCCGACATTTTCGTGGTACAGCAGCAACGGAATGGCGATCATTTGTGATGTCGTCTTGATTTTCCCCAGGAACGACACCGCGACACTTTTGGATTGACCGATCTGCGCCATCCATTCACGCAGGGCTGAAACGGTAATTTCCCGTCCGATAATGATTAACGCGAGGGGCGCATCCAACCGATCCAGATAAACCAGCACAATCAGTGCGGCGCACACCATTAATTTATCAGCCACGGGATCCAGAAACGCACCGAATGCGGAAGCCTGGTTGAGCACGCGCGCCAGATAACCATCCAGCCAGTCGGTAATGGCTGCACCAGCAAAAATCAGGGTAGCCACAAGATTCTGATTGGATGGCGATAACCAGGCGTGGGGTAAATAAAAAATACCCACAAATAATGGGATCGCCAGGATGCGTAACCAGGTTAATAAATTTGGCAGGTTAAAAGGCATGGAATGCTAGTTAAAAAAATGGTAATGGCGTCAATGCAACTCCCGATAGATCTTTTCCGCCAATTTGCGGCTGATTCCCTCGGTTTGCTGTAACTCCTCAATGCTTGCAGTCAATACGCCTTTCAATCCGCCAAATCGCCCCAGCAGACGCTGCCGGCGTTTGGCGCCGACACCCTCGATAGTCTCCAAACTGGAACTGGTTCTGGCTTTGCCGCGCCTGCCGCGATGCCCCTGAATCGCAAAACGGTGCGCTTCATCACGGATCTGTTGGATTAAGTGCAATGCTGCATGCTCACTGGGTAATTGTAACGGCTTTTCGAATAACGGAGAAATCAATTGTTCCAACCCGGGCTTGCGTTGCTCGCCTTTAGCTACGCCCAACAAACTGGCATCGTTGATGCCCAATTCCTGCAACGCCTCCTGCGCGGCGCTCACCTGCCCTTTACCTCCATCGATCAGGATCAGATCCGGTAATTGACCTTCGCCGCTGATTACTTTCTGATAACGGCGGGATAACGCTTCCCGCATTGCGGCATAATCATCGCCAGGAGTTATGCCTTCGATGTTATAGCGGCGGTATTCGTTATTGCGCATGGCGAAATTGTCGTATACCACACACGATGCCACGGTCGCTTCACCCAAGGTATGGCTGATGTCAAAGCACTCAATGCGTTGCAAGCCGGGCATCTGCAATTCCTGCTGCAGCGCCAGCAAGCGCTTTTCCTGATTGGCGTGCCGACTCATCATTTGTTTTAGAGCCAGATGGGCATTCT
Organism: Nitrosomonas ureae; assembly: GCF_900206265.1. Taxonomy (NCBI): domain Bacteria; kingdom Pseudomonadati; phylum Pseudomonadota; class Betaproteobacteria; order Nitrosomonadales; family Nitrosomonadaceae; genus Nitrosomonas; species Nitrosomonas ureae. The sequence continues at coordinate 2,753,977 of NZ_LT907782.1, read as the reverse complement.
CAGTGGCCATATCAAGCCAAACGCGCTTCTCACCGACCGGATTGAGTTGCAGGGTAATTTTATGGCCGCACTGCTCTGTCAATAATGTCTGCAACGCTTCACGTTCTATTTTTTCCCCCACAATAATCAATGGAGGTACGCTACGATGCAGATAGTGCTGTGCCAGGAATGCCTCAACCACGCTTGCTGCACTGTAGTCATCCGCATTTTGCGGGAAAAAACTCTTATCCCCCAAATGACGCCCGCCCCGAATCATCGCCAGATTGACACATACCTTTCCGGAACCATCGGGCGACACCACGCAAACCACCACATCGGCATCCAGCGCTTTTCCGCTATCGACAAACTGTTTCTCGCGAATGCGGCGCAATGCCTGAACTTGATCGCGCAGGGCCGCCGCTTGTTCATATTCCAATCGTTCGGAAGCCTGTTGCATCTTGACATTGATCATTTCCATCACTTCGGTTTGCTTGCCCTGCAAAAACATCTCGGCATTTTTGACATCCGTTTGATATTCCTGCCGGCTGATCCTGCTGATGCATGGAGCGCTGCAACGCTTGATCTGATACAACAAGCACGGGCGCGTGCGATTACTGAAAACGCTATCTTCGCAGGTACGCAGCCGGAAGATTTTTTGCAGCAATTGAATGCTCTCGCGCACCATGCCTGCATTGGGATAGGGACCAAAATACTGATGTGTTTTATCCAGTGCACCGCGATAAAACCCCAAGCGCGGGAACTCATGCCCGCTCAAGATCACATAGGGATAGGATTTATCATCGCGGAACAGGATGTTATAGCGCGGCTTCAGGCTTTTGATCAGATTGTTTTCCAGCAGCAAGGCCTCGGCCTCGGAACGCGTCACGGTGGTTTCGATTCCGGTTATCTGCGAAACCATCAACTGGGTTCGGGGTGCCAGATTACTTTTCTGAAAATATGAAGCGACGCGCTTTTTAAGACTGACCGCTTTGCCGACGTAGATCACTTCACCTTTAGCGTTGATCATACGATAAACCCCCGGTTGCAAGGGTAGGCTGCTACAAAATTCCTTGGCGTCAAAACTGCTGTTCGACAAACTGTTTAATCCTCGCCGCCTAATAATTTTCCTGCCACGGCCCAATTTTCGTCAGGAAGTTCATCAAAACTAATGTAAGTGTAGGATTTCGGTTTATTCGCGACGCGCTCCAGCGTATCGGTTAATTCAGTGGCAATCTGCTGCTTTTGCTCGCGGGTTAATGTACCGGCGACACGGATATTGACATAAGGCATAAAATTCTCCTGGTAAGTGATCGGATCATAATTTGATATCGGTAATAATTTGTGCAAACACCTGGGCAAACATCTCTGCAGTCAGGCGTTTGGTCTGTGTATTGTAGCGACTGCAATGATAGCTGTCATAAAGTCGCAAGCCGTTGCCCGATAATGACGACACTGCATGTACCGCACCGTGGGCAAACGGATAATCTTTCGCTTTTAGCTGCAAGCTCATCAAAACGGCTTGATGCGCCACCGTACCGAGCGCCAGCACAGCAATACCGCCACTTTTGATAAACTGATTGATTTCAATCAACAGATATTGATTACACTGCTTGATTTCCTGCGGGATCGGCTTATTTTCCGGTGGCAGGCACTTCACCGCATTGGTAATACGACAACCCATTAATCGTAATCCATCGTCCGCTGAAATCGAGTCATTCCGGGAAGCCAAACCGAATCGATGCAAAGTCTGATACAACAAGATCCCCGCGTAATCTCCGGTGAACGGCCGTCCGGTGCGGTTCGCGCCATGCATACCAGGCGCCAGCCCTACAATTAGAAGCTTCGGCATGGCTTCGCCAAACGCAATCACCGGACGCGCATGATAATCCGGATGCTGATCCTTCACTGCTTGCAAGAAACCGGACAAACGTGGACATTGCCGACAACTGAGAATAGCCTGATCAAAGGCGTGCGATGAGACATCCGTCATGATGAGAAAATACTAAAAGCAAAAATGATATTGTATGCGCACCGGATTAATCGAGGATTAAATTTTTGCTGATTCGGTTCAATTTTATCATTGACGAGAAATTGACGTTTCCAGCCTAAGAAGGTATAGTGTCGCCTTTTCCGGGGTGTAGCGTAGCCTGGTAGCGCGCCTGGTTTGGGACCAGGATGTCGGGAGTTCAAATCTCTCCACCCCGACCAATTAAACCCTGATATTTAGAGCAACCCGACTTGGTGCCCGTAGCTCAATCGGATAGAGCACCAGCCTTCTAAGCTGGGGGTTACAGGTTCGATTCCTGTCGGGCACGCCATAAATATTTCTTTACCATGTGGTTTGAATTTGCCTTTAAGTTAGCGCAGAATAACCACAGCATGTCTTTCTATGGTGGCTGTAGCTCAGCTGGTAGAGTCCCGGATTGTGATTCCGGTTGTCGTGGGTTCGAGTCCCATCAGCCACCCCAAGATATCACTCAGTCAGATTAAGAACAAAGAATTTTGCAAAATGGAAACAAAATTTTGTAAGATGAATCGAGCGGTATTATTTTCTTAATTGTAATTTAATGAACAATAGACACATGATTCAATGGCTACTGAAGGTAGCGTTTCTTTTTATTGTGCTGACATCGATAATCGCTATAGGGAAAGCACTTAAATCCGATAACGACCTGGAAAACAGAATATTTTCCAAGTCATTCAACCCCGCACATCCGCTCCCGGACAATCATTTCACGAGCAAGAAACATTTCCGTCAGAGCTAATGACAATCAGGAGCATCACTCAAAAACAGGTTATTAAGGGTCATAACCATAGGGTATGAATACTAATTACATACCATTAGGGGGGGGTGTCGTTATTTCTTAATATCTGCCAAACTGTTTTAATATTCACGCGTTGATGGGGAATCAGGAGTGTGATGGCGATTTCTTCTATGGCTGCATATATACAAAACAAGGTAGCTATTCTAAAGGGCCAATCTAATATTTCAGCGAAAAGTAAGATATAGCTAATAGTGGTTATAGCTACAGCAAGCTTCACACTCCATGTATGGTAGCTGATTATTGCATGAAACTTGATCAGTCCGATCAGGACAGGTAAAGTAAAACTAAGAATAATGGTAATAAAGTAAAGCCGCTCTCGCAGCATGATATCCGGCCATAATATCCAGGCGCATATCGCCATGGTTGAATAAATAATAAAATCACCCCCGCTATCAAGATGTGATCCTAATGTGGTTGCTTGATTTAATATTCTGGCCAGTAATCCATCAAGCACATCAGTAAATATTGCAAGTAACAATACGCCAAAAAACCAGTAGGTTTGCTGTTTTAATGCAAAATAAAACATTACCGGCGCTAATAGTATCCGGATTACGCTGATCAAGTTAGGCAGATTGACTATCTGTTCTTTAGTTCGTTCCATAACAATAGCTTACTATTAATCAGCAGGACTTTTGACTACTCTCCAGTGATTAAGAAAGTACGTCATAATCATGTCAATGACAGTAAACGCAAAAACTAAAAATAGAATACCTAATAACGAGAGATCAAAAATCTGCATCATCATCAGTGCAGGAATAAGCGATTCCGGGATTTGATCAAGTAATGGCGCTTTGCTGCTTGGCTCCATTCCCAATCGGCGCTTGATGAAACTGGAGAATAAATCCCCTGAAATTGTACCCATAGCGATTAGAATGCCTACCTCCGCAGTGTAGCCAAATATCAAGGCGACAATAGGCAATATCAGCAGCGTAGCAAGAATACCTCGCCAAGTTTTTGAGGCACCCAATACCGGATTACCATCTGCCATTTTGGCATCAAAATCAACTGCGACATTCCACTGATCATTAAGTAGTATTCGCGCCAATATTGGCGCCCCATTTGCTATTATAATCAGCAATAGTAGTTGAAGTGACTCGATAGTCATTGATAGCTCATGTAATCGATTATGCCGAGCTATTTTCGACTCATGAAAAGCCTAAAAATTCAGGAATCGTATGGGTGATATATCACTAAAAGTTTTAACCTATAATATTCACAAAGGATTCAGTGCAACGAATTTGCGTTTCATCCTACATGAAATAAAGAATTTCCTACGTCATATTGACGCTGATATCGTTTTTCTGCAGGAGGTACATGGTGAACGTAGAATTTCTAATCAGCGATTTGATAATTGGCCCAATACTCAGCAGTTTGAATTTCTTGCCGATCAAGTTTGGCATCACTATGCTTATGGTAAAAATGCCATTTATAATTCCGGGCATCATGGCAATGCAATACTAAGTAAATATCCTATTATTGAATGGGATAACATTAATGTTTCAATGTTACGATCGGCCAGTAGAAGCCTGTTGCATGGAGTTATCAGCATTCCCGAAACCAATCAGAAAATTCATATCATTTGTATTCATTTCGGGTTATTTGGACACGAAAGAAAACGTCAACTTTCAGCATTAGTCAAGCGAATCAGCACCCATGTCTCAACCAATGAACCGTTAATTATTGCAGGCGACTTTAACGATTGGCGGGAACAGGCCGAACACTATTTGCATCGCGACCTGGGTGTTAAAGAAGTATTTAAAATTACCCGTGGGGCATACGCACGCACTTTCCCAGCCTGGATGCCGGTATTGTCAATGGATCGCATCTATTATCGAGGACTCGATATTATCGACTGCAATCGTCTGCATGGTCAGCCATGGCACCGATTGTCAGATCATATCCCACTTCTTGCCGAGTTTAGGCTCTGATTTTAATGCTTAATGACAGATTCTATTAGATTTTCTTCGTTATTGGATGACAAAGCTGGTTGCACAATCGGAGCAGAGTGCAGCTCTGGCTTATGTTCCAATGCTAAATCAATCACTTGATCTATCCACTTAACAGGGTAAATGGTTAAATTATTTTTTATATTTGAAGGAATCTCAGTTAGATCCTTCACATTCTTGTCAGGAATAATTACCGCTTTTATACCCCCTCGATGCGCTGCCAGCAATTTTTCTTTTAGCCCGCCGATCGGCAGTACCTCACCTCTTAAAGTAATTTCACCTGTCATAGCTATATCAGCACGCACTGCAATATTTGTCAAAACCGATATCATTGCAACACAAATACCAATTCCTGCGCTAGGGCCATCTTTTGGTGTTGCACCTTCTGGTAGATGGATGTGAATATCATTCTTTTGATAAAAATCCTCGGAAATGCCCAACAGATGAGCTCGTGCTCTAACTACAGAAAGAGCCGCTTGAATAGACTCCTGCATCACCTCTCCCAGCTTACCCGTTGTAATGGTTTTCCCTTTTCCAGGCAATACCGCAGCTTCTATGGTTAATAATTCGCCCCCTACTTCTGTCCAAGCCAATCCGGTTACTTGTCCAATTTGATTTTTTTCTTCTGCAACGCCATAGGTATAGCGTCTAACTCCAAGGAATTTATCCAGATTTCGTGATGTCACAGAAATTTTACTTTTTGTTTTTTTAAGTAATAGCGCCTTTACAGCTTTCCGGCAAATTTTTGAAATTTCCCGCTCCATTGCACGCACACCAGCTTCTCTCGTGTAATAGCGCGCAATATCCCGCAACGCAGAATCGGAAACCACCAACTCACTTTCTTTAACACCATGATTCTGCATTTGTTTAGTCAATAAATATTGCATAGCAATATTTAATTTCTCATCCTCCGTATATCCAGATAATTGAATTACTTCCATACGATCCAGCAATGCTGGAGGAATATTTAAGGTATTTGCTGTCGCCACAAACATGACATCTGATAAATCATATTCAACTTCAATATAATGATCCACAAATGTATTATTTTGCTCTGGATCAAGAACTTCCAGTAAAGCCGAAGATGGATCCCCACGAAAATCCATACCCATCTTATCAATCTCGTCAAGTAAAAATAATGGATTCTTAACACCCACTTTACTCATATTATGTAAAATCTTACCCGGCATGGATCCAATATAAGTTCTCCGATGGCCACGAATTTCAGCCTCATCACGCACGCCGCCCAGAGACATCCGCACGAACTTTCTATTCGTTGCATGAGCAATTGATTGACCAAGGGAGGTTTTACCAACACCTGGTGGTCCCACCAAACAAAGAATCGGCGCTTTCATTTTACTCACACGCTGTTGCACAGCCAGATACTCGACGATTCGCTCTTTTACTTTCTCAAGACCATAATGATCTTTCTCAAGAACAGATTCCGCTGATTTTAGGTCGCTATTAATTTTGCTCTTTTTTTTCCATGGTAAGGCAACCAGCGCATCAATATAATTTCGAACAACAGTAGCTTCTGCCGACATAGGAGACATCAAGCGAAGTTTCTTTAATTCTGATTCAGCTTTTACCAGAGCATCTTTAGGCATTTGAGCAGATTTGATTTTTTTCTCAATTTCTTCAATATCTGCGCCATCTTCACCTTCACCCAATTCTTTTTGAATGGCTTTTACCTGCTCATTAAGATAATAATCACGCTGGCTTTTCTCCATTTGCCGCTTTACCCTACCACGAATACGTTTCTCAACTTGTAAAATATCGAGTTCCGTTTCCAGCAATCCCAGTAAATGCTCTAAGCGCTTAGTTACATCAAAAATTTCCAATATCTCTTGTTTTTGTTCAAGTTTTAATGGCAGGTAAGCTGCAATTGTATCGGCTAAACGTCCTGCTTCATCGATACTACTAAGAGAAGTAATTATCTCCGGCGGGATTTTTTTATTAAGTTTCACATATTGATCAAACTGAGCCAAAATAGCACGCCGCATTGCTTCAGCTTCAGAATTATCTGTAGCATCAGGTAATAAGATTTGCGATGCCCTGCCAGTAAAATGAGTTCCAGAATCGATGAATTCTAAAATACGTGCGCGGTGATTGCCTTCCACTAGAACCTTGACAGTTCCGTCCGGTAGTTTCAGCATCTGCAATAAACTAGCGACACTACAAACCTCATATAAATCTTCAGGAACAGGATCATCCTTCGAGGCCATTTTTTGAGCGACAAGCAGAATATTTTTATTTGTCTCCATTGCAAGCTCAAGTGCCTTGATCGATTTTTGCCTCCCTACAAATAATGGAATAACCATATGCGGGAAAACCACCACATCGCGCAATGGCAAGAGTGGCAATATCAATTGCTCAGAGTCTTCAACTAATGAAATCATATCAACTCACAAAAAAAGTTCATAATTAAGAGTATATATATGTGCCGCAAACCAAAATTCAAGTCTGAATAACACTATATTTATTCCTCCTCACCATGAAGAGCATTTTCCATTCAAATTTATAATTTTTATATAACATCTACTTAGAACGTTTCGCAACTTTAGGCTGATCCGAATAAATTAGAATTGGTTTAATATCATCACTAGTGGAATTGTAATCAATAACCACTTTTGTAACATTCTCTAATGAGGGAAGATCATACATAATATCCAGTAATATTTCTTCTAGAATAGAACGCAAGCCGCGGGCGCCCGTCTTACGCGTTAGGGCCTTCTTCGCAATTGCTTTAAGTGCTGGCTCCCGAAATTCAAGATCAACCCCCCCTTCCATATTAAACATTTTCCAATATTGCTTGACAAGCGCATTCTTTGGTTCAGTCAATATTTGAATTAATGCAGCTTCATTTAACTCTTCTAAAGTTGCGACAACTGGCAAACGTCCCACAAACTCCGGTATTAAACCGAACTTGACCAGATCTTCTGGCTCCACTTGCTGTAATACCTTATTTACATCCTTCCCTGAATGACTCTTCACTTCAACACCGAAACCAATCCCACCTTTCTCAGTACGTGCTCTAATTACTCTATCAAGCCCATCAAATGCACCACCACAAATAAACAGAATATTAGTGGTATCCACTTGAATAAATTCTTGGTTAGGATGTTTTCTTCCCCCTTGCGGAGGAACCATGGCAATAGTGCCTTCAATTAGCTTTAAGAGTGCCTGCTGCACTCCTTCCCCTGAAACATCGCGGGTAATGGATGGGTTATCCGATTTACGTGAAATTTTATCAATTTCATCAATATAAACAATGCCTCTTTGAGCTTTTTCTGCGTCGTAATTACATTTTTGGAGTAATTTTTGAATGATGTTCTCAACATCTTCACCAACATAACCTGCTTCCGTTAAAGCAGTAGCATCGGCCATAATAAAAGGTACATCCAAGAGCCGAGCCAGAGTTTGTGCAAGTAATGTTTTGCCAGAACCTGTGGGACCTACCAACAAAATATTACTTTTTGATAGCTCAATATCATCAGTTTCATCTGATCTTGGTATATTTCTTAGACGCTTATAGTGATTATAAACTGCCACAGAAAGGATCTTCTTTGCAGATTCTTGTCCGATGACATACTGATCTAATATTTGGCAAATTTCACGCGGCACAGGCAAGTTTGATTTAACAAGTTTTGTTGCTTCATCGCCTTGCATTTCTTCACGGATTATATCATTGCAAAGATCAATGCATTCATCACAGATAAATACCGAGGGTCCAGCAATGAGTTTTCTTACCTCATGCTGACTCTTGCCGCAAAAAGAACAGTAAAGAAGTTTCTCGCTACTAGCTTTGTCTGGCATATCTTTATCCTACACTAATTGAGTTTGAATACCCGTAATAAAAAACTTGCGTATAAATATTTACTTAATTTGCACCATCATTCCTACTAGATAGAACTGCATCTACCAAACCATAATTTACAGATTCCGTTGCGCTCATAAAATTATCACGATCCGTATCTTTCTCAAGATCGGATACTGGTCGCTCTGTATGTTTAGCCATAATTTCATTTAAACGTGATTTTAGATAAAGTATTTCACGCGCATGTATTTCAATATCCGAAGCTTGACCTTGAAAGCCTCCTAACGGCTGATGAATCATCACTCTCGAATTTGGCAAGCAATAACGTTTACCTTTTGCACCCGCAGTCAATAATAGCGCTCCCATGCTTGCAGCTTGACCAATGCACAGTGTGCTAACATCGGGTTTAATGTATTGCATCGTATCATAAACCGCCAAACCCGCAGAAACCATGCCCCCTGGTGAATTAATATAAAAAAATATATCCTTTTCTGAATTCTCAGATTCTAAAAACAAAAATTGAGCAACGACCAGGTTTGCACTTGCCTCAGTGACGGGGCCAACAAGAAACACAACTCTTTCCTTCAATAAGCGAGAATATATATCATAAGCACGCTCACCCCTACCACTGGTTTCTATAACCATAGGAATTAACCCGAGGTTTTTAGGCTCTATATCACGGATATTATCAAATATTTGTGCCATCTTAAGATATCCCCATCAACTCATCAAATGTAATAGTTTTATTGATTAATTTAACCTGACCAAGCGCCCAATCGACAATATTTTCTTCTAGGGCCAACGATTCAGCTTCCTGTAAACGCTCTGGGGAAGCATAATGCCATTTAACAACCTGTTCAGGGTTCTCATAACTTTGAGCTGCATTTTCTATTATGCTCCGAACATGCGCTGGATTATTTTTAATAGAATGCACTTTGACAAGCTCTGCTAAAATTAATCCCAATTTGACGCGATACTCAGCTTTATCTTTAAATAACTCGGTTTTAAGAGATATTTCATTTGCTTTTATCCCTCGTGCTTCCAGGTCACTCTTAGCATCTTGCAACAATCTCTCCATTTCTTGATTAATCAGAACGATGGGAGCTTCAATTTGAGTAGTTTCCAAAATCGCTCTCATAACCTGTTCTTTAAGTTTTGATCTTGAGCGCTTAGAGATTTCACGCTCGAGATCTTTTTTTATCCCTTCGCGCAACTTCTTTAAATCTCCATCGGGAACACCAAGCGATTTAGCAAACTCTTCATCCACACTTGGTAATATTGGCATTTCCAGTTCATTCATTTTTACTTCAAATGTAACACTCTTTCCAGCAACATCTTTACCATGGTATTCTTGAGGAAAAACAACATCAAAGGATTTGTGATTCCCTACTTTCATACCTATTAAGGAGCTCTCAAAATCCTTAAGAAATTTTCCATCCCCAAGTATTAGCTGAACATCATCGGCTTTTCCGCCTGCAAAATCATCTCCATTGATAACACCATGATAATCAATCTTAACCCGATCACCTTTTATTGCCGCGCGACTAACCGGCTTATAGGTCACGCGCTGTTTACTTATCATGTCGATAGTTTTATCAATGTCGACTTCATCAACTCGCACATCAAGTTGATCGACACTCTGATTACTCAAATCACCCAATATGATCTCGGGGTAAACTTCAAATGTCGCGCTAACGGTGTAAAGTACATCCTGTTCATTGGTTGATTTATTTTCAAAGCGGGGATACCCAGCAATTTTTAGATTATTTTCCTTAACGGTATCTGTGAATTCTTTGTGAATTGCATCATTGATTACATCCTGCTGTACTTGTACACCATACATTTGCTTAACTAGTGTAAGCGGAACCTTTCCAGGACGAAAACCATGAAACTTGGTTGTCTTTGCTAGCTTCTTTAAGCGAAGATTAATTTCATCTTGCAATTTTTCAAGAGAAATTGAAATATCGAAACGACGTTCTAGTGCGCCGAGATTTTCTACCTTTGATTCCATTAAAAATCCCTGATTGATTAAATTTTCCCAACATACAAATATGTTATTGATTGAGCAACACTTGTAAACAGTAACTCATGTATTAACTTAAATTTGGTGCGAAAGGGGGGACTCGAACCCCCACACCTCTCGGCGCCAGAACCTAAATCTGGTGCGTCTGCCAATTCCGCCACTTTCGCATATCATTTTATTTATTATCGATTATACCTTCTAATCCTGCTAACCGCAGCCTGATCACTCGATTCGTTATAAATTAACACAAGATTGTCTGACCACTTATTTTGTTGCTGTCCAGTCCCATCAAGTATAAATATACCGCCATCAACTCATCAGGTTGACGCATCTTTTGTTTTATTTCACCTGGATGTGTAATCACGCGCTGCGGTGTATTCACTAAGCCAGGTATAACGGTATTAATGCGCAAATTTGACATCTGACTCCATTCATCAGCCTGTATCTTAACTAATGCTTCCAGACCAGCTTTTGCAACGGCAAAACCACCCCAGTAGGCCGATGGGTTATGCCCCTGCGTGCTTGATGTCATAATGATGCTCGCATCAGGAGAGACTTTCAGTAACGGCAAACATGCCTTTGTTAATGCAAAAGGAGCTATCAAATTGACCTGTAACAGGGCTTGCCAGTGCTCAGTTGTTTGATGTTCTAATGGACTTAAACCGGGCAGATAGGCTGCGTTATGCAAAATTCCATCCAGACGACCGAGTTGCTGCGCAATCGCATGCGCCAGAGCAAAAAAATCCTTTTCTTCAGCACGTTCCAAATCAAGCGGATAAATTAGAGCTTGCGCTTTACCGATAGTTTCTATTTCATCGTAAACACTCTCCAATTTCTTTACCTTACGGCCATGCAAAATAACCGTAGCCCCATGATTCGCATAAGATAGTGCCGCAGCACGCCCTAACCCTTGCCCTGCACCTGTGACAAGAATCACACGGTCTTTCAGAAGATCTTGAGGTGCAGAATAGTTTTCTAATTTATCCATATCCAAAAATTTATCACGAATAAATATTTTTTAAGAAAAATATAACGCCTGATAAATGTCTCTATTTAGTTAACTTGATAGGCATAAAAAAACAGACTTCAATATAAAATTGAAGTCTGTTTAATTCAGAAAGCGGTATAAATAAGGATTTTCCTTACATATCCATGCCACCCATACCGCCCATGCCACCCATGCCACCCATGCCACCCCCGGCTGGTGCATCTTCCTTAGGCAATTCGGCAACCATTGCGTCAGTAGTCAGCATCAAACTTGCAACCGAAGCTGCATTCTGTAAAGCAGAGCGAGTCACTTTGGTTGGATCGAGAACCCCCATTGCTACCAAGTCACCATATTCGCTCGTTGCAGCATTGTAGCCAAAATTTCCTTGGCCTTCAGCCACCTTATTAACCACAACGGACGGCTCATCACCACAATTCGTTACAATTTGACGTAGAGGCTCTTCCAGTGCACGCAAAACAATCTTAATGCCGGCGTCTTGATCATGATTATCACCTTTGGTGCTTTTGACGGCTGAAATGGCACGCAATAAAGCCACACCGCCACCTGGAATAACACCTTCTTCCACGGCAGCACGTGTTGCATGTAATGCATCTTCAACCCGAGCTTTTTTCTCTTTCATTTCAACTTCTGTAGCAGCACCCACTTTAATTAGCGCCACACCACCGGCCAGCTTAGCAACACGTTCCTGCAGTTTTTCTTTGTCGTAATCACTTGTAGCTTCTTCAATTTGTGCACGGATCTGTTTGACACGGCCTTCAATATTGTCGGCATTGCCTGCGCCATCGATAATTGTAGTATTCTCTTTCCCTACTTCAATACGCTTGGCTTGACCGAGATCATTTAATGTAGCTTTCTCCAGCGTCAAACCAACTTCTTCAGCAATAACTGTGCCGCCAGTTAAAATTGCAATGTCTTCAAGCATCGCTTTACGGCGATCACCAAAACCAGGCGCTTTAACCGCACAAGTTTTGAGAATACCCCGTATATTGTTCACAACCAATGTAGCAAGCGCTTCACCATCAACATCTTCAGCGATAATCAGTAACGGCTTACCCGCTTTCGCAACCTGTTCCAATATCGGTAATAAATCACGAATATTAGAAATTTTCTTATCATGCAGCAAAATATATGGACTATCTAGCAGCGCAATTTGTTTTTCCGCGCTACTTACAAAATAAGGCGACAGATAACCACGATCAAACTGCATACCTTCAACAACTTCTAATTCATTCTGCAATCCTGATCCATCTTCAACTGTAATTACACCTTCCTTACCCACTTTATCCATTGCATCCGCAATGATCTTGCCAATTTCATTATCAGAATTTGCAGAAATACTTCCAACTTGCGCTATTTCCTTTGCAGTCGCACATGGTTTTGACAATTTCTTTAATTCGCCGACCGCTGTGGTTACTGCTTTATCAATTCCGCGCTTGAGATCCATCGGATTCATACCAGCCGCTACATATTTCATACCTTCTTTTACGATCGCTTGCGCCAACACGGTTGCAGTGGTTGTCCCATCGCCGGCCACATCAGATGTTTTGCTAGCCACTTCTTTTAACATCTGCGCGCCCATATTTTCAAATTTATCTTTCAATTCAATTTCTTTAGCGACAGATACACCATCCTTAGTGATAGTGGGCGCACCATAGGAACGATCCAGAACTACATTCCGTCCCTTAGGTCCTAATGTCACTTTTACCGCATCGGCTAAAATATTTACACCGGCTACCATTCTATGGCGCGCTGAATCACCAAACTTCACTTCTTTTGCTGACATATTCTTCTCCTAATCTCTCAATACATTATTTTTGCGTGGCATCGAACTACGAGTTAACCTTCAATTACACCCATAATATCTTCTTCGCGCATGACTAAAAGTTCTTCGCCTTGAACCTTGACGGATTGTCCAGCATATTTACCAAATAATACTTTATCGCCTACTTTCACTTCCAACGGACGGATTTTTCCATCATCCCCTACTTTCCCTTTGCCTATAGCCAGAATCTCGCCTTGATCTGGTTTTTCTGCCGCGCTATCAGGAATAACAATACCTGAAGCTGTTTTACGTTCATCTTCCAATCGCTTTACGATAACACGATCATGTAAAGGACGAATTTTCATGCTGTTGTCTCCTTTGAAAATTAATAAGCTGATATATACACATCATTTTTTAACACTACGAAAAAGTCAAGGTTCTAATATTAGGATTATTAGCACTCCGTAACAACGAGTGCTAATAGTAGGGTTTGTAGCTCAGAATTTCAAGAGCACACAATAATAAAATTATTTAATTTTATATAACACTATGAATAAAAAAATGAAATAAATCTGGAACAAAAACGAAACAAATGCGAAATTAATTGTTAAGCTGTAAGAATTTTTAGGGTCTGTCATCGTTTCAAGAATAGGTATTTAGAAACAACCACTTGCAATCGTAAGAATAAATCATAACCCACTGATACAGCAAGCATTTTTATCAAATGTCAACAGATCCTAAGGTAAAAGGGAATGGCAAAAAGAAATTTTTCAAATTACTCTCAGATCAGGCACTTTTCGACGTTTCCTTACAAGGCTTGGATTTTGTTGGATACAACCCAGATCATAACCTAGATGAAGATTCCTGGTTCAAGATTGAACAGTTCAGCTTGCAGCCCTATTGCATTGATTTGCTAAAAAGAGACTTTGTGTCTTCGGAATACGATGATCTCACTAAAAAACAATTTCCAGGCATTGCCTATTTGTGTGCCGTTCAGGGAAGTCATTACTATTTCCAGAAAATCACTCCATCACTGTTTGTAACCAAAAGAATGATCGCATTTGGTGAGATAGCAGAGCTGGAAAACGATGGTGGGCGAATAGCAGTCAATGCAATGCCTGACGCGATTTACCAAAAGGACGCCGATACGCTTTTATTCCGGAATCTGGCGGCGATATCCAGTATATTTGCTGGAATCGACGGACTATACAAGGAAGCAACAAAAGAGGAAGTAGAAGCATTCCTTGATAATTCATTTGTTGAATTATCAAACGGCTATGGCGTTGAAAAAGTATCCAAACCGAATCGCAAACGAGTGGCGTTAGCTATGAGTACACTTGCTGAAATGCCAGATGCAGATCGGAATCAGATGCTGTTATATATCCATAGCTATTGTGAAGAGCAACTTAAATTCGATGCCGATAATAAAAAATTTGAGATTACATCTGATACAAAATTGAAGTCTTTGCTTTACGGTATCGAACAGTGCTTCTATACCACGCTGATTGGAAAGGAAAAACGTCTGGAAAACTCTGTTCAACTTCTAGGTTAAGTTTTTGCATTGCTTTTGTGCATTTGACATCGCTAATGATGGTATGTTTGAATACCGTTACATATTTCAATATGGAGCAATTCAAACATGTCAAATCGAGGCGGAAAACGAGAAAATGCGGGCAGGCCGCGCGGTCAGGGTAAGTTTGGCGAATCAACAGTTACAATGCGCATACCGCAAAGTCAAACGGCAACAATCAAAAGCTTGCTGGAAGCTTTGCAACACAAGAAATCGAATGATGCTCCGAGTGAAAATACACTTCCAGAGGAAGAAGTGGATGAGTTTTTCACTCCCGTCATTAGTGAACAACCAACGTTGCTGCCGTTATTTGCTACCAAGGTCGCGGCAGGTTTTCCTAGTCCGGCCGATGATCATGTCGAGAAACGACTTGATGTCAGTGAATTCCTGATCGATCACGCAGCATCGACGTTCTTTGTCACAATCCGCGGAGAATCGATGATTGATGTGGGGTTGTTGCCGGACGATAAAGTGGTCGTGGATCGCTGCAAAACACCCAGCCACGGAGATATCGTATTAGCGGTGGTTGATCGGGAATTTACGATTAAAATCCTAGATTATGGTGCAAATAAAATGCCACGGCTGATGCCAGCCAATTCGACGGGTGCTTACCGGCCCATTTACATTCGCCCCGATACGCAGTTTGAGATATTTGGCGTCGTGACAGGATCATTCCGCCGCTTTAAATGAGTACGTTGTTGCCGTGCTATGTGTTGCTGGATCTGGAAACAACCGGCGTCACTCCAACCCAGGATCGTATCACTGAAATTGGCTTGATCCGCTATGAGAATGGCGTTGAAACCGGCCGCTGGAATACACTCATCAACCCGGGCATCAATATTCCACCTTTCATCCAGCGGCTGACGGGGATCACTCAGGACATGGTCGATCATGCCCCTACTTTTTCTCAGGTGTATGAAACACTGCTGCAATGGCTCGATCAAGCGGTATTGTGCGCGCACAATGTGCGATTCGATTATGGTTTTCTCAAAAATGAATTCAAGCGCATCGGTGTTACCTTCCAAAAAAAACTACTGTGCACGGTCAAGCTCTCCAGGAAACTTTATCCGCAACATCATTCGCATAGTCTCAATGCCATTATCGAAAGATTCCGGTTGATCTGTGATCAGCGTCACCGCGCTATGGGCGATACCGAAATGATAGCTGCACTCATTGATGCCGCCATGCTCGAACTGGGAGAAGCAACGATTCAGGAAATGGCGCTGATCCTCCTGAAACAACAAGCGATTCCGGTAGACCTCGATCACCTGGATATCGATACCCTTCCGACAACCTGCGGTGTTTATTTATTTCATGGCGATAGCGCAGTGCTGTATGTCGGCAAAAGTGTTTCCTTGCGATCCCGCGTATTCAACCACTTTCAAGGTGATCATCGCTCGACCAAGGAAATGCGTATCGCACAGGAAATCAAGCAAGTCGAACACCGTATTACCGGCGGAGAACTGGGTGCATTATTATTGGAATCGCGATTGATCAAGGATCATCAGCCTATTCATAATCGGCAACTCAGGCGCGAGCGACAACTCTGTGCCTGGCAAGTATCAAGTGACCCCAATAGCAAACCCCTGGTGACTTTGATCAATGACAGCGACATCGATTGGCGTACAGCAAACAATATCTATGGTACTTTTAAAACCAAACGGCAGGCTGTGGAGGTTTTAAGCAAGCTGGCCGACGAGTACGGGCTGTGCGATAAGGCGTTGGGGCTGGAGAAAGGTGCCGGTGTGTGTTTTGCGCATCAATTAAAACACTGCAAAGGCTTGTGCGCGGGCCTGGAATCCACTGAGTCACACTGGTTACGTCTTCTCACGGCTTTAAGCCAATATCGGCTGCTGACATGGCCATATGCAGGACGCATTGGAATCAAGGAGCACAACCCGGAATATGGCATTACGGAAATACACGTCTTTGACCAATGGTGCCATCTGGGTACTGTCAAGGACTACCAGGAATTAGATGAATTATCGGCATGGCCCCGTTTTGATCGTGATACGTATCGTTATCTGCTGAAATTTCTACATCGGAAAAACGTGGAGATCATTGCACTGCATGGATAAGAATACCCGCTCCATCGCCTTGATCGATGTAAACAACTTCTATGTGAGCTGTGAGCGGGTATTCAATCCCAAACTGGAAGACAAACCTGTTGTCGTATTATCCAACAATGACGGTTGCGCAGTCGCAAGGAGCAATGAAGCTAAGGCACTAGGCGTCAGAATGGGGCAGCCGTGGTTTCAACTGAAAGACTTGGCCAGAAGACATGGAATCATCGCCTATTCATCCAACTATGCCCTGTATGCCGACATGAGCAATCGCGTCATGAGTATTCTGAGAATGTTCAGTCCCGATCAAGAAATTTATTCCATTGATGAATGTTTTCTCGATCTCACGGGGTTTAAAACAAAAAATCTGGTTCGTTATAGTCAGCAGATCCGTCAAAGGATCAAACAATGGACTGGATTGCCGGTATGTGTCGGCATAGGTTCCACCAAAACACTGGCCAAGCTTGCCAACCATATGGCTAAAAAGAACCCTGAGTGGAATGGTGTTTGTGATTTCAATAGCTTATCTTTTCAACAGCAAGCGGATTGGTTTCAACGCACTGGAGCAGGTGAAATCTGGAGTATTGGCAAACGGCTAGCACCCAAACTGCAGGAACTCGGTATTAAAACCGTGCTGGATCTCAAAACAGCATCGCCCTCGCAAATGCGCGCCTGCTTCTCGGTGGTAATGGAAAAAACCATTCGGGAGATTAATGGTACTGCTTGTATTGAACTGGAAGAAATCAATCCGTCGCGAAAACAGATCGTCAGTTCCCGCTCGTTTGGAATTCCTATATCCGATCTGGCCAGCCTGGAAGAATCCGTTACTCTCTACATCAGCCGCGCAGCAGAGAAACTGCGAAGGCAGCAATCGTATGCCGGATCGGTGCATGTTAGTATCCGCACCAGTCGGTTCAATGAAAATGTACCGTATTATGCCAACAGTATGACGATTGCGCTGCCAAGGCAAACAGATAATACGATATTACTAACCAAGGCTGCGCTCTGGGGATTACGCAAAATTTACCGCCGGGGCCACAAATATCAGAAAGCGGGCGTAAGATTGTTTGATTTAAGCGTACCGAGTCAATACCGTCAGCTGGATCTTTTAGGCACTCTATCGGTAACAGATACAAAATCCAGCAAATTGATGAGTGTCATGGATCAAATTAATTCTCGTATGGGGCGGGGTACCCTCAAAATCGCATCTGAAGGTTTCAACCAACCGTGGAAAATGAAGCAAGGAAACAAAAGCCCCAGCTATACAACGAACTGGAATGAGCTAATTTGTGTTACGAAATGATTGGCAAAACGAAAAAGTATTAAAAGAAGCGGGTTCTTTTCGATCAATGCTAAACGCTTAAATTAGTTGAATGAATCAAAACTTTTTTAATGGGATTATTGATAGTAATTTATATATGAATCCTTAAAAATAGTACCCAGCGCTAGATTCTTGGCGGCGTTGGGAAAACACCCACGCCTTCGGTGCCAACCTGCCGGATGAAGATCCGGACGGCAACAGCCAATTATTTGAATACCATCCCAGATTCCCAGGACAGTATTTTGATAAGGAAACCAATCTGCATTACAACTATTTCCGATATTATGAGCCTGAGACGGGGAGATACATCAGTCCTGATCCGATTGGGTTGGCGGGAGGAATCAATACATATGGTTATGTGAGTGGAAATGCATTATCGCGAATTGATTTATTAGGACTTGCTGAGTATAGCAAAATAGACTTGTTAAACATTACAAGTCATCTAAAATGGGTATTTGCACTAAATTATCCAGGTGAAAATTTTATTACCTCAAGAAATGCTGGTCCAGAGCGAGACATGCTTACAAGATTGATGCTAGGAAAAGATGATCCACATGATATTGCTTTTTTCCGCCACGAGCGTGCTGAAGCAAATTACTGCAAGCCCTATTACAACATTGATTCAGAAATTGCACGACGAGTTCAAGAAGAGGCGCATTTAAAAGTACTTAGGGATCAACAAACAACATCTAGAGATTTATATCATCCTGATGTTATTAAAAATTATCCTGATTTATTTAATAAATCTTTCTTTAAGTAGAACTAACAAATTGAGCAGAGTACATCTTTCATTTATAAATATTGGAATCACTGATAGTTATGTGAACTACCGCATTGTAACTCCGGATTTTAATGACGAGGGAACACTAGAAGAAATTGGTCAGATTAAAATTGATCGAATTCTTCACACTTATGAATTCACGCCAACTAATATCTGGATCAACTATCACTTTATACCACCTTGGGTTTTTGGCCGTAGTATTGACGAACAACAGCAACTTTTAGATACTAAATTTAAAGGGTATGAAGCAGGTGGCTGGACTGCTAGTATTCATCGACGGGTTATAGAAATGATTGAAAATAATCGATTCCCTCAATGATGCCAACTTATTGATTGAACTTTGGTTATAGTTAGAATCTATATCATTTAATAATCTGCAGTGTGTCGACAAGAGCAGTGTTGCAATATCAAACTTGAAATAATGTCCGCTCCGATAGGGAGAGCAACAGGGTATTTCCGCGCCGTATTTTCGCCTCAATCATGTTACACATTTACAAAATTTAGGGCGCATATTGGCACTAAAAATACGGCAATTCCCCCTAAAAGTAGGGCACGCCCTACTGCTTTGGGTGTCGATTCTGGAAAAGTAGGGCAGCTACAAACCAATAGTCATAACGATTTCAGCGATTCCGCCCCACTCGCCCCACTTGCCCCACTCAAAAAACAGGGGTAGGACTAGAGCAAGAAAATCATGATGCAAAAATCAAATGGATTTTCCAAATAACGGAATGACATCTGCACCTTTTTCTATTGCTTCTAAATGGTCACTCCACCATGTCATGATTCTTTTCCGTTCCGGTAAATATTCAGCCCGGTTATATGCACCCCGTACTTCATTCTTTTCACCGTGTGCCAATTGACGCTCAATGGCATCGGGACTAAATAACCCGGATTCATTCAATGCAGTGGATGCGACAGCCCGGAAACCATGCCCGGTCATTTTGCCTTTATATCCTAAACGGTAAAGTGCAAAAAGTAATGTGTTATTGCTGATGGGTTTGTTAGGATTGCGTCCGGGTAACAGGTAACGACTATCACCGGCGATGGTTTTTAATTCAGTCAGTATGCTCAATGCCTGGCGGGTGAGGGGTACTACATGTTCGTTCCTCATCTTCATTCGTTCACTGGGAACAATCCATAGCGCATTATTTAAATCAAACTCTGCCCACAATGCCCTAATCAGTTCGTTGGTGCGCACAAAGGTTAAAGCCAGCAATTGCAATGCAAGCTGTGTTTGCTTATCCCCTATCTTTTCATAGGTAGCTATTGCTCGTAATAAATTTGGTAACTCTTCAGGTTTGACAGCCGCCTGATTCTTTTTCTTGTGTGGCGTAAGTGCGCCCCTCAAATCAGCAGTAGGATCACGACTACAACGACCCGTTGCCACGCCATAGCGAAATACCTGACCACACATCCCAAGCACTCTATGCGCCAGGTCATAAGAGCCACGATGTTCAATGATACGGATCATGTTGAGTAATTGCGGGGCATCGATCTGACTGATTGGGTACAAACCAATATAGGGGAACACATTCCCTTCGAGTCTGCGTAAAACATCTTTACTATGACTTGGTACCCATGTATGGGTTTGTTTTGTATACCACTCACGGGCAACAGCTTCAAAGCTATTGGTTGTGGCTTCCTTTGCTTTTTGCTTATTGATTTGACGATCAATTGAAGGATCAATATTACTGGATAGTTTTATTCGTTCAGCTTGTGCTAGCTGCCGGGCTTGCTTTAGTCCTACTACAGGATAAACACCCAGCGATAAGGATTTTTCCTTGCCATGAATTTTATAGCGCAACCGCCAATACTTGCGGCCATCTTCATATATCCATAGGTAAAGCCCTTGACCATCATGGAGTTTAAGTATTTTCTTACCATTAACTACAGCATTCTTGCATGCCAAGTCTGTCAGTAATTCTTTAATAGCCATAGTGTGGTAACTTTTGATGTGGTAAAAATAGTTACCACGCAACTTACCACATTTTTTTACTGGCTTCTAGCGGATTATTCTGGATTGCTATGGAATTGAAGTTCTTGTAAAACAGCTTGTTTATTTTGTTTCGTAGATTGCTTTGGACTGGTACGGAAGTGTAAATGGCGGAGGCGGTGAGATTCGAACTCACGGTAGAGTCACCCCTACGGCAGTTTTCAAGACTGCTGCCTTAAACCGCTCGGCCACGCCTCCTCTATAAAACCTGCAGGCCGAATCATACCTTTTAGAGCTCTTCTTGGCTAGCCGCCAAATGGCTAATTTATCAGCTAAACAAAGAATTGTTGAGGGCAATCCTATTCGTTCCTTATGATTACTATATTAAGTTTTCTGATTCCAAGAATGCAACGTTATGAATTATATATGAATCTTTAAATTGGTTAATTTTTAGGAGTATTGTTTGGCATATTTTAAGGATTCAATGGAGCCGTAGAAAAAACATATTTTGAAACATGGTAGGAAACCTTTGCAAAAGATCGCAAATTTTTCACCTTATCGCAATTTCGGATTATTTGTGAATGGCCGGGTATTTTTAGCCCTTCCTGTTATTAAAATCCGGAATGGTGCACATTGATAAATTGGCGGTTATTTCGTGCTTTACCTCTCTATACACTTTCTCGTTCAGGTAAATGCTCTAATAACAACTAAACTTCATTTGAAGTGTCATGCCTGTAATATGCTGCACCGTTGAAATCATGGCAAATCTTCTCGTTAGAAATGAATATTTCTTTAATCCTGCTATTTTCTATCGTGTAGCGATACGAGCTAAGGCATGCTAGTTCACCAGATACGAAGCGTGTAGACTCATATCTCATTTAAAAATAGGGGGTTCACAATAGTGCTCATCAACTGCGTTGCTTACGAGAACGGTATGCGCTTGGCCGATATTACGGTAGAGGAAATTAGCGATTATCTGGAACGATTAGGATGTTTTGTCTGGGTAGCTCTACAGGATGCAACACCCGAAGAACTCGACAAGATGAAAGAAGAGTTCAATCTCCATGAACTAGCAGTCGAAGATGCGCGTCATGGGCATCAGCGACCCAAACTTGAGGAATATGGTGAATCGCTTTTCGTTGTTATGCATTTGCTTGAATCTAATCCGGGAGAAAACAGTCCAGGCGAATTGAATGTTTTTGTCGGACCTAACTACGTACTGTCTGTGAGGAATCGAAGCCAACGGCATTTTCTTGAGGTACGTGAACGCTGTGAACGGGAGCAATACCTACTGAAGGAGGGTTCTGGTTTTGTTCTATATGCCTTGATGGATGCCGTGGTTGACCGTTATTTTCCAATAATCGACCGATTGGAGTCCGAACTGGAAGAAATCGAAGAACAAATTTTCACCAAAGGGGCTGCTCGCTCCAATATTGAACAGCTCTACGGCCTCAAACGGAAAATCATGGTTCTGAAACACGCTGTTGCTCCATTGATGGAAGTAGCAGGTAAATTATCCGGCAGCCGGGGACCCGCCGTATGTTCCAATATTCGAGACTATTTCCGCGATGTCTACGACCACCTGCTCCGAATTGACGCCTCTATCGACACTGTCCGAGACACTATCGGCACCGCTATTCAGGTCAATCTATCAATGGGAGCCATTGAAAACAATGAGGTGAGCAAACGCCTGGCTGCGTGGGCGGGAATTTTCGCCGTCGCCACAGCATTGGCCGGGATTTGGGGAATGAACTTTGAGCGCATGCCCGAACTGGAGTGGAAATACGGCTATCCATTGGCACTATTAACCATTTGCTCGGCTTGTCTTTTTCTTTATTTTCGTTTCAAGCGGATCGGCTGGTTGTAAATTGCTTCCTCATTGGTTGGATCAATTACTTGTCAGAGTATATGTAGACGGAATTATCGCGCACCTAATACAACCAGGAAGTCAGTGAGATACGATATATAAGTCATCGCTAAAACTGATAGAACCAGGATTCATCCGGCATGCCAATTAAGCCAAAATTATTGCAAAATCACTCCACCTCCCAAACATACCTGACTCTCATAAATAACAACGGATTGTCCCGGTGTGATTGCCCACTGATTTTGTGCAAATTCCACCTCACAGGATTCATGCGACAAACTTGTAATGGTGCAAGGCGCATCAGTTTGACGATAGCGCGTTTTTGCGGCATAAACCCAATTACAATGGGGCTGTTTATCATCGATCCATGATAAATCGATTGCTTTCAGAGAAGGGCGAAATAAATCCGGATGATTATGACCCTGAACAACAATCAAAACATTTCTGGTCATATCTTTTGTAACCACAAACCACGGTTCATCACCACCATTCCGAATGCCCCCAATTCCTAATCCCTGTCGTTGTCCTATGGTGTAATACATTAATCCGATATGCTCACCAATAACTCTCCCATCAGTTGTTTGGATTTCTCCAGGTTCATGGGGAAGATAACGGTTAAGAAATTCGCGAAACGGGCGCTCGCCAATAAAGCATATGCCCGTGCTGTCTTTTTTAGAGGAATTGGGCAGCTTCAACTCCCTGGCTATTTTTCGTACCTCGCGCTTATAGAGATGGCCGATTGGAAAGAGCGATTTAGCAAGCTGCGCTTGATTCAATCGATATAAAAAATAACTTTGATCTTTGTTTCCATCTTCCCCTTTTAATAATTGAAAAACGCCGCCAGCTTTACGCACCCGGGCATAATGACCTGTTGCGATATAATCGGCCCCCAGTTTATTGGCATGATCCAGAAATGCTTTGAATTTGATCTCGGCATTGCACAATACATCAGGGTTCGGAGTACGCCCGGCTTGATATTCCGCAAGAAACTGTGAAAATACTCGTTCTTTATATTCGGTTGAGAAATTGACTATTTCAATCGGAATATCAATAACATCAGCCACTGATACTGCATCGATAAAATCCTGACGCGAAGAACAATACTCATCCGTATCGTCATCTTCCCAATTCTTCATAAATAGTCCTACAACATCATAGCCTTGCTGTTTCAACACATATGCAGCCACGGATGAATCAACACCACCGGACATACCGACGATTACACGATATTTTGTCATCGTCCTAGGCTTCATAGTGCATCAATAATTCAAGCGGATAGCGCTTACCGGCAAGATGATCATGGATACATTGCATCACCAGAGGGCTGCGATGACGATGAATCATTTGACCCACCTCATCAGAATCAAACCAAGTGGCTCGCAGAATTCCAGTATCGAGTTTCTGTTCGGGGTCGTGATGCGTAACGCGCCCCCCAAAAGCAAATCGAATATAAACAGTATCTGCGCGCTCTGAATACCACTGATATATGCCCAATAGATATTCAGGTTCGAAGGTATAGGCCGTTTCCTCCAGCGTCTCGCGGATTGCTCCCTGAATGATGGATTCTCCCGGATCCAAATGCCCCGCAGGTTGATTTAGAAATAATCCACTACCCGCTTCCGGTTCTTCCTCTACCAGTAAATATTTGCCATTTTGTTCAACAACCACTGCAACTGTTACATTAGGTTTCCAAATCATGATTTCTTAAGTAATAAAAATAAAACGCCATTCAGCAAATCACCGCATCACTATCGCTAATCTGTTACTGCGTATTATCGCACTGGAGCATCAGGTTTTGTTACGATAATAAAGAGCCCTCGGCATTCTCATTATGTATAACGTACCACAATCATTTGTTGCACCCACTGATCAAACCAGGACTGTTGACATTTCACATCGATAGTCAATGATATTCATATACTTCAGTGAATTACACTTTCTTGATATCTATCACTCACAATCACCCCTAGAACAAAACACATGAAGTCAAACTGGAATGAAAGTAGCGTATTTTTGAATTTTTTGAATAGCGCTTAAAATGGTTAAAAGTTATATAGAAGTTATTACTTCTCTAACTTTCTATCCAATATTATGGCTCATTTTTGTTTGCGCCGCGGATATTCAGAAGGGCTAAAGCAATCTGCAGGATTATCAGGGCATAAGCATGGGCATACCAGCCCCAGATTACCCAGAGAAAGTTACTAAAAAGGGAACACCAAAAGCCAATCATACGCCTACGTTTGTCTTGAGATGCAATGAGCCAAACACCCAATATCGTAACAATCATCGCAGGCCACTGCAGTTGATGTAGATAATTCATAGAAAACCTTATGAAGCTCTGTTCGTACCAGGCTTATACAATCGAGGTTATGTCAATAAATGTGATGAACAATCCATCAGCATGGATGAAAATGCATCAACATAAAAAAGGCAGTGAATAGAAAAAACACTGCCTTTTTTATGCTCCAGAAAAGAATGGGATTATTTTGAAGCTTGCTTAAAATGTTCTATAGCATCCGACGCAGCTTTTTTAGCGGCATCCGCTTCTCCATCCTTACCTTCCTTAACCGCTTCATCTAGCGACTTAATACCTTCATCCAGGTGTTTAGTATCAATTTGGCGGTCTTTATCGTTTTTTGCGGCATTCGCATGTTTCTTTGCCTCCATTGCATGTTTGGCAACCGCTTTCCCATCGGCTGATTTGGCCGCAGTTTCAGCATGCTGAATGGCATGATCCAAATGGCTTTCACCCGCTAACACGCTCAATGAAAAAAAAGTCATCATGATTAAGGTTGTAAGTAATGTAATAGTTTTCATAGCCTTTTAACTCCTGAGATAAAGAATATTTAGAGCTAAGTGTTGACAAAGACAACACATCTGCCTCCCACACTTAATTCTGATGCTGATCATATAAGCAGAAGTCAAAACACTCTGTACGATACCCAACATTAAAAAAATACTTTAAAACTTGAAAATACCGGAAAAAATCCTATGTTATTATCAGTTTTGTATCAACGCAGTATGGTATCAATAGCATTTGTTCAAATAAATGTTATACGGAGGTTGATAGCGATGATCAAAGAACTCTCTTTTGATGATGACGATGATGAATTTTATCCTGCCAACGATTTGGATGGCGAAGAGGATGCAATAGCCAATAGCAAAATTCCATCCAGTCATTTAGCACAAATTATTGATGAATTTGAAACCGACAAAGATGATTTTGAAGATAACGAATTCACAACTGTCAGAAAAGATTTTGCTGATAGAGATGACAATGAGGATGACATTACGCTGGATTCGTTAGGATTGCGGTAGTTTTTTAAACACTGCCGTCACCCGCTTCCAACCCTGTAACACCACATAGTTCGGGGCGGCATCATTCTTCAATCACGCTTTATGCGATATTGTGCTTAAACGTTTTGTTGTGCGTGCTACCTCGTTTCGTGCAAAATTTCTTTATTTTTGAACAAAGAAAAAGATTGAATCCAATGCCTGATTGATCGTTTTAAAAAATTAAACTGTTTTTGGTGTATATTTGCCAGTTGGCACATATTGTGTAGCAGTTTATTTTTGTAGTTACTACTATGACGCTACATAATAAGTTTTATGTATTATCACTAAACGTTCTTTATTTTTACTGTACAAAACCTTTATGAGAAAACAAGCCATTATCCGTGGCTCTCATTAAACAAAATACAAGGAGAATCATCATGAATAAATTAAAAGCCTTAACAATAGCCATCACGATGGGTACGGTTTGTTACGTAGGGAATGCATTGGCTTTCGATAAATCTTTTCATCCAAACCATCAATTTGTCGATCAGAACAGAATCGGACCCAATTTTGAGCCCGGTTATATTTTAGACAAAGAGAAAGCCGAAAAAACCAAAACAGCAGAGGAAGAGATGCAACTTCCTTCAGAGGTAGTTCCAAGTGATCCCACACCTAAGAATTCAAATATCCCTGCAGGATCAGAGCGCAGATTAATTCCGTCCATATAGAACTGATTCGTAACTCCGATTATTTTTACAATGAAAAACAAATTTCCTCCAGCAGTCTGTTGGAAGAGATTTGTTTTTCAATTCGTAGGCTTTTTTTCCAAGTAACACAAACCTCCCGTAAGCTACGTCGATCAATGATGCACACATTCCAAAAGCTTTTGTAGCCGCTTAACGGATACCGGATAGGGTGTTTTCAGTTCTTGCGCAAACAAGGAAATACGCAGCTCTTCGAGCTGCCAGCGAAATTCACTTAGATTTTTATCGGTGCGCTCAATTTTCCGGTATTTCTCCAGTCGTTGTACATATTGTTGCCAAAGTGCATTGACTTCGCGACTATTGTGCTCATCACGCGCCGGATTTGCGGACAATTTATCAATACGCAATCCCATGCCTTTCAGATAACGCGGAATGTGCAGAATGCTGTTCCAAGGGGTGTTGCTGACAAATCCGGGATAAATCAAATTTTCAAGCTGCATGTTCAATTCGGTTTTTACTTTATCGACCCGGATATGGGTAATTTTTTGTAACAGAGTATGATACTCGCGACCTATCTGCTGTAGCAGCCCGGCCAGAGTAACGGAAATTTCCGGAAGGCGATTCTTGGCACGCTGCAGTTGCGCAACAAATTCTGATTCTGTCCGCGGCAATGGATCATCCCCCAGTAATGCGCGATCTATGATGGCCGTCAGCATATCCTGTTTCAGGTCACCCGGATTAATCCGTGTTGTCAATTGCATACTGATTTCCCTTAATCCCGGCAGACTCTTTTCCAATTGCTTAAGTTGATCTTTCAGCGTTAAGCATAACAACCGTCTAATACCCAAACGCATCGCGGTTTCTGCCGCTTCGCGCGTATCAAACAATCGAATGGCAACACTGTCGGCACGATCAATCAACGCCGGATAACCCGTCAATTGTTGGCCATTACGCATAAATAATATTTCATCGGGCAGATCGCCAAAATCCCATTGCGTTATCTGTTCACGCTCAATAGAAATTTTCTCGCTCTCGTCGTTACGCTTTACAAAGGTCATTTGCGCCGCTTCACCCAGTCGCTTTTGCAATTCATTGAGATCACGGCTCATGGCCAATTCTTGCCCGGCATCATCGAGCACGCGAATATTCATCAAAAGGTGTGTTGGAATATCACTGATCCGCCAAACCTCGAGAGGAACGGTCAATGTGGTTTCCGTTAACACGAATTTCGCTAAAGCCTCCTGCAATGTGAGCGCATGCAAAGCGACTGACTGATTTTGCAGAAATTTCGTCACCGATTGCGGGAGCGGCACAAGAATACGGCGGATATTTTTCGGCAACGCTTTCAAATACCAAGTCACCTTTTCACGAATCAAGCCAGGCACCAGATAATCCAACTGTTTGCCGTCCAGCCGGTTTAACAAGAGCAGTGGCACGGAGACGGTAACACCATCCATTATGTGACCCGGTTCAAAACGATACGCCAGTGGCAGCACGCTACCCTCCGACACATTCATGCACTCAGGAAATTGCACCTCGGTCACATGATCGGCTTGATGGCGCATCAGTAATTCCCGTTTCAAATAAAGCAGCTGCGCATCCTGCTGCTCAGCTTGCTTGCGCCATCTTTCAAATCCGGCGCCGTTGGTTACTTCTTCCGGAATAATGGCATCGAAAAAGGCATAAATCTCCTGCTCATCAACCAGTACGTCTTGCCTGCGGGTTTTGTGCTCAAGTTCTTCAATTTCTTGAATCAAAGCCTGATTATGGTGAAAAAAGGATGCCTGCGTAATATATCCACCAGCCACTAACGCCGAACGGATGAAAATCTCACGCGCTTCCCGTGGATGAATGGCACCATAATGGACCGGTCGTTTGGGAACAATAATCAAGCCATATAACGTGACCTGTTCAAAGGCCACGACCTGTGCACGTTTCTTTTCCCAGTGCGGATCAAAATAGTGTCGTTTACACAAACTACCGGCAATTCTCTCCAACCAGGCCGGATCAATTTTTGCCGCACAGCGTGCATATAACTTACTGGTCTCGACCAATTCCGCAGCAACGACCCATTTGGTTTTGCCTTTTCTCAATACGGAACCTGGAAAAATTGCAAACTTGATGCCGCGCGCTCCGAGATACTCCCCCTCTTTCTCGGATTTAAAACCGATATTACCGAGCAACCCCGCAAGCAGCGCACGATGAATTTCATCATAGTTCGCGGGTATTTCGTTAGGTTTGAAACCAAATTCCGTCAACAGAACATGCAATTGACCATGAATCTCACGCCACTCACGCAAACGCCGATACGATAAAAAATTTTCCCGGCAATAGGTGATCAGTTTTCGGGTGGATTTTTTATGCTTTAATAACTCATCAAAAAAGTCCCAAAGCTTGAGATAGGCAAGAAAATCCGAGCGCTCGTCTTGAAAGCGCCGATGCGCCTCATCTGCCGCCGCTTGTTGTTCAAACGGCCTGTCCCGTGGATCTTGCAGGCTTAATGCCGAAGTAATGATCAGTATTTCACGTAAGCAATTTTCATGCTTGGCGGCTAAAATCATACGCGCAATTTTAGGATCGATCGGGAATTTAGCCAAACGCCAGCCAATCGCGGTCAGCTGTCTTTTTTCATCGACTGCACCCAGTTCCGCCAGCAATTGATACCCATCGGCAATCATGCGTGGCGCAGGTGCCTCGAGAAAAGGAAAATTTTCCACATCGCCAATTTTCAGCGACTTCATGCGCAGAATTACGGCTGCCAGCGAAGAACGCAGAATTTCCGGATCGGTATAGGGCTTACGCGCTTGATAATCCTGCTCGGAATATAAACGAATACAAACACCATTGGCCACCCGGCCGCAGCGCCCTGCCCTTTGATCAGCCGATGCACGGGAAATTTTCTCGACCAGCAGTTGCTCGACTTTATTGCGATAACTATAACGATTGACCCGCGCCCATCCGCTATCGATCACGTAATGAATGCCTGGCACCGTTAATGAAGTTTCAGCCACATTGGTCGCCAATACGATGCGGCGGCGATTACTATTCAATTGAAAAACCCGCTCCTGCTCGGCGAACGATAATCTTGCAAACAAAGGCAAGATTTCTACCCCATTGCGCAAGCGTTCAAAGTGATGTTTACGCAATGTTTCCGCCGTCTCGCGGATTTCACGCTCACCCGGGAGAAAAATCAGAATATCGCCCGGTCCCAATGCCATCAATTCATCAACCACATGAATGATGCCCTGCTGCATATCGCTCTCTTCCTCCTCATCGGTGTGCAACGGGCGATATAACATCTCCACCGGATACAGACGCCCGGTCACTTCAATCACAGGCGCATCATTGAAATGCTGCGAGAAGCGTTGCGCATCGATCGTAGCGGAAGTGACGACAACCTTGAGATCGGGCCTTTGAGGCAATAATTGCTTGATAAACCCAAGCAGAAAATCGATATTCAGGCTGCGCTCATGCGCTTCGTCGATAATCAGCGTATCGTAAGCCTGCAACAGCGGATCACCCTGCGTTTCCGCCAGCAGAATTCCATCGGTCATCAATTTGATATAACTCTCCGGACGGATCTTGTCCGAAAAACGTACTTTATAACCGACAGCCTGCCCCAATGAGCTGTTCAGCTCAGCAGCAATACGTGCCGCCACCGTCCGGGCCGCGATACGGCGCGGTTGCGTATGCCCGATCAACCCATGCACGCCACGCTGCAACTCCAGGCAAATTTTGGGAATTTGCGTGGTTTTGCCCGAACCGGTTTCGCCGCAAATGATCACCACCTGATGATGCTCAATCGCCTGCTTGATTTCCTCGCGGCGCGCATTAACCGGCAGATCGTCGACATAAGTCGGGGTAGGAAGCTGCTCCAACCGCTTTGCGATGACTTCGGGAGAGAATTTTTTCATAGTAATATTACTGAATCAGATCGGTTTGTTACTAAAATCATCTCAAATGATCTTCACAAATTATCCAAAGGACTGATAATGCCTTTCCCATCCTTATTCAGAACATGTGTATAAATCATCGTCGTTGAAACATCACTATGTCCCAGTAACTCCTGCACTGTACGAATATCGTAGCCATTCTGCAACAAATGGGTAGCAAATGAATGGCGTAAAATATGTGGCGAAACCGGCTTGATAATTTGTGCACGTTGAGCCGCAATACGCACGGCTTTTTGTACAGACTGCTCGTACAAATGATGGCGGCGCGTCACACCGCTGCGCGGATCAATCGAGCGCACCGATGAAGGAAAAACATATTGCCATCCCCAAGATTTACCGGCATGAGGATATTTGCGTTCCAGAGCATCGGGTAAGTAAACCGCGCCAAATCCCTCACTTAAATCCTTGTCATGCAATTGCTTGACTCTAGCCAACTGGTTCTGCAAATGCAAAAACAAATTCTCCGGTAGCACAGTTACCCGGTCTTTATTGCCTTTACCCTCGCGTATAATGATTTCACGCCGCTCAAATTCAATATCTTTCACACGCAAACGCAATCCCTCCAGCAAGCGCATTCCGGTTCCATACAGCATACTGGCAACCAGCCACATGGTGCCGTTTAACTCTGCCAACAGCGCCGCAACCTCACGTGGCGTCAATACCACCGGCAAACGTTTAGCGGCCTTTGCTTCCACCACTTCTTTCAGCCAGGGCAAATCAATATTCAGCACTTCCCGATATAAAAACAGTAAGGCTGCTTTCGCCTGCCCTTGCGTGGAAGCAGCAACATTGCGCTCAACTGCAAGATGCGTTAAAAACGCTTCGACTTCTGACACCCCCATCTCTTTCGGATGACGCTTGCCATGAAACAAAATAAATCGCCTCACCCAATCGACGTATGAATCCTCGGTACGAATGGAATAATGTCTGGCACGTATACGCTCACGTACCTGATCCAGTAATTTGGGTGGGCTACTCATCCGTAGTTTTTTAGGTTCTGATAAAAAAGAGCAGGATTATATCAATCTAATTATATTGAGTAATAATTTTCCTTTTTTGACTTGGTAAATCCAATCAATGAAAATACTGTCTTTCTAATTTTAGTTAGAGCCAACAGTAAATGACCGCGCAAACCCTCAACGCAATTGGCCTCATCCTCAACATTGCTGGCGTAGTGCTCGTCTTCTTTTTCGGCCTCCCGCAACCTTCACACGAGAAAGGCGTCTCTCTTGGTCATGAAGACGGCACCGTTTTCGCTGATGGAACGTCCGTTGCCGAGATAAACGCCAAGGCAAAGCGGCGCAAGAACATCTACACGGCTTTAGCCTATATCGCGCTATCGCTGCTTCTAGCGGAATTCGTATGCCAACTGATCGCTACATGTTGGCTCTAACCAGCGCTTCAAGCCGACGGTCACGCCTCCGGCTTGCCCTCGGCTTAAGCTAAGCGTTAGGTTTACCTGCACAAGCCGGAGAAATCATGCAATTTGCAGTAGCATTAATCGAGTACTTAATTTCTGGCATAGTCGCATCTGCCTGGCTAGTGGCCGTATTAAGCAATTACATTCCCCTACCCCTCAAGCTAATTAGTGACTACATGGAATTTATTTTGGTGGTCTACTTCCCTATCGCATATATTCTGGGGATATATGTAGATGCAGCATCATCATTTTTGATCCGGCGCACAAAAGAAATAGACGCAGCAGTAAATAAACACATTAAGCCATACGCTTGGATTAGGTGCGGTATAGTCAAATGCTTTAATTTTATTGCCGGCAAACCAAAGGCAGACTCATATGAAAGAAGCGCTGAAATACTTTCATACTCCATACCTGACGCAGTAAGAACCATGGAGGCCTATGTTAGCCGAGATAGAATTGCTCGCGGCATGGCTTTTAACTCATTCATCGGAGCAGTTACAGCTTACACATATGCCCCATGCGAACTAAAATCAGCAATAACCATTACATGCCTAGCATCTCTATTTGTTTCTCTTTTCGCATACAAGCGCCTTCGCAGACTATCCTCGCGCTTCAAAAGAGCGGTACTTCCAAATATAAGAAAAAGCAATACTGCTAGCGCAAGCGAGGCTGAAAACACCAATGCGTAAAACCTAACAAGTGGTTCAAGTCGTTCGCTTCGCTCACTCGGGACCGGCTAAAGCCGGCCCCTTAACCAAACGTTAGGTGTGGAGTTGGAGTTGCCCCAATTTGACGGACATTTTTTTCATGGAGTCGAGAGAGTCTCAACTTGTGAAAGCGGATTGCAGTTTATCTGCGATTTGATTTTTCTCATTCAGTTTTCTCTCAAAATTGTTTGGTGATAAGTATCCCGCCCGGAATGCCTGCGAGTGGGGTTGTACCAAGATTCGATCCAGGTGAATATGGCCAGCCTGTTGACACCGGTCGAAAATTGACCAGAAAAGGCTAGTTGTAACGGTTGAAAATTGACCAGGTAATTTCCGTATCCTGCTTAAATTTTAGGCAGGAGAATTTAAGAGGTGATTACCATGGTTATGTATGCAAAGATACGACGGATGTTTTACCGTGAACATCTGTCAATTAATGAGATTCAACGAAGAACGAGTTTGTCGCGGAACACGGTCAAGAAGTGGTTGAAAGTGCCAAGCGACAGCGCGGTTAAATATCAAAGGGCGAAGAAGCCTGGCAAGTTGACACCGTTTGAATCCAGGTTAATGTTAGCGCTGGAAGCGGATGCGCGTCGTCCGAAGAAGGACCGGCGCACGGCGTTGATGTTGTTCAAAGAGATATTGAACGAGGGTTATACAGGCGGTTATACGATTGTATGTGACTTTGTTCGCAACTGGCGCAATCGAGGGAATCAGAGTAAAGCGGCGTATGTGCCGCTGAAGTTTGCGCTGGGTGAAGCATTCCAGTTTGACTGGAGCGAAGAATGGCTGGTGATCGGCGGCATCCACCGCAAGGTACTGGCAGCCCATACCAAGCTATGCGCCAGCCGTACTTTCATGTTGTCGGCTTATCCGTCACAAAGTCACGAAATGCTGTTTGATGCGCATACCCGGGCATTCACTACTTTTGGTGGTGTGCCGAAACGCGGCATTTACGACAACATGAAGACCGCCGTGGACAAGGTGTCTAAGGGCAATGGACGTGTGGTGAATACGCGCTTCTTTGCGATGACGGCACATTACCTGTTCGATCCTGATTTCTGCAATGTGGCTTCCGGCTGGGAAAAGGGTGTTGTCGAGAAGAATGTTCAGGATATGCGCCGCCGCATATGGAATGAAGCCAAGCAACAACAGTTTGGCTCATTCGATGACTTAAACAGATGGCTTGAAACGCGCTGTCGCGGACTGTGGTCTGAAATCGAGCATCCGGATTATGCGGGCATTACCCTTGCCGATGCACTGGAACAAGAACAACTGTACCTGATGCCGATGCCAGCACCGTTCGATGGCTATATCGAAGTATTGGCGCGGGTATCCAGCACGTGTCTGGTTACATTACTGCGCAACCGGTATTCCGTTCCCTGTCGTCTGGTCAATCAGGTGGTGGCCGTTCATCAGTATGCCGACCGTATCGAGATCGTCCATGACAATGCCGTAGCAGCCTGTCATAGTCGTCTGATGGATAGCGACCAGGTCAGCTATAACTGGCAGCACTATATCCCGGTCATTGAGAAGAAACCGGGGGCCTTGCGCAACGGTGCGCCATTCGCCGAACTACCGGCACCTTTGCTGCAACTGCAGATTGCACTGAGGCGCAGAGAACGTCAGCAGGCCGATCGAATCATGGCAAAAGTGCTCAGCCTGGTGCCGACGCATGGGCTGGAAGCTGTGCTGGTCGCTGTTGAACTGGTGCTGGAATCCGGCGTGCCCAGTGCCGAGCATGTTGCCAATGTATTGGCACGGCTGAAATACACCGACGTACCAGCGTCAGTGGAAACAACACTGAAACTCAATGAAGAACCGCAGGCCGATACGGCGCGCTATGATCGTTTGAACACCAAAGAGGTGCCGCATGTCTGACATACTTGCGCAATTCAAAGCGCTGAAATTATATGGCATGGCCAGCTCCTATGCTGAACTGAGGCAACAGAATACGCCCGATGTCGCTGACAGTTTTAATTTCGCAGACACACTGCTAAACCAGTTACTCCAGGCTGAAACAACCGAGCGCAACCTCCGTTCCATTCGCTATCAGACACAAGCTGCCAGATTCCCGGTGCAGCGCCACTTACAGGGCTTCGACTTCAGTCAGTCCAAAGTCGATCAGCAACTGATTCATCAGCTGGCTACAATGGAATTTACAGCCGCTGCACAGAACCTGGTGTTGGTCGGCGGCACCGGTACTGGCAAAACACACCTGGCCATTGCCATCGGCACTTCAGGCATCCAGCATCACAATAAAAAGGTACGCTTCTTCAGCGCCATCGATCTGGCCAATAGTCTGGAACAAGAAAAATCAGCGGGCAAACAAGGCAGGCTTGCCTTGCGGCTGTTGCAGATCGACCTGGTCATTCTCGACGAACTGGGCTATCTGCCATTCTCACAAGCCGGTGGCGCACTATTGTTTCATCTACTCTCCAGGTTGTATGAACGTACCAGTATCATTATCACCACCAACCTCGCATTCGCAGAATGGAGCATCGTATTCATCGACGCCAAAATGACTACAGCGCTGCTGGATCGACTCACACACCATTGCCACATCATCGAAACCGGCAACGAGTCTTTCCGCTACAAACAAAGTACAGCCAATGCAAAGATCAGAATACAGCAGCGGGAAAAAGAAAAATATTCTCCAGAAGAAAATCTGGTCGATTCGTAGTCAATTACAACAAACTAAAACATCAACAGGAGGCAAATTACCAATCCAGTCTGGTCGACTTATCCACAGATGCGTAGTATCCTGCGCTCTATTTTCCCCTGGTCAAATTTCAACCGTAATGGGTGGTCAATTTTAAACCGGTATCAACATTGTGGCAAAATCCTGCACCCATACCGCCATGGGAATGGCCTAAAACAAAATAGTACATCCAGCGCTCAGGTTCAGATCGCAAAATTCACAAGTTCGCTTACTACAGGGCAAACACCCACTACATTCCCTCACTCTTTTGTTCTTTCAGAATGGCTCTAGGCTAGCAGATACAATCTTTGAGTCTAGGGATGAGAAGGGTATTTTATGGATGCTCCAGGAACGTCGAATTTTTAGCGACCTTTGCACGGTTACTGCGCGGCACGATAATTGCGTTAAAAATTTGCGAAAAATGCTCATTTACCTCGTGTAAACTCCGCTTTTTCGCAAATTTTTGCCTTATTCTGGTACCGCTCATGACACCGTGCAAAGGTCTCTTTTAATCAATCGGTTTCTTTCTGCATTACATCTTGAAATAGCTGCGAACTGATCAAACGATCTAACCACGCAACCAGATGAAGATAGGAAGATGAATAGAACCAATCCGGGTTGACATTACAAAACTGCCGGATGAAAGGAAAGATCGCCATATCCGCCAATGTATAGCGGCCACTCATCAAGTAACCATCTTTACTCAATCGTGAGTTCAGATCGGCTAAAAAGGGTTCTGCTTGTTCACGGTAATACGTTTCGGA
Organism: Nitrosomonas ureae; assembly: GCF_900206265.1. Classification (NCBI taxonomy): domain Bacteria; kingdom Pseudomonadati; phylum Pseudomonadota; class Betaproteobacteria; order Nitrosomonadales; family Nitrosomonadaceae; genus Nitrosomonas; species Nitrosomonas ureae. Next base: position 2,717,556 of record NZ_LT907782.1, on the reverse strand, counting down.
ATGCTCCGGAAAGCGCACGGCATACTTATACAGATCCAGCGCCGGTTTAAATGATTCGTCATTTTTCCGAATCAAGGACATGACTGCATTGGACTTCTCCAGATCACTCTCCAGCCAATGCTCGGGATCATTGATGGAAAGCGCCCACTGCATGATGTCCAGGCTTTGCTCAAGCACGCTACCATCGGCTAACTTCAACACCGGCACGGTGCCTTTGGGTGAACATTCCAGCATTGCTATTGGTTTAGCACGCAAGCTGACTTCCTGCATTTGCACTGCCACTCCGCTAACCTTAATCGCCAGCCGGGCACGAATCGCAAACGGACAACGGCGGAATGTGTACAGGAGCGGCTTCATGATTCAACGAATGATTGATTTTATCAGGCGTTTAGCGATTCTGCTCTCGGCTCTTCTTGATTAAATCATAGGCAGTCTGCACTTCTTTGGCTTGCTCGGTTGCCATCGCAACCATTTCCTCCGGTACGCCCTGACCCATCAATTTATCCGGATGATATTGGCTCATCAGTTTACGATAAGCACGTTTGACTTCCTGGTCCGTACTATCCTTACTGATACCCAGCGCCCGGTAGGCATCCTCCAATGCACTGGGCGAGCTTGTTTGCCCGCCGGCAAAATGCATTTGATTCTTCACCATATCAAGCAAGTGATCGAATGCCGCGTAATGATACCCCAGACGCCCGGCAATTTCTCGCAAAAGGTTTTCTTCGGCAGAGTTCAGTTGCCCATCCGATAATCCCATGATGATCAAATACACCAGCAACATCTGTTTCAAGTTACCGGATGCACCGCATACAGAAAGGAACTCGCCAATTTGCGGATGAATATCATAGTTAACCGATGAACCTTGCTTGAATAAGGCGATAGCCTTTAACCGGTGTTCGCGCGTCATGCCCAGTTTCTGCATGAACTGCTCCACATGCGACACCTCGGTTTCAGAGACACGCCCATCCGCTTTCGCCAGCTTACCCATCAATATAAAAGTAGTTTCCAGGAAGACTGATTGACGGCGCGCAGCATTAAATGGATTCATTCCAACAGAACCATACGCGTTGAATCGGTCTATAAAACTTCCGATAAAATAGCCCAGGAAAATACCCAAAAAGCCAAAGATGAAAAACCCGACAAAGGCACCCAGTAGTCTAAACAATGAAATTCCAGATCAGTAAGTAAGGAGTGATAATAAATTATCCTTCGATTAAGCTATATCAGCCGATATTGTCCACGATAGAATCATTGGGATATTGCTGCCCATTGTGCAGGCGTCAATGTTTTCATCGATAGTGCATGAATTTCCTGCTTCATTTTATCGCCCAAAGATTTGTAAACCAATTGGTGCTGTTGCACGACATTCTTTCCGTTAAATTCAGGACTGACGATCAGTGCATGAAAATGAACCCCATCGTCTCCCTCTACCTGCACATGCTCACAAGGCAGCGATGATTCAATATAAGTTTTAATATTCTCTGCGGTAAGCATTGTAATTCTCCTTAAAGCATGATGCGTATTTTGTATAAAGCTAAATTATTACTGCCTCAGTTTATATCCACTTCTAAGCAATTTGATGGTCACCACGGATATCACAATCAAACTCACCGAAACTATCACTAAGCTGATATGAGGCGAGATATCTGATACCCCAAAAAATCCGTAGCGAAATCCATCAATCATATAGAAAAATGGATTCAAATGAGATAAGTACTGCCAACTGACCGGCAATGAATGTATGGTATAAAAAACACCTGATAAAAACGTGAGCGGTAAAATTATAAAATTCTGGAAAGCCGCTAATTGATCAAACTTATCAGCCAGAATTCCTGCAATTAACCCCAATGCGCCCAGTATTGCGCTTCCCAGAATGACAAACAATATTGCCCACAGGGGTAATAGTAGCGGAATATCAAAAAATATCAATGTCACTACATAAACACCCAAACCAACCAAAAGCCCCCGCACAATGGATGCCAGAATGTAAGCAAAGAATATGGCGCGATACGTCAGAGGTGAAAGCAAAACAAACACGATGTTGCCACTAATCTTGGATTGAATGATGCTGGAAGATGAGTTGGCAAAGGCATTCTGGATCACTGCCATCATGATCAATCCAGGAATTAAAAAAACGGCATACGCCACTTCCGGATAAACTTCCGTCCGCGTTTCCAACACATGAAAGAAAACCAGAAGATACAACAGCGTAGAAACCATCGGCGCAATGATGGTTTGAAAACCCACCTTCCAGAAACGCAGCAATTCTTTATGCAGCAAGGTAAAAAAACCGGTCATTGCAGTTTATTCCCGCTATTTCTGATGAGACTGACGAAAGCATCCTCCAGATCAGGTTGCTGCAAATACATTTCTTGTACGTGCGTATTTTCAGTTCTCAAAGTCGATAAAATAAATTCTATTTGCGCATAATTATCTATTCTCAATTCATACAAACCGTTACTACAGCTTTTTTGTAACGGCTGGAGTGCCAGTGGTAAATGATCGGGTAGCAATCTTATTTTTACTGAGTTACCTGAAGCCAATTTTCCAATCAGATTCTGCGTGCTATCCAACGCGATAATTTTTCCTTCTTTCAGCATCGCCACGCGGCTACACAGTGTTTCCGCCTCTTCCAAATAATGCGTAGTCAGAACAATCGTATGCCCATCGTGGTTAAGTTGCTGGATGAACTCCCATAATGTCTGGCGCAATTCGACATCCACCCCCGCTGTCGGTTCATCCAGAATAATCACAGGCGGCTTGTGCACCAATGCTTGCGCAACCAGAACACGCCGTTTCATACCTCCGGATAAAGCGCGCATATTCGCATTGGCCTTGTCAGCAAGATCGAGACGTTCAATAATTTCATCCACCCAACGATTATTGTGCTTTATTCCGTAGTAACCGGATTGAATGAGTAAAACCTCGCGCACACTGAAAAAAGGATCAAACACCAATTCCTGAGGAACAACCCCCAAGTTTAACCGCGCCTGCTGATATTGCGTAGTGACGTTGTATCCCATTACATTGACCGAACCACTGTTGGCCAGGGACAAACCAGCAATGATATTGATTAACGTTGTTTTGCCGGCACCATTGGGACCCAGCAACGCAAAAAATTCCCCTGGGTGGATCTCCAGATCGACATCGACTAATGCGCGAATCCCCCCAAAGCTTTTACACACGCGTGTGATTTCAATCGCTGGTAACATTGTAAAAAGAATTTAACTGTAAGAACTTCAGCGAAAGCAAAATCGCATCAGATCAGGAAGAGCCTTGGTCTATGACGGGCGATACCGGAAGCGGAATCAACTCCGCCATCCCATATAACTGAATCAGGCTGATGAGACTTGAAGGCATATTCACAAACTGCAGCTTATGCGCATGCTTGCGGGTTGCACGCAACCATTCGAGCAACATGCTGATTATGGTTGAATCAACTTCGGACACTTTTTCCAGATCAATCGTTAGGGGCTGATCCTCAAACAGCGCAATTCCATTTTGCGTCAGCAACACAACATTATCTATGGTAACCGGGCCTTGCACGATAATTTTGTCGTTATCGCGAAAAATCATGGTGACACAAGAACCCGATTGATTCACCGTCACAACTATCTTTTGCCTTCAAGCGATTTGTTTTTATCCGACAAGGCCTTCAAAAGCCCATCCACACCACCTTTACGCACCTGGCTGTTGAATGTTCCGCGATAATTCGTCACCAGACTCACGCCGGCCACCGTAACATCATAGACTTTCCAGCCATCCGGTTTTTTTTCCATACTGTAATCGATCGGAACCGGCTCTTTTCCTTTTCCTTGAATCACCGTGGTACGTACCGTGGTTTCAGTGCGGTCGCCCAGCTCCGGTAATGGATTTACTTTAATCGTTTCATCGTGATAACTTGTCAATGCATTGGAATACGTGCGTACCAACAGGGTACGGAACTCATCCACGATCCTGTTTTGCTGCTCCGGCTGCGCTTTGGACCAATGCTGCCCCATGGCAAGCTGCGTCATGCGCGTAAAATTGAAATGCGGCAGAATTTTAGTTTCGATCAAATCGAACATTTTCTCTCTATCACCATTTCTCAGCGCTTCATCCTGCTGGATAATCTCGATCACTTCCTTGACTGTTTTATCGACCAATCTGTCCGGCGCCAGATCCATTGACCATGCAGGCAATGCCAGAAAGTTAGAAAGCATGAGTATTATTAACCCTAGAAACCTTTTCATTATCACCTCACCAAGTTTAAAATCGTATAGTTGCAATACTAACCAACCAGAATAAAATTAACAATCCAATGAATTAGGAAGACGTTGAATAATTGGGCGAGCAAGATGAGATGCAAGGCGGACGGAGCGCAGGAAATGTGACATATCCATAGCGACAGGCAAATTTTTGAGCACCGCCTAACGCAGCAGATCGCTGGCGCAGACAATTATTGAGCGTTCCTTAGAAAGAATCATCCTCCGCCGCTTTATTAAATAAAAAACGTCCGATTAATTCCTCAAGCACCATGGCCGAATTGGTTTTCATGATTTTATCGCCCGCTTTGAGCATCGCCTCATCGCCACCCGCAGCCAACCCAATGTACTGTTCCCCCAATAACCCCGACGTCAAGATGCTGGCGAACGTATCTTTAGGAAATTGAAACCGGGCATCCATGCTCATCGTCACGACTGCGTCGTAAGTTTCCGTACTAAATTGAATGTTCGTTACACGCCCAACGACGACGCCCGCGCTTTTAACGGGCGCACGAATCTTCAGACCACCGATATTCTCAAAATTACCCGTAATTACATAGCTTTGTGAAGGATTGTACACATTCAGATTACCGACCTTGAGACTCAGGATCATGAGCGCAATAATCCCCATAACCACAAACAATCCCACCCATAAATCCATCGTTGTCCGCTGCATTAACTCACCCCTCTAAACATGAAAGCGGTCAAAATAAAATCAAGTCCTAAAATGACTAACGAAGAAGTCACAACCGTGCGCGTAGTCGCGCCGGATACGCCTTCTGCCGTGGGCGGCGCATCATACCCTTCAAAAACCGCAATCGCGGTAACCGCCACACCAAAAAAACAACTTTTAATAAAACCATTCAAAATATCAAAGCGGAAATCAACCGCACTTTGCATCTGCGACCAATAGGAACCTTCATCCACGCCGATGAATATCACAGTAACCAGATAACCGCCAAAAACACCCATCACGGAAAACATTGCCGCCAGAAACGGCATGGAAATCACGCCAGCCCAGAACCGCGGAGCGACGACGCGAGCAATCGGGTCAACGGCCATCATTCCCATCGCCGCCAATTGCTCGGTTGCTTTCATCAAGCCTATTTCTGCAGTAATTGCAGAACCCGCGCGGCTGGCAAACAATAACGCTGCCACGACCGGGCCCAGTTCCCGCACCAAAGACAGCGCAACCAGCGTGCCCACGGCTGACTCCGAACCGTATTTCTGCAATGTTTCATAGCCCTGCAAACCCAGCACCATTCCCACGAACAAGCCTGATACCACGATAATGATCAGCGACAAGACACCGGTAAAATACAACTCCCGTATGACCAGATTAAACCGGCGCAAGCTGGTACCTGATTTTAATAACACCAGAATAAAAAAACGGCTGGCAATACCCAGCCGCCAGATACTTTCAATCACACGATGCCCGATATTCCGAATACCGGATACGATCCGCCTAGGCAACGCAATCCTCCAGATTCAAATCCTTCCGATAGGCCTGGGCAGGATAATGAAAGGGTACCGGCCCATCCTCTTCGCCATGAATAAATTGATGCACAAAGGGCGCGACAGATTCGCGCACTTCCTTGGGCGTGCCTTCGGCTGCTATCACGCCATCCGCAATAAAATAGACATAATCAACAATTTTCAAGGATTCCTGCACATCATGCGTGACCACAATCGAAGTCATGCCGAGTGAATCAGTTAGCCGGCGAATCAGATTACCAATCACACTGAGCGAAATCGGATCAAGCCCGGTAAATGGCTCGTCATACATGATCAACATCGGATCCAACGCGATCGATCGGGCCAAAGCCACGCGCCGCGCCATTCCGCCGGATAATTCATTGGGCATCAAACGATGCGCGCCGCGCAAACCGACCGCATGCAATTTCATCAATACCAGATCGCGAATCATCGATTCCGGCAAATTGGTATGTTCACGCATCTGAAATGCCACATTGTCAAATACGGACAAGTCCGTAAACAATGCGCCAAACTGAAATAACATGCCCATTTTGCGCCGCAGCTTAAACAACGCATCACGATCCAGTTCATGCACCACTTCTCCCGCAAATTTCACGTATCCCGAGGTGGGTTGAATCGCGCCGCTGATTAATCGCAGCAAGGTTGTTTTGCCCGACCCGCTGCCGCCCATCACCGCAATAACCTGCCCACGCCGCATGGTCATATCGATGCCCTTCAGAATCGCGCGCGTATCATAGGAGAAATTCAGATCGCTGACTTCAATTAAATGGTCAGATGTCATGCTACTGTGCAATCAGATTGATATGGACGATTCCATAAATGGTTATGGCTGAGAGGTTTTAATTGTAGATGATGAGGCACAAAGGTAAAAAAACCGAATATCGATTAAATTAAATAAGTGCTAATTTTAATCTACTTTTCTTCGGAATATTGCGCTATATTCATCCCACCTGTATTTCTCTCACCAAAAATTTCTTAATAAACCCGCAAAAATGCATGATCTTGCACATAACCCAGCAATCTCATTTACGCATCAAACCGGCAGGCAACCCAAAATTCAATACAGTATTCATAATGCTTATCTCATACTGATACATCTGACGCTCTCCCTGTTAGGTGATGCAAATTAATCCTATGTTTCCTAACAAGAAATTTCCTCTGCTCGCTTATCTGGCACTCACTCTTGTCACGCCCGCACTGCTAGCAACCGAAATTTATCGCAGCGTCGATGACCGGGGCCGGGTAACCTATTCGGATGTCCCCTCAACCGGTGCTCAGATACTCGATATTATCAGTCAGCCTGGACGTCATTTACATGACGTTGCCAGGGTATACGATGGCGACACCATCATATTGGCGGATAAAAAACAGATTCGTTTATTAGGTATCAACACCCCTGAAATTGAAAGTCGGCTGCGCGCAGAAGAGCCAGGCGGGGTAGCGGCTAAAAAATGGCTGCAGGCTCAGCTACAGGAAAACAAAGTCTACCTGGAATATGATCAAACCAAGCGGGATAAGTACAAGCGCCTGCTCGCACACGTTTTTACCCCTGATGGCAAACATATCAACCAGGCATTATTGGAGAACGGTCTGGCTTTCGTCAGTATCATCCCGCCCAATGTGCGTTACAGCGATAAATTGATTCAAGCGCAGCAGCAGGCTGAAAAGCAGAAGCTCGGTATCTGGTCAATGCCGGATTATCAACCCAAGCCGATCACGCAAATTGCCAACCACAACAAAGGCTGGCAGCGGTTCACCGGAATTCCCGTATCCATTAAGAAAAGCAGGAAATACACGCGGCTGATGTTTGATGACAAGATAGATATACGCATCCAGAATACCAATCTCGATCTGTTCCCCGCACTGAATACTTATGTAGGAAAATCGCTGGAGATCCGGGGTTGGGTATCGCGCAACAAGGATCACTACACTATGTTAATTCAACACCCCAGCGCGTTGATCGTGCGATAACCACCTGCAATAAGCTAAAATTCCCAAGTGGCAGAAATAGCCGGGAAGTACTTAATGAGACCTTTGCACGGTGTCATGAGCGGTACCAGAATAAGGCAAAAATTTGCGAAAAAGCGGAGTTTACACGAGGTAAATGAGCATTTTTCGCAAATTTTTAACACAATTATCGTGCCGCGTAGTAACCGTGCAAAGGTCTCTTAATATGTGTCAATCACTAAAAAATCGCTTCAGCACCTTGATCAAATATTCGTGGTCCTGCACCCCTGCGCTTTCGCGAATACTGTGCATCGCCCACATCGGACAGCCGACATCAACGCTGCGTATGCCGAGTTTCGCCGAAGCAATCGGACCGATCGTACTGCCGCAAGGCAAATCGCTACGATGCGAGTAGCGTTGATAAGGGACATCCGCTTCCTTGCACCAACGGATAAAATGGGCGGTGGAAATGCTTTCGGAACTATAACGGCGATTTGCATTGAATTTAATCGCCGGGCCGTGGTTGACAATAACACTATGATCCGCTTCATAAGCGGAAGCAAAGTTGGGATGAAAGGCATGCGCCATATCCGCGCTGATCAGAAAACTGTTCGCCGACGCACATGACATGGCATCCCGATCCGATGAAGTGGCGATACTGACACGCTGCAATACATCAGTTAGAAAACTGCCTGCCGCTCCGATATGACTCCTACTGCCAATCTCCTCATGATCGAAAAATGCGCAAACCAGCGTACTCTCAACAGAATTTAATATATCTTCGTCAAGCAGGGCTTGCAATCCGGCATGACAAGAGGCCAGATTATCGATCTGGCTGTTGGCATAAAATTCCTGATTTGCACCCCAGAACGCGCCTTTTTGCGTATCGTAAACTGCCAGATCCCAGGATAGAATCTGCTCAGCCTCTATCTCTGCCAACTGCGCCAATAGTGCGACAAAATAAGGTTGGGGCGGCAATTGGTCTGTAGTCAATTGCACAAGCAATAGAAATAGCTCATTTTGCTTATGCAGCTTCAACCCATCTTCATTGACGCCCCTGTTCAAATGAATCGCAAGATTCGGCAAGCGTAACAATGATTGATCAATACGCACTAATTTGTGTGAGAGCCTTCCTTGATCATCAGTATAGCTAATCCGTCCGGCCAAACTCAGGTCACGGTCGGTAAAGGTGGCAAGGATCGGCCCACCATAAATTTCAACACCAATCCTGGCTATGCCATTGCTCACGGTCGCGGCGTTCGGTCTGATGCGGAACCCTGGTGAATCCGTATGCGCCCCCACTATTTTGAAACCCGATTCAACAGGCGCCTTCTGCCCCAGCACGAACAGCACAATCGAAGAATCATCGCGTATGACGTAATACCGTCCACCCGCCTGCAACTGCCATTTGACCGTCTCATCCAGTCGGACAAACTGAAATGCCTGAATGGCCGATTCCACTGAAGCAACGGCATGCCAAGGACTCGGGCTTTCATCGATAAAATTCAGCAAATGCTGCACGTAGTGTTTTGCGCTCATTTTTTATTTCATTTAATAATATTATTCATCATCATTAACCTGATGACTTAATTCGTCATTTGTCAATCAAGTTAAAGCAGTTGCTGCTCAATTAATTAATAACGCGCTTATCTTTTTTATTATGGTCGTCTTCTAACAAGCAATAAAACATGAAATAGATATAACATGCTTTGTCAGATTCCTGCTAATCATCCCCGCCTTTACTCCGGTCAACATCCAATGCCTTCACCAAACTGGCACGATTGCCCCAAGCATTACGGATATACGACACCACGAGCGCCACTTCCTCATTACGTAAAATCTGCTGGAACGGCGGCATTCCATAAGGCCGGGGATTTTCTGCCGTTGTGGCCGGATAACCGCCATTCAACACGCTGCGAATAGCATTCAAAGGCGAATCCATCACCACGCCCCGATTACCCGCCAGCGCGGGATAAATACCCGGAGCACCTTTTCCATCAACACCGTGACACGCTTGACAATATTCTTGATAAATTTTCCCGCCCAGTTCCAGATGTTTGCGAAAACTGCCTGATGTCACCGAAAAATGAACACCAGGCACATTGCCCGTGTCGTTTTCCGTCAGTGATTTCAGATAGGCTGCCATAGCAAGTACATCTTCTGGCGATAAATATTGCAGGCTTTGCCTGACGACAGTTGCCATAGGCCCTGACGCCACTGCACGCTTGGTTATGCCCGTTGTCAGCAACGCAACAATTTCCTCGATTTCCCAATCACCACTGCCTGCTTCCAGATGCGACGACAGAGAAGGAGCATACCAATTCATGCCCATTATCTGCCCGCCTGTTAATGTCTCATCCTGACTCGCCCCCAACATATTGCGAGTAGTATGGCAGGCATTGCAATGACCCAATCCTTGTACCAGATAGGCACCCCGATTCCATGCTGCGCTCTTGGATTGATCCGGCTCATAAACGCCCTCTTTAAAATACAAAGTGCGCCAGACCGCAAGCAATGATTCGGAATTATAAGGAAAGAAAATATCGTGCGCTGGATTAGTCTGCGAAACAGGAGGTAGCGACTGCAGATAAGCAAAAATTGCATCGGCGTCCTGCCGCGTCGCTTTGGTATATTCAGTATAGGGAAAAGCAGGATATAGAAGCCGTCCATCACGCGATTTGCCCTGATGCAGGGCCTGCCAGAAATCCTGCTGACTCCATAGACCAATTCCCGTTTCTTTGTCAGGCGTGATATTAGGTGTAATGAATACACCGAATGACGTGGATAATCGTCGTCCACCCGCAAATGGCTGCCCCCCCTTAGTGGTATGACATCCCATGCAATTACCAATGCGAGTCAGGTAGGCGCCATACTCCACTGCAGCAGAACGCTCCGCTTCGCCAGCCATAATTTCAACGGTTATCGTTAGCGAAATAAAAGCTAACGATAGCCTGCCCGTCCACAGCCAGGTAATATTTCTCCAATCACGTATTACACGAAACATTCTGATCCAATACTTCATTCTGCCTCCCCGTTTTCCAGAGTGGTAAGGCCACATCGATTCGCTAACTCAGGTGAAAGCACATTGAATGAACCGGGTTTTCCAGAAACGGATTGATTCGCCAGCCATTTTGCAACGGCATTAACTTCTCTCTCGGTCAATTGTTTAGCGATTTCAGACATGCAATCCGAGGTCTGACCCCGCATAATACTCCCACTACGCCACCCACCCAGCTGCGCTGTAATATAAGCGCGTGACAACCCAATCAACCCCGGGATAGCAGGTTCCACGCCCATCAAAATATCTCCATGGCAGGCACTGCATGGCGGAATATTGCGCTGCGGATATCCTGAATAAATCAAATGCTGCGCCAGTTTGATTTCCTCGGGTTGCATATGAATCCGCTCAGGATCCGGATAGGGTAACTGCAAAGAAGAAAAATACTGTGCTATTTCCAACAGATATTCATCCGACATATTTTCCAGCAAAACGACCATAGGTTGATAATAACGCCGGCCATCCCTGAAATTGCGTAGCTGGTTAAAAATATACCCCTGCGGTTTACCCGCGATACGAGGATAGTATGCATCACGCCCTGCTTTGTCTTCAGCGCTATGACAGATGGTACACGCCTTAACGCGCTCAGCCATGGTATCGGGCACTTCTCCACCCGTCGCGTTCGCCATGCTCGTAATACAGAACCCTATCAATATAATCAACCGTATCATTTAGAATTTTTCCGCAATTTATAAATCCAGGTCAAGAGTGCGCATACGCACGTTCTCCATGTTTAGTTTCTCGGCATCTTGAAAACTTTTGCAGCTCCTAAGCTGCAATTTAACACAGGCTCTCAACTGAAAACCCGGAAACATTTGGCCTGACATGCGCTTTCACGATGGAATCAATTGGGTTAAGTAACAGCCAGATTTACACAACAGTTTATAAGAAACATACCGTCATCTGGTGATAATGACAATATTCTATCAATCTCCTGCGCCATTCAACGGAAATGTTAAGATTGCCACTTTTTCGACCCATAGAATAATTAAAAATGTCCGTATCCAGCAGCCTATTCCAAAGGCATAGCATGCAATTGATATGTCTGCAGTGCTAATTAGTTGGTTTGAATTTGCCCTCTGCGGCCTATTGATTGGCTTCGCGGGAACCCGATTATGCCGGTACGCCGACGTCATCGCAGACAAAACCGGCTTGTCCGGTAGTTGGATTGGTCTTATCCTGCTTGCCACGGTGACTTCATTGCCTGAACTGGTAACAGGCATCAGCGCATTGACACTGGCAAACATACCCAATATTGCAGTGGGTAGCCTGTTGGGCAGTTGCGTGTTCAATTTGGCTATTCTGGTGGTACTGGACTATCTGGCGCGCGGTGAATCATTGTACCGCCGCGCCAGCTCGAGCCACATTCTATCCGCAGGATTTGGCGTGATACTCATCGGATTTGTTGGATTGAATGTTTTATTAATCGACAAAACCACTCTTACTATTGCGCACATGGGAATTTATACACCCGCTATCGTATTGTTCTATATTGTTGCCATGCGGGCACTCTATACCCATGAGCACACGCAGGTAAAAGAGTTCGCTGAGCAGGTAGCGGAGCGTTATCCGGATATAACCTTACATCAGGCTTATATGCGCTATGCTTTATCCGCCCTGGCGGTTATCGCGGCCGGGATATATCTACCGTTCGCGGGCGCACAATTGGCCGAAGTGGTGGGTTGGCACAATACGTTTGTAGGCACGCTATTCATTGCCGGGATCACCTCGCTTCCGGAACTTGCCGTCAGCATCGCTGCATTGCGCATGGGTGCACTAGATATGGCCATTGCCAATCTATTAGGCAGCAATTTGTTCAATATTCTGATACTGGCATTGGAAGACATCATTTTTATTGCAGGGCCGCTCCTGACTTTTACTTCACCCTTGCATGCTTTCTCCGCCTTGTCGGCAGTCATTATGAGCGGCATTGTCATCGTGGGTCTGGTTTATCGCCCCAACACGCGTTTGTTCATCAGCATTGGCTGGATCAGTCTGAGTCTGTTTACCCTCTATCTGCTCAATACTTATGTGTTTTATCTGCATGGTGGATGAATAATTCTGCACTACAAATTCGTAATTCCCCGTCTTCTCAACAAAAATTTCTCCAATTCAATCAGCATAAATATAACTATGCTAACCGCAATGATCCGCCCCCAGGTTGCTGCATCCAGTGCCGTTGTGCCAAACAATCGCTGCATGACGGGACAATAGGTAAACAGCATCTGCAGCACCAGCAATAAACCGATCGCCCATAAAACATAACGATTGCCCAGAAATCCCTGGCGCGAATAAGCCGGCGCCACCAGATAGCGGCAATTGAACAAATAAACGATTTCACACATCACCAACGCATTCACCACCACCGTGCGGCTCAATTCAACACTGGAACCTAGTAGGGTTTCCCAGGTGTAGAGCGCGAAGCCGCCACTGATCATTAATAAGGAAACGAAGACAATGCGCCATACCAGAAATCCTGACAAAATTGATGCATTGGGATCATGCGGCGGATGCGACATCACTCCGCTTTCCGGCCGTTCAAAAGAAAGCGAAATCGCCAGCGTCACCGTCGTCACCATATTGATCCACAAAATCTGCACCGGCGTGATGGGCAAGGCCATCCCCAGGATAATGGCAAGCATCAGGATACCTGCCTCACCAGTGCTGGTCGGCAAAATGTAAACAACCGTTTTGCGGATATTATCGTAGACGGTGCGGCCTTCCTCCACGGCGTGGGTGATCGACGCAAAGTTATCGTCCGTCAACACCATTTCTGCTGCTTCCTTAGCAACTTCAGTGCCTTTCTGTCCCATTGCAACGCCAATATCGGCACGTTTTAGCGCCGGAGCATCATTCACACCGTCTCCCGTCATTGCGACAATCTCGCCGTTTTCCTGTAACGCTGTCACCAGCCGCAGTTTATGTTCGGGATTAGCGCGCGCGAAAATCTCCACATCGGCTGCCACCCGGCGCAATTGCTCGTCATCCATATCGTCCAGCTCAATACCCGTAATAGCGCGCTGACCATCCCCGATCCCTAATTTGGTGCCGATTGCACAGGCGGTAATGCGATGATCACCCGTGATCATTTTGACTTGAATGCCGGCGGCGTGACATTGTTGCACGGCGGCAATGGCTGCCTCGCGCGGCGGATCGATAATGCCAACCAACCCGAGCAAGGTAAATCCCGTTTCAGCATCGGAGAATGCCAGCATTTGTTGTTTCGCCTGCATCTTGCGGCTGGCGATGGCCAGTATGCGCTGTCCGGTTCCACTGGCTGCACTTATTCTGGCATGCCAGAAATCCAATTGAATCGATTCGTCTTTTCCCTGGCTGCGCTGATGGCTGCACATGGCCAATACTTCTTCCGGGGCACCTTTGGCATAAATCACTCCTTGTCCTGAAGGGTCATGATGCAACGTCGCCATGAAACGATGTGCCGATTCAAAAGGAATCACATCCACGCGCGGTAATGCTTGCTGCTCGGAAATCGAATCCAATCCTGCCTTCATTGCCAACGTAACCAGCGCACCTTCGGTCGGATCGCCCTGGATATCCCATCGGTCGTCATGCTGGTGCAGTAAGGCATCGTTACACAACAATCCGGCCCGGAACAGTTCCAGCATATCGGCATCGCCCGCAATCCTGATTTCCCTTCCGTCCCGGCTAAAACCGCCGACTGGTGCATAACCTACGCCACCGACCTGCAATTGATCAGACGCAGTCATGACACTTTGCACGGTCATTTCATTACGCGTCAGCGTGCCGGTCTTATCCGTGCAAATAACGGTTACCGCACCCAGTGTTTCCACTGCGGGCAGCCTACGTACAATGGCGCTGCGCCGCGCCATATTCTGCACCCCCAGCGCCAGCGTAATTGTCATGATGGCAGGCAATCCCTCCGGAATTGCGGCGATGGCCATGCTCACCGCGGCCATGAAGATCTCACCCAGAGGATAATCATGCAGTAAAAAGCCGTAAACAAACAGACTCACCGCCAGGAATAGAATTACAACCGTCAGCCAGCGGCCAAAAACTGCCATTTGCCGCAGTAGCGGTGAAACCAGCTTATCGACTTGCGCGATCATCTGGCTGATACGCCCAATCTCGGTATGCTGACCGGTAGCAACCACAACACCCATCCCTTGGCCGTAAACCACCAGCGTACCCGAATACGCCATGCAGAAACGGTCTCCGATCGCTGTCACGGCGTCGACCGCTGGAATGGATTTCTCGACCGCCACGGATTCGCCGGTCAACGCAGCTTCTTCGATGCGCAGATTTTTACAACTGAGCAACCTCATATCAGCAGGTACCTTGTCACCGGACTGCAGCAGCACCACATCCCCCGGCACCAATTGCTCCGCCGGAACCTGCATCCGATGTCCTTCGCGCAATACCATTGCGTTAAGCGACAGCATGCGTCGGATCGCATTGAGCGCTTTCTCCGCCTTGCCTTCCTGGATAAAGCCGATAATGGCGTTAATCATCACAACGCCCAGAATAACGCCGCTATCCACCCAGTGTCCCAGAAATGCCGTCACCACCGATGCACCCAACAAGATATAAATCAGTACATTATGAAATTGCAACAAAAAACGGATAACTGCACTTTCGGGTTTGAGCGGTTTTAAGCGATTGGCGCCATATTTTTCCCGGCGTAGCTTGGCTTCTGACTGTGACAAACCGCTCTGCCCGGTCGCAAACGCCTGCAGAACGTTTTCTGCCGCATAACTGTGCCATGCGGGTGTTTTATCAACGAACGAATCGGGATCATACGACATGAAAAGTTTCCTTTAACGTAAAAAATGAACACGCCCGGTTATCAGGAATAATTTGTATTTGAATATCCAGTACCGCTACAATGGAAAACATTCTTTTACCTTAACATAGCAAATGGAGCTTTCCATGAAATACTCTATCATTCTGGTGGCATTGATGACCATCCTGTTTACCCCTTTGACACAAGCATCCGGACGCGTGCCGTTCGGACATCAGGTAATTGAAGTGCAAAACTACAGCCGCGCCACAGAACAAATCGCCATTTCTGGAATGATCAGCGATGGCGGCACGCAAGCTTTGGCCGCCACCGGATTTAAAACCGTCATTGATTTGCGCACTAAAAATGAAGGAACGGCCGAGGAAAAAGCGCTCGTCGACAGAGCCGGCATGATGTACTTCAACATTCCGACCACGGTTGCCGGAATTACGCGGGAACAGGTGGCCGAATTTACCAAAATCATCGAATCCGCCCCAAAGCCGGTCTTGATTCACTGCGGATCGGGTAACCGCGCCAGCGCCATGTGGGCCAGTTATCGCATTACCCAAGGCGTTGAGCCGGAAGCAGCCATCGAAGAAGCACGCAAAATGGGCTTGCGCCCCCCGCTTGAGGAAAAGCTTCGTGAAATCATGCTGAACTAGGTCATTATCGCAAGCAATTGCTGCAAGAAAACTGAATTTCAATTGTAGACCTCAATTCGGACAACAATAACAACAACTGAAAGCTAATGGAATTACTAAAGTTTAATGAAACTTTTCTTCCAATATTGGAAGTACTTAAAGACGGAAAAACCATAAAAGGACGGGATTTAGTTAGAATCGTAGAAGAAAGGTTTTATTCAGACTTGCCGAAAGAACTTCTTGATCAAAAAACTAAAAGCGGAGATCGTCTAATTGCAAATCGTATTACATGGGGAAAATCCTATCTAAAAAAAGGTGAGCTAGTTCACTATCCACAACGAGGTTATGTGCAGATTACCGAGAAAGGAAAAACTGCTAAACCAGAAAATGTCTCTCTAGATAATATTCAATCTAACGTAATCACCTTTTACGAACCTGAAAACAAATCAGTATCTAAAACAAAGATTGAGGGTGATGCAAGCCCACAAGATCTGATTGATTCTGGTTTTGAAAAAATTGAGCGCGAAGTAAAAGATGAGCTACTTTCAAGACTTAAGGAAGTTGATCCATATGCATTCGAAAAAATAATCCTAATCTTATTAAAGAAAATGGGCTATGGGGATTTTGTTGAGACCGCTAAGGCTGGAGATGGTGGCATAGACGGTATTATTAATGAAGACCAGCTTGGGCTAGAAAAAATCTATATTCAAGCCAAACGCTATAGCGAAAATAAAGTTCGTGAAACTGACATACGAAACTTTATTGGCGCCATGAGTGGCGATACACGTAAAGGTATTTTTGTAACTACTTCATCTTTTGACGAGAAAGCAGAAGCAAAAGCTAGAAATGCACACCATACTATAATCTTGCTAGACGGCCTAAAGCTTGTTGATTTAATTTACAAGTTTAATGTGGGTGTGCAAACAAAGAACTATTACGAAGTAAAAATAATAGATAATGACTTTTTTGATTCAGAGCAAATCTAACTTAACAAAAACATCGATCGAAACAAATTTTCCGCTAGCGCTCTAAGCCATCTCATTACATGCATTATCTCACTATCTGTTTTAGATCGAGCTCAGCCAATCAAAATTGGATTAAATAAAAATTAATTCTTGAAGCTTTCAGGTCAAGATCGGGCTTGAGCTACTACCAATTAACTCATCAAAACAACCGGAAAATCATCCACACCGCTATACCCATCGAAACGACGGAAAATCCTTGCTGTAACCTTGAAGGCGCAAGATAACCGGCAATGACCCGTCCTATCAACATGCCAGCTAATGCTCCGGCGGCAAAAGGTAGTGCAACAGGCCAATTCATCGTGCCCAGAACAGTTGCCGAAGCAATACCAATCGCAGAAATAAGCGCGATGACGGCCAGCGATGTGGCCAATATGGATTGCATCGGAAGGTTGGTGGCTCTTTTCAGCGCCGGAACAATCACAAAACCACCGCCGACCCCGAGCAAGCCTGATATAAAGCCGGTGGCAATGCCTGAATAACCCAACGCACGCACACACGGCCAGCCCCATATCAAGCGGCCGTGTTCGTATTCCAAACGGCAGGGAATGACGGCAAGACCGGCTTGCAGATCGGCCGCATCCCTTGTTTCAGCCATCGGCTGCGCGCTTTGCCGCAACATATTCACCGCCACATAAAATAAAACCAGGGCAAATAACACCGTCAAAGGTGCATTCGGCAGCTTCTGCGCCAGCCATATCCCGGCGGGCGCTACCACTATTCCGGTAATCGCAATAAATCCTGCCGCGCGGTAACGCACCCTTCCCTGTCGTAACGCGATGAGTGCGCCAATTGCTGATGACACACACACTGCGAGCAAGGCGATCGGAGCGGATTCAGCCACAGTGAAATGCAATCCGAAGATAAGTAGGGGCACTGCGATAATGGTTCCGCCCGCACCGGTCAGCGCCAGTACAGCACCAGTACAGACGCCAAGCAATAAGCTGATGAGCAATATTTCCACGCTAGCTCAGTGTGATTTGCGAGGATGAGCAAGCCACTCCTTGCCTTTTAACATGCCATTCCAGTAAATCCATGGAAAAGCAGTCTTCTTGAAAAACCAGTAGAGCTTACTCGGCACGGTAGGATTAAGCGGGAATGTGGGCAATAACTTTCCGCCAAAACCAAATTCCGCCAGAACTACTTTGCCATTTTCCACGGTCAACGGACACGCGCCATAGCCATCGTAAAAGGCTGTAAATTCCCGGTCCTCTTTTTCCGCCAGCAGATTCTCGGCCACCACAACAATTTGCTTTCTGGCAGCCGCAGCGGTTTTTGCATTCGGCGAAGAACACGCGTCTCCCAAGGAAAATATATTGGCATAATCAGTATGTTGCAATGTTCTCTCATTCACCTTGCAAAAACCGCTGGCATCCGCCAAAGGGCTGTCGCGCAGAAAGTCCGGCGTCATTTGTGGCGGTGTTACATGCAGCAAATCAAAGGGCTTTGCTTCGCGAATCACCGTACCATTCGCATCTTTAATTTCAAAATAAGCAATTTTCTGTGCTCCGTTCACTTTGACCAGATTGGAATTAAATACCAGTTTTGCATGATAACGCCTGATGTACTCCATCAAAGGTGGAACAAAATCAGCCACACCAAATAGCACAGCGCCGGCCGTATCAAATTCAACCTCTATGTTTTCCAGACAACCCGCTTGCAACCAGTGATCACAGGAAAGGTACATGGCTTTCTGTGGCGCACCGGCACATTTAATGGGCATGGGGGGCTGGGTGAAAATCGCCTTCCCGGATTTAAGCCCCTGTACCAATTCCCAGGTATAAGGCGCCAGATCATAACGATAATTCGAGGTAACACCATTTTTGCCCAGCGTTTCTTCCAGTCCTTCAATCTTTTCCCATGCAGTCCGGATGCCGGGACATACAATCAACTGCCGGTAGCCGATTACCCGCCCATCATTCAGACGCACTTTGTTTTGCTCCGGATCAAATACAACTGCGGATGCCTGTATCCACTCCGCGTTTCTTGGGATCACATCCTCCATCGGCTTTACCGTCTCAGCAATATCGTATGCACCTGCACCCACCAGCGTCCAGGCAGGCTGATAATAATGACGGTCACTGGGTTCGATAATTGCAATGCGTAAGGTTGGCCACCGTTTGAGCAAACTGGCAGTTACCCCGATACCTGCCGAGCCACCGCCAATAACAACCACATCGAAAGCATTTCCCCAATTGCAAGCATCGATGACCGCGTCTTGCACCTTCACTTTATCGCCAATACTTTGCCGGGCCATTTCGTGTAAGGCAGCTGCACGCCTGCCGGAGTTACAAAAAGCCAGAACCGGTTTAGGCAATTCAACCATGAGTTTCTGAAAAGCTTCCACACGTTCGGTAGGTACGGCACCCATTTTGACAGGCAGATAAATAAAAGTAATGCCCAGAGCTTTAGCCATTGCTTCCAGCTCTTCGCTATGCGGTTGATTCTCGCCCCCTTCGTAGTCCGGCCGGTTACAAATGATGGATTTGTAACCGGCTGCAACAATCGCGCTGATGTCGTCAACACTAATCTGACCACTCACTGAAAGCTGGTGATCCAGTTTAACAATATCCATGGACTTGCCTATCCTCCTTTATTAACCCGCGATTGAGTATCGTAACCAAGACTTTTTCGGTTTAAGAATCCGTCGCAAAAAAACCATAGGCACTACAACCAATCTTCAGTTTTTCACGTTGAATGTTTCTTGCAGTAGAGATTGAATAAAGTCTCCATGATTTGAATGGCCTCCGAGCTTGCTAGACTATAGTATATGTACTTACCTCTTCGTTCTGTCGAAACCAGATTTTCTTCACGCAACACGGTGAGTTGCTGCGATAAGGTTGGTTGATGAATATCCAATAATTCTTCCAGTTCCCCCACATTCCGTGTTCCCTGACTCAGTTCGCATAAAATGAGCAATCGATCTTCATTAGCGAGAATCTTCAGCAATGCACAGGCCGCCGCAGCCGATGTGTGTAACGCTGCCATACCGTTTAAAACTGGTTGTGTTTTCATGTTTTATCATACTTTAGTGTAATTAATTATTTGAGGCCCCGAAATTCAACAATGATGACAGGGATATTAATCCTAATTTATTTTATGGAAATTGTCAGTAAACTTATTGACGTTTCTGCTGCACAGCTTCAAATATACCCATTCCCAGTAACATTGCCCCTAGAAAGATAATAGCCTCCAGGCTGCCCGATCCTAACAGCACTAACGCTGGTCCGGGGCAAATTCCCGCTATTCCCCAACCGATCCCGAATACAATCCCGCCCAATATTAAGCGCGAATCTATTTTGGTAACGCTCGGTATCTGTATGTATCCGCCCAGATAGCTTTTTTCCTGTTTCTTTGCAATCGCAAAAGCTATTGAGCTTACCGCTATTGCGCCAGCCATCACCCCTATCAGCGAAGCATCCCAACGACCGGTTATATCAACAAAAGCCAATACAATTGCCGGATTAACCATGCCGGATAAAATAATGCCCAATCCGAATACGATTCCAGACACCCACGCTATCAAACTAACCATTTGGTATCCTCCCATTATTCGCAGCTATTTAAACTAATTGGCAATCACATGCCTTACCACATAAACTGTCAGCATAGCCGTCAGCATAAATATTGCTGTTGCAGCAAAAGAGCGAATTGATCCTCGCGATAATCCACAAACGCCATGACCACTTGTACACCCGGAGCCCAATCTTGTTCCGTATCCAACTAATAAACCGGCTAATAACAACATCAAATGGCTGGTTTCAATCCGTATCTCGGGTAGAACGAAAAAAATCTTCCAAATGGTTACCGATAAAACCAACCCTAAAATAAAGGCGATACGCCAACCAATATCTTCTCTTTGCATACGGAATAAACCGCCTATAATTCCAGATATCCCAGCAATACGGCCATTAAACAGTAACAGTATTGTCACTGCAAAACCTATTGCAAGCCCTCCTGCTACAGCTTGCCATGATAATAAGTCTGGATAATTAATATGCACCCCCTACACTGAAAAAATAATGTCAATCATTAAATTATTATATAGTATATATTAAAATATATTAATTTCTATTGATACTATTTTCAACAATAACTTTATCTGAAAAACCACGCGGAGAATAATATGAACCCCAACATACAAGCATTTTTTGATACCGTAACACAGACTATTAGCTATGTTGTTTTTGATGAAGCGGGAGGGAGCTGCGCCATTATCGATCCCGTACTGGATTACGACCCCAAGGCGGGTAAAATCCTCACCCATAACGCCGACAAGTTAATCGCATTTATTCATGATCAACGTCTTTCGGTTCAGTGGATTCTAGAAACACATGCACATGCGGATCATTTGTCATCAGCCGATTACCTTAAAAATCAGCTAGGTGGAAAAATCGGCATTGGTCAAAATATTCCTGCAGTTCAGAAAACATTCAAAAAAATTTTTAACTTTGGGGATGAATTTATACCCGATGGCCATCATTTTGACCATTTGTTTTCCGATGGCGAGTTGTTTCAGATCGGAAAAATTACAGCAAAAGCCGTTGCAGTATCAGGCCATACACCCGCCGACATCGCATATCAAATCAACGATGTAATCTTTGTGGGCGATACGCTCTTTATGCCTGATGTTGGCACCGCGCGCGCAGATTTTCCAGGCGGCGATGCCCGCCAGTTGTTTAAATCCATTCAAAAAATACTGGCATTCCCACCTGAAACCCGTCTATTGATGTGTCACGATTACCCTCCCACCAATCGCCCGCCAGAATGGGAATGTACGGTCGCTGAACAACGCGCACGCAATATTCACATTCATGCCGGAATCACTGAAGACGAATTTGTAAAGATGCGTACTGAACGCGACGCAACGTTAGAAATGCCAAATCTGCTGCTACCCGCAATACAAATAAATATCAGAGGCGGTAAACTACCGCCAGCTGAACCTAATGGTATTGCATACTTCAAAATACCGATTAACTTAATTTGAAGTGTGACATTTAGATTTCACCATATCTGACGAAATACCGCTGCTTCATACTAGTTGATTGATAAGTACAGATAGCTTTCACCAGTCTTTAAACCTGCATGGTGATAAAATTACCCTGTTGCTGAGCAAATTTTACCGCAATAAAGCGGGCACCCACCGAAATTGCATGATTCTCATGATATTTATTGGTCACTTCCGCTACCGCTTGGAAATTTGGCGCATCAATTTTTATAATATCTTTGAAATCCAGCATTACTTCTGTCAAGAAGCGTATCCCTGCGGGTGATAAATCTTGGAAAACACCCTGCACCGGCCGACCCGGCCAGAACAAATAAAAAACCAACTCCCCTTTCACTGGAATTCGCATGATAGTACGCTGTGTTGATTCCGGATTTTCATGATGCAATACGAATAGCGGGCTTGCACATTCCAAACAATTCTCACTTTGGTATAAACCTGTCTGCGGCACGTAGGGCGTTTTGCAGAAAAAACAATAATGCGTAATTAATCCTCGATAAGGCTTAACAGAGCGTTCCGACGCACCAGGTGCGGAAACCAAGCTGGGCAAATTAATCTTCTTATTCGCTGTTTCTTGCGTAGCATGAAGTAATTTACTTGCCAAAAATGCGTCATACCGCGTGCGCGCCGCCGGATCAGATAAAATTCGATAGGCTTCCTCAAGCAATACATTATCTTGAAGAGAACTTTCTTTTAATACTCGATAACTCGCTTTAATTGTTGAAATTGGTGCATCAGATTGAACTTGAAGAATCCGATAATAATTACGTTGATTCAAATTGTCCGCATGCTCACTAGGCTTTCTTTCCGCTCCAAGCCTATCATTGGAGCCCAATGCACCCTGACCTAGAATTTTAATATGGTATCGATCCAATAATTCTTGGTCATATACATCCCGCTTGAGGGGATCCCTTAACGTACTATAAGCAAGATTAAGTAAGCTCACATTCCAGTCCGGACTGGCCAGCTCAGGATGCATTACAAGTTTCTGCATCAATGCCCAATAACTTTCTTTGATCACCTCCATTGGTGCATCAGGCTGAATGTAAAGAATGCGATAGAAATTACGCCGCTCAATCATAATTACTGCGAATTCTAGCACCTCATTATTTGATTTATCTGTGATGTCAATTCTAATGGATTTTCAACAGATCATTCATACCAATAACCATCATTTCTATTGTTCTCATGCCAGATTAACATTTCCGGACACGGGTTTAAATAACTACTGCAATTAGTTAATCCTCCCCAGCCAATAGCCAGATATCTTATAGATTACACTTGCATTTTATTAGCACGTCATATACTATGAGAACAATTCTCATTATCATTTATATATTAATATGAATACCCAAGCACTAACACAGTTAATGGCACAGAATTTGTATCAATCCGAACTTACAAATTTAAATGCACTGATAGATAGTAATTCCTTATTTAAAAATGGCGACGTTGTATTTATATTGCACAAAGGTGAACAATACACACTACGGCGTACGCGAAACGGCAAGTTAATCCTGAACAAATAGTGGATTATGAGCCTATATCATGTATATTAATACTTGTAGTTATTAGCGGTTCATATACGAAAATCATTCTGAACCGTGGTAAAAGTAAGCGGATATATGATATGGATTCATAACAAGAATTACTCAGCAATGACAATTGCCTGCAGCATAATAACAATGGCAAGCAATAAATAATTTGACAGTAACTGAGCGATATCTTTTCAAATGAATTCAGCCCAAGTAAAACTATTTGTCTTAGGAGCTAAAAATGAAAGGTAATGTAGATATCATTCGCTGGCTAAATCAGCAGTTACAACACGAATTAACAGCCATTAACCAATATTTTCTGCATGCCCGGATGTACAAGAATTGGGGATTTAACAGCTTAGGAAAACACGAATTTGAAGAATCGTGTGAAGAGATGAAGCACGCTGATCTTCTGATTGAAAGAATCCTCTTCCTGGAAGGCTTACCCAATCTACAAGATCTAGGAAAGTTGATGATTGGTGAAACTGTTGAGGAATGCATCGCTTGTGATCTAAAGCTTGAATTTACATCACGGAAAACTCTGCTATCTGCAATAGCAGCTTGCGAATCAAGCCAAGACTTTGCATCAAGAGAAATTTTTGAGCATATTCTTGAAGATACCGAAGCGCATATCGATTGGTTAGAAAGCCAGCTCGGCGTCATGCAAAAGGTCGGAATCCATAACTGGCTACAAAGCCAGATTTAGCGTTTTCAATACTGCTGGAGTTGCTCTTCCTTCTCCAGCAGTACATTTAGCCAGCCAACCTACTTTTTAGGTCAGCCAGCCATTTTTTACTTGCTGATGATTTAAAGGAGATTCTCTTATGAAATTTCTAAAGAAGCAGGCTGCTATGACTACATCAAGTACAAGTTTTCATTATCACTACTCCATTCCTTCCTGTACGGAAATTTCTTCAAGGGGTGGAGATGCTTTACATAAATTTATAAAATTTGCTCATTTGCTGAAGCAAAGCCTGGTGCTTCTCAAACAAAAAATTATCAAAGAGCATCCTTCTGCAACCCAAGATTCTCGTATCATTAATTGGGCACCCCTGATTAAAGCATCTTCTTCAATTGGAATTATTGGTTGCATAAACCACAATAACCAAACTAACAAATATTATAACAATCCATTAAATGGAAAAACCATTCTATGCGTGGGCGGTAAAATCAAACTTTATCCAAAATATAATCAGATTGTAAAAAACTCTGGCGGTACATTCATATCATTTCATGGTGATTCAAATGACACTCTGGATAATTTATTTCTACTTATGGAAAAAACAGCCGACATGATTATTTGTCCAGTCGATTGTGTCAACCATACAGTATTCCAAACTGTCAAATATTATTGCACATCGTCTGGCAAACTATGCGTCTTACTAGATCGCTCAGCGATTAATAGTTTCATAGTGGGTGTCCGTATGCTGGCCCTAATGATGGCAGAGAAAACTGATAAAATTAAGCATTAATCCAATTAATTTGAATATTATTGTTTTTGACAGTTTAAATTTACGTGCACAAGAGAAGCATCAGCAGCAAATCTCAAATAAAGCACCCCGCCGCAAGCAGCGGGGTATTAACTGCGCTCTACAATCTGCTGGTTTTCAACCAGCTTCCGCCCCAAGGGGGAGGAGAATTAAACCCGCAGAGATTAAAACAAGTTTACTACAGCAATACTGGAATTTTATCGATCCGATCAACTTATTGATGACGTTGAATAAAGAAAGAATTTATACGTTGCGTTTATCTCACCAGCCCAATGTAAGTAAATCCTGAGAATATAAGATACCGTAGGTTACTAGCACATGCTTGATTCATTTTCAAACCAACTTGTAAATATCCTAGCTTTGAATCCCCAGATAAGTTCTAGATAACTTAATTAGTCGCCCCCAAATACATCCAACCAGATGATATATAGCGAGACTTTTGCAAAATTCTCATAGCGTAAATGAGGCTGTATGTAGGCATAACAAACCGACCAGTAATGTTAAAATTAGCGCTTATTTCTGGTCGAAATGGTGATGAACGGGCTTGCACTCAACAAAACTTCCCATCATCCAGTTTGTAACAGGCCTATTATTGCAGCTTGCCCCCGCTAGCTCGCACTGGAAATACCCTGGCGGCATCGGTGCGCCCGGTAAACCAATACGCTTGATGGTTGGGTTATGGATTTCAAGCAATTAGAGGATTTGAGCGATGAAGCGGTAGTGTTACAGAGGAAACGCAATCCTTATTACCAGGCGTTTTCCGGCATGATGGAATTCCAACGAAATTGCCTTGCCGCAGTACGAAACTGGTGC
The DNA here is from genome assembly GCF_900206265.1 of Nitrosomonas ureae. Lineage (NCBI taxonomy): Bacteria > Pseudomonadati > Pseudomonadota > Betaproteobacteria > Nitrosomonadales > Nitrosomonadaceae > Nitrosomonas > Nitrosomonas ureae. Next base: position 2,691,542 of record NZ_LT907782.1, on the reverse strand, counting down.
ATCATTGTAAATGATTGGCGTTGCAGGAGTTGAGGGAATTTTCTGTATGAGTGGTGGATTGCATGGGCGTGCAGCGTTGGAAGATGTGGTTCTTATTAAGACGACGATATAAGAGAAGAACATTACCTATCCTACTGACAGCAAACTAGCGATCAAAATCATTAATCGCCTGAACAGGATCGGTAAAATCTATGGAGATCTGTCAGCGGCGTACATTCGTCAAAGAAGTGAAATCATTGCGCTTGTCTATCCGGTATTTTGATACGGGAATTACGCCGGGGATTGCTGCAACACTGTTTTTTTGAGCGCTACCAAGAGGATTTTCTACTGTATGAGCGGGTTCTAGCCCCGCAACCGAAGGATACACAAACAAGATCTACTCGTTGCATGAGCCGCAAGTGTATTGTAGGGCTAAGGGAGAAGACCACAAGCAATACGAGTATGGCAGCAAAGCATCGATTGCTAGTATCGCATAAGGTAATTTAATCATTGGGCGCGATCAGTCACGAACAAAACCAGCATGATATTCATACGTTACCGGAAATATTGCGTCAGTTGAAGCATCGCGCGGCAAAGCCGTCAAGCAAGCGGTGTGTGATCGTGGTTACCGTGGCAAACGTGAAGTGAAGTCAATGGCACCCGAATCATTTTATCAGGGAAAGCGCTTAAACGAGATTCACGCTACCAGAAAGATAAAAAGTGCAAACAATGCAGAAGACGTGCAGCGATTGAACCGATTATCGGTCACTTGAAATCGGATTACAGATTGGCGAGAAACTTCTTGAAAGGAGTTATTGGCGATTGTATCAATTTATTGACGGCCGCTTGCGCCTGGAATCTGGAAAAATGGCTGCTAGCCATTTTTGGTTGTTCCTTCTATGGGGGAAGGATGCAAAATTTCCTAATTTTTCGATGAAAATCTAGCCAATGAAAGCAATTTTCAAAAGAAAAAGAAATATCAAATTCAATTTCTCAATCTCAATGATAATTGTAAGACATCTTTTCCAGGGGTGACTAATTAATAAAAGGCACAAATTAATTTTGTGCCTTTTATATTGCCATTACAGCGAACTGAATCTTTCTTAAATAGTGCCTATCCCTCAGTTTTACGTTTACGCATCATGATAAAAGCTGCAGCCCCCGCAATGAGCATTACTATTGGTGCAATGATTGCAACCTTCGATACCGGACGACCCTCCCCTACTGAAAATGGAAACCTCGATACATAGTCCTGCGCACCTCCCGTAACCGTCACCAGTCCTACAAACTTACCCTTTTCCGGAAAAACATGCTCTACCGTAATCGATGCCGAGGGATATATTTTAGGTGGCAAGTGATATACCGTAATCTCGTCCAGTTTTTCTTCTGAGCCCGTATCCCGAATTATCCTTACCTCTGTCGTCAACGGACGCAGTTCCTCCTGAATATAATCCAACGCTATCACGGTCTTGCCTACTTCTGGTATATCTTCACAAAATTCCTCTTCCTGTGATAATGGCTGATAGCCCGTAAAATGCATCCGATATGGTCCAACTGTTAATATACACATATCATCCGCTAAAGCCAGCCCACCATGGGCTTGTACTTGTGCTGCGAGTAGCATGCTCATCGCAAGCAATGCTGCCAATAATACTTGTTTGATTTTTATTAATCTTGCTAACATTTAAAATTTTCCTGTATCGATAAATGGTTGTTGCTAAGTTCTCTTGATTTTGAATTGTCAATGTTATTTAGTTCGGCTTTGCGCGGCGCGATGCCAACCAACTCTTGAAACGCCTTGATCTAAACAGCTTATATACCAGTATTGTGGCCAACAACAAACCCACTGCAGGCCCTACGGTGGCTCTGAATACATTGGCATAATTAACCATTTCCACCCGCAGATGATACTCATAGTTCAACGGCGGCAGGCCTTCGGCTGTAATCAGTACCAAATATTTCCCCTGATCCAATACATTTTGCGTGCTAATTACACCGTCTTCATATAATGCAGGTCGCAAGCTGGTAATTGCTTCTCCTTCGGCTGCATTGCTGCCTTTTATTATCTTTACTCCAACCGGTATATCTCGCAACTCAGGATCAACCAGATCTATAACAAGTATGGCATTGCCGGCTTTGGGTATATCTGTACAATAATGACCTTCCTTATCAATTTGAGGTTGATAAGTACTGAGGTGAATCATGTTCTCCCCGATCCGACGCATACAATTATCTTCTTCCATGGCTACCTTGCCATGTGCACCAACTGTACTTGTGTAAAGTGCCATAACAAGTATAAAGACTGCAATCCCTGCTTGTGTTATTTGTCTGACCACGACAAATCCTCCTCTTGGGTAAGCATCTCTAATTTTTCCAGTTCCATTATCCGCATTCTCTTGTGATACCTTAAATTTCACTCTGTTTTTACTTATAAAAAAACCGGTACACCGGCTGTCTTCCGACAGTGGTGTACCGGTGTATTGATGCTATACCAGATTATAACTTGGTAAAGACTGGAATTACAGCACCAGCAATACTGTTAATATAACGATTGCCGTCATCATCCCATGTCATCAGCAAACCACCAAAGCGACTTTCCGGATCGCCCAACAAAGCCATCAAACGTTGGACTTCCCACAACGCATCTTTGGCTTCCATCTTAACTTCACGGGTTTCTCCAGGTTCAATCCCTCTGTCGTCATCCATTGTCAAACCAGTAGCTACCAGCTCTTTTGGATAATCAGGATCCAGATGCTTTTGACCCAATGGATTTACAAAACGAACACCCGCTGTCGTAAACTCTCCGATGTTAACCGCTGAGTCTCCGTTGTTGGTGATTTCCATCGTCACGCGTAACGCACGTCCAGGAACGTCATAGTTAGCATGGGTTACCTTGATCGCTACCGGATTCGGTGCAATCGGTAATGGCTCTACCTTGGATTCACCCGCTTGGATCGGTATGGTATAGGGGTGTACGCTTTCAGTATAACGATAGCCTCCCCATACCAGCGCGCAGGTCAGTATCGCTATCGCCATACCAAATTTCCTGTCTGTCGGTGATGTCAGTAGTTCGTCACCATATGCCAGCAATACACGACTACGCGGCAGAAACATCGGTTTCGCTACAAAATAACCAATCCAGAATACCCCTAAGCCTGTCCATAAAACGTGCCAGAATATACCATTGCTGAAGTTAAACGTCTCCAGATCAATCGTTTTTCCTGTCAATGTGGTTACAGGATTGGTAAAGTCATCCCAGCTGCCTGAAATGTTCATCCACGCTGCTGGTCCTGCAATAGGGCCCGCATCTTTTACGTTCACCATTGCATGCATGTGATGACGGCCTGGAATACGCGCTTTCAGTTTAACTTCAAACTCATAATCACGACCAATGATCAACGGTCCTGATATGAATGTCGGTTCGCCATTCAGCTTGGTACTCAAACGTACAAACACCGGACTTGGGCTACCTACGTTAAAGAATGCACGATCAGGCTTACCTACCGCACGTGGCCAATCTTCCGCCAGGTGAAATTTCCCTGTCATGGTTGCAATGTCATTTACTTTGGTGACTTTAGGTTGCCATTTCAGGTCATACCATTGAATACTACGCATACGCAGAAACGGTTCTTGTGAACGTTCACCGTGTGCCGCCGCTGTATTAACATCTACCGTCAGCGTCAGCGCCAGTGAGGCCGCCCCTATCGCCGCTCCATACAGGCCTAATACGCCCAGTTTAAAAATGCTTTTTATATTCATTATTTAATCCCCTGTGCAAAGCCTTTTTCACCAAATGCCGTTACGTCATTCTTCATCGATATACGTCCTCTTTCTCCTTTAACATAGTAGAAAGCAGTACAGTATAGTTTGCCAAAGTACCACCATACGCAGAACATCAGCATTGATACAAAGGCTGAGAAAAACGCAGCAATAACCGTGGTGTGACCACCAAAAGTACGCAGCGATCCTTGCTCAATCAGGCGAACATATTCCGGTGTACCTGTACGTACATACAGAAAACCTGTGTAGTCAGCTACTGACAGCAATACGCCTTCTACAACCAGCGGTAAGTGGGTGGGGCCAAAAATAGGCCAGTTGCCCGGATAGAAAAATAAACCCCAGAATCCACCGCCTAACAGTGCGGTTACCAACCAGTTACCCGTCAATAATAAAATCGTATCCAGCATCAACGCACCAGGAATCATGGTCGATGGCAGTACAAAATTGATCGGATAGTGCGACCACCAGTAAAAACCCCAGTAACGGGTCAGCCATTCACCTACTAACAGGCATACGATACATAGTGTCGCGCCAAATGGCAGACGATAGTTTACCCACAGGTAATACATCAGTGCCGCACAGTACATGACACCTACAATCGGTGTTACTACAGGCCACCATTGACGGTCTTTCCAATCAAGCCAGAAATCCCAGTCTCCTGCCAGCAGCATGAAGTGCATGTGATACGTTCCTACCAGAAGAATACAGAGAATTGGAAAATAAACCGCATCTATATATCTGGACATCTTGACCGCTTCCGGCGGCATCTTCGCTGCCGCTATAATTTCGTCTGTTCTACTCACTAGACCCTCCCTTCATTTCATGTGATATTAAATATGAAAACATGACGATACGCTTCCCTTACTTCTCTCTTTATCGTCAGCCTATAGGCTTGTTCCCATTAGTACAAAAACTTAGTCGAGATATTCCTTACCTTCCTCCCCTTTTCCTGACAGAAGAAGGTAAGTTCCATCCAAATTAAGGAACGATACGATTGTTCAGAATTTCTCTGCTTGCGTTGTTCCAGGTTACATCGGTCAGGTTAGAGTAACGGGTGATAATCTGTGCTGCAATACCACCTGAAAATAAACCCGCCCAGCCCAGAATCACAAAGCCCCAGTGCAACGGTGCGCTAAACAGTTCTTCCATGAACCAGAAAGCATGTCCCCATTCGTTCAACCCTACGTTCGGCAGAATCATCAATGGGCCTGCAATCGCCATCACCAACGGGAACGATGTGCCGCGGCTATACAATGGCAGACGCGTCATCGCGTACAGGTAGGCCGCTACTCCGCATACAATGTACATCGGGAATGAGCCATAAAACACCACTACGTGACTCGGTGTAAAGCTCGTGTCACGAATAATCACCTGGTGCCAGCTTGCATCCTGTTCGGTAAAGAAGCTGCCGCCCCAGTAAACACCAAACAAATACACACCCAGCCACATCATCCAGTAAAAATAACGTTTGATCTCAAGCTTGGTATCCAGATTGTCCAGTTGTTCCTTGGTATCGCGGGTCTTCAGTATCCACCCCCAGGTTACCAACGCAAACAGTGGCATCAGTGTCATGTGTACGCGCCACAGTCCCATCCATACCTTGTCAAATTCAGGCTCCATCGAGTCCATGCCATGTGAATATGCAAATGTCCTTTGGTACCAGATCCAAAATATCGCTACCAAAAGCATCGTTAACATGCCCAGCTTGTAATACTTCGAGTCGTACCACAGCGACATGTCATAGTTGGCGCTCGCCGCGCCGCTAGTTGTGCCATAGGTTGTTGCCATGTTTCTACCTCCTAACTGTTAATCAAAACTACTTCTCGTTCTTCTCTAATACTACCCTTATACTTCTTACTTAATACTAATTAATTAGTACTTCTAAACTCGGTAGCCAAAACCTTCATATAACTTATATTATTCTACCCCGCTTTTAGCTACACCTCTCAGGCTAGTCGACCTTGGGGTTCAAAGTCAAGTCATTTGTCATAAAATTACCTCCCCTTCTAAAAGGATTTTTACCAATACTCTCATTAATTTCATTTTAATACAAATACTAACGATAACGACTATAACTCAATGCGTACAATAATATTTCTTAATTTATATACTATAAACGGCGGTGAATCATGCCATATAATTTCGTAGTCTTTAGACAACCAGAAGCAATTTGTTAGGGAAACACTGATTAATACACCGTACCCCAGGGGCTAAGCGAACGGTTTTGGGATATTAGGTTAGAATTTGCCATATTCTGGCTTGAATTGCGCTATTTCTTGCATTATTCCCCTCAATTCTTGTCTTTAAGACGCAATCCGGCTGGCTGAGCTATATAACCACCGGCGAGCCAGCAGCAAGTTGGCAAGCCCAAACAGTGAAAACATCTGAGCGTTATTTTTGGCCATTCCTTTGTAGTGGGTTTTGCGGTGCATGAGCAGATTCTTTACAACATGAAAGGGATGCTCAACCTTGGCGCGAATGCTGGCTTTTGCATGTTCAAGCTTCCCATCAGTTCGCCTGCTGTTGTTTTGGGCAATGCCTTGCGCTTGGAAGGACGCATTGCAATATGCCAGGTTACGGGCAATTCAGGATTCTCTTGTCGTTTTTCAATGCCTGGGTAGCCCGCATCACCAAACACATCGGTTCCATCACCATGCAGCAGCGCCTGTGCCTGAGTAACATCGTGGACATTGGCTGCCCGTTCCGATCAGGGTGTGAACAAGCCCTGATTGCGCATCGACACCGATGTGTACCTTCATGCCGAAGTGCCATTGCTGGCCTTTCTTGGTTTGATGCATTTCGCTATCGCGCGCCCGTTCCTTGTTCTTAGTCGAAGGAGGGGCTGAAATCAGCGTTTCCTTGGGTAAAGTGGAAGTTGATGAAAGCTATTTTGGTGCGAAACATCATCACGGTTATCATGGCAAACTCAAACGCGGTCGTGGCACATTAAAACAACCCGTATTGGGTGTGTTTAAGAAGGACGAGTTAGGGTATTGACCGAAATAGTACCGGATTGTAAGCGATTGAGACTTTGCAAGCGGTAATACTGAGTAAAGTATCCATTGAAAGTGTCATTTATAGTGATGGCTGGCGTTGGTTATAATGGTTTAGTAGATGTAGGTTATTCCAGGCATTTTCGAGTATCACATGGTAACAATGAATTGTCTGGAATGGTCACCTGTCACATTAACGGTATCGAATCATTTTGGAGTTTTGCCAGGTGACGATTGGCGAAGCTTAATGGCGTATCAGCTAGCCTTGAACTGCATTTAAAAGCATCTCAATGGCGATGTGAAAAAACAACCTGCTGAACTATGGCAACTCGTTAGATATTTTAACCTCTGCTAGTCTAAAGCCTTCCGTATTATGCTGAATAAACCATCAGCGGTAAATGGTTTTGTCAAGTAATTATCAGATCCTACTATTCTTCCTCTGGCCTTATCAAATAAACCATCTTTACTGGATAACATAATCACAGGAATTGACTGATAGATTGCATTCTTTTTAATCAGCATACATGCTTGATAGCCATTCAACCGCGGCATCGTGATATCAATAAAAATAATATTCGGGTGATTATCTACGATTTTTGACATTGCTTCAAAACCATCCTCCGCTAGAATAACTTCGCATCCAAATGACTTTAAGAAAATTTCAGCGCTCCTCCGAATCGTGCGGCTATCATCAATAATCATAACCTTAATACCTTTCAGAGCGCCGGTACTATTCATGAAAACTCCTTATGCCTATTAAGCAAATCTCATCAATCCGGTTATACATTATTGATCATTTTTTCTATTAGGCTTAAACTACTCAGAAGTAAATTATCACTACTCACAGCTTTCTCAGTCAAAAAAATTTTATTTTCTCCAGAAAGCCGGCGCAAAAATAGCTAGTACTGTGAAAAACTCTAATCTACCCAGCACCATAGCAAAACTGCATATCCATATTTGAATATCTGTCAGCAGCGCATAAGTCGTGGCTGGACCAATACCCCCCAGACCTGGCCCGAGATTATTAATACAGGCTATTGCTGCTGAAAAAGATGTAACAACATCCAATCCACTGAATGTTAGCGCCAGCGCCATTAATAAAATGCTTGCAGAGTACACGAATAAAAACACCAGTACCGAAAAGATGATTCGGTTAGCCAATATACTTCGTCCTATCTTAGCTGGAATTACTGCATTAGGATGCATGATCGTAATAATTTCGCGATATACCTGTTGATACAGAATGCGTACCCGGATCATTTTCATACCACCGCCAGTAGAACCTGAGGAACTGCAAAAACCAGATAAAAATAACATCCATAATGGGGCAAACATCGGCCAGAGACTGTAATCGGTATTACTATAACCAGTAGTCGTTGCAACGGAAACTATATTAAAAGCGGCATAACGTAAGGCAATCAGCGGCTCGGTGTAAACATTATTAAACCATAGATAAAATGCTAACCCCAGACAGCTGAACAAAATAATCATCACATACCAGCCCACCTCGGAATCATAGCGATAAGGAATTAAATTTTTTTCCCGCCACGCCAAAAAATGTGTTGCAAAATTTACCCCGGCAATCAACATAAAGATAATTGCAACTGACTCAATAAGCGGTGAATCCCAATAACCATAGCTAGCATCATGAGAGGAAAAACCGCCTAAACCTAAAGTCGTAAAAGCATGCATCACGGCATCGAACCAATTCATACCAGCCCATTTGTAGGTAATAGCACACATCAAAGTCAAACCCGCGTAAATTGACCACAACCCTTTAGCCGTCTCCGCAATACGCGGAGTTAGTTTATTCTCCTTCATGGGTCCAGGTATTTCGGCATTCAGTAACTGCCGACCACCCACCCCCAATAGTGGTAAAATTGCAACTGCTAAAACGATTAAGCCCATACCTCCGAGCCAAACAATTTCACCGCGCCATATATTAATTGAGGGCGGCAACTTATCCAATCCAGATAACACTGTGCCCCCAGTAGCTGTTAATCCGGAAACTGCCTCAAAATAGGCCATACTGAGATTAAGCTCAGGCAAATAAAATAACAATGGCAGCATAGCAAAAGCCGGCAATACCGACCAAACCAACACAACCAGCAAGAAACCATCTTTTATTTGCAGTTCACGATGATAGCGGCGCGTCGCCAACCACATCACTAAACCACTACTGAAAGTAACCACAATGGATTCTTCAAAAACTGACTGCGCACCGTCGTCACCCCAGAATGCTACTCCAAGTGGAACAAACATAGTCAGCCCAAACACCAATATCATCTTACCCAGCACATTTACAACAGTAAACAGTCGATTCATGTGATTTTGGGCTTATAAAAAACCAACATTAACCTGAAACAGCCTTTCTACTTCTCGAATCATTTTTCTATTGATCACAAATATAATTACATGATCCTCTGATTCTATAATCGTGTCATGATGCGCAATAATAACTTTGATCGCACTACTTTCATGCACTACCTTACCTTGCTCCAAACTCGGATTTTCATCGAATATCCCTTCCGATTTGGGTAATCCACGGACGATAGCACCTATTGTCGCGCCTTTGGGCAGCTTAATCTCATCTATCCGGCGTCCAACCACGTTGGACGATTTAGCATCACCATGTGCCACCAATTCCAATGCTTCCGCTGCGCCACGACGCAAACTATGGACTGCAGCAACATCACCATGCCGAACATAAGCCAATAATGAACCAATCGTAACTTGCGCAGGCGAAATGGCGATATCAATTCCGCTACTTTGTATCAAATCTACATAAGCGCCCCGATTAATCAGCGCAATAACTTTATGTGCTCCCATGCGTTTTGCCAATAATGCTGACATGATATTATTTTCATCATCATTCGTCAGCGCACAAAACATATCCATCTCAGCTATATTTTCATCTTCAAGCAAGGTTTCATCCGTCACATCACCGTGCAATATCAACGCATCACTTAGTTCACTCGCCAAACGCTCGCAAGCCTGATGATTACGCTCAATTATCTTGACCCGATAATCTTTTTCCAGTGTTGCACCGAGCCGTCGGCCAATTCTTCCACCACCCGCAATCATCACATGCTTGACCGGATTATCCATTTTCCGCAATTCCCGCATTACAATCCGAATATCTTTAGTGGCGGCAATAAAAAATACCTCGTCTTCGGCTTCAATCACGGTATCCCCCTCGGGAATAATTGGCCGATCTCTACGAAAAATAGCTGCAACGCGTGAATCCAGATTAGGGACATGCTTACGTAATTCCTGTAATTGTTGTCCGACCAGAGATCCACCCTTTAAGGCACGCACGGCAACCAGACTCACCTTTCCTGATGCAAAATCAAGTACTTGAAGAGCCTCAGGGAATTCGATCAGCTTCTCAATATACTTGGTCAGAATCTGCTCTGGACTAATGGCAAAATCAACGCAGAAATTCTCGGCTGAGAAGATTTCCGGATAAGCCGAATATTCAGTCGATCGAATCCGCGCAATTTTAGTGGGTGTATTAAATAAGGTAGCTGCCAGCTTACACGCAACCAGATTGGTCTCATCGTGCTCGGTTACCGCCAACACCATATCTGCATCGTCCGCACCAGCATTAACTAAAACGGAAGGATGCGAGGCATTGCCAACCACAGTGCGTAAATCCAAACGGTCCTGTAATAGTGCCAAACGCAGCGGATCAATGTCTACCACGGTAATGTCATTGGCTTCACTTACCAAACTTTCAGCAACTGTTGATCCAACCTGGCCGGCACCCAAAATGATAATTTTCAATAGCTTTCCCTATTCCTTGCGATTTGCGCGCACCCAATCACGCCACTGTATGAATAACCCAGGATCCAATGCCGCAATTACAGATCGATGCCACAGCGATCCAGCCCAATAATCATCATTGTCAAAACCGCACATGCTGCCACCCGCTTCTTTAAGAATCAGCGATCCAGCCGCATAATCCCAAGGTTTCTGCCCACCGTGCAAATACAAATCAAAATAACCCGCAGCGGTATAACACCACTCCAGCGCACAAGCACCATAATTTCTTTGTGATGCAAACGGCGGGAAGGCAGCCACTTTGGCTGCGAATCTTCGGTCGAGTCGTTTCAAATCAATATTTGCCATAGCGCTTGATAATGTCGGAACATATCGCTTGAGAGGTAGCGCGACCCCATTCAAAAAAGCGCCACCACCTTGAGTTGCATAAAACATCTCATCGGTTGCCGGATTATAAATTACGCCCAAAACACCTTTCCCCTGTTCCATGAAAGCCACAGAAATCGCAAAATAAGGCAGCCCATTGAAGAAATTGGAAGTACCATCAATCGGATCTACGCTCCACAATCCTGTATTTCCCTTAATCCACTGCACCTCTTGTTCCTGCTGGGTCATTTCTTCACCCATGGCAGCAGCGGGGCGAATTTTTTGCAATCTTTCCAGCAAAGCATTTTGTGCCGCAACATCCGCCTCGGTAAAAAAACTGCCATCCGCTTTAAGCCGCCTGTCTACCCGCAGATAACGCGGCATGATGACTTGCTGGGCAACCTCCTTTACAGCCGTAATAACATCCTCTAGCACTATGACTCCGAACGCCACTTGATTGAGCAACCAATGCTGGGAATCTGCTCTTCCGGACCATGACCAGTTTTTGCAACCTGCACCATGGCTTGAAACAAATCGCGACGAACATCTGTGGGTGCCGCTTCTTTGCGCGAGGCATCCAGACGTCCGCGATATTGCAACTCCAGCTGATTATTGAAACCGAAAAAATCGGGAGTGCATACTGCCCCATATTGCTTAGCTATTTCCTGGGTTTCATCCCAGACATACGGAAAAGGATAATTCAGCTGTTTCGCAATTAGAGCCATATTCTCAAAAGAATCCTCCGGATAGTCCGCGGGATCATTCGACATGATCGCAATAGCATTTACACCATGGCGTTTCAATTCATCGACATCGCGAATAATCCGATCTTGCACCGCCTTGACATACGGACAATGATTGCAAATAAACATCACCAGCAGTCCGTTTTCACCTTTTACAGACGCCAGGTTATAACGCTTGCCATCGACACCCGGCAAATCAAAATCAATGGCTTTCCAGCCAAAATCGCACACCGGTGTTTCCAAACTTGCCATATACACCTCCTACACTTGAAAATGCTGCAAAAATTTATTTTTCAGCTTGCTGCCTTTAAAATCTACTCACTGGGCAAACAATGCCAGACTCATAACGTGTTATATTAACATGAGTCCATTTATTGAATTTGTCACTTGCTCTGTCGCTTTCCTAACACCAGTTCATCATGCATGCGCGCTTTTATCATCCTGAAGAAATCACCCCAGGAAAAATCATCGAATTATCCGCTGAAAACAAGCATCATGCGACAAGGGTGCTACGGCTGAAGAATGGTAATCCAATCACGATATTTAACGGACTTGGTGGAGAATTTTCTGCACATATTGAAGCAATCAGCAAATCCAGTGCCACGGTGTTGATCGATGCTTATCACAATACCGATCGGGAATCACCGTTGTCCATAGAGCTCGCTCAAGCCATCTGCATCAACGAGAAAATGGACTGGATCATACAAAAATCAGTAGAACTGGGCATAACTCGTATTCAACCGGTTTTCACTGCTCGCAGTATCGTGCATTTATCCGATGAGCGCTCTTATAAACGCCTCCAACACTGGAAAAAAATTATCATCTCTGCCTGCGAACAATGTGGCAGAAACTGTTTACCGCAAGTTCTCCCATTAATTCCACTAGCGGAATGGTTGAGCCAGAAGAAAACTTCTCATTGCGCGAATGATATGCATCTCATGCTGTCCACCCAAACCACAAACGGATTAAAAAACATATCTAAACCAGCTGCTGATGCCAATATAACGCTTGTGATCGGCCCTGAAGGCGGGTTTACAGCAGAAGAAGAAACAGCCATTTCATATTCCGGCTTCATTCCCTTGCGCCTCGGGAAACGCATACTGCGTACCGAAAGTGCGGCTTTAGCGACGATTGCAGCCATGCAGGCACTCTGGGGAGATTATTGACAATGGCTATCAACAATAAAATGAATACCATGGCTGAGTTTGTTTCCTGGTTTCGCTCAGTTGCACCCTATATTCATGCATTTCGTGACAAAGTTTTTATCCTAGGCTTTGGTGGTGAAATAATCACCGATGCAAAATTTGTGCACTTCATTCACGATATTAACTTGCTTGCCAGTCTTGGTGTCCGACTGGTTTTAGTGCATGGTGCACGCCCGCAAATTCAATTGCGCCTGAATGAATCACAATTGGAAACCCAAACCGTTATGGGTATGCGCGTCACTGATCCTGCTTCATTGCAATGTGTCAAAGAAGCCGTAGGACGCGTGCATCATGAAATTGCTGCGTTACTGTCAATGGGATTACCCAATTCACCGATGGCCAATGCAGCTATTCGTGTCACCAGCGGGAATTTTGTTACTGCATGTCCGCATGGAATCATACAAGGCGTTGATTTGATGCACACGGGGAAGGTACGTAAAATCAATGCACAGGCAATTCATTCGCGTCTAGAGCAAGGTGATGTAGTGCTGATTTCACCTTTGGGTTACTCACCAACGGGCGAGATATTCAATTTGACAATGGAAAATGTAGCCACCGAAGTGGCAATCGCGTTGCAAGCCGAGAAGCTGATTTTTTTACTAGATACCACGGATTACAATTCATCCGATACTAACAAACCGGAATTACTGCCCCGCGAACTCACGATTGCGGAAAGCAATTTATTATTGAGAAATAAGACTTCGGAAACAACACCGTTATTAGCGGATACGATCCGTCCCTGGCTGCAATCGGCTACCAAAGCCTGTGAAATGGGTGTGACACGCACGCATTTGATCAGCCGTCATAACGACGGTGCCATCTTGCAAGAACTTTTCACCCATCATGGCATCGGTACGATGATCTCGCAAGAAACGCTGCAAACGCTCAGAAAAGCGAAAATTGAAGATGTCGGCGGTATTCTGCAGCTGATTGAGCCACTGGAAGCCGAAGGTATTCTGGTCAGGCGTAGCCGTGAATTATTGGAAATTGAAATCGACCGCTTTACAGTGCTAGAGCATGACGGCAGTATGCTAGGTTGCGCAGCTCTGTATCCCTTCTCCGAAGAACACGCTGGCGAACTTGCCTGTCTGGCAATTCATCCGAATTATCGCGACCGGGGATATGGAAGTCATCTACTTAAACATATCGAAAAAGAAACCATGTCTCAAGATATTTATACCTTATTTGTACTCACCACACATGCAGCGCACTGGTTTATTGAACACGGCTTTAGCGAAGCCACAACTGCTGAATTACCACCAGTCAAACAGAATTTATATAACTATCAGCGCCGCTCGAAGGTTCTAATCAAACACCTGTAGCTTATCGTGCAAAATATGCACAGACGGCTTACTCAACGGAATCGCTCACAACGACAGCTTTTTCCTTTTGAATATCTTTTTTGATTAATGTGGAGCATGAAATGACAAGAATGGTTAAATGCATCAAACTAGGCCGAGAAGCCGAAGGTCTGGATTTTCAAACCTACCCCGGAGAATTAGGTAAGCGTATCTTTGAGAATGTTTCCAAAGAAGCATGGCGTCAATGGATCGAACACCAAACCATGCTAGTTAACGAAAACCGTTTAAATCTTTCAGACGCAAAAGCACGCAAATATTTAGCAGAACAACTGGAAGCACACTTCTTTGGTTCGGGTGCGGAACAACCAGCCGGCTATATTCCTTCAAAAAATTAATCATGAATTCTGACGGAGCATTCAAATTTCAGTTATTCATATTACAATCATGATACAACCATAATCCAAAAAACCAATAAATGATTAAGTTAATAAAAATAATAACTTATTGTTTTACTGTATTTTCCCTCGGAAGCATTCAAACATTAAACGCCGAAATCGCATTTGAAGATCAAACTAAATCGGCGGGTCTCACAACTACACTTCGAGCCGGTTACGGTTCAGCGTGGGGCGACTTCAATGGAGACGGTTGGCTTGATATCTGGGTGGGCAACCATACCAATCGACCGCAGCTGTATATCAATAACGGCAATGGTACTTTCACTGAGAGGCTGAAGGAATTTTGGGAAGGAAATTCTTTCCGCGATGCTCATGGGGGTGCCTGGGCTGATTTTGACAATGATGGTGATCAGGATTTGATTGAACTTTACGGAAACCGGGGAGGCAAAGCCGCCGACGATAAGGCATTTTATGTTAACAATGCGAACAAGCTAATTGATGAAGCCATAGTGCGTGGATTAAATGATAGTTTTGGACGTGGCAGGACACCCCTGTGGCTGGATTGGAATAATGATGGTCTGCTGGATCTCTATATGGTCAATAAAAAACGTCCACTTGACGACCTCGGGCCCAGCCGGTTGATGTTGCAGGAAAAAGATGGGACTTTTAATGCTACGCCTGAAATGACGAAACAAACTATCGGGGAATTCGCTCAATTGGCTTACTTCGATTCTGCCGTGCACCTGCTGACATCCGGTTGGGTATTTTATCCCCAGGACCTGTATCGGCTAGGTGACACCACACCTTTACCTATACTTGAGGAACCCCGACATAAATTCAGATACTTGCAGGATACTGCGGTGGCAGACTTTGATGGAAACCTGGAAGATAATCTGTTGGTTTTACATACTCCAACGGTAAGCTCATGGATACTGGATCCCAAAACCCGCCGTCAGGTTACTGTCGATGCACATGGAATATCGTCAATAGAAAAAGGAAGTTTGAATTTCTGGCTTCAAGGACCAACCAAACTGGCTATTCGCGTTTATGGCGCGTTTGATCCTTGGACTCCTAGCATGATACACGTCGGTGAGTCCGGCAGTAACTTAGCGGAACTTGTTTCCGAGGTTGTCCGGGGTCAACTTCGATATTTCATCAAATTGAAGTTGGATGCCACCAACCCTGAGATGAGCGGTATTGTAAACTTGGGGCTGCAAACGCTCCCCGGTATGTATGTCGGTTGGGTGCCGCATATCGGACAGTGGCGGGTTGAGATTCGCGGGGCGGATGCTTTTCGAGCAAAATTTGGAGCAATCGATGCTGAATTTGAGAAAGTAGTTTCAGATGGGCGTGAATTTTGGACTAAAGATCTTAGCAGCAAGCTGGTAATGCTATCCCGGCACGAAGGTGAGTTTATTGTTGATGAAAATTTTGGCTATGAACTGACAGATTCGTGTCGCTCGGTGGCTGTTGGCGATTTCGACAATGACATGGATCTCGATGTTTACCTTACGTGCGCTAATGGTCTGCGCAATCGATACAATGTTTTGCTTGAAAATGTTGACGGAGCATTTGTGCCTGTACCCGATGCAGGTGGAGCAAGCACCAGAAATATTGGCAAGGGTGGAAAGGTCAGCGTAGCCGACTATGACAATGATGGCTATCTCGATCTGCTAGTTACCGACGGAGGAGAGCTTGAATATCCATTTAATTACGGACGCCAATTTCTCTTGCGCAATAAAGGAGGAAGCAACCAATGGTTGAAGATTGATCTTATTGGTTGCCAATCCAATCGCGATGGTATCGGTGCACGAGTCGTAGTCACGGCTGGCGGCAAACAACAGGCTCGCCTGCAGGCAGGAGGGATACGCAATGGCGTTCAAGACGATCGCCGACTTCATTTTGGCCTGGCAAATAATTCTATGGTCGAATCAGTGATTGTTGAGTGGCCTTCAGGGATTCATACAAACCTTACAGATCTCGTTGCAGGCAAGATTCACGTAATTCGCGAAGACCCAGGATGTGCACGTTTGTAATATAACGATTACAGACCGTGTGCAGGGATATCTAGTCATTTCCAGTTGCACACCGGCTAGTTCATCCATACATCATTTTACCATCATCATTTCCGCCAGAATGTCCAATATCCGTGTATCTTCCAGCCAAAATGATGAGTAAAATGAGCGTCCTGCAGCAAAAGATAGGAAAACTATAAACACTCTAAATCCACCACCTTCCAACCCATCTTCGCCCCAAGAAACTGGGAATCAAACATATTAAAATTTAATCGCTGTAACACTTGTATTAACTTCTCCATTAGAAGTCACTGTCCCGATAGCAATTGACAAAGATTTTTTTCAGTATCTATTAAATAGATACAATACGGGTAATTCGCGAAATACTCTCGCTTTATAATCATTATCCCAATATGTCGACTAACGCTCTAGATTCATCTCAATTACGTCTTACCATCAACCCGGATTCACTGGGATTTTCCGATACATCGGAACTATTGCAATGCACGTTATCCTGGATTGGTCAGGAAAGGGCGGAAGTAGCCACACGCTTTGGTTTAGATATGATGCAGCCGGATTATCATTTGTTTGTTCTAGGAGAAGCAGGATCAGGGCGCACTACTCTATTGCATCAAGCTATGACGACTACAGCAGCAACGAGGCAGCCGTCACCGGATTTGTGCTATTTGTACGATTTTATTTCACCTGAAAGACCTTTGGCTTTGCACTTACCAGCCGGGCAAGGCCGAATGTTGCGTCAATCGCTGATGCAATTTGCGAAATCGCTTCCGATTGAAATAAGCCAATGTTTGAATGGGCAAGATTTCAAGCTTCACAGTAATGACATCGAAAAAAACTTTAAGATCGCAACGGATCAGGCTTACATCGAGCTGGATAAGTTTGCCGAATCTCTGCATTTCACTATACATCGTGAGAACGAGCAAATCGTTTTTACCATGTTGAATGAAAAAAATGAAATTCTTACAGCAGAAAATTTATTGAAGTTGCCCAAGATACGCAGGGTTGAAATAGAGCAAGCCGAGCAGGAATTGCGTGAAGCGATCGAACAGTATTTTGGCGAATTCAAACGCATAGAGAAAGAAAGGAGCCAAGCATTGGCTGTACTGCAACGGCGCCTTGTTCAACCTATACTGAATCTTGCATTGGAGAACATCTATAACGGATTACAGCAAGAATTAAAGTTCAACGACCGGCTGAAGACTTTTTTCTCGCAGATAGAATTGGATATTCTCGATAATTTGATAGTGTTTCAGGCAAATGATATCGAGGAAGAAAAGCAGCAGACGGAATTAAATCGAATTTTCTCTCGTTATCTGATCAATCTGGTGGTAGACAACGCGGATGTACAAGGAGCACCTGTTTTTATCGAGGACAATCCCTCCATATCCTCCTTGTTCGGTAGCATTGATTATCAATTCGAAAATAGCAAACTGAGGACCGATCTTATGCGTATTCGCGCCGGTAGCTTGCTAAAAGCGCATGGCGGGTTTCTTATGCTGCACCTGGATGATCTATTAACCGATGATTCTTTATGGATAAAACTGCGGCGATTTTTGCGCAGCAAGCGGCTGCAAATCGAAGAGAGCGGCTCATTATTGACTTCCAGTGCACTTCTGTCTCTGGAACCTGAAGCCGTCGAAGTAAACGTCAAAATTATTTTAATCGGATCGCAAAGCGCATACTACGATTTGCAGGAAATCGATCCAGAATTCATGCGGCATTTCCGGATTAAAGTTGATTTCGCTGCAAGCTTTATCGCCAGCGCTGAAACTTATCAAGCATCAGCGGTACTCGTGGCCAATATCTGCACTGCGGCACAACTGCCGCATTTCACAGCGGCTGCGGTGGCGCGCTTGCTGGAAGAATCGCACCGGGAGGTTGAGGATCAAAAGCGGCAGAGCGCTATCTTCGCCAGTACTGAAATGCTGTTGCTGGAAAGTGCCGCATTTTGCAATTCACGTGACGGTCACAGGGTGGAAGTGGCAGATATTTTAGCAGCGTTACAAGCACGTTTAATACGCCATAACTATCCCGACCTGCGTTTGCAAGAAACTATTCTTGAGGGTGAAATCGCTATTGCAACGCATGGAATGGAGGTAGGTCAACTTAATGCACTGACGCAGATTGATTTGGGCGATCACAGTTTTGGCACTCCTGTGCGTATTACTGCGCGCGCATTCGCGGGAGAAGATGGGGTAGTCAATATTGCCCGGGAAGTGGATATGTCTGGTCCGATTCATGATAAGGGCATGTTGATATTGCAGAACTATCTGACTGGATTGTTTGCCCATATTGCGCCAATCTCACTTAGTGCATCGATTGTATTTGAGCAGGAGTATACCCACATCGAAGGAGATTCTGCGTCTTGTGCGGAATTCTACGCACTGTTGTCGTCGCTGTCAGGGGTGCCGTTAAAACAAAGTATTGCAGTAACAGGTGCTTTGAATCAATACGGTGAAATCTTGCCGGTAGGAGGCATTAATGACAAGATTGAGGGTTATTTCAGACTCTGCGAGAAAATAGGTTTAACCGGTGAACAAGGCGTATTGATTCCTTATCAGAACAGGTCGCATTTAATGTTGGATCACTCAGTTATTGAGGCGGTAAAGCAGGGTTCATTTACAATTTATACGATGCAGCACGTTATCGAGGGGCTGGCGTTGTTAACCGGGCTTCCAACAGGGATTAGCACAGATAACCTGACAAATGATTATTCTTCCGATACAGTTTTAGGCTATGCACAAAAAACACTGCTGAACTTCCGTCGTGCTTGTCAATTGCAACAGCATCCTAGGAACGAACATCGACGATTACCGACACGGTCGGGTAAATGATAGTAAGTAATCGAATTCCTCCATTCATATATTTTTATCTCATCAATCTTAAAATTAACAAAGTATAGGTAATAATATTGGACTATACCAAAAGGGAATTACGCAGCTAGTTTGG
The DNA here is from genome assembly GCF_900206265.1 of Nitrosomonas ureae. NCBI lineage: Bacteria > Pseudomonadati > Pseudomonadota > Betaproteobacteria > Nitrosomonadales > Nitrosomonadaceae > Nitrosomonas > Nitrosomonas ureae. Next base: position 2,672,012 of record NZ_LT907782.1, on the reverse strand, counting down.
TTCAAACTGATAAATCTTCAAGAAAATCGTGGAAGTACCGGAAGAAAGTTCGCCTATACTTTTAAAGTATAGGCGAACTCATAAACTCATCAAAAAAAACTATTAATTAGCGCACGATGTATAAACTGTGGGGCAAGTGAAGCTTAATCCACCGGCGGGATCATTTCTTTGCTCACTCCAATTTAATACCTCCAGCACCTGATCTTTATATTCCGGAACCCGTGACCAAAAAATGTAGTTTGCATGCAAGGTATCTCGGGCAAAAACCAGAATTTCAGAAACAGTAGGCACATAGCCTGTTCCATCATTTCTCGTATTCTCATAATTTTTCCGCATAACCGTTGGTGCCATAGCCATCATGCCAGAAAAATCCGAATAGTAATTATAAACTCCTTGATTGGGGTCGTATTGTGTAGCTTTAAAACTCAACCCATTTTCATCCTGAAAAGTATCCGGACTACTTAGCGTTGCTCCCATATCCCTGAGTTGGGTTACTAATGAATTGAGAACTGGGCGCGGATAATTGACTTCCTGAATCGTCATCGTATTGGGAAAGAACAAGCGCATTTTTTGATTCACCTGAATCATATTCACATAAAACTCATCGGCTTGTACGCTTGATACAGGCTCAAGAGGCTGACCCATAGCGCTTTCTATCATACCGATACCTTCAAAGTAAGGATGTGAATTATAACGCTCTCCCAATGCCTTAAATAAGGCGATCAAACGATCACGCACTTGAGGATGCCACAACTTAATGTTATATCCTCTAATAGTGGTGGAGCCATAATCCGAAAAAGGAAATTGCCCACCTTCATATGCAGCTCCTTTCAGATAATCAGGCACGAGTTTCCAATTCGGATCAAATGATTTCGTTTGTACTTGAATAACCAGACGTTTATCTCTGGCAGTCAGTTCAGCGAGGCGCTTATCAATGGATGAAAAATCATACACTCCTTTTGATTTCTCAAGTTCCGCCCATAGATAACGCATTTGTATTCCGCGTAACGCTGGGGTTGCTTTGATCTCACTATATACCTGGGATAGATAGGTAGAATTGTTATTGCCCCAGCTCATGATTGTATAATAATGACCTGGATGCCATTTGACGGCGGTAGGATCAGTTGTTGCAGCTAATACATTTAACGGAGCTAAAACCATACTGATAATAAGCAGTAATGAAGCGGCTAGAATATGCGCCGGTTTAACTCTTGTGCTAGTGTTTGGTGTTATCGAATTGATAACCAATAATTGATCATTGGTTTTCATAATTAATTCCTCCTTAAAGTTAAGGTAGGAACTGCATGGATACGCTCTGAAGTTTTATTACTCGTGACTCGTCCATCCTCATGCATGAGTAAAACGAGTGGCGTTACCTGGCAGTCCTGCCATCCTGGGGCATTTGCCCTTTAGATCAGTGACTTTGCGTCCCCCGCTTTCGCAGAGTTTGCCTTTTTCATAGTGCGACTTTGGGTGTGGTTATCGCTACCGTGGGATTATGTTCATTTGATTCCTCCTTTTAGTTTAATTAAAAGGCAGGAACTGCGTGGATACGCTTCGAAGTTGTATGGCTCGATTCGTTTATTCACATACGTGATTAAAACGAGATGCGGTATCTGGCGGCCCTGCCATCCTGGGGTATTTACCCTTTAGATCAGTGACTTTGCGTCCCCTGCTTTCGCAGGGTTTGCCTTTTTCATCTTTCAATTCTCTATTGTTACAGCTGTAGATAGATCTCCCTATTTGATAAGCACTTGGTTACAATACAAAATACATTAGTCATATATAAGAAATTTAGTAATTTAGGCTATTACTTTCTATCTACTCTGTAACGCTATAACACAATCAAAACACAAGACTCCATCCCGTCAGTTTATCGGGAATATCATCGCTATTTCACACAAGATGAATAAGAAGCTGGGCAAACAGGATTCAATCCGCCCGCACCATCAGTCGTCTTCTGCGCACCTTGATTCAATACTTCCAATACCTGAAGGTAGTGTGCTTCCCGTGTCCAAAAGATGTAGTTAGCCTTTAACTCATCTCGCGCAAAAGCCAGAAGCTGAGAAACAGTTGGCACATATCCGCTTCCATCACCTTTGGTATTTTTATAATTCTTTGGCATAACCGTTGGAACCATAGGTATCAAACCAGAAAATTCCTCATAGTAATTATAAACACCCTTATGCGGATCATATTTTGTTCCTTCAAAATTCAAGCCCTTTTCTTCGATAAAAAGGTCCGGACTACTCAATGCAGTTCCGATATCTTTGAGGCTACCCACGAATGATGCGAGAATTGGGCGCGGGTAATTCACTTCCTGAATTGTCATCGTATTAGGGAAAAATTGGCGCATTTTCTGCTGCACAACGAGCATATTATTATAAAAACCATTAACTTGCGCATTTGTAATCGGTTCAATAGGCTCTCCAAAGGCAGTTTCGATCATGCCGATACCCTCAAAGTTGGGATGTAAGTTGTAACGCTTTCCCATTGCATTGAATAAAGCAATTAAGCGGCTGCGTACTTGGAGATTCCACAATTTGATATTACGTCCTCTTATTTCTGTACTGCCATAATCAGTAGTGTAAAATTCCCCGCCTTCATACTCAGCTGTCTTCATGTAAGTTGGCACAACTTGTCTCTTATTGAAGGATTTTGTTTGCACCTGAATAACAAGGCGCTTTCCTTTAGCAGTCAACTCAGCAAGGCGTTTATCGATGGATGAAAAATCATATACACCTTTTGCTTTTTCCAGATCATTCCAGAAGTAACGAATCATCATTCCATTCAATGCTGGTGTTGCGTCAAGCTCACTATATACTTGCGACAAGTAGGTTGCATTATTTTTGCTGGAGCCCTTTATTATGTAGTAGTGTCCTGGATGCCATTTGACAGCTGTTGGATCCGTTGTTGCCGCTACCACGTTCAAGGGTACTAAAATCATACTGACAAAAAATAATAGTACGATTACTAAAATAGGTGCTTGTTTAATGCTCGTGCTGATAGTTAGTGTTTTCGAATTAATAATCAGTAATTGATTATTGGTTTTCATAAGTAATTCCTCCTTAGAGTTTCAAGAAAGGAACTGCATGGATACGCTCTGAAGTTTTATTACCCGTGACTTATCTAAGTAAGTACGTGAGTGAAACAAGTGGCGTTACCTGGCAGTCCTGCTATCATTGGGAGCTTTCCCTTTAGATCAGTGACTTTGCGCCCTCTGCTTTCGCAAAGTTTGCCTTTTCAAGTTACAGAACTAACTAAGCACAAACTGTGCCACAATTTAATTTTTACGATGCGCATTACACTCTTAAGAGCTATGAATGCCGTACAAATATTGCTATAAAAGGAAAATTAAAAGAGTAAAAGCTTTATGCAGTACCCGAATATCATTTGCATGGAATGCTATTTCTCCTATTTTTGATCAAAAAATATGACATTTTTTGTCACATCCTGACAAAATAGTATGAAATAGCTTTTCCTTATTTTACGAACTGAGAGTGGATGTGGGCAGTAGTTGAACATTAATTATGCAGTGTCTACACTGCTTTTTTAGTCTGAGATCAACGCCTCCCATCATACCAAATCGGAAGTTTCTTCTTGTTTTGCAGGGCCTTGCGAGGACTGAATAATACGCTAAAGAATTGCATGGCAATTTCCCACCCGGTGTACAGTTGCACTTTACGGGGTGACGTGACCAGCGGATGATGAGTCAGAATGGTGAATTTCAGACTGTGTTTGAGTCCCCATTTTTTCAACAATTGACTTAAATCGATTTCATCAGCGGCGAATAATTCCTGGTTAAATCCGCCGACATCGCGGAACGCATCAGCGCGACATACGACCAGTGCGCCGGATGCCCAACGGAAGGTGATTGATAGCACCGTCCAAAGCCACATCGCAACATTCCCCCACCACGGTAAATTAGGCATGTGCATTACACTACCACAACCGACATATTTTCCGCTTTCGATCATTTGCAGGATATCGGCAACCATACCAGAGTTCAATAAGCTGTCAGCATCGACAAACAGCAACCACTCCCCTGTGGCGACAGCCGCGCCGACATTACGCGCACGCCCGATTTGATTGATCGGCTCAAATACTACTGTCGCTCCAGCTTGTGTAGCAAGTTGCGCAGTTTTATCGGTTGAATTGTTGTCGACAACGATAATCTCATAAGTGAAACCGGGTTTTGAGTTTGCGCTGACAGATTCCTGGATGGAATTCAAACAATCCAAAATCAGTTGTTCTTCGTTAAAGGCGGGAACGATGACGGATAAGCGCATGTACCAAAAAAATTATTTTTAAGCAATAAATGAGAGTAATACTGATAGGGAGAGGGAGAGCGAGAACAGCACTTGCGCTCTCCCTTACAAACTTAGAACTCGCCTGACTTAATATAAGGTTGTGACCACAGAATCACTTGCATCAGCACCGATTTGCGCCATGCGTCTTGCATGCGATCCACGTCGTCACGGGAATGGCCGTCTTTTTCCAAAAACGGACGCAGTGTAGTGGTGATCGGGATCAACAACGCAAAGATATAATGGATATGAATGATAGGTACGGATTTTACATTATCGGTAGTATTTTTCTTTGAGCTGTGATGACGCAATCCGATCTCATATTGATAATTGAGCCAGTCCTGATTGTACTCGGCGTTGGCAGTATCAAGAATCCATTGTCCAAAACGTTTACGCACGCCCCCCAGGTAATCCATGTTAGGTTGACCATCAGCTGCATTAGTGAAATAGTGCAATAGAAAAGGGGTTGAACCGACAAAGCCGTACCATACATCCAGGATTTGTTCAACTTGATCTTTCAGTACATCGTGCGACATTTTCAGGTAACGTACATCATCGTCGCCAAACAGGCTGGCTTGTTTAAGTTTGGCAAAATCATCCATGGATACGGGAGATTTTTGCAGCGAAGCGCTGCCATAGGTATACCCAGGTATATTGGTTGTCATAAGGCTTCCTTTTGAAAGGTTAAACAATAACATGATATCAATCACATGAATGCCATGTGATTGATATCATGTTTCTATAAATGGAAACAACAAGTTATAAATAATCTGATCATGCACAAAAGTGCCGCTCGCGAGGCGGATTTTACAGGATTGATGATTCATTCGGGTAGACTTTTTAAAATTAACCGTGCGGGGTGCTTAATAAAGCATCCAGCCATTCTTTCCAACGCCGATACTTTTTCATGAGCGCGATGCCTGTTTGCTTATTTTCTATTTTTTGCACCTCCCGATGATAAATTGCTTTAACTCCACAGACCAATGCAGCGGTACCTTGCAGACTGGCTTCCTTCTGCTGCAAGTGATAAACCGGAAAAATAACACATTGTGCAATGCCGTATTGCAAGCAGGGTAACTCGGATAAACCGCCGGATAAATAAACCTGAGTTAACGGCGCATGCTGGTGAAACTCTTCCAGGATACGCGCAACCCGGAAAATAATCGCTTCGAGCAACAGTAAAGCAACTTGTCGTGGGGTGAACCCGGTGACCGGCTGAGAAAAATGAATGCCCCAATCGTTGCGAAAATAAGGCGCACCCAAGCCACTAGGTTCTGCCAAGCAGAAAATATCGTTGCACGCCAGATCTTCGATGCAACATTCATTGACCGGGTAAGGCGCAAACGCTGAGGCAATGGAATTAAGCGTCCCTTCGATAGCAAATTGTACTTGCCGGCTTCTGTTTTGATAAACCAATGTTTGTAAGTATCCATTAAACGCTACTTCTCTCTTGGCAGTCGAACGAATCACAAAACCACCCGTCCCCAGATTAACCAAAGCTTCGCTCTGATTATTTGCCAAACTGGCAATCAACGCCGCCGATTGATCGCCGACGCTAGCTTGTAAGATTAATCCATTGTCTAAAGTAAGATCCAATCCGGTTGAAGGTCTGATTTGCGGCAAAATCGAGCGTGGAACATCGAAAAAGCCACATAAAACATCTGCCCACTGCTGCTGATGTATATCCATCAGCAGCGTACGCGCGGCCATTGATGCATCGGTGATAAAGTGCTGCTTACCGGTCCAGCGCCAAATCAAAAACGTATCCAATGTACCCACCAGCCATTCACCTTGAATAAGTTTCTCCCGCCATGCCGGATTTTCCTGCAACAGTACACTCAACTTAGGCCCCAGATAATAAGGCGTTAGCCGTAAGCCGGTAAGTTTGTGAATGGTATTTGAGGACATCTGCAGACGGTCGCAACAACTTGCGCCACGGTCATCTTGCCAGGAAATTAATGGTGTTACCGGTTTACCGGTGATTCTATCCCAGAGTAAAAAAGACGAACGTTGACTGCACAATCCCAGCGGTGGATTGTTCTTAATCTGGGTTTGTACAAGACATTCAGTGAGAACCTGTTCAGCAACGGCAGCATACTGCGATGCATTGCTTTCGTATCGCCCATCGCAGCTGTCGATAGCAGGTGCCGGGTGGGTGACAATGTGCCGGAGTATTCCGTGATGATCCATCAAAGCTGCTTTGATGGATGTCGTACCCAAATCGAGCGCGAGCGCCACTATCACTGCATGCTCCGATAATTTTTGCAACGTGTAATTTCCAGCGTCATCCGCGTACCGTTCCAATTCAAGCCACCTGCTACCCACTGCGCAATCTGCAGCAATTGCTCTTCGGTTAGCTTTGTCATAATGAGCAATGGTAAACGGCGGCGCAGCAGATCATCCAGGTGCATAACCATCTCGGTTTCGGCACAATACATCAAGTCGGCACGAATAAAGGGTAACGCTGGAATAATGCGTTGTGCCAACTCAGGCATCATTTCGATCCGCTGGAAAATTTCTACGACACGTACCCCGTGGCGACGCAATAGCCATCGAGCACTTTCCGCATCAATACCCAGTTGCGTCGCTTGTTCAGATATACGGGCGCACCAAGCCATGAAATCTTCCTGCGGTGTCCAGGGGAACGGACGATCCTGAGTAGCGCAAGGTGGTGAAATACCCAGTTGTGCGCAAACAGCATCGACGATACGTGCAGCATCCTGACGTGACGAAGTAATTTTTCCACCAATCGCATAATGTACTCCATCGGGTGCTGTTTTTAATTCCCAATCACGGCTGATTACTGAAGGTGAACTGGAGGCGGTTGTCGATGCATTTTGCTTAAAAACCCGCAAGCCGGCAAAGCTGCCAATGATATCACTGCGTGTCCATGGCGTTTTCAAATAACTATTGGCAGCAGCAAGCAGATAATCGATATCGCTGTCTTCAACTATAACCTGCTCCACATTGCCCTTGAAATCGGTATCGGTGGTTCCAAGGAGTGTTAAGCCGTACCAAGGAATCATAAAAAATACACGACCATCTGATGCGGAGGTCAGTAACAAAGCTTCAGCATTCAACAAAGCGGGCATGACCAGATGAACGCCCTTGGCAAGACGGCACCATGCATTGCTTGGCGTCTCTTTAGTCAGCCACTGACCCGTCGTAAAAACAATTTGTTTAGCATCAATTCTTTGTTTGTTTTGGGTAAGTTGATCTTGAACGAATGCGCCATTGGCTTTCCCATCCACGTCCAACACCTGAACCAGCCGACAATAATTTACGCAACAAGCACCGGCCGTCTGTGCGCCCGCAATCAATTCCAGGGTCAATCGTGCGTCATCCGTTTGTGCGTCAGCGTAAGTGAATCCCCCTTTCAGACTATCTTCTCTAATCATGGGAAAATGTGCACTGAATTGCTGCGCATCATAATAGCGATGATGCATGGATGTATTGGCGTCACCCGCCAGATAATCATACAACGACAAGCCCAGTTTTAGTTGCAATCGGTTGAGACGCTGCTGTGCGTAAACCGGAACACCGAAGTGCAACGGCCATACACGATGCGGTGCTGCGTGCAGCAGCATGGTACGTTCTTTGAGAGATTTACTGACCAGTTTGAAATCGTATGTTTCCAGGTAACGCAAACCACCGTGAATTAATTTGGTCGATGCGGAAGACGTTGCGCTAGCCCAATCGTTTTGTTCGACGATAGCCACTATCAGGCCACGAAGCGCCGCATCATAGGCTGTCCAGGCGCCATAGATGCCGCCACCACAAATCAAAAGATCGAAAGATTGAGCGGATAAGGCTGCAAAATCCCGTTTCATTGATCGCGCAGTGTCAGCGCTTTATTAGGTAAATCGCTGATCAGGATATCAACGCCCAGCTGCAAGGCTTTAGTAATCTCGACATCGCTATTGCAGGTATACACGCCGACACACTTGCGATGATCATGCAATAAATTGACGATGGCTTGATCGGTGTTTGAAATCGGCAGACAAAAACCATACAGAAAAGTATGGGTAGTGAGTAACCGGCGTACATCGGTAATGGTTTGATCGGTTTCAAAGTTATAAATCAATGGAACCTCCGCCCGGTGGTAATGGGCATACTCCAGACTCGCAAGATTAAAGGAAGAAACCAGTATATTTTGATCAGGATCATTGCCGATCAAATCCAGTGTTTGGCGCATTTTTGTTTGATGACGGGTGGATGGCTCCCAGTCACGATTTTTAACTTCAATCAATAAATGGCAACATTGGCGGTAAGTCCCCAGAAAATCCCGCAGAGTCATAATGCCTTCATTCTCAGAACCTGGATTAATCAGCGTTTGTAGTTGCTGATAATCGAAATCATCGATGTTCTTATCGTTCAGTCCGATTTTATTAAGAAAACGATCGTGCCACAGCACCGCGACTTCATCGCGGCTCAGCTGCACATCGGTTTCAATGCCGTCAATAGCATATTGTAGTGCTTTGTCGAAAGCACTACGGGTATTTTCCATCGCCTCCCGATTTGCACCGCGATGCGCAAATACCTTGCATTTTTCAGGTAGCGAGTTCATGTTCGCGCAGCGTGGTTATGAATAGCATCACGTGATTATTGAGCGGCCTGCAACAACTCGATAATGGCAGGGTCTTTAGCAATTTCAGCCGCAGTTTTTCCGGTTTTGCTTTTGATTTTTGCGTCACCCCCCCTGCTCAGCAACACTTTTACCGCCTCTGCATGATCATGCAAGCCCGCCCACATCAATGCCGTTATGCCATCGTCATTTTGCTGATTAATATCAGCGCCGCTATCCAACAAAATTTCCACAACCGGCACGTGTCCGTTTTGTGCAGCTAGAATCAACGGGGTAAATCCATTATTGGCTTGATGACGCACCACAGCGCCATGTTTGATGAGTGTCTTTACTACCTCAGCATGACCCATTAATGACGCCAAGATCAAAGGCGTTGCATCATTTTCATCCTTTACGTCAACTTTGGCGCCCTTTTCCAACAGAGCATTGACAATATCAAGATGACCATTCTGTGCAGAAACATACAACGGTGTGGTATTGTTGATGGCTACCAGATCAACCGGAGCGTTTTTCGCTAACAAGGTTTCGACGATCGCCGTATGTCCATTTCTAGCGGCCATGTATAGCGCGGTGGTATTGTCAGATGCCTGCGTATCAATTTTCGCACCTTTGGCCAGAAGCTTATCGACAATTGCGCTTTTGCCTTCCATGGCAGCAATGATCAAGGCGTTAAGTTTTTCCTGGGTTTGCAGCTGCACATCCGCACCTTTCTCAATCAGTGTATCGACAATCGCTTCATGACCTTTTTGTATTGCCAGCATCAACGGCGTAATACCGTCGGTGGTTTGAGCATTGATATCCGCACCTTTGGCTAGCAACGTATTAACGATGTCGGCATAGCCATTTTTTGCAGCAACGGTTAATGCAGTGACACCGCCCGCATTTTTAATAGTGACATCAGCATTCTTTTCCAGCAACGCATCGACAATATCGGTATGCCCAAACTGGGAAGCGACAATCAACGCGGTAAATCCCATTTCGTTTTGGTAATTGACATTGACGCCTTTTTCCAATAGCTGCTTAATAGCTTCCATATTTCCGGAAAATGCGGCTTTAAGAAATTCGTTTTCATCCTCGGTCGCAGCTTGTGCAAGGGATGTCACTAAAAAAATAAGGATGATTGCGCCTGTGAAAAATTTGCACATGGTACTGATTGATTCTTTTATAGCATTCATTGTTACACCTATATCGGACTTGTTATTATCAACTATCGGGGTTATTAATGGGATTGAATGATCAATGCAACATGCATTGGAATAGATTGTGTCTCATTGGCAATATTTTAACTCAGAAATATCTATTTTTAGGTTTAATTCGTTGCGCAGACAAGCATTCTAATGATTACAATTAAATCGCTGTAAGATTTATAAATTATATTTTTCGATACTTTTCCGGATAACATCTAACGTTCGATAACTATGCATGACTGGATCATTCCTGATTGGCCTGCGCCCGGCAATGTAAAAGCGCTGTTTACAACACGCACAGGCGGCGTGAGCCGTAGCGCAAAGGGCGTTTATACTTCGCTGAACCTGGGAACGCACGTCAATGATAATTTGGCCGATGTAACACAAAATCGGGCTTTATTACGCCATTACTTACCCGCCGAGCCCAGGTGGTTGAAACAGGTGCACGGTACCAGTCCGATCGCGATAGATCATGCGACAACGGAAATTCCGGAGGGAGACGCGGCTTTCAGCCGTAAACGAAAAACAGTTTGCGCGGTGATGGTAGCCGACTGTTTGCCGGTATTGATATGCAATACCGCGGGCACTACCGTCGGCATCATACATGCGGGTTGGCGCGGGCTGGCCGGAGGAATTATTGAGAAATCCATTAAAGCCATGCAAATGGATCATGATCAGCTGATAGCATGGCTAGGACCGGCAATTGGCCCGGATCACTTTGAAGTCGGCTCCGATGTGTACGAAACCTTTGTCCACCATGACGAACGGGCGAAACAGGCATTTGTAGTCAAGAATGATCGGCATGAAAGAAAATGGCTGGCGGATATTTTTCTATTGGCGCGGCAACGCCTGGCAAACAGCGGCATTACTCGGATTTATGGCGGAGGAATCTGTACTTTCAGTGATCCCGGGCGGTTTTTTTCTTATCGACGGGACAGCGAAACCGGGCGCATGGCTGCTCTAATCTGGCTTGAGTAAACTCTCGTCCTTTATGTTGTGATTTATTGCATTGCAACAGCGTATAATCCCGCCTTTCTTTTTTAATTCGTGTTATGTCAACGCTTACCTGGATTATTGCTGTTAGCTTGCTGGGCGGTGTATTAAGTTTGATAATTGCTGCTATATTGGCGCTCAACGCCCGGATCTCATGGCTTTCAGTACTAATATCCTATGCTATTGGCGCATTATTGGGCGTCGCTTTTTTAAATACCCTCCCGGAAGCGCTTGAACATGCAGATAATCCAACACAAGTCACCCTCTTCGTATTATCCGGTATCTTAGTTTTTTTTATTCTGGAGAAGCTGGTGTTATGGCGCCATTGCCATTTGGAAGATTGTGAAGCCCATGATCCGCTGCATGGCCTTGCACCCACCCCGGACAACCATCATGAGCATGATCATGGACGCAGTGGAATCATGGTAATCGTAGGAGATACCTTCCATAATTTTGTCGATGGCATCCTGATCGCAGCTTCATTCATGGTGGATGTGCAACTCGGTATTGTGACTTCGATTGCGATCATTGCGCACGAGATACCGCAGGAAGCCGGAGATTTTATCATTCTATTGAATTCCGGTTATACGCGCCGCATGGCCTTTCTGCTGAATGTAGTGTCCAGTTTTGCTACGCTGGTAGGAGGCGTGCTTGCGTATTTCATGCTGAATGAGATGGACTTTTTAATCCTGCCCTTGCTAGGCATTGCTTCCGCGAGCATGATTTATGTAGCGATGTCGGATTTGATCCCCAGCCTGCACAAACGTCCCGAGATTCATGCGACCGTTCAACAAGTGATTCTTATTTTGCTGGGAATCTCTTCCATCTGGCTGGTTGGAAATATTTTTCCCCATGCATAACCGAGCTTAACCCAATGGAATAATGACTACGTACAAAAATTTTAGGGATTTCTTCATGACAAAACGATTATTCGCGATATTACTGCTGCTTCTATTTACTCATGCTGTGCATGCCGATGATAGCGATATTCTTCAAAAGGTTGAAAGCAGTGCGCGCTCATGGCTGGAATTTGTTGATGGTGGACAATATCAAGAAAGCTGGGAAAATTCATCCCCACTCTTAAAAGCCAAAATACCGGAAGCCGTCTGGATGAAATCATTGACTACGCTCAGATCCTCGCGTGGCGCCATAAACACCCGATTTATCGCCACAGCGGGTGCAACAAAATCATTATCCGGATTTCCTGACGGAGATTACGTGGTTTTGCAGTTCTACACCACTTTCACCGGAAAGGGTCTGATTCTGGAGACAGTCACGCTGGTCAAGGCAGCGGATGAATCGTGGCAAGTTTGCGACTATGTCATCAAATAAACACTCCCCGTGGTAAAACCACGGAGAATCGCACATTTAAAATATAGCTCATAAACCGCCAAGCGCAGTTTTGTCTTCATCCCCTTCATTGGTTAATCACGTATCTGCGTTGATCCCGTGGGTCTGCGCATTAAATAAATCGAATAACTCCAGAACCAGCCTGATGAACAACGACAAAACCACGGAACAATCATTGATAATACTGGGCATGGCCGCAGAAAAAGGCAGATGGCTGTTCGTTCTGGTCGGATTATTGATCAATGTTTGCTTAGGTTCCATTTATGCATTCAGCGTTTTCAGAAAACCGTTAGAAGGCTTATGGGATATTACGTCCAATCAAAGTGGCTATCCGTTTATGATCTTTCTGGCAGTATTTGCAATCGTGATGCCCCTGGCAGGCAATTTAATCGCACAATGGGGACCAAGAAAGACCACCATGCTGGGCGGCATGCTGGTGGGGATGGGATGGATCACTGCAAGCTTCTCACCGGATATCTTTATCCTGACTCTTTTATATGGAGTCATCGGTGGTGCCGGTGTCGGTATCGTTTACGGCTGCCCGATTGCGGTGGTCGCAAAATGGTTTCCACAGAAAAGCGGATTAGCGATCGGCTTAACGGTGATGGGGTTTGGGATTTCGGCGTTGATTACAGCACCACTGATGAAAGCGCTGATCGGCAATCCGGATATAGGCATTATGAACACATTCCTTTATTCAGGGATAGCATTTGGCGTAATTATTACGCTTCTGGCACAGTTATTGAGTTTTCCACCCGCTGAATGGATGCCTGCAGGATCGGAAACAACCGCTACTGCTGTACGGCCCGCATTAAGCCTCACCCGGCAAGAAATGCTTAATACTTCCAGTTTCTATGCGCTATGGGCTACCTACACCATCGGTTGCCTGGCGGGATTAATGGCGATCGGTATCGCATCCCCGGTGGGCACGGAAATAGCTCGACTGGATGCAACCACGGCAGCGCTGGCTGTTTCACTGTTTGCGGTATTTAATGGCCTGGGGCGACCCATATTTGGCGCCATTACCGATAAGCTGGGCCCGAAACATACCGCGATACTCTCATTTACCCTGATTGTTGCAGCATCTCTGTTGATGTTCTTTTTCGGACAAGAAAACGCGATGCTATATGTAGTTGCGTTCTGCCTATTATGGATGTGCCTGGGTGGATGGCTTGCTCTGGCGCCCACTTCAACCGGAATCTTCTTCGGAAAGCAGTACTATGCGCAGAATTACGGGATCGTGTATACGGCTTATGGCGCCGGTGCGATTCTTGGGACGCTGATATCCGGCAATATCAAAGATATTACCGGTAGCTATTTAGGCGCATTTCCCATCGTGACGGGGTTGGCACTGCTTGGGATGATCATCGCCGCGATCGGACTGAACCCCGTCAAACGCCAATAAACCAGGTAACATGCAATGTGGAAAATGCAATCGTATTAATCAGATACAAATACAGCTATAGCCGATCCGCATATGTCCATCCCCTTCGAATACTGGTTGCATCACGCCATTTTCTACGCATTACTTTTTCTTATTCATTATGCCTGCGGACTGCTCGTCATTCATCAACATTTCAGAGTTAACTACACGCGCAAAATCAATCACTTTGCATTTTTCTTTCTGCCGACTTTGCTGTCATCCGTCATTCAATATCCATACAACGCAACAACATTTTTCATCGATATTATCTGCGCATTTATTTTTCTGACATTTTTTATAGCGCCCTTACGCAATAAATTCAGGGTACTGTCCGTGATGTTCTGTTCGTTTGACAGGCCGGAAGACAGGCCATTCACCTTGATTTGGCTGTACACGCAGTTTATCGCCAGTTACTTGGTACTCATCCCGTTGCTGGTTTATTTCGAAAGCCGTGAGATACTGCCGCTCGTGATGATCATCATCATTGCCAATGGCGTCGGTGACGGTCTGGCGGAACCCGTCGGGATAAAATTCGGCACAAGAAAATATACGACTTATGCACTTTTTACCCAGCAGAAGTACGTGCGGAGCTATGTCGGCAGCGCATGCGTATGGCTAACGACAGTTATTGCCATACTGGCATTTCACCCCTATTTCAGCGCTACCCAGCTTATCGCCGCACTGCTGCTCATGCCGACCCTGATTACCTTAGCCGAGGCTTTTTCTCCGCACACCTGGGACAGTCCGCTCATCTATGCAACGGGAGGCGTATCATTAATTGGTATTTTTCATTATTTGTAAAGAGAAGAACAATTCACCGGCAACATCGCTCTTTCTTTCATCAAGCACACCGGCTAGAACCGTTTCCTCGCCATCGGCTTATTGCCGAACGACGATCCCAAAGATCCGCGCTTGTCGGTGGGTCAAAAAAACGGCGCCAACGACGAATGCTGGTTCCGCGCGCCGCTAGCCGAGCGATTACTGAGCGGCAATCATTACCGGGTAGAGTTTTACATCCAAAACGACTTCAACCGGAAAATCCGGCTCAGCCTGTTCGAAGGCATCGCCGCCCCGGCGCCGTTCGAGCAAGTATCGAACGAAGACAAACTCACATTGATCGGCTATGACCGCGCAGCCGACATCAAGGATATTTACATGCTACTGAAACGCAGCCAGATAACGGACTTTAAATTCCTGGCGGGCTATCGCTACAGCATTTCCTATCTTAATCACCTGGAAATCTACAGCATCGACGACCAAAGCGGCCTTGGCGCGGACGAAATCCACCTCACCCTAACCGCCGACGATATGGCCACCAACTTCCTCGACTTCACCGACGAAGATTTCGACGATGACGAACGGCGCATACTCAGAGACCTTTGCACGGTGTCATGAGCGGTACGAGAATAAGGCAAAAATTTGCGAAAAAGCGGAGTTTACACGGGGTAAATGAGCATTTTTCGCGAATTTTTAACGCAATTATCGTGCCGCGTAGTAACCGTGCAAAGGTCTCGCTCAATACTTATTACCCCAAAAACACTGCGTTCAACGACCGGCTCAACATCACCGTGTTTGAAGTAGATATCGGCGAAGACGACGACGGTCCCTTCACTGCCACGATTCCCGCATTGAAGAAAGATGAGAACAGCCGGGAATCGTCGCTCATCATCGAAGCGGAAGGCGCGGAGTATCAGATCAGTTACAAATTGAGCCGGATGCCGAATCGGTGAAGGTGAAGGTACGTTTATCGTTTTGACGGTTTGTTTTCAGCTTCATAGACCGATATCCGAAGGACGATCTGGAGTTGTCCCAATTTGACGGACATTTTTTTCATGGAGTCGAGAGAGTCTCAACTTGTGAAAGCGGATTGCAGTTTATCGCGATTTGATTTTTCTCATTCAGTTTTCTCTCAAAATTGTTTGGTGATAAGTATCCCAGCCCGGAATGCCTGCGAGTGGGGTTGTACCAAGATTCGATCCAGGTGAATATGGCCAGTCTTGCTTCAGTTTTGTTTTTCCAGGAACGCCTGTCGATCAGTTCACATTCCAGGGAAGCAAAAAAACTCTCAGCCATTGCGTTATCATAGGCATCACCTACACTGCCCATGGATGGACGCACGCCCATTTCCTTGCATCGTTTGCCGAAATCAACGCTGGTGTATTGACTGCCTCTATCGCTGTGGTGAATCACTTTGCCTGGTTTACGGGTGATTAACGCCATGTTCAAAGCATTGATCACCAGGTTGGCTGTCATGGTTTCACCGAAAGCCCAGCCCACTACCTTACGGCTGAATACATCGATGACCACGGTCAGATACAAGAACCCCGCCCAGGTAGGAATGTAAGTCATGTCCGCAACCCATAGCTGGTTGATGCTAGTTGCCTTGAAATGACGTTGCACTAAATCCTCTGCAGGACGATCACGCTTATTCCGATGAGTCGTGATTATAAAGCCGCGCCTGCGGCTCACTCCCTTAATTCCTGCTTCACGCATCAACCTGTCTACGCGCTTGTGATTGACCCTGATTCCAAGATCGACTAATTCAACAGTAATGCGGGGGCGGCCATACGTACAATCGCTTGTACGGTATATAGCCATGATCTGCTCAATCAATCGACAGTTGGCAATGACCCGCTGACTAGGCGTGCGTTTAGTCCAGTCATAGTAACCACTGTGCGATACACCCAATGTTTCACATAGAATACGAGTCGGAAATTGCGCCTGATTTGCCTTGATTAGTTGGTACACCTTCCCAATCAATCCTTGTTGTTTGCAAACCAGGCCGTAGCCTTTGCCAATATGTCACGCTCCATCTCCACACGCTTGAGCTTCTTGCGCAATTCCATCAGCTCCTGTCGCTCGTTGACATTCAAGGGGAGACCACTCGATATTGCAGCCGAAGCAATTGTCTGGCTTGATCTAATTGGTACACCTGCTGCTCGACACCAAGTTTTTATCGAAGTGTAGTGGCAACCAAATTCCTTGGATAATTGCTTGGGGCATTTGCCTAATGCTACCAATTCCACCATCTGTTGGCGAAACTCCGCCGGGTAGGCAGGTTTGTAGTTTTGTGTCATATTTCTTCTCCTTTAAACAGAACATAATGTGTCCGTTCAAAGGGGGCAACTCCACCTATACCAAACGATTTCTCTTATTATAAACCTAGAAAACGCAATTAAAAGAAATTCCAGATGGCCAAGATCAAATATTCATGAGGCTTTTGAGGCTTTTGAGGCTTTTGATGTTTTCATTGAACTGCGGATCAGTTGTATCCCCCTACAATTGGACCATGCTTAAATAGAGTCCTTCGTTGCAGACTATTGTCAGAAAGACGAATATGAAGAAGAACAGATTCAGCGAAACCCTAATCAATAAACGACCCCGTGGCAAGACCACGGGGAATCGCAAGTCGGGATATTGAAACACGTTAAAGTTGGTCGACGGGTGAAGGATGTACGACCCTTTTTGTTCTTGTTGAGGCGCACAGCAAAAAGTATGATTCCTGACTAATCATTCCTGGTCAGCTTGGAGTTAATCGATGAAAACATACACCATCTACCAACGCCAAAACCCGTCTTTCTCAGCTCATCGAACAAGCTTGCGCGGATGAAGAAGTCGTGATCGCCAAAGGAAAGAATCTCGCCGTTAAATTGGTCCCTGTGGCTTTAGTGCCGCACAAGCGGCAATTCGGCGCCATGCGCGACAAAGCCACGGTCACTGCGGTTTTTTTTGAACCGTTACCGAACGAAGAATTGGCGACTTGAGAGCAATAATTCTAAAAACCATGCAATCCAGCTCGTAGCGTGCTCGCATCTCAACCGCGAAATGCCGCTTCGATTGCGGCAATATCAATTTTCTTCATTGTCATCATTTCATCAAAGGCTCGTTTGGCGGCTACGCGGTCAGAACTGGTGAATGCTTTCGTCAGAGCAATCGGCGTAATCTGCCAAGAGATACCCCACTTGTCCTTACACCAGCCGCAATCGCTCTCCTGACCGCCGTTGCTGATGATCGCGTTCCAGTAGCGATCCGTTTCGCTTTGGTCTTCGGTCGCCACCTGAAACGAAAAGGCTTCATTGTGCGTGAACGCAGGCCCGCCGTTGAGTCCGAGGCACGGGATGCCCATCACGGTGAACTCGACAGTCAATACGTCCCCTTCTTTGCCCGACGGATAATCCCCGGGGGCACGATGCACCGCATCGACTGACGAATCAGGAAAAGTCTCGGCGTAAAATCGCGCCGCACCCTCGGCATCGTTGTCGTACCAGAGGCAGATCGTGTTCTTTGCAATCTTGGTCATGTTATATCTCCTTTGAGTTTAGAGGTTACACGGTTACGCACGGCCTCAATGTGTTCGCATTGCGGTTTGGCGTGTCGTTGCGCGGCACTGGAGCGCATAGTTTCGTAGGACAGAGCCTCGAAGGATGATCCGTCAAATGAAAATCGGCAGCAATCTGATCTGTCATCCAGTGCCATCATCACCTCATTCGGCGGAACACTTTCAGCTTCCGCCTTACGCAAATTACGTGAGTTTCAATAGAGTCTGACCCTAAAGTTATATATTCAGCTGCGGACCTGCCTGAGCGAAGCAAAGGCAAGTCCGTCGGCTTGAATCTGTTGTTTATATATCACTCACTCCGGCGCTCAGATTCCTTGACTTTCTTTCGCACCGTTTCGATTCCCGCGCCTGCTAGGTCAGTCCGTCGTCGAGCTGGAGCGATATCCTGCTTCGTTAGAATCGCGTCGGGAGTAAGCTGATGGCGTTGGGAAATATCGGCGAGCAAACTTATCAAAGCGTCTATCTGTTCTACTGGATAGTTGGGTCCGACCGCCGGATGATTGGAGGGAAGATTCGCCCAGTTTTTTCCATCTTTACTACCCAGGTGTACTAGCCCGATACCTATTGAAACCGCGTTTAGGTTCTTTTCGCCTCTCCATTCACTACGTCCTGCGTGCCATGCAATGTATTCCTCTGGGACAATTTTCTCGATCTTTCCATCCACTCCAACAATATAGTGGTAGGACGCGTTGATTCCAGAAGTGGCCATTAGCTTCTTCGCGGCTTCAAGTGAAGAAACTTCGGTATCTGTCACGATGGCGTATTTCACCTTTCTCGGTTCACTCGGAACTGAAAAATTCTGACTTCGAGGCGCAGCAATTGACGTCGATGTTGGAAGTGTTTCTGTTTCAAGTTCCTTTATCGCCTCTGCCTCGAGTTTGATCTGGGCGTATTCGTTTATGTTTTTTATTGCCCAATCTCGTAGATTCTTGGTTTCGTTCGTGGGAGGATCGGTTAGTATGCCCACCGAAATCTCAATGTACTTCAGTGCAAGCTCTCGAGATTTTGCTGATTCCTCGATGGATTTTCCCGCAAAGAAGAGGACCGCTGGGATGGCAACGCTTGCAAGAACTGTGACTACAACCTTGATAATTTCAAGAATGGATGTGCCACCGCTATTGCTAAGTAGTCGCACGTTTAGCTCTCTAGGCACGACTTATCTCCCAAGTAATACATAACTTGAATTATACGTCCAAAATGGCGTGATTATTACGTCAGGCGTAATAGCCAACTCTGCAAAATTCGTTCTATCTCCTTATTTTTATAGGACTATCACCGCTTTAAGTTTCCTCGCTAAATATCGGCAGAAGGTATTGGATTCATATACCAGAAATTCCATTTATAGAGCATAACCCCCAATCACCATTTCATGCAATTGACCGTTGAATTTATGTATCAACCCCCCACCATAACCCAGCAGACTCATTGAAAAACGTTTAGAATATGCGCCCCTTTCTTGTAACACTAATCCGCAGGTATCCGTTTTGATTACAACCGCCAATATCACCATGCAATTCGGCGCCAAGCCGCTGTTTGAAAATGTTTCCGTTAAATTCGGCGGAGGTAACCGTTATGGATTGATTGGCGCGAACGGTTGCGGCAAATCGACGTTCATGAAAATTCTGGGCCGGGATCTGGAGCCGACATCCGGTAATGTCTCGGTCGACAACGGCGAGCGGGTGGGCATGTTGCGGCAGGATCAATTCGCGTTTGAAGAATGTTTGGTGATCGATACGGTGATGATGGGGCACGCGGAATTGTGGCGCATCAAGCAGGAGCGCGACACCATTTATGCCAATCCGGAGGCTACGGAAGACGATTATATGCATGCCGCCGAACTGGAATCCGAGTTTGCCGAGCTGGACGGGTACTCTGCCGATGCGCGCGCCGGGGAGCTATTGCTTGGGGTGGGTATCCCTTCTGATCAACATCAAGGATTGATGAGCGCGATTGCGCCGGGATTCAAGTTGCGCGTGTTATTGGCACAGGCGTTATTTTCCAATCCGGATATTTTGCTGCTGGATGAGCCGACCAATAACCTTGATATCAATACTATCCGTTGGTTGGAAGATGTGATCAATACCAGCAAAAACACCATCATCATCATCTCGCACGACCGGCATTTTCTGAACAGCGTGTGTACGCATATGGCCGATCTGGATTACGGTGAGCTGCGCATCTATCCCGGCAACTATGATGACTATATGACCGCTTCGACCCAGGTGCGCGAGCGCATGCTGGCCAATAACGCCAAAAAGAAAGCGCAGATTGCCGATTTGCAGTCGTTTGTCAGCCGTTTCTCCGCCAACGCATCGAAAGCCCGGCAGGCTACCAGCCGCGCGCGGCAGATCGAAAAAATCAAACTGGAAGACGTCAAACCGTCGAGTCGACAATATCCTTTTATCCGCTTTGAAGTAGATGATCGGGACAAGCTGCACCGTCTGGCTGTTTCCATCAAGGCAATCGGCAAGGGGTTTTCCGGATTGGATAAACCTTTATTCGATCATTTTAGCCTTGACATCGAAGCCGGCGAGAAAGTCGCCATCATCGGCCCCAACGGCATCGGAAAAACCACACTGCTGCGCTGTCTGGCGGGTGATCTGCTGCCGGATTCCGGTGAGATCAAATGGCCCGATAAGGCGCATCGTGGTTACTATGCACAAGATCATGCAGCTGATTTTGAAGAAGAACTGTCATTGACCGAATGGATGGATCAGTGGCGGCAAGGCAATGATGACGATCAAACAATACGCGGCACTTTGGGCCGATTATTGTTTTCCGGCGATGATATCAAGAAATCCACCCGCGTGATTTCCGGCGGAGAAAAGGGCCGCATGCTCTTTGGCAAACTGATCCTCCGAAAACCGAATATTCTGCTGATGGATGAACCGACCAATCATCTGGATATGGAATCCATCGAATCGCTGAACAGTGCGCTGGAGAAGTTTACCGGCACCTTGATTTTTATTTCCCACGACCGCGAATTCGTTTCCTCGCTGGCTACACGGATTCTTGAAATGAAGCCGGAGGGCATTCATGATTTCAGAGGAAATTATGAGGATTACTTGAGATCGCAAGGGATTGAGTAATGATGAGATTTCTGCCGCCTTCTCCCAACCCACTATGTCCGTTGACAAGTAACCGACAACGCTCTGAATAGTGTTCCCTCTTGAATGGGCCGCATAGCGTCTGACTTGACAGAATTTTCCGGCTTTTTATCGGCTGTATATATCAATTTTGCAACCTACGAAGATTGTCGTTTTCCGTTTCTGTGTGCACTAATCTCAGAAAAGAACTCCATATTTGACTATTTTTTTGCTACCGCTGCACATCCAGATCGTTTATATCTTATTGATTTTATATTGCATTTAAGAAAATAAGCTTTGATGTCCGAATAAATCGGATTTAACCAAGACGATCTTGTCATAACCTGATGTATACATTTATCTTTCCGGGTTCGCACCCACCTCCTTTACAGTTCAGTAAGAAATTAACTTTTAGGGTATTCAAACTATTATGTCGATCCGATGTTCTGTATACTTTTAGTCTTCGATAACTTCAGGAATTCTGACATGAATTCATTCACTCCGGATCGTGTTATCCCTCCCTCTCCGATAAGCCTATGAAAACCAACAGCACGATCTTCGATTCGCTTATTGAGTGATGTAAATTCTACTTCGTATTACAAATATCGCCATGAATAATAACAATCAATCCATATCTCAGCTACTTGAAGAAGTACAGCGACTACAGACCGGACTTGCTGATATTAAACTGATGACAGAAAAACTTACCGCCGAACTTTATTTAAGTGAAGAACGGTTTTCTCTGGCGATGCGCGGAGCTAATGATGGACTTTGGGATTGGAATCTTGAGACTGACGAAGTCTATTATTCCCCCCGTTGGAAAAATATGCTGGGTTATGCAGAAAAGGATCTGGGGAATACGATCAATACCTGGGGAAATCTGGTTAATCCCGATGACAAGGATAGAGTGCTCGAAAAAGCCCGGGAATATATCGACGGCAGAAAGAATTCATTTGAAGTTGAAATGCGCATGCATCATAAAGATGGACACGAGGTTTTTGTGTTATCGCGCGGATTTCTGGTAACGCGCAAATCGGACAACAAACCCATTCGCCTTGTCGGTACACATGTGGATATCACCGAACGTAAAATTGCAGAGGCATTTGACAATCAATATGCCAAAATACTCGAGATGATTGCGATAGGTCATTCTGCATCAGACATTTATGATGCGATTGCACTCATGTACGAATCGCGCCACCCCGGAATGCGATGCTCAATGCTCGAATTGAGTGGGAATAAGCTTTTACACGGTGGCGCTCCCAGCTTGCCGGAAGCATATTGTAAAGCCGTGCACGGTCTGGAAAACGGTCCCAGTGTCGGTTCATGCGGCACATCCACTTTCACGGGACAACGCGTTCTTGTAAAGAGCATCGAAACGGATCCCAAGTGGGAAAAAATCAAACATTTTGCGCTACCGCATGGCATGCGTTGCTGTTGGTCTGAACCGATCAAGAGTTCAAGTGGAAAAGTTTTGGGCGCTTTTGGCATGTACTACGATTATCCCGCACTTCCCAATGAAAAAGAACTGAAAGACTTGATATCTGCTGCCAGACTTACAGGTATCGTCATGGAGCGGGATCAAGCGCAAAAACGTATCCGAACACTCGCCTATACCGACGAACTGACAGGACTTGCCAATCGCGCCTCTTTTATTCAGCATATGGAAGAAGTCACTAAAATATCCTTCCGACATGGTCGTCGTTTTGGATTACTGTACATTGATCTGGACAATTTCAAGCATATTAACGACAGCCTGGGACACGATGCGGGTGATTTGCTGCTTAAAATCATCGCGGAGCGCCTGAGAAATACGTGCCGTGATATTGATTTTATTGCACGCCTGGGTGGCGATGAATTCTGCATTCTCATTGAAGAAGTCGAAGAAGATTACGCTGCCAACGTTGCCAAACGTTGTCTTAATGCAATATCTCAACCGATCGAGATTTATTCCAGAAAACTCACACCCGCTTGCAGTATTGGAATCGCATATTACCCCGATGATGGGAAAGATTTATCAACTCTGCTGAAAGCAGGGGATACTTCGCTTTATACGGCAAAGGAAAATGGAAAAAATCAGTACGCTTTTTATAAAATGGAACTTACCCAAAAGGCTGAATATCGATTTCAAATCGAGCAGAACCTAAGAGAAGCGATTGAGAAGCAACAGTTATCATTAGTTTACCAGCCCCAGATCGAAGTAAATACCGGAAGAATCTTCGGTTTTGAAGCATTATCACGCTGGCATCATCCGGAATTAGGCCAAGTTCCTCCTTTGGACTTTGTCGCTATAGCAGAAAAAATCGGAATGATTAAACCATTGACCGAGTGGGTATTAAAAACAGCCTGCAGCCAAATAGTTTATTGGAGAGGAAAAGGGATGCGCACGATTCGCGTGGCGGTAAATATTTCACCCAGTCTTTTTCTACACAATGAATTTGCTTCACTGATTAAACGTACTATTGAAGAAGTAGACATTGTTCCAGCTGAACTGGGATTGGAAGTTACGGAAAGTATTGTTCAGACCGATCCTCGGAATCTTTCAATCTTTGAAAACTTAAAAAATCTGGGTGTTTCATTAGCCATCGACGACTTCGGAATAGGTTACTCTTCCTTCGCTTCCCTTAAACACCTTAAGGTTGATTACCTGAAAATAGACAAGCTTTTTGTTAATGATATGCTTGCCGATAAACAAGCCCTAACCTTAATCAGTTCCATGATAGAAATGGGACACAAATTAGGATATGGCATAATCGCCGAAGGTGTTGAAAATTCAGAACAGCTTAATATTCTTAGGAACCTGGGTTGTGAAAAGGTGCAAGGATATCTATTTAGCCAACCCATCAGTGCCGCTAAAATCGAAGAGTTATTCTTATCCTAGCAGACCTAGTAAACCACCACGATTTCACTGCTTGCGCCGTTTCTTGTCGCTTTCAATCAATGCATACGCGGAATGGTTATGAATAGATTCAAAATTCTCCGATTCCACGACATACGCATCAATCCGTTCATCATGATTCAGAACTTCCGCAATATCCCTTACGATGTCTTCAACAAACTTCGGATTATCGTATGCTTTCTCGGTTACATATTTTTCATCGGGCCTTTTCAGCAAACCGTAAAGCTCGCACGATGCATTACTCTCAGCAATCTGGATAATATCTTCAATCCACACAAAACTGTTTGTACGTACCGAGATGGTGACGTGTGAACGTTGATTATGCGCGCCATAATTGGATATCTTCTTGGAACAAGGGCATAGGCTGGTGACAGGAACGACGACTTTCATAGTGAATAGATATTCACCATTTTTAATCTCGCCAATGAATGTCACCTCATAATCCAGCAAGCTTGTTACCTGCGAAACGGGTGCTGACTTATTGATAAAATAGGGGAAGGTCATTTCAATATGACCCGAATCCGTCTCCAATTTTGCAATCATTTCCTGCAAAATGATTTGAAACGACTCTACTGAGATTTCCCGTTCGTGGCTATTCAGGATCTCAACAAAGCGGGACATGTGGGTACCTTTGAAATTATGCGGCAAATTAACGTACATGTTAAAAACCGCCACAGTGTGCTGTACACCGTCATTCTTATCGGCCACAACCACCGGATGACGGATCGCTTTAATTCCAACCCGGTCTATCGCAATACGCCGGGTGTCCAATGAGCTTTGTACATCGGCAATTGGCATATCTATCTGTTTGTTCATATTTTCTCCTGTACGACCAAGTGACCCTGCTAACCGTAAATCAAGCAATTGATCGATTGTTAATGATTATTCAGGCAATACTGCTCGTACTGATTTGATGATACCACTGCTGTCCAATCCGCAATTTGCAAGCATCTGCGCATGCTCGCCCTGCTCAATAAAAATATCCGGCAATCCAAGCTGTAGTACGCCAACTTGAATTCGCTGACTGTTAAGCGATTCTATGACAGCACTGCCGGCACCGCCCATTACCGTATTTTCTTCCACGGTTACCAGCAAATTATGATCCGCGGTCAGCGATGCCAAAAGATCATCATCCAGCGGTTTGATAAAACGCATATTAACCACTGTGGCATTCAGTTCATCTCCCGCCGCCAGACAAGGCGCCAACATACTGCCAAAAGCCAGCAGAGCAATTTTTTTCCCTTGACGCCGGATTTCTCCGCGTCCGATAGGTAATGCCTGCATTTCTTTTTGAACCTGTATACCCGGTCCAGTTCCCCGGGGATAACGAACTGCTGTTGGTGTGTCGAGTTTAAACGCGGTATACAACATTTGTCTGCATTCATTTTCATCTGCAGGTGCCATCACGGTCATATTCGGAATGCAGCGCAAATAGGTCAGATCAAAACTGCCCGCATGCGTGGGCCCATCCGCCCCGACCAAGCCGGCCCGATCAATGGCAAACACTACAGGTAAATTCTGAATCGCCACATCGTGAATCAATTGATCATAGGCACGCTGCAAGAAAGTTGAATAAATCGCCACAACCGGTTTTAAGCCATCGCATGCCGCACCCGCCGCGAATGTGACCGCATGCTGCTCGGCTATGCCCACGTCAAAATAGCGCTCCGGATATTCTTCGGAAAAACGAACCAATCCCGAGCCTTCGCGCATCGCTGGTGTCACACCGATCAGACGGGAATCCTGCGCTGCCATGTCACATAGCCAATCACCAAAAATTTGTGTATAGGTGGGTTTGCCATTTGATTTGGCCACAATCCCTTTTTTCGGATCAAACTTTCCCACCCCGTGGTACAAAATGGGGTCTTCTTCCGCCACCTTGTAGCCCGCGCCTTTACGGGTCACGACATGCAGGAATTGTGGCCCCTCCAGCTGCTTGATATTTCCCAGGGTAGTAACCAATACATCCAAATCATGACCATCGATCGGGCCAATATAATTAAACCCGAATTCTTCAAATAAAGTACCCGGTGTCACCATCCCTTTAACATGCTCTTCAGCACGCTTGGCCAATTCCAGCACCGTCGGAACAACCCCTAATACCTTCTCACCCGCACGCCGCGCCGTCGCATAAAATCGTCCTGACATCAGCTTGGCCAGATAATTGTTAAGTGCTCCCACGGGACGGGATATTGACATGTCATTGTCATTCAGAATAACCAGTAAATTCGCATCCATCACGCCAGCATTATTCAATGCCTCAAATGCCATGCCC
Organism: Nitrosomonas ureae; assembly: GCF_900206265.1. NCBI lineage: Bacteria > Pseudomonadati > Pseudomonadota > Betaproteobacteria > Nitrosomonadales > Nitrosomonadaceae > Nitrosomonas > Nitrosomonas ureae. Next base: position 2,645,568 of record NZ_LT907782.1, on the reverse strand, counting down.
GCACTCATGGCGCCATCGCCAATAATCGCGATAGCTCGCCGATCAGTCCGGTTTAATTGCGCAGCAACCGCCATACCCAACGCGGCACTGATCGAAGTACTTGAGTGCGCAGTACCAAACGCGTCATATTCACTTTCATCCCGTCGTGGAAAACCGGCCAGACCGTCCTGCATGCGTAATTTATTCATTCCATTGCGACGGCCTGTCAGAATTTTATGCGCATACGTCTGATGTCCCACATCCCAAACCAATTGATCGTGAGGTGTATTAAACACGTAATGTAAAGCAATGGTTAATTCAACTGTGCCCAAATTGGAAGAAAGGTGCCCACCGGTTTTTGCGACAGAATCTATCAGGAAACTGCGTAATTCTTTAGCAAACTGCGGTAACTTCTTCTGATCCAATTCTCGTAACTGGAAGGGTAAATTTATGGTATCTAACAATGGATACATTCAATGCCTGAAAATAAAAGATGTAGAAAAAATTCTTGGAATCAGAATTTACGTTTAATTATAAAATCAGTTACCTGACGCAACCTTAGCGCAGCTTCATTAAAACCATCCAATGCTTGATAAGCATCATGCTGAAGTTTCTCAGCCAGCTCGCGTGCCTGACTGATGCCCAGAATACTGACATAAGTCGGTTTATTATGCTCTGCATCTTTCCCTGCGGTTTTACCTAATGTCGCTGTTGTTGCCTCGGTATCCAGCAAATCATCAACCACTTGGAATGCCAAACCGACACACTTGGCAAAATGATCCAGCTGAGCCAATTGTTCATCATTCAAACAGCTACTGCACCGCGCTCCCAGCATCACCGCAGCACGAATCAACGCACCGGTTTTATGGATATGCATGAACTCCAATTCTGGCAAACTGAGCATCTTACCGACACTATCCAGATCAAATGCCTGTCCTCCCGCCATGCCCCGAGAGCCTGACGCCAATGCCAACTGCGCAATCATCTGCAGCTGCGTTTCAGGCATATCCGCCAGCGGCTTTTCCGCCAGCAATTCAAACGCAAGCGTCTGCAGGCTATCGCCCGTCAGCAATGCGGTAGCTTCGTCATACTCGACATGACAGGTCGGTTTTCCCCGCCGCAAAATATCGTCATCCATGCAAGGCAAATCATCATGCACCAAAGAGTAAGCATGAATCAGCTCCACGGCGGCAGCCACCACGGTTACGCGTTCCAAATCGGCAGCGACAAGCTCACCCGCCGCAAATGATAATAATGGGCGCACGCGTTTCCCACCGCCCAGCACCGAATAGCGCATGGCTTTATGCAATCGTTCAGGGACGCAATCGGCGGCTGGCAATCTCGCCTCCAAGAAAGTTTCAATACGTGCCTGACAAGCAGCCGCCCAACTCTGAAAATCAGGATTCATCGCTATCAGATCGGGTAAAGTTCTTTAACATTCCGGCTTCAAGTACACGCACTTGCTGCTGCGCACTTTGTAATTTATCCTGACAATATTGCAGCAATTCCGCACCACGCTGATAGGCGGAGAGCGAAGCCTCCAATGTCATTTGTCCTGCTTCCATAGCCGCCACTATTTTTTCAAGTTCGGCGGATGCTGCTTCAAAACTCTCGGGTTGAGACGAAACAGCTTGTTTAGATGATTTGTTCATAAAAAACTTTAGCCAGCAAATAAGATACTGATAAAAATCATAGGTGATTTTATTACAAAAAACAGATAAAAATAACGCAAGAAGCAATATGAGGTCAATGCAAATTTAGCAAAAGCGGTTTCAATTATCCACCATCTCCCACAAACAAAGCTAACTTTCATAACTTGGGAAATCGCTTCCAATTCTCTCTGCTACCCTCAATTTTACTGTACTAGCCGGCAATATTGATACATAGGCCTTACTATGGCAAGATACAGGCTTCGGTCAAGATCGCTGGAATTGTGAATATTTGCTCTTCAGAATAAATTTAAACCATGTATATACATCATGATTCAAAATCATGACCGCCTATTTCAGTAAAATACCAGGGGTTGGATTTTCAATACTAAAACCCATTCTGTATTTCAAATGCATTTAAATTGAGACGACATTGAACGACGAAAATATTAATCAAATTGTTGGATATTTCGAAACCGTGCCACTATGGCCATTTGTATTATTTGGCTTATTAGGAATAGTAGCTATTATGGTGGATATTATTAACCGTAAGCGCCGTGCCTTGGCCATCGATAACTTTCGCTACACGATTGAAAAGGAGTTTGCCGATATGTATCCGGAGCATAAACGCTGGCCCAAAAATATTAACCATTATCTTACCGCCCGCTTGCCGGAAATGTATCATAATTTTGAAGTACTACGCGTATTCATTCCACAAGATCGCTTACGTGAATACAACACAGATTGGAACAATTTCCGTGATTTCTGTCGTAGCCTTACCGATGAAAAGATTGCCGCAGCCGAACAAAACTCCACTGCCACGAATCAACCTGCCAGCACCGGACTCGATCCCAAGATAGAATTTCATCAACTACTATCGAACTTACTCAAACATACGCATATTTAAACATTCTGAGTGGATCTATCAAATACAAGTTAACAGCAAATTGATTCGTAATTAACATTCCTCGAATTTATACAGAAATATTCACACCGTATGACCAAACACGATAAACCGGGCAATCCCTTAGTGACGGTGCGACCAGTAATGACATATCGTGATATGAGTAAGTTTATTGATGTGCCCTGGCATATCTACACAAATGACCCGATGTGGGTACCGCCATTGCGTCTGGAACGACGTTTTCATTTCTCCCGTTATAATCCTTTTTTTAAACACGGTGAGTGGCAAGCCTGGGTGGCATTTCAGGATGGTCGACCCGTTGGCCGTATCAGCGCACAAATCGACTCGCTGCACCAGGAACGCTACGGGACAGACAGCGGCCACTTCGGTTTAATGGAGTGCATCGACAATTCGGAAGTGTTTGCCGCTTTGATGCTTCACGCGGAAGCATGGTTAGCTTCCCGGCAAATTCGCCGTATCAGCGGCCCGTTCAATCTTTCAATAAATCAGGAATGCGGCATACTGGTGGACGGATTTGATACGCCGCCCGTTATCATGATGCCGCACTCAGCGCGCTGGTATGACCGCTTATTGACAGAGCAGGAATATTATCCGGCCAAAGATTTATTGGCATACCGGGTTAGAGTGGATTTTGAAATACCACGCATCATGCAGATACTGATCAGTCGCTTTTCCTCACAAATTACAATACGCACACTCCGTCGCGATAGATTTGATGAAGAAATGGAAATGCTACGCGATATCTTCAACGATGCTTGGTCTGAAAACTGGGGATTCATTCCCTTTACACAGGAAGAATTCGCCGAACTGGGGAGTAGTCTGCGCCTGCTGCTACCGGATGAATTCATCCAAATTGCCGAAGTCAATGGCAAACCTGCGGCATTTATGGTGGGTTTACCTAATCTTAACGAAGTTTTAGCTAAGCTGAACGGAAACCTGTTTCCATTCGGTTGGCTCAAGCTCATCAGAAGCATAAGGAATCATGAAATTCGCTCAGGCCGTATACCGCTGATGGGAGTACGCAAACAGTTTCATAATACACCGATGGGTCTGGCACTGGCATGCCTGGTCATTGATGCGCCCCGGCAAGCTGGCATCGCCCGCGGTATTCAGGAAGTTGAAATGTCGTGGATACTGGAAGATAACATGGCAATGCGCAATATTCTCGATCATCTGGGTTGTGAGCAGTACAAGCGCTATCGCATCTACCAAAAAATATTATGAGCGATGCATTCAATCCGGCATCGCAGCAATTTGTTGCCCTGGTTCTAGCCGCCGACCGCACCGGCAAAGATCCTATCACGCAACATACCGGTGCGGCTTGCAAAGCCTTCGCGCCGGTTGACGGCATTCCGATGATTATCCGCGTTCTGGATACGTTGATGGCTTGTAATCAAATCTCCAGCGTCATTTTATGCGGCCCTCCAGAATCCTTGCACGCCCATTGCCCGGAATTAAAACAGCGCATCGCTTCAGGGCAAGTAAAGTGGCTCCCCAACTTAGACTCTCCTAGCCGCAGCGCCGAGAGTGGTCTTAATCACGTATCCAGCAATACACCGGTATTATTAACCACTGCCGATCATGCCTTACTCACGCCCGGCATTGTGCAGAATTTTTTGCAAAAATCACTCGCAGTAAATAGCGATGCCACAGTCGGTGCAATTAATCAGAACGTGATCGCGAGCGCATTCCCAAGTGCCAAGCGCACAGTCATCCGTTTGAGTGATGGCGGATTTTGTGGTTGCAATTTGTTTACATTCAAGCCGCAAGGGCGCTCAGTGGTAAAATTCTGGTGCAAAGCGGAAGATTTACGCAAACGCCCATGGCGTTTAATTGCACAAGCCCTCGGATTCAAAACGGTATTTTCTTATTTGTTGGGATCCTTGACATTGCACCAGGCGTTAACGGCAGTATCGGAAAAATCCGGGGTAACCATACAAGCCATTATGCTGGACGATCCACGCGCCGGAGTAGACGTGGATAAAGTCGAAGACTTGGTACTGGCTGAGTCGATACTCAGATCAGAATCATGAAATTAATCGAACGCTATATCGCACGGGAAATAATGCTGCCTTTCACGGTAGTTATTCTCATCCTGATCGGACTATTCGCCAGTTTCAGCAGTGCCAGACTTTTAGCCGGTGCCGTCACGGAAACCTTGGGAATCGCCGGTTTGATCAAACTGGTTTTTCTCAAAACCCTGATCGCATTGGAGGTGTTAATTCCCATCGCCCTCTATATTTCAGTCATTATGGGTCTGGGAAGACTCAACAAAGATCAGGAATTGAATGTTATCCGTTCAGTAGGCATCAGCGGCCACCGCATTGTTATTGCGGTACTGAGCGTCGCGATACCGGTAGGTATCATCAGTGGCATGTTGTCATCCTATGTTCGTCCCTGGGCTTATGGGGAAAGCTACATTCTCGACGCGCAGGCAGAGGCGGAACTCAACACCAATCGATTTCAAGCCGGACGGTTCTATGGTAGCGAAAAAAGTGGCAGGGTAATCTATGTACGCAATAAGAATGAAGCGGACAAACAAATGCAAAATATTTTTCACTACATCAAGAAACCTGACAGCAGTGAAATCGTCATTGCCAAACAAGCTCAACAAATTAAACCCACAGCAGAAGACGATAGACCGCACATTCAGTTATCGGAAGGTACTATCTATCAGTTGACAAGCATCGCCAGCACCGATGATGTTATTCAGTTCAAAAAGATGATCTATTTCATTGATAATGATTTTGTTACCAATTACCGGCGCAAAGCGGCCGCGACAAGAACACTGTGGGAATCCGATCTGCCGCGTGACATAGCCGAGTTGCAATGGCGCATCTCACGTCCGCTTGCTACCGTACTACTGGCGCTCATTGCTTTAACGTTCATTCATACCGCTCCACGCCAAGACAAAACGGAAAAAACCTATCTCATTGCTGCCTTGGTTTTCGCCGCATACTATAATCTGAGCGGATTAGCAAAAACATGGGTTGAACAGGAAACGATTGGCAGCGTACCTGGCGTATGGTGGTTGGAACTGCTCATGCTACTGGCACTCATCACTTATGCCCTGATTGTTAGACAAAAACAATCACGCTCAAGATAATGATTTATCGATATATCTCTGGTCAGGTACTGATTGGCTTCTTGATTGCCATCGCTGTGATATTACCGCTTTTCAGTTTCTTTGACTTACTTGATCAATTGGACGATGTAGGGAGAGGCACTTATCATATTACCGATGCGTTTCTTTATACCACCCTGCTGTTACCACGCAGATTTATTCAAATTGCCCCTTTTGTGGCTTTATTAGGTACAGTCACGGCACTGGGTAAATTGGCGGTACATTCGGAATTGATTGCCATGCGGGTTGCCGGACTTTCCCCCTGGCGCATCAGCCTCGCACCTCTAAGTATCGGCATTTTACTTTTGCTGGGCGTTGCCATCTTAGAGCAATTCATTGCGCCGCAATTGCAACAGAAAGCAATTACTTACCGGGCTATTGCATTAGAGCAAAGTGCTGAACTCGGAAGAAATCTGGGAATCTGGACACGCAATGAAAAGAATATTCTGCGTATCGGTCAAATCATCAGCAATAATAAAGCAGCCGCTATTGAAATCCTACAACTGAATGAAGAAGGCTTTTTAGCTGCCCATGTCCTGGCTCAAACTGCAGAAATTGTCGATAATGAGACCTGGAAACTCAGCAATGTTATCGTCAGAACTTTTGCAAACAATCAAATCACGGTAGCTCACCATACTACTTTACACTGGTCTTCCTTTGTCAGCCCGGAAGACATCGCCACATTGACTAAACCGCCGGAGAGCCTGTCACCGCTTGAGTTGTTCCGGCATGTTGAATTTCTACGCAGCACCGGACAGGAGGCGGATTCTTATGCACTGGCATTATGGCGGAAAATCGGCAGTGCGTTAATGACCATCGCAATGCTGTTATTATCCATTCCTTTTGTTTTTGGATCCATCCGCAGCGGTTTGAGCAACAAATTGGTATTCGCTTCGCTGATTGGTATCGCGGTTTACTTGCTCGATCAAATTATTGCAAATGCGGGTTTGATATTACAATTAAATCCAGCGCTGATAGCACTGATACCCGGCTTTACTATAATTATGGTAGCCAATGTATGGTTACGCAGAACTAATTAATTCCAAATATTAAATAGAAAAAAACACACCCAGATATAACCTTAAAAACCATATAAATACGAAAAAATGGGACAATTTGCGGTAATAGGCTTAGGGCGGTTTGGCTCAGCAGCATCGTTGGAATTAATACGCCTTGGACATTCAGTAATCGGTGTGGATATTAACGCAAAAATTGTGAACCAAATAGCCGATCAATTGACCCTTGCAGCAGTAGCGGACGGAACGGACGAACACGCGCTTAAAGATCTGAACATAACAGCTTGTGATGCCGCGTTGGTAGCAATTGGAGAAAGTCTGGAAGCTAGTATATTGTGTGTACTACTGCTCAAAAGCATGAACATCACAGAAATTTGGGTCAAAGCCACTTCAAAACCACACCATACTATTCTCTCTAGGATTGGAGTTTCCCGAATCATTCATCCTGAAGAAGAAATGGGTATAAAAGTGGCTCAATCGCTCAGCTATCCTATGGTCAATCAGTACATGCCGATCGGTCATAGTTTATATGTCGTTGAAATTAAAATAACCGAGAAATGCCAAGGCATCTCAATAGCAGAATTGTTAAAACAAGTTAAAGACTCTATAGATCCTTTACTGGTGCGGCGAAAAAAAACCATCTTCAAACGGATTGAACCCAGCTTTACCTTGGAAATGGATGACTCTCTCGTATTGGCAGGATCATTAAATGCGCTTAAAACAATTGCACCAAGGCTAGCGTAATCATGAAACCATGGGATCCCCATGTTTCACCTTATAAATTATCTGCAGCAAAAAAGTATGCATTTAACGTTAGCCCGCCGGCAGTTCTATTTCTCGGATTCATTTTGCTTATTGCAATCGGCTCTCTACTCCTAAAACTGCCCTTTGCTACGCATGTTGAAACCAGCTGGTTACAGTCTGTATTTACTGCAACTTCAGCGGTGACAGTTACAGGGCTGGTGATTCTCGATACAGGCACCCATTTTACGTTATTTGGTCAGATCATTATTGCATTGCTGATTCAAATAGGAGGCCTGAGCTTCATGACTTTTGCAATTGTTGCGGCATTAAGCTTAGGCACAAAACTGGGAATCGGGCAACAAATGATTGCGCAAGAAGCATTTAATCAAACCAGTCTGGAAAAAGTTGCTCACACCGCAAAATATGTACTGATTTACTCTTTGTTCATCGAACTAATCGGATTTATAGCGCTAACAGTAATTTGGCTCAATGATCTGGGGTTCGACAAGGCTGCCTACCATGCATTCTTTTATACCATTTCATCTTTTAATAATGCTGGGTTTGCGTTAAACAGTAATAGCCTGATGCATTATTCCGACAATTTATCAGTCAATCTTGTAATCACGGCTCTTTTTATTATTGGCGGTATTGGTTTTTTGGTATTGATAGATATAAAAACACAAAAAAAGTGGCACAAACTAAGCGTAAACAGCAAAATTGTATTAATCAGCACATTCATTATCAATCTCCTCGGATTCGTGCTTGTCTGGATTCTCGAAGCCCAAAACCCTGCAACATTAGGCCAATTATCTATTGCCGATCAAGCAATAGCTTCTTGGTTCCAGGCGGTAACGCCTCGAACGGCGGGCTTTAATACCTTAGCTATAGAAGAGTTGACTAATGCCACAACAACGCTGATGATCCTATTGATGTTTATCGGAGGAGGTTCGTTAAGCACCGCCAGCGGACTCAAAATAGGCACATTCGTGGTCTTGATCATGGCCACTTACACCTTTCTGCGTCGCAGGGATGACGTAGTTATATTGCAGCGTACTATACCGCAACATCAAGTCATGAAAGCGTTGGCGCTGGCAATTGTATCCATTACCATAATATTCATTGGAATATTTATATTGACTGCAATTGAAAAAGCACCATTTATTGATATCGTTTTCGAGGTAGTATCTGCACTCAGCACTGTAGGTTTATCCAGAGGATTAACCGCTCAGTTGAGTATGGAAGGAGAAATATTGATTATATTTATGATGATCGTTGGCCGTGTAGGCCCACTAACTTTCGCGTACTTTTTAGCCACTCCAAAGAAAAAGCATATTAAATATGCCAATGCAGACATACAGGTAGGCTAATTCTATTGATTAAAAATAATTTATGATCCGTTTAAAGTTAAAAAATATTTAACTGAAAAATCCTTACAGACATACAATCCAATAACTATTACACCACAGCATATGCCAGCTTCAACCTATATTCATATTTTCGGTGACAATGAAATAACCATTTGGGGGTTAACCGGATACGAGCGTCTGGAACGTATGCTGAAAGCATACGAATATGTCACGCTTGCCGAGGATGTCGAGAAAATTCCCACGAATGCCAGTACGTTGTTCCTGAACGCCAATTTTCTGTTCGATACCCGTGTACTTTCGGTATTGCTCAAACTGGATAAGAATATCGCTTTATACAATGAGGATGGATGTCCTGCTGCGATACGCACCGATGGCAATCAGGCACCGCGACTGCTGAGAAATCTGAACAATAACAAAAACCAGAATTACAAATTCGCACTGCTGACCATTCCACGAATTGGCTTGAAAGATTTGAAAATTGATTTTCAACAGAATCTGAAGAAAAAAGACCCGCCATATATTTTGCCTGTCAGCGAGGAAAATCGCGCACTATTGGAAAAAGAACTATTCTCCGGATCATACAAAGGTGTCACCGACCTCGTTACCAAATGGGTATGGCCATTACCGGCATATTGGGCTACACATTTCTGCGTGCGCCGAGGCTGGCAGCCCAATCATGTGACATACCTCAGTATCGTGCTTGCCATTCTGACCGGACTGGCCTTCTGGGCCGGATTCTTCGGCATAGGATTGTTGATGGGATGGTTCATGACTTTCCTGGATACGGTCGATGGAAAATTGGCACGGGTCACAGTAACTTCGAGCCGCATAGGAGACGTTCTGGATCACGGGTTGGACATCATCCATCCACCATTATGGTACCTGGCTTGGGGAGCGGGATTGGCAGGCACGCAAACCGCTATTCCCGGTCTGGAAATTTTCATGGGATTGATGTTTTTGGGTTATGTCGGCGGACGATTGTGCGAAGGCACATTTCAACTGTGGTTAGCGCCGTTTGATCTATTTATCTGGCAAAAACTGGATTCATTTAACCGCCTGATTACAGCCCGGCGTAATCCCAACCTGCTTTTTCTAAGCTGGGGTTGGTTGATTGACCGCCCGGATATCGGATTGTATCTGGTGGTATTCTGGCATTTGATCTCAACCGCTTTTCTCGCATGGCGCGTGCTCATGGCGTGGCAAACCAAAAATAGGGAAGGAACACTGAAATCCTGGCTGCAGGACATCGACCCGGCACGTGACCGGGAGATATTGGCGGTTAGAATTTTTACACGCCCCCCGATCGATCTTAGGAAGCCGTTTCCGCTATCCTGAAATTTCACGGCTCACAACACAACATCCAATGACTTTACAATCGCGAATAGATCGCATAACAGCCGGAACCGCCAAGATCGGCTGCCTGCTTAACCCCATGAGCGGTCAGGTGCGCAAAAGAAAGCCAGCCATTCGCCAGACATTGGAGGCCATACCGGGCATTCTCATCTGCGAAGCCAATGATGACCCCGGTTTTAAAACCGTTATTAATCAGTTCATCCGGAAGAATATCGACTTGCTGCTCATCGTTGCAGGAGACGGTACCACGCATGCAATTCTGGGTCATCTGTTCACATCACTGCACCCTGAGCAATGGCCACTCATCATGATTGTCCCGGGTGGAACCACCAATATGACACCATTGGGTTTAGGAATTCGCGGCAAAGCGGAAGAAATTATCCAGCGGTTGCATGACCTTCTGCTTAATTCATCCGCACCCAGATTGGTGCAACGTCCGGTTCTGCGCATCGAGCAAGCGGGAGCAGACTCGATTTACGGCATGTTTTTTGCCGCAGGACTGATCGCGCGCGGCGTCAAATTTTCGCGCAGCTCGGTGAAGCAAATCGGGGTCACCGGGAGTATTTTCACCTCGTTAATTATGCTGCGGTCTCTTATTGGCTTAATGACCGGCATGATACTTGGCCGCCATCAAAAGGAGTGGACGCCCGTTCAAATGGCGATGACAGAAGCTAGTGGCCGGAATCATCAGGGCACTTATTTATTTGTGTTGGTCAGCGCTCTGGATAATCTCCTACTCAATATCCGCCCTTATTGGGGCACAGAACCCGAACCGCTCCATGTAACATGGGTTGATCAACAATACAAACGCTTGTGGCGTTCATTATGGCCGCTACTTTCAGGTGGCGGTAGGACGCTACAGGAAAAAGATGGCTATTATAGCCATAACACCGCCGCCTTGACTGTGCACATGAATGATGAATACATTGTAGACGGTGAATTGTATCAATCTAATAATATACAAAATGCCCTGCGAATTACTGCAACCAACCCCGTAACGTTTTTAGTACTCAAGGACACCGCTATCACCATGACCTCTTCCGTAACACTACCCGCCCAACAACTACCCATTCGATTGATTAGCGAAGTTGCTTGGGAAAACAACAAGGAAACATCGCCCGATCTCATACCACTGATAGACGCTCTGATTATGCGCTTTGGCGAATCACTGGATGCCGTAATGCTTTACGGTTCCTGTCTGCACTCTTCCGTCAGCCTGGACGAAGGCATAGTCGACCTGTATGTCATTGTTAATAGCTACTACAATGCTTATCCACAAAAATATTTAGCCAATTTGAACGCCTGGCTGCCACCCAATGTTTTTTATCTCGAAGTACCGCACCAGGAACGTACATTACGCGCCAAATACGCGGTTATTTCGACCAAGGATTTTGAACGTGGCGCGCAATTCTGGTTTCATCCTTATATCTGGGCACGTTTTGCACAACCATCACGACTGCTCTATTTTCGCGATGATATCGTACGGGAACGCCTGTATGTCGCACAAGCTCACTCTGTGGTTAATTTCCTGAAATCCGGTGTCCCTACAATCGATGCCGGCATATGGGATGTAGAAGAAATCTGGACTCGCTGCCTGACACTGACCTATGCGGCTGAATTACGCGCTGAGCGTGAAACACGTGCGCATCATCTGGCCCAAACCAACCTCAGCGCATTTACCCGCCTGACAGATGTTGCAAGCCCCTTGCTGAAAGAAATACTGGAAAAACAAGCTAATGGAAAATATCGCTGCCTGACCACACCCGAGATGCAACGGCAAGCACACTGGCATTGGCGTTTGCGCCGCTGGCAGGGAAGAATCCTGTCTATCCTGCGCTTATCCAAAGCTACACTGACATTTAATAATAGCGTAGCTTACGCCGCATGGAAAATCGAGCGACATACCGGCGTGCATGTGGAAGTTACACCGGTATTACGCCGTCATCCCATTCTATGGGGCTTGAAAGTAGCTTGGCGGTTATTACGCCACGGCGTGATACGTTAAACAGATCAATCACGTTATAAAGATCAAGATTAATAACCGGTTACCTGATAATAAAATTACCAACCGAATTTTCTTAGGGAGATCATCATGAATCATTTATATCGTTTATTCTTACTTCCAATCCTCGTATTACTCACTGCTTGCACTACGATGTATCTTGAAGGATTGGAAAAAGTCGGCATTCCCAAACGGGATGTCATGGTTTATCGCGTTGAGAAAGCGCGCGACACACAAGAAGAAACCAAAGAGCAATTCAAATCCGCTCTGGAACAGTTCACTGCCGCCACTAACTTCCAAGGTGGTAATCTCGAAGCCACCTATAACAAACTGAATGACGCGTATGAAGCCAGCGTCAGCAAAGCTGAGGAAGTAAATAGCCGCATTGCGGATATCGAAAGCGTTTCTGAAGCATTATTTTCAGAATGGAAACAAGAAATTACGCAATACAGCAATGCATCGATGAAACAAAGCAGCCAAAAAAAACTGGAGTCAACCCAAGCACACTACCGCCAATTGATTGCCTCAATGAAACAGGCCGAAACCAAAATTGAACCTATTCTCCGGGTTTTCCAGGATCAAGTTATGTTCCTCAAGCATAACCTGAATGCACGTGCCATTGCTTCGCTCAAGAATGAATTGGGAACGATTAAATCCGATGTATCCGCACTCATTGCTTCGATGGAACAATCGATCAATGAGGCCAACGCGTTTATCAGCACGATGGAAAAATAAATCATCTCAGGATACTTCGGAATAGCTCATCAGATACTATTCCGAAGCTTCCAACAATCAGGAAAAGCCAGTGGCTTTAAAACCAACCATCTATAAATTCAAGATTGCACTGACGGATCTCAATCGCAATTACTACGACTCACTCCATCTGACCATCGCCCAGCACCCCTCAGAAACGCTTGAACGCATGATGACGCGCATGCTCGCATTTTGCATTAATGCTCGGGAATCGCTGTTGCTCACCAAGGGGTTGAGTACTGTAGAGGAACCCGACCTCTGGGCACATAGCCCGGATGGCCGGATTGCATTGTGGATCGATATCGGTGAACCCGCTCCGGAACGAATCAAAAAGGCGACGCGGCTTGCTGATACGGTCAAAGTGTATAGTTTTAACTCCAAATCGAATATCTGGTGGATACAGGAACAAGCGAAATTTAATGCATTGACGGCCTCTATTTTCCAGTTTCAATGGCACAATATCCAGGCACTGGCAAAGTTAGCACAACGAACCATGGATATATCCATCACGATCTCCGAAGAATCTGCTTATGTGGCGACGGAATTAGGGGAGTGTGAAGTAAGTTGGGTACCGCTATACGTTAATTGATTCTCATAACATATGAGAATCAAAGGGAGTCTGAATGTTCAATGCTAAGCAACTTTTGCCATTAAATTTTTTCATAATCTTCAGTATCGGAGTCAAATCGCCCTTCAGAAATGCCGCTCAAGATACTCTCTGAGAACAACAGCGTGATTATGTCCTTCATCCTTCGCGCCATAAACGAGCGTAACCGGACCATGATTCACGTGCTTGGCGAGTTGCTCGACAGCTTCCGAATTATGACAAAGTTCCAGAAAATATCGATCTCGAAATTCAATCCATTTTAATCGGTCATGACCAAACCATTTGCGCAAAGAAGTACTAGGCGCCACATCCTTGAGCCATAAATCAATATGTGCTGAATCCTTGGAAATTCCTCGCGGCCATAACCGATCGACAAGAATTCGGAATCCGTCACTTGGCATATACGGTTCATACGCTCGTTTAAGCAGTATGGTCATCAGAGCTCGTTTACCCGGCAAAACCGATAACCCAGAAATGACTGAATCGAATAAGCCAGCATTGGTTTTAACTAGACCCTCTCAATCAATACAAACCGTTTCCGCTATATGTCGAAACATCGAATTAGCCGAGAAACCAAACCACTCTCTGGATTCTTCATGGTGCGCGCCGATCACCATGCCTGTGGCGTTTTTGTCAGGATATAGCAGCATCGTGATCGAGCGGGCCTTATGATAGGTACAATCAAATTCATACAAGGTTTTAACTGCATAATGCCCGCCTTTTTGCTTCTCATCATAGCTGGAAAGCACCCAAACTTTCCTGAACTGATCGTTCTTCTGCATCGTCTCAGGATCAAAATAATGGATTTCACCTTGCTTGGTGACCATATCCAGCTTAATCCACTTGGCGTGTACGGGGATGACAACGAATAACAGGAGTAGTACGGGTAAATATTTCTTCATCATTAATTGTTATAATTTGCGGGTTTGAGCTGTTTTCTCATTCTACTCAATGCCTAAACAGCAGGTAATTCGAACAGGTTTCATTTTTGCGCGACAAAACCATAAATGTAAGTCATTTTGCCATTAAATAGTTCCAACTGCTGGTGTTTTCAACTATTCTTAGCATCCATACGGCCTGTGATATTGGGCTCTTTATCCGCAGACTTTTGAAAAATTGCACGACAATACGTTGGTTGCAGCTTTGCTGATCGTTGGGGCGATCTGTATCGCGTAATGATTCCGTATCGGGTGGACGCTGCGGGAAGTTTTTGTACTAAAACGATCAACCAATGAACACGACGAGCAACGATAGTTTTATGAATAGCCTTAATCTGGAGTTAAATATGATGGAAGAATTGAATCAAGCCTGGATCATGTTAAAGCTTGGTGGAATTATTATCATACCGCTGGTCTTATTGGGGGTTATTGCGGTGGCAATCATGCTTGAGAAGGCATTTATCTATTGGCGCTATGCGCGTCTTTCCAACGATTTACTCAATCTGGTGGAAACTTATGGTTTCAAATGGAACGATCTGGAAAAAATACTTTCCGGACTGGATAGTCGTCATTATTACAAGCGTTTCTTTGAAGTGGTGATTTCCAACCGGCATCAGCCGACCTGGTGGACGGAATCCCGCGCCGCCGATGAGGCGCAAATTATTGAGGAATCGCTTGCACGTCGATTATGGGCGTTGGAAACCATTGTTACCGCGGCACCATTGCTTGGACTGGTAGGGACGGTGATCGGTATGATGCGCGCCTTTCAGGTAATCGGCAGCGAAGGTCTGGTCAACCCTACGGCGGTCACCGGCGGGGTTGCCGAAGCGCTCATTGCTACCGTAGTTGGTCTGGCAATTGCTCTGGTAGCTTTGTTTGGATTCAATTATTTTTCCCGCCTGCAATCGCTAACGATGGATGAAATGGAACGCCTGGGTACGCGACTGATCGACAATATCCGTCGGGATCAACAGGATTATCACAATGAAACTGCGTAAATCCCGCATCATTCCAAAAGGAAAAATTGAGATCATTCCGATGATCGATGTAATGTTTTTCTTGCTGGCAACATTCATGCTGGCTTCTTTATCGATGCAAAATCTGGATTCTTTGCAGGTCGATTTGCCCGAAGGGCAAGCCGAAAAGCTCAGCGCGGAAAAGCCGGTCACACTGACATTGACCAAAGACAGCAAAATCTATATCAATCAGACTATAGTCACGCTGGACACGCTGGCAACCACACTCAAACCGCTACTCGCGGATTCCAAGCAAAAATTAATTGTATCCGCGGATAATGAAGCGCCGCAAGGTGTCGTCGTGCAGGCCATGCTGCGCGCCCGATCAGCCGGAGCCCAACATTTTCTGATTGCAGTCAAACATAAATAACACCTTGAGAATGGCAAGTTCCCGATCGAAAGAAGTTCGCCTGTGGTGGCCGCTGCCATTGGCTGCGCTGATCTGGCTGCTGGTCATCTGGGGTCTAGGATTCTTTTTATCGCTACCGGAGGTGGAGATTGAGACGCCACCTCCCATCGCTGCCAGCTTCATCGATTTGGAAGAATCCAAGGATGCTAATAATTCGCTACCTGCATCACAACCCAGCGCCCCCGCTCCGCAACCCGAGAAACCCAAAATGGCTGAAACGCAACCTCCGCCCAAAGCACCGCCGACACCTGCTCAGCCACCGCCGTCAAGACCACCGATCAAGCCTAAGGCAGCCGAGAAGCCGAACAAACCCCAAGCGCCAATTCCGGCGCAGGAAGTTGCAAGAATGAAAACCCCTCCGGAGCCGCCTGCGGATACTCCCACGGATCTGTCCGAGTATATCAATCAAGCAAAAGCACGTCGCCACGCCGCAGAAGGAATCTTCGATTCCCAGGAAAGCGCTGCGTCCAGCAGTACCGCCAAACAACCTACAGCGGACGAAATCCGTATGGCGAATGTCCGGCGCAATCTGCAAAACCCGGGCACCAGTGGGATATTCCAGATTCTTCGCATTGGCCCGCGCACAGCGGAATTTTCTTTCCGCGCCTGGACTACCGGCCAAACCAATCCGCGATTACAGATGATTCGGGTCGAAGCCGGAACCGATGGCGATATTGAGCGCGCCATCATTCGCCGTATGATCCAACTGATTCGGGAATATTACAAAGAAGATTTTAATTGGGAATCGCACCGTCTGCATCGTGTCGTCGTTCTATCCGCACGAGAAAGAGATACTGCAGGATTGGAGGATTTCTTGATGCGCGAATTTTTCATTAACCCATCACGTTAAATCTTTCCCCAATTGTTCAAAAGCGCCTTAAGAAAAACTCTAAAAAAGTCGTAATTATGAGACACAGAGATTAATTTTGTTCTCTCCATTCTAACTAAGAATATCAACTAATTACATTTTATTATTGTATCGACTCCCCCGCGATGATAAGCAATAGCACTATTGAGATTTTTGTCAATGATTTGCAGCCCGGCATGTATATCAGTGACCTTGATCGTCCTTGGCTTGAAACACCCTACCCTATCCAAGGCATCCTGATTCAATCACAACTTGATATTGACGAACTTCGGCGTTATTGCAAGCACGTTTACGTGGACATTGACAGAAGTGAGCCATTCGCTGTTCAGCAGGATTTGTCAGGCACCTCTCATGACTCTCGGGGTATTTCAGATCAAGCTAAACCATCAGTAGTATCTCATGAATCGGGCGCTTCCTTCCCTGCTAATTCCATAGTCTCAGATCGGGGTAAACTACCGACAATGCATGAAACCAAGTCGCTCGACTCACTGTTACAACGCGCTAATACCTACAGTGACATCTGCACTGCGGCACAAGAAATTCCAGCGGCCACTAAAGCGTATAATATTGCCTCCACATTATTTACCGATATTAGCACCAGCCTTGAATGCAATACCCGAATCAACATGCGTATAGCGCATGAAGTGGTCGACACATTACGCGAAAGCGTTATTCGTAATCCCGATGCAGCATTGCTGCTGGCACAACTTAAAACCACAGGGAAAGAACTCTATGACAATGCCGTTAAGACTTCAATACATTTGCTTGCCTTCGGCCGTCATCTCGGCTTACCCCACAGGGAATTGAGCATTCTTGGATTGGGCGGATTACTGATGGATATCGGAAAGCAGCGTCTGCCTAAAGAAATCCAAGGCAAAAGAAATATGTCACTCACAGCGGATCAACGCAAATTAATGAAACAGCACATCGCTTATGGAGAAGAAATCATCACTCAACTAAGTGATGCACCAGAAGAAGTGGTACAGATTGTTCTACAGCATCATGAACGCGAGAACGGCAACGGCTATCCTTCCGGACTGTACGCTAATCAATTACATCCCTATGCGCGTATGGCCGCCATTATCGATTGCTATGAAGAACTTATCTGGGGGGAACCGCACATGCCAGGTTTAAAGCCTTTTCAAGCACTAAAAGAACTCAAGGATAACGCGCAAAACGGACTCAATTATACTTTGGTGGAGCAATTTTCGCAGTGTATCGGCATGTTTCCCGTAGGCAGTCTAGTTGAACTAAACAGCGGCGAAATTGCCATTATTCTTACTCACAATCGAACACAGCGATTTCTTCCTCAGGTCATGATCATCTGCGATGCCCAGAAGAAGCCTTATGATCATCCTGTAACCTTGGATCTAAGAATCGCCGGTAAAAATCCAGGGGGGGTTGAGTACGTTATTGTCAATGATCTCCCTCAAGGTGCTTACGGAATCGATCCAAAGAAATATTATTTATAAATACCAAAATCTATGACTATCCTAGCTTATCAACACTTTTTACAACAAGCCTCACAAAGATTACGCGACGAGTACCAATTGGGTCGTCGCAATGCCGTGCTGATCATCAACTTTGAGCGCTTAATAGAATTGGATGGCATCCTTGGATTTACAATTGTCGATAATACGCTGCAGCAAATTGCCCAACAATTAAGAAATGCTCTGAACCCGGATGATCTGGTCGGTATTACCGGACGTTATCAAATATGCTGCTTACTGGTCGATTTGCTTACCGATGCACATGCCATGCTGGCTGCACATAAAATCCTACGAATACTAACACCCCCATTCGTACTTGACAGGAAAAATATCATTCTGGCCCCGCGTCTTGGCGTGGCAGTAAACAATGCAAGCGGGGATAAGTTGGATCAGTTGATGTGTAACGCAAGTGCGGCCGTGCGCCAAGCAAAACTGGAACAACTCCCGAGCAAGCTCTTTCACGCCGAAATGCAAGATCCTCTCCTGTTTCAAATTGATCTCTGGTCAGATTTAGGTAACGCTATCGAGAACGGGGGATTATATTTAGGCTACCAACCCCAGATCGATATTGCCAGTGGCAAGATCAAATCCACTGAAGCCTTGTTACGATGGCATCATCCACATCACGGGCCGATCCGCACCGATAAACTTATTCAGGTTGCTGAAGGTACCCCGCTCATGTCCAAACTTACACTGTGGGTCTTCCATACCGCATTAAGGGAATGTTCTGAATATCGTAAAGCAGGATTAAATGCCGGTGTTTCGATCAATTTTTCTGCTGACGACCTGCGCGACCCTGAACTTACTGAACTGGTTCTACAAGGTCTATCTCTATGGAACGTACCGCCAGAAGATATTACCATCGAGCTGACCGAAACAGCTGTTATGGACAATCAAGCAGGAACCCTGGATACCTTATGCCAGCTCAAGGATATGGGTCTGAAGCTGGCCATGGATGACTTTGGAACCGGCTATTCATCAATGGCACGCATGCTGGACTTGCCTCTCGACGAGGTCAAGATCGATATGGTATTTGTCAAGCATATGACAACACATCATAAACACGACCGGATCGTCGATTCGATGATCAATCTTGCCCATCGACTGAATCTATCCGTAGTTGCCGAAGGGGTGGAAGATGTCGCAACTTACGAACGCCTACGGGCATTAGGATGTGACGTCATTCAAGGCTATCTCATTGGCAAGGCCATGCCGCTGCCGGAGCTCATCAAAACTGTCAACGATCAATTCCCTGCGCACTGCTTTTTAACAGCATCGCAAATAATTGCATAAGAAAATCTTTTGTGATCAGATCTTCCGGTGCTTTTACCAAACTCACCTGTTCCAAGTACTTTAGAAACTCTGACCCTTGCTTAATCAAGTCCTGGGATTTCGAATTCATTTTGATCAACCTGTAACCCAGCACGCTTAAAAAAATCATCGCTGATTTTCGAGATTGGAACATTCTGACATTCCAGATTAGCAATCACTTGATGGTTTTTCTCCACCGCAACACCGTCTTTCGTCCCCCAGCCCTTACCGATGGCGGTATACACGAGGTAATGATACTGTCCGTTGATAAAACGCAAGTAACCGCCGCCACCGCCCGCAAACATCCAGGTTCTCGCCCGGATGAATTGAGCCACCGGATCGGATGCGCTCACTGCTGGGAATATCAGCTCAGGCATGCCGAGCGATCCAAATCGATACTGCAGGTAGCCGCTGTGAACGGAAAAATCCTTCGAAGCACAAACTGAAACTGTTTTCTTCCCTAAGGAACAGGAAAATATCACTTGTTCCTGCATCTGGCAGTGCGATTCCGCTGCATCAACCCAAGCAGAAAAAAAGAGCAGGCCTATCAAGCCGCTAATATAAATAGATGCTGTTCTCAAATCAGTAAAGCGTAATAATTTTTGAAATGCGCGATACGATCCTCCAAGCCATTAAGACCGCCATTCACTTTCTTAGTGATTTGGGTCACTACTTCAT
Organism: Nitrosomonas ureae; assembly: GCF_900206265.1. Classification (NCBI taxonomy): domain Bacteria; kingdom Pseudomonadati; phylum Pseudomonadota; class Betaproteobacteria; order Nitrosomonadales; family Nitrosomonadaceae; genus Nitrosomonas; species Nitrosomonas ureae. The sequence continues at coordinate 2,625,339 of NZ_LT907782.1, read as the reverse complement.
CTCCGGAACCTTTATCGGCCAGTGAATTGAGTGATCGGGTACCCCAGAACCATGCGGCCGACAGTAAAGGATATTTTGAAGCCACCAAGTCAGGATTATTTAAAATGTCATCGCCGATACTGTTAGAAAAAGCGCTGTAGTTGTCTTTTCCGGTCAACTGAATATATCCCCGGCCCCGGTACTTATACCCTTCCTTGCTGGCTTCGTCCCCATTGCCCATCCTGCCACCATATACCCGTGAGGCTATTTTCTCAGGTTGGCGCGCATAACTTTCCGCCAGATTACCCGGAAAATATTTGGCAAATACTTTTTTCAGACCTGCAGCAGAATAATTCAAATTTTCTTCCCGCGCCTTAAACTCTGTACTTTCATGCGCACACTGAGCAAGAAAGTGTGCCAGGCGCAAGGACGTATTAATATTAAACTTTTCAACGCAATCAGGAATCTGATCAAGAACAACATCCGGAACATGGGTTTTCAATCGGTCTATCGCTAACATCATCCCCTCCCAAATTTTCTGCAGTTAATGATCCTGCCAAAGTACAATGGATGTTCAATTGCACATTATAATCACTACATTTGAAACATCTGCTGAACATGGCTACGATTAAACCGCTTCCTGAGCTATTAATCAATCAAATTGCTGCTGGCGAAGTGGTTGAGCGTCCAGCCGCAGCACTTAAGGAAATTCTGGAAAATAGTGTTGATGCGGGTGCCAAGAAAATTAACGTACAACTTCAGCAAGGTGGCGTAAAGCAGATTCGCGTCGCCGATGATGGCGTCGGCATTGCCAAAGATGAACTGCAGCTAGCCTTGACCCGCCACAGCACCAGCAAAATCAGCACACTGGAGGATTTGCACCAGATCACCAGTCTGGGCTTTCGTGGTGAAGCATTAGCCAGCATTGCTGCGATTTCACGCTTGACCTTGACCAGCCATCAAGCAGCGCAAAACCATGCCTGGCAAATCCAGGTAGAAGGCAAATCGGTGTCGCAGCCTATGCCTGCGTCATTAGCACAGGGCACCACGTTGGATGTCAATGACTTGTACTTCAATATTCCTGCCAGACGCAAATTTCTAAAGTCGGAAGCCACCGAATTCGCGCATTGCGACGAAATGTTTAAACGCATTGCCTTATCGCAATCAGGTATTGAATTCGTTCTACAACATAATGGTAAAGTGCGGCGACATTTACGCACAGGCGACCCGGCACAAAGAATTGCCTCGGTGCTAGGGGAGGAATTCAAACAAACCGCCGCATGGATTGACGAACAGTCGGCTGAGATGCATTTGCACGGCATGGTTGCGTTACCAGCTTATGCACGATCATCGCGCGATACGCAGTATTTCTTTGTCAACCATCGTTTCATCAACGACAAATTAATTTCGCATGCGCTGCGCGAAGCCTATCGGGATGTGCTGCATCTGGAGCGGCACCCGGCTTTCGTTTTGTTTCTTGACATTCATCCGGGAAGCGTGGATGTCAATGTACACCCGACCAAAATAGAAGTACGTTTCCGCGAACCACGCGCACTGCATCAATTCATTTTTCATGCGATCAACAAAGCGCTGTCTTCAGCACACAAAGAATCATCATCTGGAGAACCGGCATCAATCGCCCGGCCTTACTCGATTTATCCAAAAACAGGCCCAGCTCAGGGCGGTACAGTATCGCAGCCGGCCAGCTCTTACGGCACCTTGTTTGGCACGGATGTACGCGCTATCCCAACAACCCCGGTTAACATAGCCCCTACCGCACCCGCTATAAAACCTGATAAATCGATCGCGATCGGAAATAATCAGAATGATCATTCTCTCGGCTTTGCGCTCGGACAGCTGCATGGCATTTATATTCTGGCGCAGAATGCACGCGGCTTGATTGTTGTCGACATGCATGCCGCGCATGAACGCATTTTGTACGAAAAACTCAAGCAAGCGCTTGATCAACATGAAATACCGATGCAACCGCTGTTAATTCCGGTCACTTTTTATGCCGAGCATCTGGAAATCGCTACAATCGAAGAAAACCAGACAATCCTGGACCAATTGGGATTTGAGATTGCAGTGCTTTCACCCACGACAGTAGCGGTGCGCGCAGTACCGGCCACACTGCAACATGCCGATATCGCACAACTGGCGCGCGACATCTTGCGCGAAATCCGTGAGTATGGGGCAAGCCAGATTCTAACCGCCAAACGCAATGAAATGCTTGCAACGATGGCTTGCCACGGTGCGATTCGCGCCAACCGCAACCTGACCCTTGAGGAAATGAATGCCTTGTTGCGTGAAATGGAAATGACCGAACGCGCCGATCAATGTAACCACGGCAGACCCACTTGGTTTGAAACCAGTCTGGCTGATCTGGACAAATTATTTATGCGCGGAAAGTGAATAAATTCTCACCAACCCAACCCGCGAGTGCTTAGGGCAACGTAAATAAGAACATTACATATCTAATCATACAATGCGGGGAAGTAGCCGTCATCCGATCACGAACGACCCAAGTGATTCTATGTTTCGCTTACTAACCTTATCAAATTCAATAAATTTGCAATTTTACAGAACCGTTTCATCAATATAGGGTTGATTAGCCTGGAGACGAATAATATTTTCGGTCGTAATACGCGCTATTTCACTGAGCGCCTCGTGGGTGAGAAAAGCTTGATGCGATGTCATCAAAACATTGGGATAAGTAAGTAAAAGATTAAGTTCATCATCTTGCAAAATATGTCCGGAATGATCTTCAAAAAAGATCCCTCCTTCTCTCTCGTAGACATCAAGCGCGACACCGCCGATGCAGTCTGCTTTAAGGGCTTCCAGAAGGTCGGTAGTATCAATCAATCCTCCCCGGCTGGTATTGACAAGATACACGCCTCGTTTCATTTGCTTAAATGTCTCACGACATAACAAGTGGTAAGTTTCCGAATTAAGCGGAAGGTGCAGGGAGATTATGTCACTTTCTTTTAATAAGGCGGGAAAGGACGTATATTCGATTCCCTGTTGAGCGGCCCAATCATGACATGGATTGATGTCATGGGCGATAACCTGGCACTCGAAACCTCGATAGATTTTGGCAGCAATACGACCAATTTTACCTGTTCCCACAATGCCAACAGTCTTTCCCGCAAGGTCAAAACCAATGAGTCCGGTGAGAGAGAAATTGTGCTCGCGTACACGATTATGAGCACGGTGAATATGCCGATTAAGCGCTAATAGAAGACCTATGGAATGTTCCGCCACAGCGTGAGGAGAGTAAGCAGGCACACGCACAATAGTAAAACCAAACTCCTTGGCGGCTTTGAGATCTACATTATTATACCCGGCACAGCGCAAAGCAATCAATTTTACACCGGTCTTGGAAAGTTGGGCGATGCAAGTACGATCTAAGCAATCATTTACAAAAATGCATACAGCATCCACCCCTGCGGCAGTAGCTGCCGTTGAGGCGGAAAGTCGGAATTTATGAAATTGCCAATCAATTTTTTCGTGGAATAAAGCATTCCGGAAATATTCACGATCATAAGGTTTCGTATCATATAACGCTGCGGATATCATTTTAAATTTCCTCTATTTTCCTATACTGGAAACTTGTAAATAGCGGAGTCATAATGTAACACTGAAGCGCACTATTTTTCGCTGCGAAAGCGAAAAATAGTGTAACAGCCTGAACACGTGCTACGCGCACAAAATTGATTTTTTCCACGCATCATTGAATATGAATCTCAAAATTCTATTAATTAGAATTAAATTTAAGGTTAAACGTAACTGGATGAATACATGTTTTTCAGCTAATAGTGTGGACTTGCGGCTGACTATCCGCGCTAAGATATAATCCGCTGAAAAAGCACCGAAACACGAAAATACCTGGTCTATAAGGATTACAAGTTATGACTCACGAACATCACAAACATGTACAGCATAGCCACGATCATGATACGCATCACCATGCCATAGCGACCGATCCCGTCTGCGGCATGCGGGTCGATTCATATACAGCGAAGCATCGCGCTGAGCATGGTGAACAAGCTTACTATTTCTGCTCTGTCCACTGTTACGATAAATTCGTAGCCACACCCGATATTTATCTAACGGGCAAGATTCCAATCAAAGAATCCGCATCCGACACTATCTATACCTGCCCGATGCACCCACAAATCCGGCAGACCGGACCGGGAAGTTGTCCGCTCTGCGGTATGGCATTGGAACCGGCAGAAATCTCGCTTGACGACGCACCCAATTCGGAGCTTGCCGACATGACCCGCCGTTTCTGGATCAGCCTCATGTTGACAATCCCGGTCTTCATCTTGGAAATGGGCAACCACCTGATCGGCTTGGCGCATCTTATATCTGCACAGATTTCCAATTGGATACAATTATCATTGGCAACACCAGTCGTCTTGTGGGCAGGGTGGCCGTTTTTCGTACGCGGCTGGCAATCGATTGAGAACCGCGCGCTTAATATGTTCACATTGATTGCGATGGGCACGGGTGTGGCATGGATCTATAGCATTGTTGCCACCGTTGCACCCGATTTCTTTCCCGATGCTTTTCGCAGCAGCGATGGATCGGTCGCAGTTTATTTCGAAGCTGCGGCAGTCATCACCGTCCTGGTGTTATTGGGCCAGGTGCTGGAATTGCGAGCGCGCGAACGTACCTCCGGTGCGATTAAAGCTTTACTCAATTTATCACCAACGACGGCCCGTCGTCTTGGCGACGACGATGCAGAACAGGAGATCAATCTGGATCAGGTAATGGTGGATGATCGCCTACGGGTACGTCCCGGCGACCGGATACCGGTCGATGGCAAAGTGACGGAAGGTGGCTCGAATGTCGATGAATCGATGGTAACCGGTGAATCCATGCCGGTACGCAAACAGCCCGGCGACAAGGTGATCGGCGGCACCATCAACGGTCAGGGCAGTTTTGTGATGCATGCGGAAAAAGTTGGACGTGACACCATGCTGGCGCAAATCGTCCGCATGATATCGGAAGCACAGCGTTCACGCGCACCGATTCAGCGCCTGGCGGACATCGTGGCTGGCTGGTTCGTTCCGGCAGTCATGCTGGTCGCCATACTTGCTTTTGCCGCCTGGTCGATCTGGGGTCCGCAGCCCGCCATGGGGTATGCCCTGATCGCCGCCGTCAGCGTACTGATCATCGCCTGTCCATGCGCACTGGGTCTGGCGACACCGATGTCGATCATGGTGGGTGTCGGACGGGGTGCGACCGAAGGTGTTCTGATCAAAAACGCCGAAGCATTGGAACGCATGGAAAAGGTCGACACCATTGTGATTGACAAGACCGGTACGCTGACCGAAGGCAGGCCCAGGGTCACGGCAATCCGCGCTGCTGGCAATATTGACGAAAACGAGCTGCTACGTCTTGCAGCCAGCCTGGAGCAAGGAAGTGAGCATCCCCTGGCTGCCGCCATCGTCGCTGCAGCCAAGGAGCGCTCGATTGCACTGACCAAGGCGACCGACTTTGATTCACCTACTGGCAAAGGCGTAGTCGGTACTGTCGATGGACACCACATCGTCCTGGGCAATACCAAGTTTCTTGCCGAATTGAATATCGACACCCAGGTGTTGCAAGTACAAGCAGATGATCTGCGCCAGCATGGAGCAACAGTAATCTTCGTGGCGGTCAATGGAACAACGGCCGGTATTGTCGCTATCGCCGATCCAGTGAAGGAATCGACACCTGCAGCTATTGATGCTCTGCACGCCGACGGCATCCGCATCGTCATGCTGACCGGTGACAATCGCATTACGGCTGAAGCGGTTGCCCGGCAGCTGGGTATCGACGAAGTGGAAGCGGAAGTGTTACCCGATCAGAAAGCGGCAATCGTAACGCGATTGCGCGAACAAGGGCGAGTGGTCGCAATGGCGGGAGATGGAGTCAACGATGCTCCGGCTTTGGCTACCGCCGATGTTGGCATTGCCATGGGTACGGGTACCGACGTTGCGATTGAAAGCGCGGGAGTAACCTTGCTTCGCGGCGATCTGCTGGATATCGTCCGGGCGCGGCACCTTTCCGAAGCAACCATGCGCAACATCCGCCAGAATCTGTTCTTCGCCTTTATCTACAATGCAGCGGGCGTACCGATCGCAGCCGGGGTACTGTATCCATTCTTCGGCATCTTGCTCTCGCCGATTTTTGCTGCGGCAGCGATGTCGCTATCTTCGGTCAGCGTGATCGTCAATGCATTGCGGCTACGCGCAATTAAGCTGAGGTAAATATGGAAAGTTTAAAACAACGCTTCTGAATTTTTAATTTCATAAGTAATGTAAAAAGAGTACTATCAAAATCTGGCAAAGCTTTAGTTCACAGCCCTATAAATCAGGAGGTGCAACATGGCAAAAATTCTTGTTCTGTATTACAGCATGTATGGTCATATCGAAATCATGGCCACCGCGGTAGCTGAAGGTGCGCTCAATGTCGAGAATACGGAGGTTGTCGTTAAACGTGTCCCCGAACTCATGTCGGAAGAAGTGGCACGAAGGGTCGGTGCCAAGCTTGATCAGTCAGCGCCAATTGCGACGGTGGATGAATTGCCCGATTATGATGCCATCATTTTTGGTACACCTACGCGTTTCGGCAATATGTGCGCGCAAATGCGCAATTTTCTGGATCAGACAGGCCGGTTATGGCTCAATGGTGGGCTGATCGGCAAAGTAGGTAGCGTGTTTACGTCTACCGGTACGCAGCATGGCGGACAGGAAACCACGATCACCTCGTTTCATACCACCCTGCTTCATCACGGCATGATCATCGTGGGTGTTCCCTATTCCTGTCAGGAAATCATGAATATGAATGAAATCACCGGCGGATCGCCCTATGGAGCAAGCACGCTGGCCGGTGGCGATGGGAAACGTCAACCATCAGACAATGAAATAAAAATTGCACGCTTTCAAGGTACCCATGTTGCGGAAGTAACAGGCCGACTATGTCGTGAATAAGCCAACTTAATAAAGTGATATTACTCAAATTTAATAAAATGTACTGCCTCTCTACTAGCAGGTGATTTTAACGATGGCAAGCCAAATATCACCAGTGCTTTCGCCCGTTTTGTTTTTACCTCACGGTGGCGGCCCATTACCGATTCTGGGCGACAAGAGGCATGAAAAGATGGTTTCTTTTCTGCGGAAAATCGCAAGTGAGCTGAACGAGCCATCCGCGATTTTAGTCATCAGCGCCCACTGGGAAGAGGAACAGGCAACGATAACCAGTGGTAATCAGCCTGAAATAATTTATGACTACTATGGATTTCCTGTCGAGGCCTACACCATTCAATATGCGGCACCGGGTAATCCCGAGTTGGCAAAAGAAATTTACACCTTGTTAATGGCGAGCGACATACCGGCGAGACTCGATGAGCAGCGCGGTTTTGACCACGGATTATTTGTGCCGCTCAAGCTGATGTATCCGGAAGGGCAGATTCCCTGTATTCAATTATCGTTGCTCAAGAATTTGGATCCGGCAAAGCATATCGCGCTTGGAAAAGCTATCGCATCCATACGTGAGAAAAATATTCTGATTATCGGTTCAGGCATGTCATTTCATAATTTGAAAACATTTTTCTCGAAGGAAATCGATAGCAGTAAAGAAAATGAGGGATTTAATCACTGGTTGATTGAAACATGCACTCGTTCGGACATTTCATCGGAACAGCGCGAACAACGCTTGATCGAATGGGAGCAGGCTCCGTTTGCCCGGCTTTGTCACCCGAGAGAAGAACATTTGTTGCCTTTACATGTTTGCTTTGGTACCGCTTGCGCCGGTTCCCCTATAGCAAAGGTTGTATTTAATGATGAGATTATGGGGAAAAAAGTGACGAGCTTTCTATGGCAATAGAAGCATGGAATTTTGCGGTAGGTGCTTCATTGGCATCAATCAACCATGCCTATTTGAACTAACCGCCTGTCAATTACAAAGAAAGGTGTAATCAGCAGGTCTCAGATGAATAGCTCATACTACAGAAATTGATCCTGCTAATCTCTCCCGTGTTTTAAAGAGAAAACGCAATCTCACCAGATCCATGCGGACTAAGCTGGAATTATTCTAGTCAGCGATAGGTTCAAATTTTAAATTTTTAATTTTAATAACTTAATTTGATTTGAATTCCAAAATTTAATCTGACAATAATTGACTAAATTCGACCTTAGAAACTGAGGAGAAACAAATTTATTTTAACAAAAAGATAGCAATTGAACTGAGGAGCACGTTACTAGCTTTGCTCGGATAGGAAACGCCTTTTAATGCAATCTACTTATCGAGACCTTTGCACGGTGTCATGAGCGGTACGAGAATAAGGCAAAAATTTGCGAAAAAGCGGAGTTTACACGGGGTAAATGAGCATTTTTCGCGAATTTTTAACGCAATTATCGTGCCGCGTAGTAACCGTGCAAAGGTCTCTTATCATATCTCAGTAGGATTTTTAGGCTCTAGACTAGCAGACTGTATTATTATGTAAGTAACGCTTTGCCCGCATAAATTCAAATCCCCAGCCTCTCGGTACATGAAAAAGAAGTAATATGAAAAAAAATCTTTTGGTTACCAATAACGTATCAATGCTAATCGCTCTGGCATTAGTGCTGGGCTTCCTTTATTGGGCCAGGATAATCGTTATTCCTGTTGCATTATCGATTCTCTTAACTTTTTTACTTACACCGATCGTAGCATGGCTACAGCAGCATGGTGTCGCCAGAGTCGTAGCGGTCGCCCTAGCCGCTTCACTGGCATTAAGCAGCATTGTGGGGGCAATTTGGGGGGTAACCAGCCAAATTGGAAGCTTATTGGATACCTATCCCCAATATGAAAACAATATTTTATCCAAGCTCAATCAAATCACCGAGCGCGACCGTGATGGGATATTAGACAAGTTGCAGGTTGTAACAGAACGTATCACCGAGAAATTGACAAATAATCCGGCAATTGAAGACAACTTACCCATCCCTGCCGACAAAAAAGAAAAAATTGAAGCTCAACCCGTACGTATTGTAGATGATGGCCCCTTTCAGCTTTCACAATTGTGGTCTGTTTTTGGCCCGATGCTGGAACCACTGGCTAACGCGGGATTAATCATTGTGCTGGTTTGCTTTATGCTGCTCAATCGTGAAGATTTACGCGATCGTGTCATTTCGTTAATCGGTGTAGAACAATTGGCCCACACAACCCGAGCATTCGAAGATGCGGGTGAACGCGTCAGCAGGTATTTACTGATGCAATTGCTGATAAATTTAGGATACGGCATCGCAGTGGCTCTAGGTTTATGGTTACTCGGCGTTCCTTATGCAGCGTTATGGGGATTCTTCGGGGCGCTGTTACGTTATATTCCCTATCTCGGTGCATGGCTGACTGCAATCCTGCCCATTACGCTGAGTTTACTGCTCTCACCGGATTGGTCATTGGCGATAATGGTGCTCGCAATGTTCTGCGTACTTGAGCTGATAACCAATATGATCATCGAACCTATGCTTTATGGTCGTGGCATCGGTGTATCCCAGGCAGCTTTACTGGTTTGCGTCGCGTTTTGGACATGGCTGTGGGGGCCTATCGGCCTTATCCTCGCTTCACCGCTGACTGTTTGTATCGTAGTGCTGGGCCGATATGTTCCTTATTTAGGTTTTCTGGATACACTGCTCGGCGACCGTCCCACCCTGTCAGCCGGACAGCGCTTTTATCAACGATTATTAGCCGATGACATCGATGAAGCCTCTGACATAGTTGAAAAACACCTTTCTGATACTGATCATACCTTAGTACAAGCATTCGACAGTTTAGCCATTCCCGCATTAATGCAGACCAGAATCGATTTACGCCACGGTAAAATTGATACCGATGAACAAAATGAATTAGTCGATAATTTAACAGCAGTTATTAAAGATTATGAAGAAGAAACCAAAGAAAATGAAAAGCAAGAACAGACTCAGCGCAATATTATTTTAGTCATTCCAGCACGAGATTCGATTGATGATCTGGCAGCACAAATACTAATTAAATCAATACCCCATGAAGATTTTGAGTGCCATCAACTTAATTCATTAGGGCTTGCAACTGAAACGCTAACAATCATTGAACAATTAAAAGCCAGTATTGCCGTTATCGCGTCAGTTTATCCAGGCGATCTAGCGCATACAATCTATCTTTGCAAACGCATACGTGCACGATTTCCGGAGATAGTCATCGTTGCCAGCAGATTCGGTATAAACGACCCTCAATCTATCAAGAATAACTCTAATAAACTACAAGCGGTGGGAGCCAATCGAGTTACCAACACGCTTCAAGAGACTATCATAGAGCTCGAAAAATTGGATCTTCTTGATTTATCAATCGCTAAGTAGAAGGCAACTCAAGTTCACAGAAACGATCCGGCTGATGAGATGCTGATTTATTGCCAATAAATTCTTTCTGGACACGCGTTCCTGGCCCCGACAATGCGCGTTACCAAGGTCATGACAGCGTGTTAAAAGTAAAGGTCTTGAGAGAAAACCAGCGCAAAAATAATACTGAGGTATGCGCTATGATTGTTATTAAATTAGCGGTACTATTGAGCTTACTACGCTTCACACAATCCGACTGATAATAAACAAAATCGAAAATACATGATAAAACTATTAGCTTTGACAATGACTCTGATCAGCACTAGCGCGATGGCGGAATGGACCAAAGTAGGTGAGAGCAGCCTCAATGGAGGCTATACCGCCTACGCCGACGTAGCTTCGATCCAAAAGGCTGGAGACCGCGCCAAAATGTGGGCTTTATTTGATTACCAAACCGTGCAGAAAACCTCCGGTGTTGAATATTTATCAGAAAGAATCCGCCGCGAGTACGATTGTAAACAAAAGCAAATGCGCAAACTGGCTTACAAGTTTTTCAGCTGGAATATGGAAGGCGGCGATCTGATCCGCTCCTACAATCAACCGCAAAAGTGGGTACCGGTCCCGCCGGATAGCGTCGATGAAGCAGAATGGAAAGTAGCCTGTAACAATTGATCTATTGCTGAGAAGTCATCAATTGTAATCCCTACGATTGAACAGAAAGTAAATTTCCGGTAGCGGGCAATCTTTCCCGATTTTACGAATTAAATTCCGTCAGGTAGTCCGTTAACACGTATATCGTTTTATTTGCTGCCTGCGTGCGAGAGCTTACCTCGATGACTTCCCCCGTGAGCCGCTCTCGCCTGACTCTAATCAGTAACATCCAATAACGGAATACCCAACGCATCAGCAATACCTTTTCCATAAGCGGGATCAGCCTTAAGGCAATGGCGGATATGGCGAATCTGAATCTCGCGTGGAGCACCACTGATCGACTTAGCCGTGTTGGTAAACAAAGCTTGTTGCTGCATCGGCGTCATCAAACGAAATAAAGCGCCGGGTTGCGAATAGTAGTCGGTATCTTCACGATGATTCCAATGATCGGCGGCGCCTTCAACAGACAAAGGCGGCTCACGAAAATCCGGTTGCTCCTGCCATTCGCCATAGCTATTGGGTTCATAGCCGGGCGTAGCACCATGATTACCGTCGACGCGCATCTGACCATCACGATGATAACTGTGAAACGGACAGCGCGGAGCATTCACCGGGATCAAGTGATGATTGACACCAAGCCGGTAGCGCTGCGCATCGCCATAGGAGAAAAGACGGGCCTGCAGCATTTTATCGGGTGAAAAGCTGATACCTGGCGCAACGTTAGCCGGATTGAAAGCTGATTGCTCAACTTCGGCGAAAAAATTCTCCGGATTGCGATTGAGTTCCATCACGCCCACTTCAATCAGCGGAAAATCCTTGTGCGGCCATACCTTGGTCAGGTCAAACGGATTGTATGGCAGTTGGGATGCAGCAGCTTCCGGCATAATCTGTATTTGCAATACCCACCTCGGAAAGTCACCCCGCTCGATAGCTTCATACAGATCACGTTGATGACTTTCGCGATCTTTGCCAATAATCGCCTCGGCTTCTGCATCGGTCAGATTCCTGATGCCTTGCTGGCTCTTAAAATGGAACTTAACCCAAAAACGTTCGTTACCAGCGTTGATAAAACTAAAGGTGTGCGAACCAAAACCATGCATGGTGCGATAACTGGCTGGAATGCCGCGGTCAGACATGACAATGGTGATCTGGTGCAACGCTTCCGGTAACGAAGTCCAGAAATCCCAGTTGTTCTTTGCGCTGCGCATGTTGGTACGCGGATCACGCTTCACAGCATGATTCAAGTCGGGGAACTTCAGGGGATCACGCATGAAGAACACCGGCGTATTATTCCCGACCATATCCCAGTTGCCTTCCTCAGTATAAAATTTAACCGCGAAACCACGGATGTCGCGCTCGGCATCTGCCGCACCACGCTCACCGGCAACTGTAGTGAAACGCGCGAACAAATCGGTTTTTTTGCCAATGTGCGAAAAAATTTTAGCCCGCGTGTACCGGGTGATATCGTGTATCACAGTGAACGTGCCGTAAGCACCGGAACCTTTTGCATGCATGCGCCGTTCAGGAATCACTTCGCGATCGAAATGCGCCAGCTTCTCGAGCAGCCATACATCCTGCAGCAAAGCGGGGCCTCGTGGCCCGACCGTCATGGTATTCTGATTATCGGGTACAGGCACACCAGCGGCCGTGGTCAATTTTTTTGAATCACTCATAACAGTCTCCTTTTAATATGGATCAATAATTTTCAGTTATTCAAACCACATAGACAATCGATTCAGGCAAACCTCTTCGGTCATATTGTTTCACTCTGCCGGTATTCAATCGTTAAGCACCCAGTCAGCCTCGTAGTTAACTAATTATAATCATAGCATTATGAATTCCCATCATGAAGATTGAATCTTCATGATGGGAATCAAAATAATAAAGGCTTGAACTTTGTCAATAAACGTGTATCGTATACGGGTCTTTTGGATTCAAGTTGTGAAATGTGATGCGATTGCTTGAGCTTTTTCCTTGATATTCGATGACTACCATGGATTCTCATGGTTGCAACATAAATTATTAATTATTAAGGAAATAGATATGGCAACAGGTACAGTAAAATGGTTCAATGATTCTAAAGGTTTTGGTTTTATCACCCCGGATGACGGCGGAGAAGACATATTTGCTCATTTCTCTGCAATCAGCAGCGGTGGTTACAAATCACTCCGAGAAGCTCAGCGTGTTACCTTCGATATCACAACTGGCCCCAAAGGTAAACAAGCATCCAATATCGTACCGCAATAAATGTAGATTAATTAAAAAAGCCCGACCGTTTACGGTCGGGCTTTTTTAATTATGGCATCTCTCTAATTCTTATAAGCAGTAAAATTGTTTATCAGTTCGATAAAAGTTTTAGGCTGATAATGTTTGAAACTTTCCTCATTGATATAAACAAAATTGATGTGTTCCGTCATTATGGAGTCCATATGGGTTAAGCAGCACCTTATCGGCTTCCCGCAGTTTGATGATATCGAGCTTCTCTTGGTGGGTAAGTCTCATGCTTACAGCAACCAATTGAATAAAAAAGGAGGAAGATTGGAATGGATGCGCCGGGGTACTGCGGGCGATCATCGGAATTTACGCGGAATTCCTGAAAACCGATCCGGATTGCGGTAGCATAGCGGCATTTCAATCCCTATGGTGAGTTGTGCTATGCCTGTCAATATTCCTCCCTTAACTACTGAACAACTGCTGCCCGTTGCGGGTGTGTCCCTCGGCATTGCCGAAGCCGGCATTAAGAAGGCGAATCGCAAGGATTTGCTGGTGATAGTGCTGGACGAGGGCGCGAGAGTCGCCGGGGTGTTTACGCAGAACCGTTTTTGCGCCGCGCCGGTCATCGTGGCCAAGCGGCATCTGGTGCAATCGGTACGCGCGCTGATAATCAACACCGGTAATGCCAATGCCGGAACCGGTGAATCCGGCATTCTCAATGCGCAAACGACATGCACGGCGTTGGCCGGGCTATTGGGCCTTGCACCGCAACAGGTGTTGCCGTTCTCAACCGGTGTAATTATGGAACCGCTGCCGGTGGATCGGATCGTCCAGGGATTGCCGGCGGCACTGGAAAACCGTAAAGCCAATAACTGGTTCGATGCAGCGTATGCGATCATGACCACGGATATCGTCCCCAAAGCGGCCTCGAAGCAAGTTCAGATCAAAGGCAAAACCGTGACGATCACCGGCATCTCCAAGGGTTCCGGCATGATCCGTCCCAATATGGCAACCATGCTAGGCTATATCGCAACTGATGCAACCATCAGTCAGCCGATGCTGCAAAAGCTGGTACAGCATGCGGCGGATCGCTCGTTCAACCGCATTACCGTGGATGGCGACACCTCGACCAACGATGCATTCATCGTGATGGCAACCGGAAAAGCTGGTAACCCAGAAATTGTTAATCCCCACACCGAGGAATTCTGCCAATTACAGGAGGCCATCACCGCCGTTGCCACCGAGTTGGCGAAAATGATCGTGCGCGATGGCGAAGGCGCAACCAAATTCATTACCGTGCAAGTCGAAGACGGCCAAAGCAAGGAGGAATGCGCCAAAGTGGCGTATGCAATTGCACATTCGCCGCTGGTCAAAACCGCATTCTTCGCGTCCGATCCCAATCTGGGGCGTATTCTGGCAGCCATCGGTTATACCGGCATCGATAATCTGGATGTCGATGGCATTCAGCTTTATCTGGATGACGTGCTGGTAGCGGAGAAAGGCGGCCGCGCGGCGGATTACCGCGAAGAAGACGGTCAGCGCGTGATGCATCAGGCTGAAATCACCATCCGTGTCATGCTCAACCGTGGCGCGGCTTCAACCACGGTATGGACGTGCGATTTTTCGTATGACTATGTCAAGATTAATGCAAGTTACCGCAGCTGACAGACCATGGGGTTAACATCATGAGTGATCGGAATAAACTGTATAAGCGTGCGAACAAGCTGTTGGATCGCTTGGAGCATTTCCTGCCGGTAAATCATCCGCAACCGGATTGGCAAGCAGCGGTAGCTTTTCGATGGCGCAGGCAAGGAAACTCCGGATTTATTCAGCCGGTGACACATCCACACCGGATTACGCTGGATGCATTATGCGGCATTGATGATCAAAAACAGCGCATCGATCAGAATACACGCCAGTTCGTGCAAGGATTTCCGGCCAACAATGTACTGTTGACGGGTGCACGCGGCACCGGCAAATCGTCATTGATCAAGGCATTGCTGAACCAATACGCTGAGGACGGACTGCGCCTGATCGAAGTGGAAAAGCATCATCTGATCGATGTGCATGACATCGTCGAAAGAATTTATCAACGCCCGGAACGTTTTATTTTGTTTTGCGATGACTTATCGTTTGAAACCGACGAGCCGGGTTATAAAGCCCTTAAAGTGGTGCTGGATGGTTCGATTGCCACGGTTTCCGATAATGTGTTGATCTATGCGACGTCGAACCGGCGCCATATGGTTCCGGAGTTCATGCACGACAATCTGGATACGCGGCATATCGGCGAGGAGGTACATCCGAGCGAAACTGTCGAGGAAAAAATCTCATTGTCGGAGCGCTTTGGTTTATGGGTGTCTTTTTATCCGTTCGATCAGGATCAGTATTTGGAGATTGTGCATGGCTGGCTGGTTTATTTCGGTATCAGCAAGCTGACTCCGCAGACTCGCGCCGAAGCATTACAATGGGCGTTGCAGCGCGGATCGCGTAGCGGACGCGTGGCCTGGCAGTTTGCACGGGATTGGGCGGGAAGAACACAGTCGGTCAGCGGCAAAATCCCATGAGTCATATCACCCTTCCCAGCCCTGAATTCATTCCTATCGTCGAAGTTGTCGCTGCAATCATTCTGCAACCGGATGGCCGGTTTCTGCTGGCACAGAGACCGGAGGGCAAAGTATATTCGGGCTACTGGGAGTTCCCCGGTGGCAAGGTTGAACCGGGTGAATCCTTATTGCACGCACTGGAGCGTGAGCTATGGGAAGAATTGGGTATCCATGTCCATTATGCCCAGCCCTGGATATCACGCATTTTCGCCTATGCGCACGCGACTGTACGGCTGCATTTTTTTCGCGTGGTGGAATGGGAAGGCAAATTGATACCCAGAGAAATGCAGACTGTATCCTGGCAGATGCCTCAAGAAATTGCAGTTGCTCCCATTTTGCCGGCGAATGGGCCGATTTTGCAGGCATTGTTGCTGCCACCATTTTATGCCATCACCCGCGCAAGCGAGATCGGGCTGGAATCAGCCTTGCAGCAGATTGATCGCGCATTGCAAAACGGTTTGCGCTTACTGCAAATTCGCGAAAAGCAAATGGAGAAAGATAAGTTGCGTGAATTTGCGGAAAAAGTGCTGGCACTGGCACGCGCTCATCAAGCGAAAGTTCTGATCAATAGCGATGCCGGGCTGGCGCGCGAGACCGGCGCCGATGGCGTACATTTGACATCAGCGCAATTGATGGCACTATCATGCCGCCCCGGTCCGGAATATGGGTTATGCGGCGCATCCTGTCACAATGCCGAAGAACTCTATGCAGCCGAGCTGTTAGGGCTTGATTTTGTTGTGTTGGGGCCGGTTCAATCGACCTTAAGTCATCCGGGATTACCGCCGTTGGGTTGGCGCAAGTTCGCCTCGATCATTCGCGACTACTCGTTGCCGGTTTATGCACTGGGCGGACTCAGTTCGGAAGACTTGATCATTGCGCAGGAAAGGGGTGCACAGGGTATTGCCATGATGCGCGGAATCACATAATCATAATTCTCTATAAAATCGGATTGGTATACACAACCACCTGGTTTCTTCCACCTTCTTTAGCTTCATATAGGGCTTTATCCGCTCTTTCCAGAAGAGTCGTGCAGATAAAACCAGCATCTTGCTGCAGTGCAACCGGTAAGTCTCGCAGACTGGCCATGCCTATGGATACCGAGATATTGAGTTGCTTGTCATAAAGAATAATCGCCGAGGAACAAATTGCTTTGCGTAATCGCTCAGCAATTTCATGTGCAGCATGCAAGGCCGTTGAAGGCAGTGCCACGACGAATTCTTCTCCGCCATAACGGGCTACAATATCGCAGGATCTTACTTGCTCCTTGATCAGACTCACCATGTGTCTTAATACCGAATCACCTGTTTGGTGACCATGGCTATCATTGATTTTCTTGAAGTGATCGACATCGAGAAACATGCAGATTAAATCATCATTCCAGCGGATACATCGGGCAATTTCATCTTTAAGGCGCAGATCGAAATAACGCCGGTTGTAAGCTTGCGTTAGCGCATCCTGATAACTGATTTCCTTGATTCTCTGCTGATTGAAGCAGTTTTCTATTGCAACCGCTGTCATGGCGGATAGTTTTTGCAAAAAAAAAGTCCCAATATCCTTTTGGTAACGATGAGGATCCTGGCTCAGCAGCATCATTGCACCAATAACCTGATTACTGCGCCACAATGGTAAAAAAGCCGCACTTTTAATTTGATCCGATGATTTTAACCCATTGATCATCCATCGATATTTTTTTAGCGCCTCGGTTCCCAGCATCGGATTGACGATGAATGACTGAATGATCTCCGCATCGTTGATAACGTCAAGAATCAATAACTTATTGGCACAATCTAAACGCGCTTCTTCGTCATGTTCAAAAAATAAGCGATCAGCATCTTTGTGATGGTCCACGAGACACAGCACCATATCCAGGAGTTGGAATCGCACAATACTTTGAGATAGCAGTAAATCGCGTAACTGTTTAGGGGTGCTGGCGCCAATGATCTCAAAACCAAAAGTTTCGTATAACTCCTGTTTTTTTTCATTGACTCTGGCCTGTTTGATGAAATGATCCAGCTTACGCTGTAACTCACGATTCTTATCATAAACCGATTCATCCATTCTCTACAGGCTCAGTTATTTTTTTCTTCCCGAGTATTCGCAGGCTCCGGAATTCGGTAAGATTCTTGAGCCCATTGTGACAAATCCGCTGTTTTGCATCGCTCTGAACAAAAGGGCCTGAAACGACTAGCAGCTTCCCAAATTACTTTTTCCCCACATTGTGGACAGTTAACTTTACGCTGTTGCATGAAAGAAAATCCTTACATTGATAACAGACAATAAGGCAATCACCCTATTTTGGCAATGAAAAGTTAGATTATTGTTATTCAGACTATTTTTACTAATGTAGCAGATGGCAAGAAAAAGTTGTCAACGTAATATTCGGCTATGCATTTTACAAAAATTTTACATACGTTAGATTAAACTTTTCTGACTTACTCTTGAATACTTATCTAAAGGTTGACAATCCTGGCTACTCGACAAGAACTCTCGGATTTTTTGATTGAAATCGAGAGACGTGCTTATAAGCAAGCTTTATTTGCAGTGCAAGATACGCATGTAGCACTCGACATCGTCCAGGACTCCATGATGAAGCTCGCGGCAAAGTACGCAGCGAAACCAATCGAAGAACTACCGCTTTTGTTTCAACGTATACTGCAAAATACCATCCGGGATTACTACCGAAGGCAAAAAATCCGCTCACTATGGACTTCTTTGTTTTCATCATTTACGCCTGATGACCGGGATAAAAATCATGAAGACTTCGATATTCTCGAAACTTTACCGATAAAACAGGAATCCAACGATCCCGGTACCCAACTTGAGAAAGCTCAGTTGATCCAGTTAATTGAAGAAGCGATAAAAACGCTTCCGTTACGTCAACGCGAAGCTTTTATACTGCGTTATTGGGAAGAAATGAGTTTGGCGGAGACTGCTATAATTATGAACTGTTCGGAAGGAAGTGTAAAAACACATTGTTCACGAGCAACACATACATTAGCTACAATACTCAAAGCAAAAGGAGTGAAATTGTGAACGAGCAGGAATTTGGAAAAAGCATTGCCCGATTGTTAGACCAAAGTAGCGATGAAACTATCAAACAAAGCACACTGTACCAGCTGCAATCGGCACGTCAAGCTGCCCTGGAGCAATGCGAGCCGGAATCAAAACTCATGAATTCAGGCCGCAATATCTCAGTTTATGGCAGACACGGCGGATACTCAACCGGTGGAAAGCTATTATTATTGTTAACCGCAATATATATTTTGATGAATATCATGCTGACCCAATTTGCTGAGCATGAAAATAATGCAGCGATTGATACCTTGATACTGGCCGATGATTTGCCAGTGGATGCTTACATTGATAATGAGCTTGAGAAATGGCTGGATATCGATTAATCACTTTATGCGGGATATTTTTTTTCTTCACTACTGAAGTCCTGGCCGATTCGCATCAGCTCGACTGGAAAGATCTGACAAATCAACAGCAAGAAATTCTGGGACCCCTGGCGGAAGATTGGAATGTCATGAAACTGGAGAGAAAGAAAAAATGGCTCGGCATTGCAAAACGCTATCCCAAAATGAGTCTGAAGGAACAGCACCGTATACAATCACAAATGCAAAGCTGGCATGCTTTGACTTCCGAACAAAGAAAGCAAGTGCGTGAAATTTACAAAAAAATGGAACAGCTGCCCGCCCAGAAAAGGCAAGAAATCAAGCAACGCTGGCAGGATAACTAACCGTTGCTAGGAGGCCTGAAAGATCTCCCGTTTTTTGGTGTCACCAGCCTGTTTCATCGCGCAAAGCTCGTTCATCCTGTTTATCAAGCATGAAAAAAGCAGCCTCTAATTCATCAACAAAACCGTTTCTATCAGCAGCAACAGCGATCATTCCATTTGAAATCCGCACCCGTCACTTGTTTCCTACAAGATAATTTTTATCTTGTCTTCTTCGCCGTTTAGTTCATGCAGCGAACTGATTATTCATCTCTCAGTCATCCTTCCATCAGTTGGGCCGATGAAATTACAGCACAATTAATCGATCAAGAAACTATACTGGCCTGGCTCCCAATCGAGCTCGATACCCAGCTGCATTTCTCACCAGGGTTGATCGTGGTAACCAATAAACGCTTACTGGCCAAAATGCTTGGCGATGAAGCATGGCAAGCATGGCACTATCGCAACGGATTGTCATTAACGCAACGCGATTATGCAGGCATTGGCTGCTTAGAGTTATATGATCCGCATGCACGACTTTCATTTTGGCGTTATCGCCTGGGTAACGATGCTGCAGTAAGCCGTTTGATTCATTGCTTCACTGAACAACGAGGCTATCATCTTACCGGTAAGCTCCCGTCATCCTCCGATACGCTAGCACAGTGTCCAAGTTGTTCTATATATTTATTTTCCGAAGAAGAATGTACAGTCTGCGAGAAACAAAATCATACTCCCCCTTCAACCTGGACTTTATTTCGCTTGTGGCGTTTTGCGAAGCCCTATAAAGGGCGTTTGCTCATTGGGCTTCTGCTGACTTTATGCAGCACGGCTGCAACCTTGGTGCCACCCTATTTAACCATGCCACTGATGGATAACGTACTGATACCCTATCAAAATGGTCAACCCATCAATACGGATCTGGTGACACTATACCTATCCGGTTTGCTGGGCGCATCGATTCTTGCCTGGATATTAGGATGGGGCAGAACCTATATGCTGGCCCGTGTTTCCGAGCGAATTGGCGCTGATTTACGTACCGCAACCTACGAACACATGCTGAATCTTTCGCAGGAAT
This sequence comes from Nitrosomonas ureae, assembly GCF_900206265.1. NCBI lineage: Bacteria > Pseudomonadati > Pseudomonadota > Betaproteobacteria > Nitrosomonadales > Nitrosomonadaceae > Nitrosomonas > Nitrosomonas ureae. Next base: position 2,604,759 of record NZ_LT907782.1, on the reverse strand, counting down.
ATTTTGGAGGCAAGCGAACCGGTGATCTGATGGCGCGTATCGGTGCCGAAACCGACCGGATCAATCTGTTTCTCTCGTTACACCTACTGGATTTCGCCACCGATGTCATCATTATTGCGATGACTGCCGCAATTTTACTTTCAATCAATCCCTGGCTGGCGCTGGTAACGCTGATACCGTTACCCATTATTCTCTGGTTGATTCATAGCGTGCGTCACCGGCTGCGCATAGGTTTTGAAAAAGTCGATCGGATTTGGGCCGAAGTCAATAACGTCCTTGCGGATACCATTCCAGGCATCCGGGTGGTTAAGGCATTTGCTCAGGAAAAGAGAGAAGCGGCGCGTTTCCATGCGGCTAACCAGCGTAACTTACACGTCAACGATCGCGTGAACCGGGTTTGGTCATTATTCACACCCACCGTTACATTGCTGACTGAAGTAGGCCTGCTGGTTGTTTGGGTATTCGGTATCTGGCAGATCTCCCAAGACGAGATCACCGTCGGCGTGCTGACAGCCTTTTTGGCTTATATCGGCCGCTTCTACATTCGCCTGGACTCAATGAGCCGTATCGTCTCCATTACGCAGAAAGCCGCGGCGGGCACCAAGCGCATTTTTGACATTCTGGATCAGGTGTCCAGCGTCCCGGAATCACCCGATCCCATTCATCTGCCGGCGATTCAAGGCCGGATCGAATTACGCAATGTCGCCTTCCGGTACGGAACGCGCAGCATCGTGCGTGACATCAATTTAACTATCCAGCCGGGAGAAATGATCGGCCTGGTCGGACACAGCGGCTCGGGGAAAAGCACGCTGGTTAATCTGATCTGTCGTTTCTATGATGTCACGGAAGGGGTTATGCTGATCGACGGACATGATATCCGCACCTTATCGATTGCTGAATATCGCAAACATATTGGCCTGGTGCTTCAAGAACCTTTTTTGTTTTTTGGCACGATTGCTGAAAATATCGCATATGGCAAACCCGATGCAACTCGGGAAGAAATTGTATCCGCTGCGCGTGCTGCGCATGCCCATGAATTTATCCTGCGCCTGCCGCATGGTTACGATTCGCTGGTGGGGGAACGCGGGCAAGCCCTCTCAGGCGGCGAACGTCAGCGCATTTCAATTGCTCGCGCCCTTCTAATTAATCCACGCATCCTAATTTTGGATGAAGCAACCTCCTCTGTGGACACAACGACCGAAAAAGACATTCAACAAGCACTGGATAATCTGGTGCGTGGCCGCACCACGATTGCCATCGCCCATCGTCTGTCTACGTTGCGCGAAGCCGACCGGCTCATCGTGCTTGATCGGGGCATGATCGTTGAGATCGGCAACCACACTGAATTGATGACACAGCAAGGCTATTACTACCGCTTATGGCTGGCACAGGCACGCAATGTGGATACGGAAGACAAGACCCTGGCTCCGATTGAAGCGCACAGTAGCCGCGGGAGCGTATAAATGAATATGATCATTAATTACCAATTAACCCGGAATTTGTATGGAAAGCTTGTTCTGATGAATCAATCCGGCGTGATGCACGAAGGCGTAGTGCCGATCCGGGCATTTCCAATCACCGATCCGGATCATGGCATTGCACTGATTGATTCACAGGGACATGAATTGGTGTGGATTAATCAGCTTGATGATTTGCCACCGCATTACCGGGAACTGATTGAATCGGAGCTGGCACATCGTGAATTTATGCCGGAAATCAAACGCGTTTTGAAAATATCCGGCTTTATCACGCCCAATACCTGGGAGGTTGAAACGGATCGCGGCGAAACTGCTTTTATTCTTAAGGGCGAAGAAGATATCCGTCACTTATCAGCAACATCGTTAATCATCACCGACAATCATGGCGTTCATTTCCTGATTCAGGATCGCTTGGCGCTGGATCGCCAGAGCCGTAAATTGCTGGATCATTTTCTTTGAAAACACGTGTTGAAAAGACGCGAGGAAATTTGTATTCCATTCCCGTTTGCAAATGATTATCCCTTGATGCACACCACTTGTCTCAGGGTATGGACGACCTCCACCAGAGAACTTTGCGCCTGCATGACCGCATCGATATTCTTGTAGGCCAGCGGAATCTCATCGATCACGCTGACATCCTTGCGGCACTCGACATGAGCGGTTGCCGCGATCTGGTCGGCAAGCGTAAAACGGCGCTTGGCTTCGTTACGGCTCATGATACGCCCGGCGCCGTGACTACATGAACAGAAGGCTTCCGGATTCCCCAGGCCACGAACGATGTAGCTTTTGGCGCCCATGGAACCGGGAATAATGCCCAGCTCACCTTTCTGCGCAGATACCGCACCTTTGCGTGTTACCAGAATTTCCGCACCGAAGTGGATTTCCTTTTGTACGTAATTATGGTGACAATTGACCGCCTCCACATCCGCTCTGAACGGCTTGGCAATAACCTTGCGCGCAGCAGCAATGACATTCTGCATCATCACCGCGCGATTACGCCGCGCAAAATCCTGCGCCCAACCCACGGCCTCGACGTAATCCTCGAAATGCTTGCTGCCTTCTTCGAAATAAGCCAGATCGCGATCCGGCAGATTGGCAATGTGATGACGCATATCCGCTTGCGCCAGCTCGATGAAGTAAGTACCTATGGCATTGCCGACACCACGCGAACCCGAATGCAGCATGAACCACACGCGATCAACCTGATCCAGGCAAACCTCAATGAAGTGGTTACCGGTGCCTAACGTGCCCAGGTGCTTGTAGTTATTGGTTTTCTTCAGCCGCGGATATTTCCCGGTAAGGCGATCAAATCCAGGAATCAGGCTCGCCCACATGCTATCCACTGATGCCGGCGGCGTATCCCAGGCGCCTTGATCGCGCTGGTTACGTTTTGAAGTGCGGCCATGCGGTACGGCGCGTTCGATGGCGCTGCGCAATTCAAACAACTGATCCGGCAAATCCTGTGCTGACAGTGTCGTGCGCACAGCCATCATGCCGCAGCCGATATCGACGCCCACCGCCGCCGGAATGATGGCGCCCTGGGTGGGAATCACGCTCCCGATGGTCGAACCCTTACCCAGGTGCACATCCGGCATTACCGCCAGATGCCGGTAGATAAAGGGCATACGGGCCGTGTTCATCAACTGTGCGCGGGCATCGTCCTCGACAGGTACGCCGCTGGTCCACAGCTTGACCGGTTTGCCCTTCTCAACTTGCAATACTTGATATTCCACGCGATACCTTTAATACTTGATCAATACAAATGTTTTCAAATGCAAAGCTATAAAATTATTTGCCATTACTTGGATAGTGTCGCCGCAATATCCCGGAAACTATTCAGCCCGGCCTCCAGGTTCTCGATAATATCGCCCACCAATTCGTCCGGTTCCGGCAAATTATCCAGATCGGACAAGCTTTTATCCTTGATCCAGAAAATATCCAGGCTGGTTTTATCGCGCGCCATGATCTGATCGAAGCCGTATTTGCGCCAGCGGCCTTCCGCGTTCTGCTCGTTCCAGGTTTCCTGCCGCTGATGACGGTTTTGCGGGTTATAGCAGGTGATGAAATCCTGTAAATCCTCGAAGCGCAACGGTTTCTTCTTCAGCGTATGATGAATGTTGGTGCGGTAATCGTAATACCACACCGTCTTGGTCCATGGCTCCTTGCTGGCCTCGCGGTTATCGAAAAACAACACATTCGCCTTCACGCCATTGGCGTAGAAAATACCGGTCGGCAACCTCAGAATCGTATGCAGATCGGTAGTCTCAAGCAATTTTCGCCGTACCGTCTCGCCTGCGCCACCCTCGAACAGCACATTATCCGGCACCACCACGGCAGCTTTCCCAGTGGTTTTCAGCAGGGTGCGGATATGCTGCACGAAATTGAGCTGCTTGTTCGATGTCGTCGCCCAGAAATCTTGCCGGTTGTAAGTCAGCTCGTCTTTCTCCTGCTCGCCTACCTCGTTGGTGAAACTCATCGCGCTTTTCTTGCCGAACGGCGGATTCGCCAGCACGTAATCGAAGCGCTTACCGGAATCCGCCACTAGCCCATCATTCGGGGAAATCATGCTGTCGCCATCGATCTCGCCGATGTTGTGCAAAAACATATTCATCAACGCCAGGCGCCGCGTATTAGCTACAATTTCGTTGCCGTAAAACGTCTCGTGCTTCAGAAACGCTTTCTGCGTTTTATCCAGCGCATGCCCGGCGACCAGAAAATCATACACCGCTAGAAAAAACCCGCCGGTACCGCACGCCGGATCGGCAATGGTCTTGCCCGGCTCCGGCCGCACGCACGCCACCATGGCTTTAATTAACGCCCGCGGCGTAAAGTATTGCCCCGCACCGGATTTGGTATCTTCCGCGTTGCGCTCCAGCAAGCCCTCGTAAATATCGCCTTTGACATCCGCACCCATCGTTACCCACTGGGTTTCATTGACCATGTCGATCAGGCGGTACAATTTGGCCGGATCCTGAATCTTGTTCTGCGCCTTGGTAAAAATCTGCCCCAGCATCCCCGGTAGTTTGCCTAGTTCCATCAGCAGCGCCACGTAATGCACCTCCAGCTCCGCACCACGCTTCGCTTTCAAACTTTGCCAGTTGTGTTCGGCGGGAATGCCGACTTGGCGGTTATACGGTGGCTGGCCATACTCATCCGCCATTTTCAGAAAAATCAGATAAGTAAGCTGTTCCAGGTAGTCGCCATAACCCACCCCGTCATCGCGCAACGTGGTGCAGAAACTCCAGACTTTGGAAACGATCGATGTGGTTGCGCTCATTTATTAATCCTGTGTCCTATTATGCTCTCGATACAACTAATTTCTGCCCAGCTCCTTCATAGCATTATCATGATGCTGCTGCGCTTCTGAGTTATGTTGTTGCGCGAGTGCTATCGCTGCTGCGATTTCCTCAATGACAAATGGTGTTGCCTCAGCAATGCCCTCGAATACCACCCTCAAACCATTAGCAACACGTGCTCTTGCATCGGGATGCAACACAACAAACAATCCACCAACAAGCAATGCCAGCTTTACCCAATCCGGGGCTTTGCTAACCCTCGCAATCAACGCTTTGCTTCCTGAATATATTCCGGCAATGGCGGCATAACCAACCTTTGCAAATACCACCCCTCCAATTTTAATGTTCAGCTCGATTGCCGTGGCACGCGAATAGTTGCGCAGATGGGTGATGCACTCAACAGAAATGTGGTTTCCCCTCATCTGCCCAATATGTCTATCCTTGCTGATTACTCCTATTGCACCTATGGTTTGCGCGAGCGCCACGAATTCGGCATCATCCGGATCAATGCCTTCCCTTAATTCGAGTACCTTCTCGCTATCCGGTTCAGCAATCTTAATCCGCATCCTGTAGCTTGCCCACTCGGCAGTTAGCCGAGTAATATCCAGCCCCTTTCTTGCAGCGATCTTGGGTAGATGTTCCTCCACTTCATCAAAGAGCGCCGGAGGTGCATACAGGTCAATCGTTTCTGTCTCAATAACTTCCATCAAATCGGTCTTGGCTGTTGAATTCTTTCGTTCAGCTACCAGCCCAGAGAAGGTCACCCAGCACAACATTAGTGTCCACAATCAAGCGAAACTAGGCAGCACTGCTGATGACAGCACTAAATTCCTTCCAATAACTGACAACCACTCTTAGCTCTTTCAGCTTGTCTGAACGAACAGTAATAGCATCCTCAACCCTGGATGATGCCTTTCCGCCTCTCGCCGCGCTCATGTCGCCTTTCTCCCGCGCGTTGGTTTGTCAGATTGTTCACGTCCCGCCCTAATACGCGCCAGCAATTCCGAGGCAGACTCGTCGTTCTGGTCTTGCGGCACCAACTGGCCGGAGAAGGCTTTTTTCAGAATAGCTTGGCGCAGGGCTTCGGCTTGTTGTAAGGATGTCGTGATGGTTTGGTCGAGTTGGTCGGTTTCGGATAAGCGAGATTCAAGTTCCAAATGAACTTGTCTTTGTTCTTCAACACTGCACAGAGCAACAACCAACGATTGAATCTCACCCGTATTGATGTTATTCACGCCACTAGTTGATTTTGCCTTCTGTTCAATCTGCTTTCTAACTGAGTGAAGTGCAAATGTATTGAGCAAGAATCTCGGTTCTACAATGTGTAGATTCGAACGCAATCTGATCAAGTAGCCAGCATACAAATAATCAATATCTGCGCTAGAAACAAGTGCACATCGCCCAACAATCGAAACGCTGCCATTTGAACGGATTATCAAAATGTCACCAACGTTTAATTTGTATGACGCTATTTCATCTGCAGTGAATTGCGCAAATTTCAAGTCGGAAGCATCAACTTTTCCCGAAATTACATTGGGAATTCTCAGGACACCTATCCCGTCAACTTCGTAATCACATTTCTTTGAAGTGCCATAGGTCGGATCATCAATTACAGCGCCAACTCGTATGTAAGCCCACCCCTCCGGCAATTCAGGTAATTCGGCCAATTCTTCAGCGGTGAGCGAGGGTAGGGATTTCGGGGGTTTGGGTTTGCTGCCTTGCTTGCCGGAGGCTTCCCAGTCGGCGAGTTGTTGCTGGTAACGTTGTGCGCGTTCTTGCTGGATATGCTTGAGTAAAGCATCCGCGGTTCCGAGGGGTTTGTCATTTCCGCTCCCTGCTTCGTTATTTCCACGCAGTGCCGGCCCACGCGAAGGCGTGGGGCGGGAGTTTGTGTCATTCAAAAACTGGGCCCCCGCCTGCGCGGGGGCGACGGATTGTTTAACACGACGCTGCGCACGCCATTGCGCGGTGAGTTTGCCTTCGAATGCGTGTTTCAGCAATGCTTGACGGTACACCTTGAGCTGTGCTTGGGCGGTTTTCAGGTTTTCGATACCCTTGTCCAGCTCGGAAAACAGTTCTTCGATTTTGGCGACGATGCGGTGTTGTTCGTGAAGAGGAGCAACAACGATCTGAAATGATTTCAATTTTTTCTGATTTATTGAAGATTGGTTTACTGCTCTTTGTGCGGCATCAATAAATATACCTTTTACTCTCAGGTACTTAAATTGATAATTCAGAAAACCGGAGGAAAAATGTTCGACAGGACGAATCAGAAGGATGTTTATTCCGTGAATTAGTATTTCAACTTGATTTTTAAATAGACCTGTTTTGCCAAGATGAGCATCGCTATTTATATGACTGAGAAGAATGTCTCCATATTGAAGTGCATGTTTCTCAATAAATTCTTTGCCGTTTTCCTTGATGTATTTGACTCTGTCGAGGTCAATATTTTCGTTCCAAATAGTCTCAATTCTACAAATTGGATACCCTACTTTTTCTTCATACTGAATAACGTTTGCGCCATTGCTAATTTTAAAAAGTACATTATCAAGCTCACAGGTAGTCCAGTTTTCTGGCAATTTCTTCACATTCTGTAGTTGTAACATTTTTACCCCACCAACACCTCATTCAATTCATCCAGCAGCGGCTCCATCTTCGCCCCAAACAACTGATGCATCCTGCCCAATCCGCCTTGAGCATCAAACGGCGCCATTTCCAGGTCGTCGCGATCGATGTGGAACGAGTTGGCAACGTGGTCGCGGATCATGTGCAGCCAGCGCACTTGCTCTTCGTTGAATTTTTCGCCGCTGCCGGCGTGGTGTTGCATGATCCAACTTTGGAAATTGCGGCGCACGGTGTCGTCGAAGGGGGTTAGGGTTTTGTCCCAGCCACATACCTGGCGAATCAGCGCGACTAGTGCCGTAAGTTCATTGACTGGATTCCCGCCTGCGCGGGAATGACGGAATTCTAGTTGTTGGTACGCTCGCCACACACGCAGTGGCGCAAGCTTCGGTTGATCGGTTTTAAGTTTATCCAGCACTTGGCGGATCAGCGCGTAACTCAGTTCGCGCCGCCGGTACGGCTGGGTGAAAAAGATCGTCAGCGCGGTGATCTGGTCTTGGTGCGTTCTTAAGTATTCGGCGAATTCGTCGGTCAATGCTTGTGCGTGGCTGGCGGCGTCTTTGTCCCATCCGGCGTGCACCAATTTGTCAAGGTTGCCGTGGTCGATGGTTTGTTCCTTGTCGCGGCGAATGCTGTCGATCAGTTCGACCAGTTCGCCGTTCAGTACGCGAGCCGCTTCGCCGACCAATTGCCGTTGCGCAAGTTCTCTTTTTGCATCGCCGGGATCAGTGCCGATGGGTTGTGCGGAGAGTTGCAGTGCTTTGGCTTCGATATTGTCGACATCGATGGCGGCGAACAATTTGCCGACCAATTGCGTAAGTTCCATGCCCGCCAGATCGCGGATGCGGCGCTGGTCGTCAGCATCCAGTTGCTTGTTGAGCCGCGCCAGACGTCCGGCTAAGGAGCTGATGGTATCTTCGTCGGCAGCACCCATCATCACTCGCATTGCCAGATCTTTCAGTGTTACTCTGGGCTGGGCGATGAGCGGCTGGTTGGCGGTTTTGAGCGAGCGGGTGACGCCGATGGCGTCAACGATGACGTAATGCGTTTTGGCGCTGACTGCGGACGGCATGACTTTTTTCAGATCGTCCAGATCCAGTGTGCGCGTGCCGCGGCCTTTCATTTGCTCGAAATAGTTGCGGCTTTTCACGCCGCGCATGAACAGCAGGCATTCCAGCGGCTTCACGTCGGTACCGGTGGCGATCATGTCGACGGTAACGGCGATGCGCGGCAGGTAGTCGTTACGGAATTGCGCCAACACCGACTTGGGGTCTTCGTCGATTTTGTACGTCAGTTTCTTACAGAAAGCGTTGCTTTCGGCGAATTCCTCACGCACCATTTGGATGATGTCGTCGGCGTGGCTGGCGGTTTTGGCGAAGATCAATGTTTTCGGCACTTCGCGCCGGTCCGGAAAGATCTCCGGCCATTTGTCGCGGAACGCGCGGATCACGGTGCGGATCTGATCTGGATTGACGATGCTGCGATCCAGTTGGGTAGCGGAGTAGGTTTCGTCTTCGTCCTGCATTTCCCAGCGTTTCTTGCGCGTCAGTTTCTCGCGTTTTTCCACTTGCTGCCTGGCGGCAAGCTGCGCACCTTGTTGCGTGATCTGCGTTTCGATCAGGTACACCTCGTTGCCGACGTTGACACCATCGGCGACGGCTTTTTCGTGGCTGTACTCGCTGACCACATTTTTGTTGAAAAAACCGTAGGTGCGGTTATTCGGCGTAGCAGTGAGGCCGATCAGGCTGGCGTCGAAATAATCCAGCACTTGCTGCCACAGGTTATAGATCGAGCGGTGGCACTCATCGATGAAAATGAAATCGAAGAATTCCGGCGGGACTTTTTCGTTGTAAACCACCGGTAGCGGCGCTTTGGATTGCATCAATTCCGCCGGATTGATTTGCTCTGTAGCTTCATCCAGTTCACTGCCTTTAAGGATCGAGTACAGCCGTTGGATGGTACTAATGTAAACCACGCTGTTGGTAGGAATGTAAGACGATTTCAAACGTTGCGTGGCGTAGATTTCGGTAAATTTGCGGTTGTCGTCGAGCGGCACGTACGACATCATTTCCTGTTCGGCCTGTTCGCCAAGATTGCGGGTATCGACCAGAAACAAAATGCGCCGAGCATCGGCGTATTTGAGCAACCGGTACATTGCGGTAATCGCGGTGTAAGTTTTTCCCGCACCGGTCGCCATTTGAATCAACGCGCGCGGGCGACCTTCACGGAATGAGATTTCCAGATTGGCAATGGCGGTTTCCTGGCAGTTGCGCAGATGCAGCGCATGGGCGGTTAAATGATCCGGGTTAAGCAACGGAATGTGTTGCAAACGCTGGCGCAGGCTGGCATCTTGCGCAATCCATGCTTTGAGCATTTCGGGGCGGTGAAAATTGAACACTTCGCGCGAGCGCGGCTTGGGATCTCGGCCATCGGTGAAGCGCGTAATGATGCCGGTGCTTTCGTACAGGAACGGCAACGTTTTGGTGTTGCTGATCCACTTTAACCGGGCGCTGGCGTAGCCTTCGGTCTGCTGCTCCACTTCGGTGATTTTATGTCCCAGATCCGCCTTTTTGGCTTCGATCACGCCCACCGCTTTTTTGTCTACAAACAGCACGTAATCCGCCGGGCCGACGTCGGTCTGGTATTCACGTACCGCTTGCCCTAACCCGGCATTCAGATCGATTTTCCGGGCGGATTGAACTACCCAGCCCGCTTGGTTGAGTTGCATGTCGATATGGTCGCGGGCTTTTTGTTCCGGATTCTGGTTGAGCGTCATATAACAACAACTGAGTGACAAAACAGTATTTGATCATAACACGCCGCTTGAATATATCTTAAACTCGGCTAAACTTCGCGGATCGCAGCGGAATTGAAGCTATTTGCCAATGCAAAAATGCGAAAAAATTTCCCCCAGCAGGTCATCCGCCGTAAATTGACCTGTAATAGTTGATAGTGCGGTTTGCGCCAACCTAAGTTCTTCGGCAATAAGCTCCAGTTGGTATTCGTTTTCAGTATATTCCAGCGCATTTTGCAAATGTGCGCTTGCTTGTGTCAACGCCTCCAAATGACGCTGCCTGGCCATGAATATCCCTTCACCGGCATGATTAAATTGCCAGCCTGCCAGGTGCAAAATCTTTTGTCGCAGCAATTCAATACCTGCACCGGTTTTGGCCGAAAGATGAATGCTGCTGTTATGTTCATCCCCTTCCATCTTGGGATTCTCATTGCGCAAGTCAATTTTGTTGAACACGGTGATTTGGGGTTTGTCATCAGGAATGTATTGTTTTATCGGATCAGGAGCGGCTGGCTGGTGTTGACTGCTATCTAGCAACCGAAGCACCAGGTTGGCGCGCTTAATCGCAGCCAGCGTTCGCTCAATGCCTTTCTGTTCGACAATGTCACCGGTTTCTCTCAGTCCGGCAGTATCTATAATATGAATTGGCATCCCGCCCAGGGTAATGGTGCGTTGAATGGTATCCCGAGTGGTTCCGGGTATTTCCGTAACAATGGCGGCGTCTTCTTCGACCAATTGATTCAACAAACTGGACTTGCCGACATTCGGCGCTCCCGCCAAAACGATCCGGATGCCTTCTTGCAGCAAATTGCCCTGCCGTGCACCGGAAAGTGTTTGTTCCAACTGCGCAACAATATGATCCAGTTTTTCGCGAATTTGCAAAGCCTTCAAGTTGTCGATCTCATCTTCCGGGAAGTCCAGAGTTGCTTCAATCAGCATCCGCAGCGTGATCAACAAACCAACCAGTGTTTCGATCCTGGCGGAGAAATGACCCTGCAAAGAATTGACCGCACAGCGCGCTGCTTCCTGCGTACTGGCTTCGATGAGGGCAGCGACGCTCTCGGCCTGAACCAAATCGATTTTATTATTGAGATAAGCACGCAGTGTAAATTCACCGGGTTGCGCTAAACGAGCGCCAGCACTGAGACAGCTTTTGAGTAATAAATTTATGACCGCCGGACCACCATGCCCATGCAGCTCGAGCACATCTTCACCCGTATACGAATGAGGCCCCGGAAAATAAAGCACAATACCTTGATCGACGATTTGTCCCTCGGCATTCAGAAACTTACCAAGGCTGGCATGGCGTGGTTTAGGGAGCTTGCCAAGAATTACTTGGGCGAGTTTTGCCAGGTTATTGCCGGAAATGCGAATTACGCCGATTCCACCGTACCCGGGTGGTGTCGCAATGGCTGCAATGATATCAGGGCTAACTATGTATCAACTCCCTAACAGACCGCTGAAAAACCATCTGCGTTACTGCTGCGGTATAAAAACAGGCGAGGAAACGCAGCTTATGCTTAATAAGTGAGCATTTCGAGCCTGTTTTTGCCTTGCATCAACTGCCTCGATAACGTTTTTTAACGATCTTGTAATGACGGTATGAGTGGTTACGCTCCGGTTATCCAGCAGATAACCGGCAATCATGATTATTTTTTCTTTGTTTTCTTAGCAATCGAATTGCTCTTTGGTTTTACAGGTGCCTTACTTCTACCCGAAACAGCTGTTTGCTTTATCTGCGGTTTTTCATTCTTATCTGCACTTCCTGCAGATACCGCTTCGACCGGAGCAATATTCGCTTCCGCATTTTCAACAGAAGCCGTCAACTGAAGATTTTCTTTAACGGGTTCCGGACCATTTTTAATTTTCTTCTTATTTTTATCTTTATTGGCTTCCTCCTCAGCTTTATTCTCATACATGCGCGTGATCTGCCATTGTTGCGCGATGGAAAGAATATTGTTGCAAAGCGAATAAAGCACAAGTCCTGCCGGGAAAAAGAAGAAGAAAATACTGAACGCAATCGGCATAATCTGCATTACTTTTGCTTGTATTGGATCAGCGGGGGTGGGGCTAAGTTTTGATTGAATCCACATCGATACGCCCATGATTACTGGAAGCACATAATAGGGATCGGGTACCGACATATCAGTTATCCACAGCGCTAGTGGCGCGTAACGTAATTCGACAGCAGCCAATAATGTCCAGAATAATGCAATAAATACGGGAATCTGAACCAATATGGGCAAACATCCACCCATGGGATTGATTTTCTCTTCCTTGTAAAACTCCATCATGGCCTGATGCATACGCTGACGATCACTCGCGTATTGTTCGCGAATACGTTGCAGTTTAGGGGTCACGACCCGCAATTTGGCCATCGAGCGATAGCCCGCGGCGGATAACGGAAAGAAAATCAGCTTGACCGTCAGGGTAAGAAGAATAATTGCGATACCCCAGTTATCCGTCCAGGAATGATAAAAAGAAAGGAGCCAGAATAGCGGTTTGGCTAGCACGGTCAGCCATCCGTAATCTACTGTCAACTCGAGTCCTGGAGCCAATTCAGCTAATTTATTCTGTTCTTGCGGACCTGCATAAAAAGGCATCGAAATGTTTTTAACCTGATCCGGCTCCACAGCGCCAACAGGAGCAATAACACCGGCAGTATATTGGTTGGGAGCCAATCGTTTGGCAAAATATTCCCGAGGCGAACCGGGTTCAGGCAGCCAAGCAGTGAGGAAATAATGCTCCAGCATGGCTATCCATCCATTATCCGCATTGGTTGGATATTCCGCTTTGTTCTTATCCAAATCCGAGAATTTAATTTTCAGAAATTTTTCATCATCCGTATACATTGCGGCACCGGTATAAGAATGAACCAAGGCACCAGCTCCCACGGGCTCATTAGGATCCCGCAACATCTGGAAGTAAGAAAACGGAATGATCGCCGCTTCGCTATGATTGGCGATCTCAAATTCAACATCAATGACATAGCTGCCGCGATGAAAGGTATATATTTTTGTAACCTGTATACCATCCGTTTCGGGTGCCACGAGCCGTACCACAACCTTTTCCTGATCGGGTTCCAGCTGATAGGAATACTTATTGTCCTCTACGGTATATTTTGTTTTGTGATTGGGCAATCCGTCACCAATCAGTCCGGATTGGGCGACTTGAAACCGCGCAGTTTTATCCAATAAAAGCTCGTAGGGCTTATTGATATCTTCCCGGGATGGATGCTCGATCAAACCCAGTTGCCGGATATCACCACCCGCGGTATCAATCTCAGCAATAACCATGTCCGTTTTGACCTGAATCTTTTCACCCATAGGGAACAGATTAGGTGTTACAGAGGGACTGACACCTTCTATTCCTAAAGCAGCGCTGGATTCAGCTGCTGAAGCAGCCAATTCATCTCCGGGAACCGGCAGAGGATCATGACGTTGATTGGAAGACTCTGTTGAGGTTGCTCCAGGCATTACTTGTGAGCTGGGAGGGTATAATTCTTTTTGCCAGGCATCCCACAAAAACAGTAATGAGGTGGAAAAAATGATGATGAGTAGAAGTTTTTTTGTTTCCATTATTTTTCAATCAAGTTGGTTTTCTCGATAAGGCTATCCACGTACTACTTGCTCCAGGAAATGCACTTAGCACATGACATATAATCAATCGTGGCCCAAATATCAGCCAGATATTTTCGTATGCTTCGCATGCATATTGCGAATAAATTGAGCTGAATCGGTATATAGTCACCAGGATAGGAGTCTTGCAATGTCGATAAAATTTTTTATGCTAATTATTAATCGTAACATCGCTTAATTCGAGCATTATTAATTGCATTTCGGTGACCAATCCTTTGGATTCACTTTTGATCATAGGGCGTCTTAATCGTATTAACCAATCCATTTCTTTTATTTTTTCGCGGCCCCGTTTTCTCCGAAATGTTTCTCGCAAAATACGTTTAATCCGGTTACGCCGAGTTGCATGGTGTTCAAATTTTTTTGAAACAATCAACCCTAGACGCGCGTAACCCAGTCCATTCGGTTTTGTATAAATTTGAAGTAAATCCCCACTGATCTGACACTTAGAATTAATTATTGCAGAAAATTCCGAGGCTTTGTGTAATCTACAATTCTTTGGTAAAGATTGAATTTCAGCAAATCTAAAAATAAAAAATATAACCCAAAATTATTTAAACACTCAATCGAGCCCGGCCTTTTGCACGACGAGCACGGATTATCGCGGCACCACTCCGCGTTCTCATACGCACTAGAAATCCATGAGTACGTTTTCTTTTAGTTACTGAAGGCTGATAAGTACGTTTCATTTGACGCTCCTGTGAATATTATTTTATCAATAGAACCGCGTATTACAACTTGTTATGGGGTTAAATGTCAATATTCTTTTCAAAGAAAATCAATATTGTTCTTTTGAGGAGCAAGATTAACAGATAAGGAAATAGGTTAATAGTTTTAATTTGGCTGAGCTGCCATAACAAGTATCTAATGCCTATCAAGGTGCAATTTACGCGAATACGACGACAATTTACGTGTAACTACAATGATCATCGCATGCAGTCTTGCCTCTCAAACTATGAAAACTTATATGGCAACATGTTTGATTCAAGTTATCGCTGAAACATTCCAGCGATGGGTTAGGGGCAATGCAGTGATAGAATACATATTAAAATTTTTAACCAAGCCAGACAGAATCGAGCTTGAATACTCTAATTCCTCAAATAGCTTTGATACTTATTTCAGAGTATTAGAAGATACTCATCCATACAAATCCTACCCGTCAAAATGAATCTGTTCTTCCCAAACAACCCGGTGCACAAGATATTGACAGTCAGCGAGTTAAACAATAATACCAAACAGTTACTGGAACATAATATTCCATTATTATGGATTAAAGGCGAAATATCCAATCTAAAGCGCTATCAATCAGGTCATTGGTATTTTTCTCTTAAGGATAATCAAGCGCAAGTACGTTGCGTGTTATTCAGTCACAAGAATCAATTTATTGATTGGCGCCCCATAGATGGCATGCAAGTGGAAGTGCTTGCATTGGTCACTCTATATGAGCCGCGCGGTGATTTTCAGCTTAATGTGGAAACTATGCGGCGCGCGGGGCTAGGAGAGTTATTTGCAGCGTTTGAAACACTTAAATCCAAGTTGCAACAAGCCGGGTTATTCAATCCCGAGAAGAAAAAACCATTGCCTACCTTTCCCCAACAAGTCGGCATCATTACTTCCCTGGATACTGCAGCACTACAAGATGTCTTATCGACCTTACAACGCCGCATGCCCTCCTTGTCGATCATTATTTACCCCACCCTGGTACAGGGAAAAACAGCCGCTAATAGCATTGCAGAAATCATTAAAACAGCGTGTCAACGAACAGAATGTGATGTACTGATACTTTGCCGCGGCGGTGGCAGCATTGAAGATTTATGGGCATTTAATGAAGAAACTGTAGCGCGTGCTATTGATTCTTGCTCAATTCCCCTTATCAGCGGCATTGGGCACGAAACAGATTTTACCATTGCTGATTTTGTTGCAGACATGCGCGCCCCTACACCTACTGCAGCAGCAGAGTTGGTTAGCAAGGACTGGATAGAATTGAGCCATCGATTGAATATATTGCATCAGCGCATGTACCGTACCACTTTGCATCGTATCGAACACGCCATGCAGCAAGTGGACCTTCTGTCACACCGATTAATTTATCCTGGGGACAAAATCAAACAACAAGTCATTCATCAACAACATTTGCAAGACCGGCTCATTAAAACATGGGTACATCAGTTGGAAAAAAGACAATGGAAATTGCTCGATTTCAATCAACGGTTAATGGCAGCACGTCCACGGGTTACCCGATTACAAGAACAACACGATGAATTGGTTTCACGTTTATGCTATGCCTATTCCCGTTATTCCGAAATATTGTTTTCCGGGTTAAGACATTTACAGATACAGTTATTCCATCTAAACCCGCAATCAATACTGGAACGAGGTTATAGTATCGCTCATTCCAAGGACGGCACTATCATTCGTAGCAGCAAACAAATTCATTCCGGGGATAGAATTAAGGTAAAATTCGCACGAGGAATATGTAAAGCAGATGTCATCATGACCAACGATTCCGACCAATAGTCGATAGCTTCCTCTCCATATTTAACAATAACAAAGAGATCTCGATGTCAAGAACTTTTCTAATTATAGGCATATTGAATGCATTTTTATGCATCGCATTAGGCGCCTTCGGTGCGCATGGATTGAAAAGAATGTTATCAGCCGATATGCTTTCGGTATATCACACTGGCGTGCAATATCATTTTTATCACGCTTTTGGAATCATCGTGATCGGCCTGCTTCTGCTGCATTTCCCCAAGTCTCGTTTAATGCCAATATCCGGTTGGTTAATGATGATTGGCATTGTTTTGTTCAGCTTCAGTCTTTATGCGCTTAGCATAACTGATATGCGTACCCTCGGCATGATCACACCCTTTGGCGGCATTTCATTCCTCACCGCTTGGGCTTTACTTGCATATGCAATCTGGAGGGAAAAATAACGGATGGGATCACCTCGGTATTTGTATGCTATAAAAATAAGCTATTTTTCTCAAAAAAACCTTCATAATCCTGTACGAATTATGAAGGTATTGGTATTTCAGAATGTGATAACCCAAACTATTCGTTAACTTGTTATAAACAAATATAATCCCCTGATCTATTCTGCCATTTTCCTATGGGCGGCAGCCATATCCTCATTTTGTTTTGCAGCTTTAGTATATTCTCTTAATAGAGCTTCATGATGTGCATGGAATTCTTGCCCTGCCCGACCGTAGTATTCACTGTGTTCTTCATACTCTCTTAGCATCTCTCTTTGTTCTTCTGCTTTTGCATTCATTTCCTTGGATTCCTTTTCGTAATGCTCGGCTAATTTGATATGATAGAGATTGGTTCCTACACTCGATTTAGCTTCACCGGCATTTTCTGATTTTCCAGCCAAGGATACACTTGAAACCAGAAAAGTAAGAATAATTAGAACCAAGAAATATAACCTTGCTTGCATGGTGAATCTCCTTGAATTGATGATTGAAAAAAATTCCACAACTACTACAGACATGCTACCAGATAAATAAATCTATACTTTATATTTATATCGAGTATTGTTCCGAAACCTTGTTTCAAATTGGTATTTTTCTTGTTTGTTCATCATAGCAAATTGTACGATTTCCACAAACGATTTATGGATAAACTATCCCATCAATTAGATTCCGTTAATAAAAAACCAATGAGATTATTCTTTCTATTCATCTTACTAGTTTGTATCGGACTTCTGAGCTACGCCCAATATCTACAACATGTAAAAGGCTTATTACCTTGCCCGCTTTGTGTTGCACAGCGTCTGGCATATTGGTCATTGGCATTGACAGCATTTATTGCTCTTCTTCATAACCCTAAATCCTTTGGGCGTCACCTCTATAGTTTATTGATAGTTATACTTGCGTTCATGGGAACAATCATTGCAGCACGACATGCCTGGTTGATTCGATATCCGGAATCGTTTGAATGTGGTATCAGCCCTGAAGAAGTCTTGCTGAACTCATTGCCCATCGCCAATTGGTGGCCTGGAATGTTTGAGGCTAATGGAGATTGCGCTAATGTTGATTGGATATTTTTATCGTTGACAATCCCTGATTGGTCGTTGTCTGCGTTTATTGGCATTGGAATTGTGGCGCTTTATCCTTTATTGACCAGAAGATAGTCAAATTTCGGATTATCCGCGTGGATGATGCTTGGCGTGAAGCTGTTTAAGACGTTCTCGTGCAATATGTGTGTAAATTTGTGTGGTTGATATATCCGCATGCCCCAATAGTAATTGCACAACGCGCAAATCAGCACCATGATTTAACAAATGAGTGGCAAATGCGTGGCGTAACGTGTGTGGCGATAACTGTTTGGCGATGCCCACCAATTGCGCGTACCTTTTGATAAGGTACCAAAAAGCTTGGCGTGTCATAGCGGCACCACGAGTTGTCACAAATATGGTATCCGTAACGATACCATTTAGCAGCAGAGGCCTCGCCTCTTTAGTATAACGGTTCAACCATTGGAGTGATTCTTCTCCCACTGGCGCAAGGCGCTCTTTTCTGCCCTTACCCATGACCCGCAATACCCCCATATCCATGCTGACTTGCGAATACTTAAGGTTGATCAATTCCGATACCCGTAATCCACTAGCATACAAAGCTTCAAGCATGGCACGATCGCGCAAGCCAAGCGGCTGCGCAAGATCCGGTGCACTTAGCAGCAGATCAACTTCTTTTTCTGAGAGACTTTCCGGCAAGTGGCGTTGCAGTTTAGGCGTTTCAATATTAAGACTTGGGTCAATTGCAATTTTCCCCTGGCGCAGTAGAAATCGATAAAAACGCTTTAAACTGGATAACTCTCGGCTCGTAGTACTGGCTTTCATCTTAGCTGCAACTCTAGATGCAAGAAATTCCAGCAGATCAGAATTTGTCGCCTCGGTTAACTTACTATTACTCGGATTACGTCTCTTCAACCATTCACTAAAAAGTTGCAGATCATTGCGATAGCTGTCCAGTGTATTACGCGACAAGCCATCTTCGAGCCATAAAGCATCAGAAAACTCATCCAGAAGTCCAGCATTTAACTCAGGAACTCTCATGTTGTAACAACCAACGTTTAATCTCTAAAGGATTTCCTTCACTCGCATTCATAAAACCTCCTATTCCACCACTCTTGGAAATAACCCGGTGACACGGTATGACAATCGGGATACGATTGGCACCGCACGCTCCACCTACCGCTCTAGGTGCTGAATGCAGTTGCGTTGCTATTTCTGCATAGCTACTGGTCTTTCCGCATGGAATAGCTTGAATAGCATGCCAAACACGCTGCTGATGCACCGTGCCATGGATATGCAAACACAAGTCAAATGTAAAATTTGACTCATTCAAGTAAGCGAGCAATTGCCTACATACTTCTTTTGCCAACCCAGTTTGTGGTGCCAGAAGTGGTGTATCAACCGGCAAATAATCAATGTTAGTAAGCCAATCCTCTTCTGTTTTAATACCTAAAACTGCGAAGGGTGCCAGTAACTTCGCCTGGTAGGTTTTTACTGAATCGATTGCCTGATTATTCTTCGGTCTCACCATCGGCTTGTTTGATTTTACTCACAGAATTTATAACACCACACTTTACCTGTCCGAAAAATGGACATTCGAGATAACCAGAAGTTTCACATTTCAGCTTCAATTCTCCAGCATCTCTATGACTTGTTCAGGGAATATTCTCATACAATATCTGCAATACTTTAAGACTTTAACAGTAACAAGTCGTTGAGTCTTTTGACAAACGCAGCTGGATCTTCGAGCTGACCGCCTTCAGCCAGTAAAGCTTGATCAAACAATATCTGACTCCAATCCTCAAAATTTTCCGCTTCAGTATTTAATCTTTGCACCATTGGATGATGTGGGTTAATTTCCAGTATTGGTTTGGTATGTTGTATTTTTTGCCCAGCCGATTTCAATAATCTTTCCAAATTACCACCCATATCGTAAGTGTCCGCTACCAGGCAGGCGGGAGATTCAGTCAAGCGGAACGTGACACGC
Organism: Nitrosomonas ureae; assembly: GCF_900206265.1. Classification (NCBI taxonomy): domain Bacteria; kingdom Pseudomonadati; phylum Pseudomonadota; class Betaproteobacteria; order Nitrosomonadales; family Nitrosomonadaceae; genus Nitrosomonas; species Nitrosomonas ureae. The sequence goes on along the minus strand of NZ_LT907782.1, from coordinate 2,584,929 downwards.
ACATCTTTTACTTGTTCACTGAGTGTCTCTTTCATTTTCTCAGTCAATCCTTGGAAAGCATTGGTTTCTTTCTCGCGTTCTTCTTTCTCAGTCGCATCTTCCAAGTTTCCCAAATCCAACCCCCCCTTAGCTACTGATTGTAGGGGCTTTCCTTCGAACTCCGTTAGATTGCTCACCAGCCATTCATCAACACGATCCGATAATAAGAATACTTCAATGCCCTTTTTGCGAAAAACCTCAAGATGTGGGCTGTTTTTAGCCGCCTTGAGACTATCCGCAGTCACATAATAAATTTTTTCTTGACCTTCTTTCATTCGTTGCAGATAGGTTTCCAAAGAAACTGTCGGTTCATCGGAATCACTGCTTGTTGTAACAAAACGTAATAGCTTGGCAATGCGTTCACGATTAGAAAAATCTTCCCCTACACCTTCTTTTAGAACCTGGCCAAATTCCCGATAGAATGTCTTGTATTTTTCTTTATCGTCATCGTCTTCGTGTTTTGATAAATCTTCAATTAATCCCAGAACTTTCTTGACCACACCCGCCCTGATTGAATCAATATCTCTGGATTCCTGCAAAATTTCTCGTGACACATTCAAAGGTAAATTATTCGAATCAATCACGCCTCGTACAAAACGCAAATAATTAGGCAATAGCTTTTCCGCATCATCCATGATGAAAACCCGTTGCACGTATAATTTAATCCCGTGGCGGCGCTCACGATCAAATAAATCAAAAGGTGCTCGAGCGGGAATATATAGCAACTGTGTATAATCTTGCTTACCTTCTACTCGTGCGTGTACATAAGCAAGCGGAGGCTCAAAATCATGCGCCACATGTTTATAGAACTCATTATACTGTTCTGCAGTAATTTCATTCTTTGGGCGCGCCCATAATGCATTCGCCTGATTGATGGTTTCATCTTCATCAAGAATTTTATTTTTACTTTCTTCTTGCGACCATTCCTCCTTTCTCATCACAATTGGCAAGGTAATATGATCTGAATATTTCCGAATAATATTACGAATTCTCATTCCATTCAGAAACTCATCCTCTTCCTTGCGTAAATGCAGAATTATTTCGGTTCCACGCGTTGATTTATCAACAGTTTCCAACGTGTAATCACCTTCGCCGCTAGACTCCCACTTCACACCATGTTCCGCAGTCAATCCGGCACGTCTGGTAGTCAAGGTCACTTTGTCAGCAATAATGAAAGCTGAATAAAATCCTACACCAAATTGACCAATCAAATGCGCATCTTTGACTTGATCGCCCGTTAATGAATTAAAAAATTCGCGGGTACCTGATTTTGCAATAGTTCCTATATGATCAATAACCTCCTGGCGGGACATGCCGATACCATTATCAGATATGGAGATAGTTCGCTCATTAATATCATAACTAACGAGAATTCTAAGATCGGAGTCCGACTCATAAAGTGCAGCATCCGTAAGAGCTTCAAAACGTAATTTGTCTGCCGCATCAGAAGCATTTGAAATCAGTTCGCGCAAAAATATTTCCTTATTACTATATAAGGAATGAATCATTAATTTTAGTAATTGCTTTGCTTCCGCTTGAAAACTTAATTGTTCTTTAGTTGTTGCATCCTGCATGTTTGCCTCCTTAAATGTTTTGCCTAGATATGGGATTTAAACTGAAGAATTCAAGCTAATTGATCATAGATCGATTATAGAGCTTATCATGATGTTATCTAAACAAACTCTTTTCATAATCGATAACTCAAGGAATATCGTTAAAATACTCCAGTTCGGCAAGATAAGAAATTTACTTTGATTTTCTGTGAGATGTAGTTACGTCACAACAGAGGATTTCTCGAAAAAACGCTCTGTCTATTGTTAACTACATAGAATTTTGGATTGCATAAAGACTTAACCCCATGAGTCCCTGTGGGAATATGCCTAATGCTAAAACTGCAAAACCATTAGCGCTCAATAAAATTCTAACATCACTATTAGAAACGAGAGGTTCTATAGTTTCCGGATCATCAAAATACATTAATTTGATAATACGCAAATAATAAAAAGCGCCGATCAACGAAAATACCACTGCCATCACAGCCAGCCAAATATAGCCAGCATTGACAACTGCCTGCAACACAGCAAATTTTGCATAAAACCCAATCATAGGTGGAATACCTGCCAGTGATAACATCAATAACAGTGCAATGAATGCATACCAGGAATTCCTCTTGCTAAGCCCCTTAAAGTCATCAATGTTTTCGGCTTCAAATCCGCATCGGCACAACAACATAATCAGGGCAAAAGTACCAAGAGTCATCAAGACATAAGCAATGATATAAAACAAAGCCGAGCTATAACCATTTGCATCAGCGCTAATAAATCCAAGCAACAAAAAGCCCATATGCGAAATAGTCGAATAAGCTAGCATGCGCTTGATATTTGTTTGCGCTATCGCCGCAATATTACCCACCGCCATAGACAAAACGGACAAAATGACCAGCATGCCTTGCCAGTCAGTAACCATTTCACTCATTCCTTCTATTAATAGCCGCATTACAAAACCAAATGCCGCTAATTTTGGTGCAGAGCCTATAAATAGTGTTATCGCAGTCGGCGAGCCCTGATAAACATCCGGTGCCCACATATGAAAAGGGGCTGCACTAAGCTTAAAAGCAATACCTGCCACAATAAAAACCAATCCGACAACGAGCACTTCTTTACTACTTGCGCCGCTTTGAATAACTTGTGCAAGCTGAGATACATGAAGCGTTCCTGTCGCTCCATAGACCATAGACATGCCATACAGTAAAAAACCTGATGCCAATGCGCCCAACACAAAGAACTTCATAGCTGCCTCTGTCGCCACCAAGGAATCACGCCTTAATGCCACTAATGCATAAAGTGATAAGGAAAGCAATTCCAGACCGATATATAGAGTCAGGAAATGACTGGCTGATATCATAACCATCATGCCCAGAGTTGCAAATAGTATTAAACTAAAAAATTCTCCTTTCAACATTCCACGATCACTTATATAGGAATGTGAATATACAAGTGCAGCTGATACCGTACCATAAACCATCAATTTTAGAATGTCGGCCATGGAATCATCGATGAACATACCGTGAAAAGTTAGCGTTGATTCAGTGGAAAATGATATGAAGGTAAGTATCGTACAACCCAGCAGCGTAGTTTGTGTCAACAAATATGCAATATAGCGCCTATCGCCAGCGGCAAGATCTGCAAGCATTACCACGCACACCATGATAAGCATAAATATCTCGGACGAGGCTGGCGCAAAATCAGGTGGTATAAAATTCATTAACTCATTATCCTTATAACAGGAACGATCACCGTTCTGAAATTTCTATATTACAATTTACTATTACTAACATGAGTTAGAAGTTGATCAACAGTTGCATGCATCACTTCAGTTAATGGAAATGGGTAAATACCAATCCACAAAACTGAAATTGCCAGAATTGCCAACAAACCGAACTCTCGCGTGGATATATCCTGCAAGCTTTCAACCGCAGGACTTGTTACAACACCAAAAATAACGCGCTTATACATCCATAAAGTATAAGCAGCGCCAAATATCAATGTGGTTGCAGCAAGAAATGCGTACCAAAAATTTACTTTAACGGCACTCATGATCACCATGAATTCGCCTACAAAACCGCTCGTCCCTGGTAAACCAGCATTCGCCATCGCAAATAGCATGAAAAAGGCCGCAAAAACAGGCATTTTATTTACGACCCCGCCATAATCAGCAATCTGACGGGAGTGTAATCGATCGTAAAGCACGCCGACACAAAGAAACATCGCACCGGAAATGAAGCCATGCGAAATCATTTGTACCATTGCACCTTCAATACCATAAGCGTTCAGCAAGAAAAAGCCTAATGTTACAAACCCCATATGGGCAACAGATGAATAGGCTATTAACTTCTTCATATCGACTTGCATGAGTGCAATCAACCCGATGTAAACTACAGCAACCAGCGATAGTACAATCATCATTTCTGCTAAGTAATGACTTGCATCCGGTGCGATTGGCAATGAAAAACGCAAGAAACCATACCCCCCCAGTTTGAGCAGGATTGCTGCCAGAACTACTGAGCCCCCCGTGGGTGCTTCAACGTGCGCATCTGGCAACCACGTGTGTACTGGCCACATAGGGACTTTAACTGCAAATGCCAGAAGAAATGCAATAAATATTAAAATCTGTGGTGTCATGGGTATTGCTAGCTTGTGATAATCCTCTATGGAGAAACTTCCTTCTGATGCATGATACAAATAAATAAATGCAATTAGCATCAACAAGGAACCAAGCAACGTATAAAGAAAAAATTTGATTGCTGCATAAACACGATTAGGGCCGCCCCAAATACCAATTATTAAGAACATCGGTATTAACGATGCCTCCCAGAATACATAAAATAGAACCGCGTCCAGTGAAGAAAAAACACCATTGACAATTCCGGACATCACCAAGAATGCCCCCAGATATTGGGATACACGTTCTTTAATAACTTCCCATCCAGCCACCACCACCAAAGGAGTAATAAAACAATTCAATAAGATTAATGGCATAGAAATACCATCTACGCCGATATGATAGTTAACGTTAAAACGTTCAAACCAGACATGATCTTCCAGAAACTGCATAGCGCCGGTTGTAGAATCAAAATTGGTATACAGTGGAATCGCTATTAAAAATCCAAAAATTGAACCAATTAAAGCGATCCAACGAGCAAGTCGAGCATTGTGATCACCTCCAGTTGCAAAAACGGCTACACCAAACACAATGGGTAGCCAAATAATTAAACTTAATAGTGGGAATTCAAACGACATACTTATTCCGTTTTATTTGTTAGTAGTACTTATATACTTTTAGGTATTTTATTTATTGATATCTACAAACAACAGCATATTTCATTACTTATTTACGCAATCTAATATAGCCATAACGTCAATAGAAAAAATATGCCCACAATCATTGTAAATGCATAATGATAAATATAGCCTGTTTGATAGCGACGAACGATTGATGAAGTCAGTGCAACCACTCGTGCCGCACCATTGACAAAGAATCCATCTATAATTTTGATATCGCCATACCTCCACAACACCGTACCTAAGGCACGTGTTCCTCCAGAGAAAAGCCATGAATATAGTTCGTCAATATAGTATTTGCGATCAAGCAAGTTATACACTGAGCCAAAGCTCGCCTTCATTTTTTCTGGAATATCGATTCTTACACAATACAAATACCAAGCAGTAAAAATACCTGCCATAGACAGCCAAAATGGTGCGGTATACAGCGCATGCATTATCATCCCACCTATCCCAGAAAATTCTGCACCCAATTTCTCGATCGCATCATGGTGTGGTAATACATGTATCGCATTGCTGAAATAATCACCAAAAACCATTGGGCCAATAAACCATCCGGCCGCTATAGTCGGTATAGCTAATATCAACAATGGCGCAGTCACCACCCACGGCGACTCATGCAAATGCTCTTTAGTATGCTGATCCATCCGAGGTTCCCCATGAAACGTCATGAAGATTAACCGGAAAGTATAAAGAGCAGTCACAAACACCGTTGTCAAAACACAGAAATAAGCAAAACTGCCACCCGGAATATTAGCAAAGTAAACCGCCTCTATAATTGCATCTTTAGAGAAAAAACCAGAAAATCCCGGAACACCCGCACTGGCTAATGCAGCAATAAACATCGTCCAATAGGTAATTGGCATGTAGCTTTTAAGTCCGCCCATTTTCTGCATATTTTGCTCATGATGCATGGCGATAATGACAGAACCAGCACCCAAAAATAAAACGGCTTTAAAGAATGCATGTGTCATCAGATGGAAAATTGCTGCGGAATAAGCAGATGCACCCAGTGCCACAGTCATATAACCTAATTGAGATAGTGTAGAATAGGCAACAACTCGCTTAATATCATTTTGAACCACGGCAACAAGTGCCATAAATAATGTAGTAACTCCACCAATTACTAAAATAACTGACAAAGCTGTATCGGATAACTCAAAAAGCGGCGACATACGAGCCACCATGAATATACCCGCAGTCACCATTGTTGCGGCATGAATCAATGCTGAGATAGGTGTTGGTCCTTCCATGGAATCAGGCAACCATACATGTAAAGGAAATTGTGCTGATTTCCCCATTGCGCCTATAAACAACAATATACAAATAACCGTGATCACAAGCCATGGCATACCAGATATCAATTCGATATTTTCATCGACGATGCTCGGAGCTTGTGCAAAAACAGATGCATAATCAAGCGTACCAAAATAAGCTAGTATCATGCCAATACCAAGGAGAAAGCCAAAATCTCCGACACGATTTACTAAAAATGCCTTCATATTGGCATAAACAGCAGTAGGGCGCGTATACCAAAAACCGATTAATAAATACGAGACCAGCCCAACAGCTTCCCAACCAAAAAATAATTGCAAGAAGTTATTTGACATCACCAACATCATCATCGAGAAGGTGAACAGCGAGATATAGCTGAAGAAACGTTGATAGCCTGGATCACCATGCATATAACCAATAGTATAAATATGCACCATTAGTGACACTAAGCTAACAACAACCATCATCGTTGCCGATAACTGATCAATTAGAAAACCAATTTCGAATCGCGTATCGCCTGTTATTAACCAGGTATAGACACTGCCGTTATAGCTATTACCTTCTAGTACATCCCAAAAAATAACAATAGACGCCATCAAGGAAGCGAATACTAATGCAATCGTGACACGATGACTCCAAACAGGCCCAATAAAACGTCCCAATAATCCCGCGATAAGCGATCCCAAGAGCGGTGCCAACGGAACCAATAAATAAAGTTTCTGCATCTTGATTAATAATTCTTATAATTATAAATACTTAAAATATTCCTTAACTAACCTTTAAGCTTATCTAAATCATCAACATTAATTGTATGCATATTGCGAAATAGTACTACGAGTATTGCCAAACCAATAGCCGATTCAGCAGCTGCCACTGTCAGAATAAAAAATACAAAAATTTGTCCTGATATATCCTGCAAGTAGTGCGAAAAAGCAACAAAGTTCATATTCACCGCCAGCAGCATCAATTCGATTGACATTAGTATAATAATGATATTTTTTCGATTCAGAAAAATACCGACTAATCCAATCGCAAACAATATCGCACCGAGTACAAGGTAATGAGACAGTGAAATCAAAGGCCACCTCTTTTATATTTTATATAGTCATCAAGCGGAAACAAGTATGTACACACTCGCTCATTCTTTTTTTTCTGCCGACATGCTCACTATACGAATTCTATCTTCTTTTTTTACTTTGACTTGTTTAAACGGATTCGTAGATTTCTTATCTTCACGATGACGCAGTGTTAGCGCTATCGCCGCAATCATCGCAACCAGCAAAAGTACAGCCGCCAATTCAAACGCATACACATATTCGGTATAAATCAATCGCCCCAATTCCTTGGTATTACTGTAGTCAGCACCTTTTGGTTCAGGTATAGGCATTTCTTCGTACCCAAAATACTTACCCATCAGCACCATTGATATTTCTACGACTATAACCAATGCAATCATCGCACCAAACGGAAACCATTTCCAGAATCCTTCGCGTAACCGGTCCAGATTAATATCCAGCATCATTACTACAAATAAGAATAAAACCATGACAGCACCTACATAAACCAATACTAGAGTAATCGCAAGAAATTCTGCTTCTAACAGCAGCCATAAACCAGCACACGTAACAAATGACAATACCAGCAATAAAGCTGAATTTACTGGATTACGCACTGTAATCACACCGAGTGCCGATACAATTAGTATTGCTGAAAAAGAATAAAATAAAATATCTTGAAAAATCATTAGTATTTACCGGCAAGATTCAACGATAGGGTGCATCGACTTCTCTGTCTCTGGCAATTTGTTCTTCATATCGATCTCCTACCGCCAATAGCATTTCTTTGGTATATATAAAATCCTCTCTTTTTTCACAGTGATATTCCAATATGCGTGTTTCAACAATTGAATCAACTGGACAGGATTCCTCACAGAAACCACAAAAAATACATTTGCTTAAATCGATATCATACCGTGTAGTCCGCCGCGTACCATCCGCACGTTGTTCTGATTCTATGGTTATCGCCATCGCGGGACAAACCGCTTCACATAATTTACAAGCAATACAGCGTTCTTCTCCATTTGGATAACGACGTAATGCATGCAAGCCACGAAAGCGCGGTGATTGAGGAGTTTTTTCTTCTGGATAATGTACAGTTATTTTTGGTTTAAAGAGATATTTTCCAGTTACCGCCATACCTTTTAACAGCTCAAATAATAAAAAGGTATTAAAAAATTTTTTGATACGATCCATTATATTCTCTCAATTTTAAAACCAGATATTTAACGGAAACGAATTTCGTATTGATTCAGGCAATTGCATTATGGCACCTAATAAAACGATCCACACTAGTGTTATAGGAATAAATATTTTCCAGCCTAATCTCATAATCTGATCATACCGATACCGCGGAAAGGTCGCACGAAACCAAAGAAAAAAGAACAAAATAAATGCAATCTTTAATAGTAGCCAAATAAAACCAGGTACCAATGTAAATGGTGCAATATCAATCGGCGGCAACCACCCACCCAGAAACATAATAGATGTTAATGCTGCTACCAATATCATATTGGAATATTCGGCAAGAAAAAATACGGTAAAAGCCATACCTGAATAATCAACATGAAAACCTGCAACAATTTCTGATTCGCCTTCAGCGACGTCAAATGGTGCGCGATTTGTTTCAGCCACACCTGAAATTAAATAAACCAGAAACATCGGGAACAATGGGATCAAATACCAATTTAACAGACTGCTACCTTGCTGGCCATTCACAATATCACCCAAATTCAAACTTTGGGACATCATTAAAACACATACTAAGGCAAATCCCATTGCCAGCTCATACGAAACTACTTGAGCAGCTGAGCGCATGGCACCTATAAAAGCATATTTAGAATTTGATGCCCACCCCGCGATAATGATCCCATATATACCCATAGATGTCATTGCCAGAATATAAAGCAATCCGGCGTTGATATCCGCAAGTACGAGTTCAGGTGAAAAAGGGATCACCGCCCAAGCAGCCAACGCCGGCATGATGGTTAGCACAGGCGCCAGAATAAAAAGAAATTTATTTGCACTTGTCGGAATTATGATTTCCTTCATGATTGCCTTTACTGCATCAGCAATCGGCTGCCCCCAACCGCGTAACCAAGGTATACCAAAAAAAGTTACTCTATTCGGACCTACACGAATTTGCATATAAGCAATTATCTTACGTTCTGCAAAAGTAAGGTACGCCACACCCAATAACAATGGAATAACAATGGCAAAAATAAATGTCATGTTTGAAGCTAAAGAGAACATCATGCTCCCCCATTCTGCACCCAACACATCTACAAACTGTTGTTGAATATTCTCCATTAATAAACTCCAACCATTGGCATCACAGTTTCTCTATTTTTACTTCACCAAACAGAGCGCCGAGTGCGACTGTTTTAGGATGTGCACATGCGATACGGACACAATTAGACGGCAATTTTTCATCTAATCCAGCTTCAAGCTGCACAACTCCTTCTCCTTGCTTAACTTTTAATTTATCACCTACGACAATACCTAATTTTTCCAACATTTGATCCGTCATCCAGACCTTGGGCGAGTCAGCATCGTGTGTAGCCTGTAGAGATTCAGCCCTACGAACAATCGGGTCTGCTTGATAAATCGGAACTTCCCCAATACGTTCGATACCCTCTTTCTCATCTATCGAAATGGCAACCTCAAAGTTTTCTAAACTATTATTCAAATACCGGTCAATCTCGAATCCATTAGGAAAAATCTCCGCACGTATTTGCTCTGTTGTTTCATATTCGAATTTTTCCAGCTCTAGTAAATTAGCTAGTACACGCAATACCTTCCATGCAGGTCTAGCTTCACCTAATGGCGAAACTACTCCATTAAAACTCTGCACCCTGCCTTCTGTATTAACATAGGTTCCTGATGTTTCAGTAAATGGCGTAACTGGTAGTAATACATCTGCATAATCTTTTGCATTTCCTTGGTAAGCATTCAATGACACCACGAACTTACTCGTTTTAATGGTTTTTAATGCTTGTTGCGAATTATAAGAATCGTATTCCGGTTCTGTATTCATTAATATAAAAGCACCGCATCTTTCGGTTGCTAGCTCGCTGTCGAATCCAAGCATTTGGGCAGCATTCAATCCACATTCTCTATTATCCGGTCTTTCAAAAATTGAAAATGCTGTAGTTGTGGGGGTAATTTCCGGTATCGCGCCAGCAAGATAAGCGCCTACACTATTCGCAGCCTCACCCAATACGCCATAACTTGCACCACTTATTTTAGCAATTAATCCTGCAAGCCAATTTAACTTCGCATAATCAGGGTGATGTTGCGCAATATTACCCAAATAAATTGCAGCTGGTGTGCTATCAATCAAGCTAGATGCAATCGCAGCACTAGTTGCACTCGGAACACTTAACGAATTAAGGGTTCGTTTTAACTCATCCGTTTGCTCTATTCCTTTTATTTCAACAACAACTTTTAAAATTTCAGTCAGAGTTCTGACCATTAAACTCGGAGCAACGATTGTTTTGTTTGCAACATTAACTAACAAATCATCATCTACTGGATTTACAATATTCATTTTCATACCACTCTTAACTGCCTGCCGCAAGCGTTGTGCTATGAGTGGATGATCTTTACGAAGCGTACTGCCAATAATCAAAACCGACTTTAGTTGCGAAATATCTGCAATGCTAGTGCCTAACCATGGAATACCCCGCATTTTCTTGTCCGCGCTAAAGTCGGATTGACGTAGGCGATGATCAATATTGCTACTCCCCAAGCTTCGTAATAATTTTTGCAACAAATAAAGCTCTTCCACGGTACTATACGCAGACCCTAATGCAGCAATTTTATTTGCACCATATTGATGTTTTATTGCCTGAAGAGTATTGGCTGTAAATTCCAATGCTTCTTGCCAATCACACTCAAACCATTCACCATCACGTTTGATCATGGGGTGTATCAGTCTGTCCTCAGAATTCAATCCTTCATAAGAAAATCGATCTTTATCAGATAACCAGCATTCATTAATTTCTTCATTATCTCGAGGGAGCACCCGCATTACACGATTTTGTTTAACCTGAACCACAAGATTTGACCCTAAGCCACAATGCGGACTAATTGATTTTCTCCGAGATAACTCCCATGTACGAGCCGAATAACGAAATGGCTTACTGACCAATGCACCGACAGGACAAAGATCAATCACGTTGCCCGACAATTCAGAATCGACTGTTTTACCAACAAACGCAAGTATTTCCGAATGCTCACCACGTCCAACCATACCAAGCTCCATAATCCCGGCAATTTCCTGACCAAACCGAACACAGCGCGTACAATGTATACATCGTGTCATATCTGTTGATATCAATGGCCCCAAATTCTTATTAAGAACAACTCGTTTCGCTTCGGAGTACCTTGATCCGCTTGAACCATATCCCACGGCCAGATCTTGTAGCTGACACTCACCACCTTGGTCACAAATAGGGCAATCCAGTGGATGATTAATTAGCAAGAACTCCATTACACCTTTTTGCGCGGTCACGGCTTGCTGAGAATGTGTATATACCTTCATTCCATCCATCACTGGTGTTGCACAAGCAGGCAACGGCTTGGGTGCCTTTTCTACTTGCACCAAACACATACGACAATTAGCAGCAATAGATAATTTTTTGTGATAGCAGAAATGTGGAATGTATATACCAACTTGCTTTGCACCATCCATAATGGTGCTCCCCTTAGGTACAGATACTTCCTTACCGTCGATTTCTATATTGACCATCGGTTAAAATTCTTGTGTTAATCACGAATAATTAAATTGACGCGTTCTGAATTATTAAGTTACTAATAGCTAGACCATACATTTTTTATGTTCTATATGGTAAGTAAACTCGTCACGAAAATGTTGAAGCATCGCCCGAACAGGCATGGCTGCGGCATCACCTAAGGCGCAAATGGTCCGTCCCTGTATGTTGTCCGCAATATTATCTAAAAGATCAAGATCTTCAGATCGACCCTTGCCATGCTCAATACGATTGACAATACGATAAAGCCAACCTGTGCCCTCTCGACAAGGCGTGCATTGTCCGCAAGATTCCTCATAGTAGAAGTAGGACAGGCGTTCCAATGCTCTTACCATACAAGTCGTCTCATCCATGATGATAACAGCACCCGAACCAAGCATCGATCCTGCTTTAGCAATGGAATCGTAATCCATATCTGTTTGCATCATGATATCACCAGGCAATACCGGCATAGATGATCCCCCTGGTATACATCCTTTCAATTTTCTTCCCCCGCGCATGCCGCCGGCCAATTCCAATAATTTTGCAAAAGATGTACCGAGTGGTATTTCATAATTTCCTGGTTTATTGACGTGACCTGATACTGAAAATATTTTTGTACCACCATTATTAGGTTTGCCCAGCTGAAGATACTTTTCCCCACTGTTACGAATTATCCAAGGAACTGAAGCAAATGTCTCAGTATTATTAATAGTAGTCGGCTTTCCATAAAGACCGTAATTAGCAGGAAAAGGTGGCTTAAAGCGCGGCTGACCTTTCTTACCTTCTATTGATTCTAACAGTGCCGTCTCTTCTCCGCAGATATAAGCGCCATATCCATGATGATTATATAGCTGAAAGCTAAACGCTGAACCTAGAATATTATTTCCAAGATAACCTGCTGATCGTGCCTCTTCCACGGCTTCTTCCATCCGTTCGTATGTTTCCCATATCTCTCCATGGATATAGTTATAACCCGCTTTTACGCCCATCGCGTACGCTGCTATTATCATACCCTCGATCAGAATATGAGGGTTATATCGTAAAATATCACGATCCTTAAAAGTTCCCGGTTCTCCTTCATCTGAATTGCATACTATATACTTATCACCCTCATAGCCTTTAGGCATGAAGCTCCATTTCAACCCTGTAGGGAACCCTGCTCCACCACGACCACGCAGTGCTGACTTCTTAACTTCCTCAACAACTTCTTCAGGAGCTATTTTTTTTATTAATATTTTCTTTAGAGCCGCATATCCTTCGCGTTTTTCATAACTCCTAAGTCGCCAATTCTCAGAATCAGATGGATCGACTCCATTCATTAAAGTCTGTGGATACTGATTCATTCGCCCAGCTCCCGCAGCAATTTATCGATCATTTCTTCAGACATAAAACTACACATACGTTTATTATTCACTAATAAGACCGGCGCATCTCCACAGGCTCCAAAACACTCACCCTCTTTTAATGTAAATTTTCCATCTGGTGTTGTTTGATTGAATTCAATGCCTAATTTTTGTTTTATATATTTTGCACTGTCATTACTACCCGACAAAGCACAAGGTAAGTTAGTACATATTGTTATTTTGTACTTACCTGTCGGTTCCAGATTGTACATATTATAAAAAGTAGCTACCTCGTAAACCGCGATTGGCGGCATACCCAAATATTCAGCGACAAAATTCATTGTTTCATTGGCTAACCAGCCTTTTTCCTCTTGCGCAATTGCGAGCGCCGACATTACAGCTGATTGTTTTCGGTCAACTGGATATTTAGCGATCTCACGATCTATTCTTTTAAGAGATTCAGCACTTAACATCGTTATCTATCTATCTCACCAAATACTATATCTTGCGTACCAATAATTGCGACCACATCAGAAATCATATGCCCTCTAGACATTTCATCCAAAGCAGCCAAATGTGCAAAACCAGGTGCACGTATTTTCAGTCGATATGGCTTATTGGCCCCATTAGATACCAAATATATACCAAACTCACCTTTAGGATGCTCAACAGCAACATAAGCCTCGCCTGGTGGCACATGAAAACCCTCTGTAAACAACTTGAAATGATGAATCATTTCTTCCATATTCTGTTTCATATCAACACGAGAAGGTGGCGCAACCTTATGATTATCAGTAATCACTATTCCTGGATTTTTACGTAACCAGTCGACACACTGTTTAATAATACGATTTGACTGACGAAACTCTTCCATACGTATTAAGTATCGATCATAACAATCACCGTTTACTCCAACCGGTATGTCAAATTCAAGACGATCATAAACCTCATAGGGCTGTTTTTTCCTCAAGTCCCATTCCACACCCGATCCCCGCAACATTGGGCCAGTAAACCCTAGCGCTTTAGCACGTTCAGGAGAAACAACACCAATATCAACCAAACGCTGCTTCCAAATCCTATTATCTGTTAATAAAGTTTCATATTCATCAACATAGGTTGGAAAACGATTGGTAAAATCCTCAATAAAGTCTAATAAAGAACCTTCTCTATTTTTATTCCGTACTCGAGTCTGTTTTTCGCTATGGACTTTCGAATGCTGATACTTAGGCATGGAATCCGGCAAGTCTCGATATACTCCTCCAGGACGATAATAAGCAGCATGCATCCGAGCACCTGATACTGCCTCATAGCAATCCATCAAGTCTTCTCTTTCACGGAAAGCATAAAGAAACATGGTCATAGCACCAACATCAAGAGCATGTGCACCAATCCAAAGCAAGTGATTTAGAATACGAGTAATTTCATCAAACATTACGCGTATATATTGCGCTCTAATGGGCACTTCAATTTGCAGCAGCTTCTCTATTGCCATCACATAAGCATGCTCATTGACCATCATGGAGACATAATCCAATCTATCCATGTAAGGAACTGATTGAATATATGTTTTATTTTCAGCTAATTTCTCAGTCGCACGATGCAACAACCCAATATGCGGATCTGCACGTCGAACAACTTCTCCATCTAATTCCAGAACCAACCGAAGCACACCGTGAGCTGCCGGGTGTTGTGGTCCAAAATTCATAGTGTAATTACGTATTTCAGCCATAAGTTACTTCTTGCTTGAAAATTCTTCAAAAAACACAATCAAGGTGAGATCATGAGGATTCACTATCTCCATAGTATTCCTCACGTATTACGAGCGGTGTTATCTCTCGGGGCTCAATACTAACAGGTTGATAAATAACGCGTCTCTGTTGTTCATCGTATCGCATCTCAACATACCCAGTTATCGGAAAATCCTTACGAAAAGGATTTCCGATAAACCCATAATCAGTCAATATACGACGCAAATCCGGATGATCGGGAAAAACAATACCATAGAGATCAAATGCCTCACGCTCAAACCAATTAGCAGCAGGCCATACTTCGGTCACTGAATGCACGGCAGGAAACTCATTATTCTCTGCCAGAACTCGGACGCGTAGCCTTTGATTTCGCACAACCGATAGCAAATGATAAATTACTGCAAAACGTCTATCTTTTAATTCATATTTAGCTGACAAATCATCGCCATAAATCAGATAATCTATCCCGCACAGATCAATCAATGTATCAAACATAAGTGCCGAGTCATCACGCAATACTTTACTAACCTCCAGAATATCCTCGGCATTTACTACGATGGTTAATTCATCTCGCTGCATTTGCAGGTTAATTAGTTTATCTTGCAGTAATCCCCGCAATGATGCAGCAAGAGTTTCTTGTTGAATAGTAGTCATACTAATTAGGATCTAGCGCGCGATTGTGTTAGTACGATTAATCTTATTCTGTAGCTGAATGATGCCATACAACAAAGCTTCCGCTGTTGGTGGGCAACCAGGCACATAAATATCAACCGGTACTATACGATCACACCCACGAACTACCGAGTAAGAATAATGATAATACCCGCCCCCATTCGCGCATGACCCCATAGATATCACCCACCGGGGCTCAGCCATTTGATCGTAGACCTTGCGTAAAGCAGGCGCCATTTTGTTACATAACGTTCCGGCAACAATCATAACATCCGATTGACGAGGGCTTGGACGAAATACTATTCCAAAACGATCAAGATCATAACGAGAAGCTCCTGTTTCCATCATTTCAACCGCACAACATGCCAACCCGAAGGTCATTGGCCACATAGAACCGGTTCGCCCCCAATTAATAATCGAATCCAGACTAGTAGTAATAAAACCCTTTTCAAGCGTTCCTTCTATACCCATAACATTAATCCCACTCTAACGCACCTTTCATCCATTCGTAAACAAATCCTACCACCAAGATGCTTAGAAAAACCATCATTGCAACAAATCCAAACAATCCAATTTCATCTAGCACAATCGCCCATGGGAAAAGAAACGCAATTTCCAGATCAAATAAAATAAACAATATTGCCACCAAATAATAACGCACATCAAATTTCATCCGCGCATCTTCAAAAGCCTCAAATCCGCATTCATAAGGCGAAAGCTTTTCACTATCTGGATTGTTGGGCGCAAGTAGCCATCCGCAAAGCATTGGTACAACTCCTACCATAAAACCAACAATAAGAAACAATAGTATCGGAAAATAGTTCTCAAGCATCTTAATTTATTAGTTAGAATTTAAATAAATCGACTACATACACACATGGTGCCGACGGCGAGACTCGAACTCGCACAGCTTTCGCCACCGCCCCCTCAAGACGGCGTGTCTACCAATTCCACCACATCGGCGGCAAAACCATGCTCTATCTTATCATCAAGCTTCTACACTAACTTTAGCGTCGAAGTGTTACTCAGGTATTTTGTTAACTATTGAACTGTCATCATCTTCAAACATAGTGTGATCAAGCACAGAAGTCGATGATCCATTTATTTCTGTCACTGCAGCACTCCCAGTCTCGTCCAAACCATCCATGATACTACTCATTACACCGCCCGAGGTTTGATTCATTGAAAAATAAGTTAAGCTCAAGCTTGTGACAAAAAACATTGCCGCAACAAAGCTTGTAGCACGACTTAAAAAAGTAGCTGAACCACTCGCTCCAAACAAGCTGCCGGCTGAACCACTACCAAATGCAGCTCCCATATCTGCGCCTTTACCATGCTGCAATAATACCAAAACTATTAATACGATCGCTAGCGAAACATGCGCGACCCAAACCAAGATTTCCAACGTTATACTCCAAAAATTTTAATGACGTAATGCGCGACAAATTGCTATGAAATCATTTGCAATGAGCGAAGCGCCACCTATTAAGCCACCATCGATATCTGACATAGCAAATAGCTCAGAGGCATTATTACTTTTGACGCTCCCCCCGTAGAGAATAACCACCTGCTCTGCCACATTTGAATTCTGCTTAGCTAAGCCTTCCCTAATGAATGCATGCACATCTTGCGCTTGTTCTGGCAATGCAGTCATACCAGTTCCAATAGCCCAGACCGGTTCATAAGCAATTACAGCTTTGTTAAACGACTCGATTCCTGCCAAATTAATGACTGACATTAATTGTTGCTCAATGACTTGCTCAGTATTGTTAGCTTCACGTTGCTCCAGTGTTTCTCCGACGCATAAAATTGGAATTATTCCTGCGTGTTGAGCTGCCACAAATTTTTCTGCGACCACATCATTGCCTTCACCAAAGAGCATTCTTCTTTCCGAATGACCTACAATAACATATTGGCACCGAAAATCACTCAACATTAGCGCTGAAACTTCTCCTGTGTACGCACCCTTTTCAAATTGACTCACGTTCTGAGCGCCCCATGCAATTCCCGAGTGCTGTAATTGGTTTTGTACAGACGGTAGATAGAGGTAAGGCACACAAACTGCAATAAGATCTTCGTGCAATCCATCTAAACTAGAGGTTATCGTATCAAGTAGCTGTTTATTCTCTAACAAATTACCATGCATCTTCCAATTACCAACAACCATCTTTTTACGCATCTTGCTTCTAACTCCGACTTTCCAAAATGGGCGATGCTACCCTTGATTCTTTATCAAGTCAATTACGCAACATCAGCGCCGTTCATATAATCATTCCCTGCATTATGCAGATTTTTATCTGACTCGTAACAAAATTAAGTGCTGCATGCGCAACTTAGATAGAAAAATATCTCTGAAGCGAGGAATTAAACCTGCAAGAAATTAAAAAAATCGATTGATTATTTATAGACAATTGCTATTCATTAACCAAAACGACCAGTAATATAATCTTCAGTTTGCTTGTTTTTAGGCTTAATAAATATTGTATCTGTTACATTAAACTCAATTAACTCACCTAAATACATATAAGCAGTATAATCCGATACTCTCGCTGCTTGCTGCATATTGTGAGTAACGATGAGTATAGTGACTTTAGTCTTTAAGTCGGTAATCAATTCTTCAATACTAGCCGTCGCTATTGGATCAAGTGCAGAGGTTGGTTCGTCAAATAGCAAAATCTCTGGATCTGTTGCTAACGCACGAGCAATACAAAGTCTCTGCTGCTGTCCCCCTGAAAGATTAAAAGCAAGATCGTGTAAACGATCTTTGACTTCATCCCATAACGCCGAATTGCGTAAAGCTATCTCTACTTTTTCATCTAGAATTGCCCGCTGTTTAATCCCTCTCACACGCAATCCATAAGCCACATTCTCATAAATTGATTTAGGAAATGGATTTGGCTTTTGAAACACCATACTTATCCTCATCCTTACTTCAATCGGATCAACAATCGAGGCTAAAATATTTACATCATCAGGGTACAAAATTATCTCACCGTCATAGCGATTTCCTGGATACAGATCATGCATACGATTAAAACACCTCAAGAATGTCGACTTACCGCATCCAGATGGCCCAATCAGTGCTGTAATCTTTTTATCGTGCAACACCATATCAATATTCTTAAGCGCATTAAATTCTCCATAGTAAAAGCTGAGGTTCTTTACTTCAGATTTATATTGAGCAGACTCTGCAATTTCTTTCTGTATATGCATCATTTTACCACTTAATGTTTTTCCGCATTCTGTAGCGTAAATAAATCGCCAACCCATTCATGGCAAGAGTCATAACAACCAACACCAAACCCGCTGCAGCCGCATTCAACTGAAAAGCTTCCTCCGGTCGTGACACCCAGTTAAACATTTGTATTGGCATCACAGTAAAAGGAGCCGTGAGCCACTCAAATGATACAAATGGAAATTCATTCTTTACTGGAGACGGAGGCAAAAAAGCTATAAACGTCAATGCTCCAATCGTAATAATAGGAGCAGTTTCACCAATTGCTCGGGCCAAGCCAATAATAATTCCTGTTAGAATTCCTGCGGCTGAGTATGGCAATAAATGATCCGAAACTGTTTGCCACTTGGTTGCGCCTAATGCATAAGCCCCCTCTCGTATAGTAATGGGAATTGATCGTATCGCCTCGCGTGTAGCTACAATAACAACCGGTAGAATCAATAGCGCTAAAGCTAACCCAGCTGCCAAAATACTCTGCCCGAAACCTAATTGATACACAAACAATCCCAATGCAAGCAAACCATATATGATTGAAGGTACACCCGCCAAATTGGTGACATTAATCTCAATGATCTCGGTCAACAAATTCCGTGGGGCGTATTCTTCCAAGTATATGCCCGACCCTATACCCAATGGCACCGCAGCTACTGCCGTTACGAGCATAACCAAAGTGGTACCAACCCAAGCAGATAGGATCCCGGCAGACTCTGGGCGTCGTGATGGAAATGATGTAAAAAACTCCCAAGATAAACGCGGCAAACCATCGATCAGCATATGCGCAAATAAGGCAATAAAAGTCATTATCGCTATCATTAACGCAATAATGCCAGTGATCATGAAAATCAAATCCCATCTTTTATGTAGGCTAATGATTTTTCTAATTTCTTCAAGACCTTTCCCACTTTTCATTGTATGCTTCCACTAGCAAACATCTTAAGAAATTATTTATTGCAACAAAGCGCTAATAATCAAAATCGTCTCCAATTCATCAATAAATTTCGCGATATCGTTTCCGCAGCAAATGTCCAATAATATTGAATACGAGCGTTATTAACAGTAGAGTCAAGCCAGCAGCAAATATAGTTTGGTAACCGATACTTCCATGTGGCAGATCTCCTAAACTTACTTGAACGATATAAGCCGTAATAGTTGCCGCTGGTTCCATTGGATTCCATGTCAAATTCGGCTGCATTCCGGCGGCAATCGCCACTACCATTGTTTCACCAACAGCACGCGATATACCTAAAATATATGCAGCCGCTATACCAGAAAATGCTGCTGGCATAACTACGCGAATGGATGTCTGAAAACGTGTAGCACCCATGGCGTAAGAACCTTCACGCAGATTCATTGGAACGGCGCGCATAGCATCCTCAGTCATTGAACTTACATATGGAATAATCATTATTCCCATTACTAATCCAGCAGACAGTAAATTAAAACCTGGCAATTCCGGGAAAATAATTTGCAATAATGGGGTTACAAATAATAGTGCAAAATATCCGTAAACAACTGTCGGCACACCACCCAATAATTCGAGGAAAGGTTTTGCAATTTCACGCACAGAAAATGGCGCAAATTCAGAAAGATATATGGCAATTATGGTACCCATAGGAAGCGCAACCAGCAACGCTATTAGAGAACTTACTATCGTTCCAGAGATTAACGGTAGTATTCCATAATGCGCATCATCAAATAACGGCGTCCACTGCGTATCCGTCAAGAAATCCCAAATGGATACCTGCCGAAAAAATATTACCGACTCTTTCAGAAGCATCACAATGATTGCAAGCATAATTGCAACCGAAAGAATCGCTGATAAGAATAAAAATGATTCTATAAATCTTTCATGCAAATGCCGACGAAAGCTATATCCAAGTTTTCCCGCATAAACCAATTTATTTTGTGACTCTTCTGCCACAGTAAAAGCCCTTCTATAAATTGAAGCATTATAGTAAGAGAGTTGTTAACTGATAAACAAAATTCAACTATTAATCAGCATTAGTCTATAATTAATGCTGATCTACTTCAGGACAATCTTATTAATACCGAATTATTTCACATAAGACGAGAATTACTTTTTGTAGTAGCAATATTAATAGCTACCATAATGAATATTTCTTTTTGAGACAGTTTAAAACCTAGCTCCCCTCTGGAAGATATGATATGTCATCGTCAAAGTTCTTAAGCCTATGTCTCTTAATCAAAAAGGGAATTATTCGTCATCATCCTCATCTTCTTCGTCATCATCCTCTTCGTTTGCGGTTACATCACTAGCACTGTCCTCTTCTTCATCGTCCTCATCTTCTTCTTCGTCATCCTCATCTTCTTCGTCTTCGTCCGGCTTCAATACCATCTTGCCCGCAGCCAAACTTGCATTCAGATCCGTCATCGGTACTTCCTCATGCACCAAATTCTGATGACAGTCTATACACGTCGCTCCTTCCGTCTTCATCTTCTTGTGCGCTTCCTGTGCATCCGCCCCAGGCGGATTCGGATCCCTATGACAGTCACGGCAGGTAACACTGTCCCATTTCTTCAAGTTCATCCGTGCATCATGCGCCATAATCAGCCGACGCTCATTAAACTTCTCCAACGTCGAATAATCATTAACCAATTCCAAATAAAGCTCTCTCGCACCATCCACCGCATGCGTATATAACGCTAAATGAAAATTCTTGAATCCTTGCGGTATATGACAGTCCTTACAACCGGGATTGACTCCTAATGCCCCATAATGAGTCGATTCTTTGAGTTCCGTCTGCGTATAAGTCATCGAATGGCAACTGGTACAGAACTCTTCGGTAGATAGCGCCGCTTCTCCTCCAAATACCACCGCTACCAGCAATATCCCCAATAACCCGCCTGTCAGTAGTGTCCCTATCGCACCTTTCTGTAAGCCGCTCATCAGTCTTTTCCTTTTTTATCTTTTTTATCTGCCACTTTCTCTTTGGCATTCGCTTGGAATTCATCATGAAACTTGAATTTGGGTTCCCCTACGAATGTACCATCAAGCTTGTAATGCTCATGCATCGCTTTGACATCCTTCACCATCTTGTCAAAATCAAATGTATATTTCGCATCAACTTCCGGAGTGAATGGTGTATACGGAGCTTTCGCACCTTTCCACGGTGAACCTTCGTAGTTTAAATGGCAAGCACTGCAAGCTTCTTCAAAATGAAAATCTTGACCTTTGTCTGCCAATACCTTGCGTTGCATGGTAGTCCCTTTGCTTTCAAAGGCCTGCCCTCCCTTACGGTGATCTCCTCGATAGCTCTTCCCAGGACCATGACAGGATTCACAACCAACTGCCGCTAGCGGCTTCTTCGGTGCTTCTACCGTATAGCCACCTTTCTTGCCCCATCCATCAACATGACAACCTACACAGTCCTTGTCTTGCGTGTAGTCTTTATCCGGATCCAGCTTCGCTTTTATCTTGGCTTCCTTGCGTGTGCCCGGCTTTAACGATTCCATCGCTTTGGCATGTGCCGTGTCATTCCATGATTTGGCTTGCGATTTGTGGCACGAACTACATTTCGTGCGACCTTCAAAATCCGCCGCCAACACCGTGCCCGAGAAAAATGCAGCCATCGCCAATATGGCCAATATATAGGTTATCGGGTATTTCATCTCTCCTCCTTTATACTTTTTTAATTCAAATTTGATGGGTTCGTATTGTACGCTATCATCGTTTTGTGTAAATGATTATGTGCCCACTTTGAGGGTTTTATATCGCTCAAGGTCATTTTTCTGTTCTTAAGGTAGCTTATATACCCAATAACCCCCTTGTTGGTAGATCAGTTGCGCCAAATCCAGTTCCGTCGGCGCGGTCTTATCAACAAATGGCAGCATTCTTGCCAACAATGTTTGACTGCTTTCTTCATCGCTCAGAAAAAATACTCTGATCTCATTGTCTGAAACCGATTGCAACGTATAGGTGTCAAAATTATTTTCCTTAACTTGTACTTTCATTTGATTGATCATGCCATGCATGTTTCCCGTCATCGGAAAATTCTGATAGGCAACACCTATACTTTCAGGGTACATGAGCCCCAGTTTATAGAGATCAGTCACGTGTACAATCAGATAGGTCTCACGATCGGAACCAATCAGTTGCCGCAGTTGCTTAATGCCGTCTTCCGCCGGTGCCGCCAATGCCTGACTAAAGTGTTTAAATCGATCCAATTCCGCCGAGTTCGCATTGCTTTGCCAGAATTGTTTTTCATAGGCCTGAATCTCTTTGCTGTGCTCCAGCCAAGGAGCCGGTATCATGAGGGGTTCGTTCAGGTGATGGGTAAAAAATGTGTCGTGCCCTGTAAGCAGTTTGATTTGCCGCGAGGTATCCCACCAGGATAGTATCAGCGCATCTTTCGGGGCGTACTTCCTGATCGCTTCAGCCAGAATAGTAAGCTCCGATGGCTTTCTGTCAAAATTGTAAAGCACTTCATTGGTGCTATTCTTCCAATAGATCAGTACCGGCGCCCCATCATTCTGCCTCGCAACAATGAATTCAGCGATCGGCTTGCCTACCCCGTCAGCTTGTACTTTGTATTGACCAAGCTTTAAATCCGGCCAACCTGTCAGATCTATTTTACCAAACTTGCTGCTGTCGCCTTCTTCTACCAATTGATATTGATAGGGAGCCGGTATCGGCTTAAACCAAAGATACACAAACCAGCCCAATAAAAGTAATCCTCCAGCCACCAGAAAAATTCCTAATGACGGGAGGAGCCTGTCTCCTGACCGCACCACCTGGGTGGTGCGGTCTGTCGTATCAGCGCCTATCAAGCTTCACTTTGCTTACGTTTACGCCAACCCGCCAAGGCCAGTGTCCCGGCCAGCAGCATGCCGCCACCTAAACCACCCAGCGAGATCTTCTCAGCTGTGCCATCCAGATCAAGTAAACTGGTACGTTTCGATTCAAGATTCTTCACCCGTTCCTGCAGCGCAATCATCTCGCGAATACGAGTATTTTCGTCTTGAATTTCAACATACGCGCGGTTAATCGGACCCCAACCTTCCGTATAGGTCCATCCACCCGGATTTACGTGCGCCAAACCTACATGCATCTTAGCCAGGTCATTTTCGTGCATTTCCAGTACTTTCAGCTCAATCGCCGCAGGACTGTTACCTTTCGACCAGAACAACTGTGCAAAGTATGCATAGCCTTCTTTCTCCGGTGCCGGTGGGGCAGGACGATTAGTTTTTTGACCTGTCAATAAGCCTTCCTTATACAGTGTATGCACAATTTCATTAGCTTCCTGATACTTAGCCAATCCTTCCAGCGTGCCTTTGTCCATCAATTCTAAATATGAACGTGCAAAACGCTCCGAGTGACATTTGGTACAGGTAACCACCCACGAGTCTAAACGCGCTTCCGACCATTCGCTATTAATATTTTCCGCTATTCCCGGAACAAACGGATAGTTCGCCCAGCGAATCTTCCTTACCATGTTATGGCTATACTCGCCTTCGTATTCCATGTGACATCCCGCACAGGTCGGTGCATTTTGACCACCTAGTTCATAGGCATCTTTCAACTGTACTTCCCAGTTCCATTTGTCTCCCAGCATCGATACCATCTTGCCGTGCTTGGACATGGAGTAAGCTTCCCAGTTGTTGTGATCCACACCACTATGGCAAGTGGCACACGCTTCCGGCTTACGCGATTCCGCAGCTGAAAATTCATGGCGCGTATGGCATGAGTCACATTTGTTCTGATTCGTATGACACATCGAACAACCTTCAGCTACTTCGCGTTGCGGCATCGCTGCCCAAACAGTGGTTTCTACGTTGGCTTTATAATCCAATGCGTGCGATGGGCGTCCATCAGGCCATTGGCCGTGCGGCCAAATCATCGTGTCTCTTTCCGATTCCCGCTCCACAAATTCCGCCAAGTGGCATTTACCACATACATCCGCTGTCGGCATAATAATGTCTTTGGTGTGATCCGCTTTCTTTTTCGCATTAACATCCACGTGACAGTCAATACACCCCACTTCCTTCAGGTTCTCGCCTTCCGCCAGCTTACCCAAAGAGCGCAAATTCTTCTCTACGTCTTCCAGCTTGGCTTTCTTGTAGTAAGTCGGATCTTCCGGTTTCAAATTACGTACTTTGTCTAAATTCGCATGCGTGCTGCGCTTCCATGCTTGCACCCATACCGGCGATTCGTCCGTATGACATTCCACACATTCCTTCCGGCTCGCTATCTCTTTATTCGAGGTCGGCGATTTGTAAAATGTCGCAGGATCCAAATATATTCCATATGGTATCGGTTCCCAGTATTGCGCCAATGTTCCCCGACCCGCTCCTTGCTCAGGATCCTTGTAGCGCTTCACCACCGCTTCGTATACTTCTTTCGGTGTCGCTTTCTCACGATCCAGCTTCAATGCTTCATACAATTCGTCCGGAACACTCAGTATGTTCGCATGCGCCGTTCCTATCAGCATAGCTCCTAACAGCCCCGCTATTACCCCAGCCCATCGCTTGGCTTTCATCTCTCTCTCCTTTGGTTTTCCATAATTTCTTTCCCTTTCCTTATCTTCCCGGCCTCTCATAAGACCCCCTTCCCTTCAGCATAAAACCCCACCATCCGTCCACCTTCAACAGATAGCATCCTCCCCTAGACTACTTAGTCATCCTTGTACTGTCAAGGGTTTTTGACAGACAGAATTGAAACACAAAAAAACTCGTGACAACCATCTTTCAATCAATTCAATACATTAATTGCATAAACCAACAATACCGAATAATCACTGATTAAATTATGCGGATGCTTCAGATGCTTTTTTGCGTCGCATAAAATAAAAAGCAGCTCCACCACCCACTGCAACCAATAGCGCAATCTCCATCAATCCAATTCCGCCGCCATGACTACCGTGTCCACCACCTTTTCCAACACTTAATGGAATCTTTACTACTGTCTTAACATCCCCTGCATCATCCTTTCTTTCCAAATGAATTGCATATTGACCTTTTTCTTCGATATTAGCTGCGACCACAATAATTCCTGATCTATGCATCTCTGGAGGCATATATACGATTCCATGCTCAGCGATTCCGTGTTCTATATGTTCATCACCATGTTCCATACCCTCATGTCCCGAATGATCATCTACATCTGCCGGTTTATGATTGATGGCAGCACTATTATGCTGTTCTCCACTATGTCCTTCATGACCCTCTTTCACCAAACGAACAGCTAAAAGCATTTGGCGTGCCTGTTGAGGCAGCTCAACAGTCAAATTCACCTTACCAGTATTTGGCAAATTTTCGCAGAATGAGTGCATTGGTGGTATACCCCCTTCAGGCACTTCATACGCACTGAATGTTACAGGAAATTCACCCGTTTTAATCGTACAACCACCTGCATCATGATGCCCTTCATGTGCCAGCATCAACTGCGCATGCACGGGCAATGTCAGCAAAGAAGCTAAAATCACACCACCAAATTTTGTTACCCAAATATTCCTAGAAACTGCCTTCATATTCTCTCCAAATTATATTTGCATTTATCTGCAAACCCGGTTTATTGATGTAAGCTCAGTTATTTCAGTCGAACAACGAACAAATTAAGCTCGGGATTGTATAACAAAAAATTTAGAATATTAATCGAAATTAAAATATTTGTAGCGTAAATACTTATCGTTTGGCGACGAGTATTTTTCAACGAACTCTCCTTTATTCCACCATTCTCTGACTAATGAACCGAATGAAGCAATATTTTCAGAAACGAATGTGACTTACGCGAATCTTTCGTATTCGCTTAAAAGTATCGGCCCTATACTGTGTTTCAAGCTTAAATTATAATAAAATGCTAAAAGTCTTTAAGCCTTCTCAAAATATTCATTCTGTTTTTCATTAAAGGTCAATATGAAAAAAATTGTTCTCCTACGCCACGGAGAAAGTACTTGGAATCAAGAAAATCGATTTACGGGTTGGACAGATGTTGATTTAACCCCAAATGGCATTCAAGAAGCTCAAAATGCAGGACAGCTTTTACGCGAACATGGATTTACATTTGATATCGGCTACACATCCGTTCTCAAGCGCGCCATTCGGACTTTATGGATAGTGCTGGATAAAATGGATCAGATGTGGATTCCAATAGAGCATACATGGCGATTGAATGAACGGCATTATGGTGCCCTGCAAGGTCTTAATAAAATGGAAATAGCCGCCCAATACGGTGATGAACAAGTCCTAATTTGGCGGCGAAGCTATGATGTTAGGCCGCCTGCGTTGAACATTGATGATCAACGTTATGCAGGCGCCGATCTGCGCTATAAAAATTTAGCACGCAATGATATTCCTTTAACTGAGTGTCTTAAAGATACGGTTACAAGATTTTTACCCTATTGGAACACAACTATTGCACCTCAGATCCAGGCGGATAAAAGCGTGATTATTGCCGCGCATGGAAATTCGTTAAGAGCACTGGTCAAATATTTAGATAATGTTTCCGACAATGATATTCTCAATTGCAACATTCCTACTGGCATTCCGTTAGTATATGAGCTGGATGATAATTTAAAACCCATACGGAATTATTATCTTGGGAATCCAACAGACATTCAGGAAGCAATGAAGATTGTAGCTAACCAAGGAAAATTAGTTGGTTAAAACAGCTGTCCGTTTATTCAAGTATATGCTTTGTACTAATTCGAATAAATTACACCTTTTGGGGAAACTGATACGTTTAATTTGATTCATATACAGTGTATTTATTCAGTGCTGTTGGCATGCGTATTGGCTTTTATTTGTCCCCTTTCAGCATTCTCAAGTAACCAGGAAAACCTCAGATTGTTACGTGAACGCATACAATTACTCCAAAAAGATTTAGCTAATAAAGAATCGCTAAAACAAGATACAACAAACACATTACGTAAAACCGAGCAAACAATCAATGATATCTCTCACAAATTGACCGAACTTATTGCAAATGACCGGAAAGTCATTGAAGAATACAAACAGCTACAGGCTCGGCACCGTGTAATCAGCGAAGAAATCAAAATCGAACGAAGTCGACTAGAAAAATTGCTTTACGAGCAATATGTCAGAGGGCAACACAATTATTTACACTTACTGTTAAGCCAATATGATCCCAATCAAATTGCCCGAAACGCCTATTATTACCAACAATTCGCGCTTGCTCGTTCGAATAGCATTACGGCCCTAAGAAAGAATCAACATGAAATCTTGACGCTCACTGAAATGAGCCGCCACAAGAAAAAAGAAATAGCTGCCATTCAAACCCAATATCATGATGAGCGCAAAAAACTCGAGCACGAAAAAAACAAACAGCAAAAGATCCTATCACAAGTATCTGATAAAATTACACAGAAACAACAAGAGCTTAATAAGCTTAAAGATAACGAAAAACGCATTACTCGCTTAGTTAATGAGATTAATAAATTCCTCGCTCAGGAGAAATCCAGCATCAATTCTCAGATTAATACTAAGCTCCCAGATGCTTCTACAGCAAATACTCCTTTTCCGTCACTCAAGGGTAAATTAAATTTACCTGTGCGCGGGAAACTTGTGAATACTTTTGGAGGTCAACGTTCAGGTAAACATATAACGTGGAAAGGTCTGTTTATACAAGCGCCTAAGGGTAGTGATGTTAAAGCCATTTCTGGAGGAAGGATTGTATTTGCTGACTGGTTGAGAGGTTTTGGTAATTTGATAATTCTGGATCATGGAAATAACTATATGAGCCTTTATGGCAATAATACAACACTCCATAAACAAGTAGGTGACATGATTCTCGGCGGCGATACAATAGCCACAGTAGGAAATAGCGATGGTAATGCAAATTCAGGTCTATATTTTGAACTTCGTCATAGGGGCAAACCCTTCGATCCTTTGACATGGATAAAAATAGAATAATCGCGATAAACCATTTACACAAATTTGATCAGTGCGGAGATAGCATCATGAGTAATGTAATCAGAAAAACAGGTTTAATTCTAATTGGAGTAATCGCTGGAATTATGCTCAGTTTGAACTTCTCCGCCATTGCCAAAAAAGAAAATATTGAAGCCATCCATCCATTACCAATCGAAGAATTACGCACCTTCGCTCAGGTTTTTGGTCGCATCAAAAGTGACTATGTCGAATCGGTAGAAGACAAAAAACTGATTACTGAAGCTATCAATGGCATGCTGGTTGGATTGGATCCTCATTCTTCGTATCTTGATAAAGACGAATATAAGGAACTACAAATTGGTACACAAGGTGAATTTGGCGGGCTAGGTATCCAAGTAACTATGGAAGACGGTGTAGTAAAAGTGATTTCCCCCATTGAAGACACCCCGGCATTTCGTGCGGGTATTAAAACTGGCGATCTGATCGTTAAATTGGATGACACCGTTGTCAAAGGCATGACACTTAATGATGCGATCAAGCTCATGCGCGGCAAACCCAAAACTTCGATAAAAATTACGATAGTACGGGAAGGCGAGACTGAACCACTGATTTTTAATTTAGTACGTGACATCATAAAAATTCAGAGTGTCAAATCAAAAATGCTCGAACCCGGCTACGCCTATATTCGCATCACACAATTTCAAGAACAAACTGGTGAGAATTTGGCGCAAGCGATCAGAACCCTATTCGGTGAAAACAAGGGAGAAATGAAAGGCCTAATATTGGATTTGCGAAACGATCCGGGAGGATTACTTAATGGGGCGGTTGCAGTATCAGCTGCTTTTCTGCCGGAAAATGCGTTGGTCGTTTACACTGAAGGCCGTAGCCCGGATGCAAAAATGAAATTGCACGCCAATCCGGAGTTTTATTTGCGTGGACCTGATAAAGATTACTTAAAAGGTTTACCTACTGAAGTAAAAACCGTGCCCATGATTACATTGGTCAATGGGGGCTCTGCTTCAGCCTCCGAAATTGTTGCAGGTGCTTTGCAAGATCATAAACGCTCCATCGTCATGGGATCGCAGACATTCGGCAAAGGATCGGTACAAACAATATTACCATTAGGAAATAATACTGCGATTAAACTAACAACTGCGCGTTACTATACACCCAACGGACAATCTATTCAGGCACAAGGTATTACGCCGGATATTCTGGATGAAGCTGACAACGGTGATGATCAACGCTTGCGTGAATCAGATTTGAATCGCCACTTGTCCAATGGCAAAAAAACCGAGAAGATAGTGACTTCCGAGGCAGAGAAAACAGGATCAAAACCAGCAGGTGACAAAAAAGACAAGAAAGATAAAAAGAAAAAAGATACAAAAAATAATGCTCCTCTCGAATTCGGGTCGGAAGAAGATGAACTGTTAAAACAAGCCATGAATTACTTTAAAGGCATTCCCTCATCCCCGCCAGAACCCAATGATGAAAGCGATAGTTGATTAAAAGTTTATAAGGATTGTGAATGACCATCAACTCCTGCGGTACAGTCGCCATATCCTGCTCCCGCAAATTGATATTGCGGGGCAGGAAAAACTTAATCACTCTCGCGCATTAATTGTCGGAGCGGGTGGCTTAGGTTCCCCCATAGCGCTTTATCTTGCTGCCAGCGGAGTGGGCAGCCTGATAATTTGTGATGGCGATCAGATTGATCTAACTAATTTGCAACGGCAAATTATGCATGACAGTCAATCAATCGGTGTTGCAAAAGTTGTTTCAGCCAAACAATTATTAGTTAGAATCAACCCAGAAATCAATATCACTACAATCCATGAGTACGTAGGCGCTGAAAAATTACTACAACTCACAGCAGACGTTGATGTAGTCATTGATGCCAGTGACAATTTCAATACGCGCTACCAGATCAACCAAGCGTGTGTCATTAACAAGAAACCCCTAATCTCCGGAGCTGCAGTGCGTTTTAGTGGTCAGATCAGCGTGTTTGATCTACGCCATGACGATAGCTCTTGCTATCACTGCCTATACCCTGACACAGGAAATCAAGAAGATATGCCCTGCGCCATCATGGGCGTTTTTTCACCAATCGTGGGCATAATCGGCTCAATGCAAGCCGCAGAAGCACTAAAAATTCTGTTGAATATTGGCACAAGCCTGAACGGCCGCCTGCAATTACTCGATGGCCTCACGATGAATTGGCGCTCCATCCATCTGCATAAAGATCCGGCCTGCCCGATATGTCAATCATCAATATCAGTATAAAACCACCACCAAGCAATGTGTGAAATCTTCTCAGTTCAAAGTAGCTCGGATGGCAACAAAATCAATCGCTGAACTTCCCAGTCTGCTAGAGGATCTCGCGCAAATTCACTTTTGACAAACTGATACCAGCGGCCAATCACGAAGCACAACAATAAATTAGCATGTGCCGTAACATTCACATTTCTATTGATTTGCCCCTCGGAAGCAGCAAAGCGTAACGCTTGTTTCAGGGTGGCTTCTAATCTGTCATGTAACTGATTAACACGAAATTGTAAATGCTCATTCTCATTGATCAAGACATCGTTCACCAGAATGCGCGTCATGCCCGGATTCTTGCGCGAGAATCCTAACAATAGCAGCAACAAATTTTCGATCTTTTGGGTAGCGGAATGCCCTTCTTGCAGAATCTTATTGATCAACACAAACAAAGTCTTTTCAATAAATTCTATCAGTGCTTCAAACATTTGCGCTTTATTGGGGAAACAACGGTATATGGATGATTGAGAGATTCCCAGCTTCATAGCTAATGCTGCAGTGGTTATCTTGAGCCTCTGCGGATGTTCCAGCATCTCTGCCAAAGCTTGCAAGATCTCATCTTTCTTCTCATTTGATTTTTCTGATGGAGATGTATGTTCCAATGTGATAACCGCAAAGAAAAGACAAAGCCGGGAATATAGCAAAATACTGGATCGGTGTGAAAACTATTCCAATGTCATTGACGCCTCACCCCAATGACCTTTTTCATTTCTTGAATTGAAACAGCAACGCGTATATTTCTAAATGTTAAACCTGATATCCACGATCAGGCTATTTTGCGGTACTTCCTTTTGCACCTCCGAACACTTTATTCAGTCCTGATTCATACAATCTCCTATACAGTACCCTGATTAGGAAACTACCTGAAACAAAGGATTGAAAGGAGCAACGAAATGGATACCACAGAAATCAAGCCATTCCTCTTCAAGATAATAAGTATCTATCCGGGACGCTATCCAGGATTAATATTTTCTCCATTGAATTTTTCCGGCAATCATGGTTTGTTGCTGCTCTTGCTGGCAGCTTTGCTGCTTGCCGGTTGCAAAACAATTCCTATCATGGATAAAAGTCTTGTTGAAGCCGGTGGTTTGTGGGAACAAGATGAACATACCGGCGCTCGTTTTCATCTTAGCACTGTGCCTGATGATGCAACCATCGGATTGATCCAATCATCAGGCAAAAACGTGTTGCTTAATGGCTCTTCAGTAAATGAAATGGAGCAAGTAAAAAATCATTCGTTCGTCAGCAGCGGCCCTCGGAGTGGTGCCCGTATTCGGCTCAAGGCATCGGGTTCATCCTGTCTCATTCGTGTGGATGATTTCAAAATCGGCAATGTATTCACGGAAACATCAGACTGCGAACAAAGAATCGAAACCTTGCACGCAATCATCCACGCCAAAAACGCGATCCTGCATCTCAATGTATCGCAACATGAAACAGAAGTCACCGTCATCAGCGGCACGATCTCGGTGACATCACGGGGAAATCCAACCGATTCGATTGATATCAACGCAGATCATGAAGTTACCGTAACGCTTGATACCGTCAGCCCCCTTCGAGTAATAACCTCCGATGAAATTTGGCAACGCATTCGCTGGCGGGACGATTTCCGGATCTATAAAACAGTTATTGATTGGAATAAAGTCATAGCCGGTGTCGTTACGGTCGCCATTATCGCGGTTGTAATAATTTTCGGCAAAGGCCGTAGTGGTGTCGGCCAGGGTAGTGGATTTCCCAGGCATCGCTAGATAGCGATCATCTGTCTCATATTACCTATCCATTTTCTTTGTTCGCGAGCTGACCCATTTGTTGACAATCTGTCGAGAGTTTGAATAATGGCCACCTAACCACCCACACAAACAACACGAGCTTCCAGCGACTGAAGAAAGTGGATCTGACGTGATTGTTAGGCAATTGAATACACAAAATTTACCACCAACAGAGCTGACTGAATTAATAGAATAATCAAACAAATATTTTCAAACCATTTAGCTCTCTTATTTCTTGTAAGAGCATTATTGATATCTTTTTCTTTTACTTCAGGTGTAAGCTGGTCTGGATTACTTGAAATCACTTCACCTATACGAAAATAAGTCAGTTTTATTACAACATAGTTATAAGTTAATAGTCCTATAGAAAACATAGCAAGAACAACAACTGCCAGTTTAAAGTAGGAACCTTGATCACCAGAAACCATTGTGGCAGCAGCAAGAATAAGCCCATTCACGGTAAGTAGTGCATTCCATAAACCGTAGCTAGCGTGTATATAGCGATCAGTCACCTGTTGTACCCTAGCATCGTAATTATCTGCCATTTGTATACTTAATAATTAATAAAAATCAGTCACCAGAAATAACGAAATTATTACATCAAGAATAAGATCTATCATCGTAGACGCCCTATTATGTCCTTACGTTTCGTGGAGATATCAATTCAGCTTTCAACATCGCTTTTAGCGAACGACTCAAAAAACTATCACATGATCAACTCGATACTTTCCATTTTTATGTACCAACACCATCTCCGCGACAAACTCACCCGGTGCTTTCGTAAACGATTGTTTCCACACAATGGCTACTGAGTCAGGGCGCCGGAAAACGGCGACCGGCATGCGACTGGAGAAATATCCTTTCTCGGCTTGGTATTGCTGGCAAATGCGCTGAAAATATTCTGGAGTCACGATGGCTTTCATCCGCTCAGTAAAATCCCGCACATGCTTCGCGTGATCGAGTTGAGTCGAAGCATCCATCAAGTTATCCATAATGGGATTGGCGATATCCCATAGTTGCTGATCGCTCATTTTCTCAAAGCTCATGATGCTGTCATTTCGGCTCGTTTCCTCTGCTGGATTGCTTTTTGTACGCTGCATATGAAGCACTGGTATTCGACAAACAACGATCGCGTATCAGTGCCGCCGTTGCAAACCGATAATCGGGATGTTTAATTTCATTCGGTGCAATCGGTAATCACGACATTGATCATCCAACTGATACCGAAACGGTCAGTGAGCATACCGAAGCACGGTGACCAGAATGTTTTGGCTAATGGCATTTGCACCTGGCCGCCATCGGAAAGCGCAGAAAAATAACGATTGGCTTCAGCTTCAGTGGTAACCGAGATCGACAGTGAAAACCCTTTGAATTCCTGGCCTTCTTCGCAACCGTCCGAAGCCATTAACACATTGCCGGCGATGCGAAAGCTGGCATGCATGACCTTGTTCTCAAAACCCGGCGGCAGCATGCCAGGTGGGGTGGGATCCGGGCTCTCCTGGAAGCGCATCAGCATATCGATCTGCGCGTCCAGAGCGGTGCGGTAGAATTCGAGCGCCTCTTCGCAGCGCCCGCCGAACATGATATAGGGTTGAATCAGTACGTTTGGCATGTTATCTCCCTGATGTTAGGATGAATCGTTTTTTCCCGGTATTGTCATTTGATGACGCTCTCCCAATTATCGCGCCATTTTCCACTGCGGCGTGTAATATGGTTAATCCGGTGTGGTGAGCTTAAGACCGATGATACCTGTGATGATGAGCGCAACACTGATTAAGCGCGCCACATTTACGGGCTCGCCAAACAGAACGATCCCGAGAGTTACGGTACCGACCACTCCCACGCCTACCCAAATGCTATAGGCCGTGCCAACTGGAAGTGATTGCATGGCAATGCCCAGCAACCAAAGACTGATGATAATCGCAAGAATCGTTCCGATCGTGGGCCATAATTGCGTGAAACCTTCCGTATACTTCAATCCGATCGCCCAACCAACCTCAAACAGCCCTGCAGCAATAAGAATAGCCCAAGCCATATACGCTCCTTTCTGAATTATGGGGCCGTCCCCTTAAAGATATTGAAGCGGTGAGGTCGTCCTCACTTTCTGCCCTAATTCCGTTGGCGCCTTTACATAGCAGCTTTTACATGACCCGTATAAAATTACAAGGTCTTCAGATATTCAATAATAGCAAAAGCACCTGGTTTATCGCCAGACCAATTGAGACGATAGGTTTTTTTACCTTCCACAATATCCTTATCGTGCCCCTTGTTGCTCAGAGCGGAAATCGCATTGGCCTGAAACAGATAGCCCTCGTTTGGATTGGCTGTTTGCCCAGCATTCCAGGCAAAGCCAAGATACCGGGGATCATAATCAAGCTTACTCTTGATAAAACTGGCTGGACGTTCATCCGGCACTAGCAGGTGATAAACCGTCGGTACCGTGCCATTATGCAGATAAGGCGCTTGCGCCCAGATGCCGCTGAGCGGGCGAGCATTGTAGCCGCGATGTTCATTGTTGGGCGACATCAGCAAGTCTTTTTTATCATCCAGAGAAACCCCGTCAAACTCGGCACAGGGTTTGATATCTTTACCCTCCAGTTGAACGGTCGTATCCGGCGCACAGTTTGCATACAATTGTTTGTGAGCGGCATAATTTAACAGTGCACCCACCACATAAGCCCTTTTCATGCTGGTACCAAGATTATCGTAAACTTTGCCGTTTTTAGGTTGATGGCAATCGGCGCAGTGCTCTGCAAATAACGCTTGCCCCTTCTTAGCCAATCCGATATCCACATTAAAAGGATAAGGACTGGCCGGTAGTCCATCGAGCAGTTCTTCGGCAAAAGCAGCCACCCGGACATCGGTTTTTTCCAGACCCAAAGTCAGCATGGCAATCAGGTTACGGTAAATCGGCATCGGTACATTACCATTCCATTGGCCGCCACCATTGATAAGTCTGGTATGACTCTTATCCCAGCTTGCCCGGCGCTTGCCTTGCTCCCATACCGACATAAAATCAGTGATGCCCGGCTCGGGTGGAAGCGTGACACTGGCAAATCCTTTAATAATGGGAATCTTGCGCAAACTGATATAACCATTGATGGCGCTCAACCCCGTCGCATCCGCCATGCCGGGAAAACCAGCCAGCATTTCTGATTCAAGACCTGCATAGTTCTTGGCGATGAGCGCGCCAAAACCTTCATACTCGGCTTCAGCGCGCTGCGCAAACTGCTTGATCGTCTGTTCAGCATGTTGTTTGAACAAGGCGATCTGCGCAGCTTCATAACCGGCATCAAAGTTTCTATCACCTGCTTGGAAATTATTATAAAAATAATTCGGATTTTGCTGATGAACAGTATCCAGTGCATCCAGCAACTTCTGCGTTAATAATTGGTATTTGGTGTCGTCGGCTTCACCTGCATAGGCTGTTTGTAAGGTCTGATACAATTTGACACGAAATAACGCGATATTGAAGGTCGTATTCACGCCGCCATCGAGATAATCGATCTGGCCGCTCTCAAGTCGCACACGCCCAATGTGACAGGCACCGCAAGTGAATGATGCGTAATCAATATTCCCCTGCGCCTCAGCCCGCGATAAGCCACTGAAGCCAATGCCGCGTGCAATCGGATAGGATTGCTGCCGCTCATCAATAAACAAACCAACCGCATCGAGAAAATTTTCGTCACTTCCCCACAACTGGGGTGCCAGCTTGGGTAAAAGTTTCAACGCAATATAGGGAATACCATCGATTTCGCTAAAAGCAAAATTGCCAAACCAATCGTAAGCGACTTGACGGGACTGAATATAATTTGATTTTTCTTGATATTTTCTGGCTTGCGCCTGTTCCCAGTTTTCCGGCACTTCACTCACTACCGCAGGCGGTAAAGGCGCCTCTAACGGATGCGCAATACAACCGGACAACAAAACGGCAAAAAGAATACTGAGCGTGATTTTCATGATATCTAGTCCTGTTGAGTGAAGATCGTATTTCAGTGTAGCAGCCTCCGGTAAAGTTCTTGATACGCCATTGCGCTCGCATTCCAGCTGAAATTTCTGGCCATTCCATTCTTCTGCAGGCTTAGCCAGATTTTTTTATTGTGATAAGCAAATACTGCACGCTTTATGGTATCCAGTAAACTGGCCGCCGTCATGGAATTGAACACAAAGCCGCTGGCAGTATGATTTGCCAGTGTTGCCGGGGTACAATCCACCACCGTATCAAGCAGACCACCTGTGGCGTGAACTATTGGCGGGGTACCATAGCGTTGACTATACATCTGATTCAATCCACAGGGCTCGAACCGTGATGGCATCAGAAAGCAATCAATACCGGCTTCTATCAAATGGGACAAAGCCTCGTTAAAACCAACGTGTATCGCGATTGACTTGGGGTAGGTTTGCGCCAGCGTGGAAAGCAAGTGCTCCAATTCAGGGTGATCGCTGCCCAAAACCACCAATTGGGCGGGTATCTTTATTAATTGCGGAGCAATCTGGATCAGCAGATCAATCCCTTTTTGGTGGCTCAAACGGCTGACCACACCCAATAGTGGGACATGCGCATCGACTGCCAACCCCATTTGTTGTTGCAATGCAGTTTTATTAACTGTCTTATTCGACAGGCTTTTACTATTGTAGTTTTTAACTAGATAACGATCCGTTTCAGGATCCCATTCTGTGGTAGCAATGCCATTGATAATACCGGTGAGATCAGACTGGCGGGTAGCCAGTAATCCTTGCAACCCGAACCCCAGCGGCTCTGTCTGTATTTCTTTGGCATAATTGGGGCTGACTGTAGTAATCTGGTCGGCATAATACAGTCCGGCTTTGAGAAAAGATAAATTGCCATAATACTCTACTCCATTGATATCGAAACTGCCTGATGGCAACCCCAGTTGTACCACACTTCCAGATGGGAAAATACCTTGAAACGCCAGATTATGAATGGTCATCATCGTGGCAGCTTTTTTTCCCGAATAAAAATGCAAATAAGCCGGGGTGAGGCCGCTCTGCCAGTCATTGCAATGAACGATATGCGGATACCAGGCAATCGGACTGTCATCACTGCCCAGAATGGCACCAATTTTTGATAGCAAACCGAAACGTAACGCGTTATCAGGCCAATCATGACCAAATGCATCCATGTAGGGCCCTCCTTCACGGTTATATAGCCCGGGACAGTCGATCACGAACACCGGAATGCTCTCGGTTTTATTCAATGACAATCGGGCCGACAGCAATGAAGCGGGTGGAAACTGTGACAGTGCATTGAACTCAGCTATTTTATATTTGTATTTAACGCCAGCCATCACTTGCGGATAGCCGGGCACTAAAAGTCGCACGTCGCTGTTCAACGCACGTAATGCAACAGGCAATGCTGCGCTGACGTCACCCAGGCCGCCAGTTTTGCACAACGGGTACACTTCAGAAGTAACAAACAAAACGCGAAGTTTCTGGGATCGCGGCATAAGTAATATTTCTACTGATTGGCCTTGAAATAATTAATCAATCCATTGGTGGATGAATCGTGCGATACCACAGGGTCCCTGTGTCCCAACTCGGCCAGAATTTTTCCGGCAAGCTGCTTGCCCAGTTCCACGCCCCATTGATCGAACGGGTTAATATCCCATATTACGCTTTGCACAAATACTTTATGCTCATACAGTGCGATCAATGAGCCCAATGTCTGAGGATCCAGTTTCTTGAATAAAATGGAGGTAGTGGGACGATTTCCGGGAAAAATCTTATGTGGCAGCAATTGCGCTACGGATTCTGCGGATATACCTTGCGCCACAAGTTCATCACGCACTTCTTGTTCATTTTTACCAGTCATCAACGCTTCTGTTTGCGCAAAAAAATTCGCCAATAACATGCGATGATGCTCACCCATAGGGTAATGGCTTTGACAAGGCGCCAGGAAATCAGCTGAAACGGTTTGCGTGCCTTGATGTAACAATTGGTAGAAAGCATGCTGGCCATTGGTTCCAGGCTTTCCCCAAACGACCGCGCCGGTAGCATAATCGGCCACTTCACCGTTGCGGGTGGTGCGTTTGCCATTGCTTTCCATTTCCAGTTGCTGCAAATAAGCGGGGAAACGATGCAGCGATTGATCGTAGGGCAGTACCACATGAGAAGCTGTGCCGAAAAAATTAATTTGCCAAATACCTATTAAACCCAGCATAACTGGCAAATTTTTCTCGAATGGGGCCGTGGCGAAATGCTGATCCATTGCTTTTGCACCCGCCAGTAAAGAATAAAAATGATCCATACCGACAGTCAAGGCAATCGGCAACCCGATAGCCGACCATAATGAATAGCGCCCTCCGACCCAATCCCAAAACTCAAACATGTTATCCGGATCAATGCCAAATCTTTCTACTGCCGCACGATTGGTCGAAACCGCTACAAAATGATGCGCGATATCTTTTTCATTGCCACCCTGAGACAAAAACCATTCTCGTGCAGAATGCGCATTGGTCAAAGTTTCCTGAGTCGTAAATGTTTTTGAGGCAATAACAAAAAGCGTCGTAGCTGGATCGAGTTGACGTAAAATACCGGCTAGCTGTGTACCATCAACATTTGAAACAAAGTGTGGGGAAATGCCCTTCAGCCAATAAGGTTTCAGTGCTTCAGTCACCATCACTGGCCCCAGATCCGATCCACCGATACCGATATTGACAATATCGGTAAACATTTTCCCGGTATACCCTCTGCGTTCGCCACTCTGAATCGCAATTGAGAAACGCTCCATCTGCTTTAACACGCGTTTAACATCCGGCATCACATCGACACCATCAACCATGATGGATTGATCACCGCGTAATGCAATATGCAGCACCGCGCGTTGCTCCGTCGAATTGATTTTCTCCCCACAAAACATCCGTGCAATCCAATCTTTTAGCTTCTGTTGATGCGCCAACTTCAGCAATAAATCAACAGTTTCATAATTGATCGGATGTTTGGCATAATCCATCAGAATATTATTGAAAATAAGAGAAAATTTTTCAAAACGTTGCGGATCTTGTTGAAACAACTCGCGCAAATGCTGTTGTGTTATAACCGATTGATGCGACTGTAAAGCTAACCAAGCAGGTGAGTGCGTAAGAATAGACATAGCGTGTGTTTGAGTTGCTGAATTATATGAATTATGAATGAAATACAACTATCGGGCATGGATCTCCAGTGTAATAATTAATTCCTGAGTGGTAACCGGCCACTCCAATAACAATGTCGTTGCTTGCATAATTTTTTCAAATCCGCTTTCGGACTGCGACACCGAAAAATGCGGATGTGCACGCAACGTCACTGGATGAGATGTTTTTAGCACCACGCTGCCGCCCAGCGTATCGTCGTCCAGTGTTATTTCCGTCATGTCCGTTAATTCAAGCAATTCACCAAAACCACCAGAAATTTTTCCCTGATAGATAAAGCGTCCGCCCATCCCATCACAACTGGGCATGGCAAGATTGATTTCGGTACTGAATTTATGCGCCAGTTTAGCGGTAAAATGATATGCAATCTGTAACCGGTTCTGATCCAGCAGAATGTGTTTATGAATCGGATAATTGGTATTCTCAGATTGAAAATGGTTATTTTCAAGTGCGGCAGCCACTGAGCGGTAAACAATAAACGTACCATTCAGACGATCAACGAATAAGCTCCGAGGATGATCATCGGCAACGATATCTTCCGCATTAATTTCATGCTTGTAGCTGATTCGATCGTGCGCCGAAGCGATACCATTAACGGCATCATTGGATGAATCAGGCTGTCCCGCCTGAATTTTCTGATAATAATGTTCACCTTGAACGCGCAAGGTATCGCCAAAATTATGTTTCAACCGGTAGGCATCCAGTTCGCAAATACTGGCAAAACCATCTAATTTTAACACTGCTTGCAGCACGCCATTCTGCAGATATGCCTCTTCCATACCATCCAAGTCGGTATCTTCGGTAAAATACGAAGGACGCGGTGCATGGATATCGAGCAACGCCTCCAGTTCAACCATGGCATTGTATACAGCACGCCTTAAATGCGGGAGATACAAACCGCCAAACATGCCATGCCAATAGGCATCATTTGCTTGGGACTCGTAGAGTTTCTGCTGCATTTCGACGGTACGATGTTGCGCCGGTAACTCAATTAGCCGTGCAGAGAGCCCCAACATACGCTTATGCATCCAATTGGATTCCAGATAGCGGGAAAAAAAGTTTTTCCAAATGCCACCACGGATAAAAGCTTTCTTGTGTTCATACCAACCACTTGTCTTTGCCTGCTGCAACAGTTCTGCATAAATGTTGGCGGAATGCGCAGGCAATGTCCATTCATTCATTTCGATGTACGATACCGTAGGCAAATAAACAATACCGCGGGTTTTCTCACTAGCATGATATTCGCTGTAATGCCGGGTACAGATTTTGTCTGAAGCCAATACGCTTTGGATAAAATGTTCAAGCCAACCTTGTTCATATACCCAATGGTAAGTTTCCGGCCAGATGCCGAATTTTTCGATATCATCGAAATAAACCGCCGCAGGAGAGGTATCGGACGAATGATGAT
Organism: Nitrosomonas ureae; assembly: GCF_900206265.1. Taxonomy (NCBI): domain Bacteria; kingdom Pseudomonadati; phylum Pseudomonadota; class Betaproteobacteria; order Nitrosomonadales; family Nitrosomonadaceae; genus Nitrosomonas; species Nitrosomonas ureae. The sequence goes on along the minus strand of NZ_LT907782.1, from coordinate 2,543,450 downwards.
CCGTCAATGATTCCAGATAAGCGATAGTTTCTTCAACCGGAGAAAAAGGAATTTTATAACGTAAGGATTCAGAAATCGGAAATAAATCGAGTTTATATGCATCTTCCTCAGTGGTGAAATAACCATTAAGTTCCCCTGGTGTTTTACCTGCACATAAAAAATGATAATCGTCTACAGTAACATAGCGGATTCCACAATTCGCCAATGCCGGTACAACCGTGGATTCCCAAACACGCTCAGTCAACCATGCACCCTGCGGACGTTGACCAAACTTTACCGCCAGCTTCCGGGAAAAAGTATCAACCTGTCCCATGCGGTCCCGGTTCGGAATGACCGCCAGAACCGGCTCGGTATCACCCGCACCGAATAATTCCACTTGCCGCCGCGCAACCATTTGATGCAATAACGCCATATCATCAGGAAAGTGTTGCAACAGATAATCCAGTAACCAACCTGAAAAATGAACGGAAAAACGAAAATCCGGATAACGGTAAAGTATCTGCAAGAAAGGCCTGTAGCAACGCTGATGCGCATCCTTCAACACATCGGGAAAATTGCCGACGGGTTGATGGGCATGTACACCCAAAAGTAACGAAACACGTTGTGACATTCAATGACTCCGGTAATCGTTAAGAACCTATGGCAATCCAAAATCCGTCCTCAAGCACGGAGAATACAATTTAAATTAATCCGCGTTTGATGAGGATCGCCGCATTGCTCCACTGTCTTCACTCCATTCATTACCTTTACTAACAGGCTCAAGAATTGCGGATGGTATCGGTAATTTAAGCAAATGATAAAGATTCATCAGATTTTTCCTGAACAACTGATCGAAACTTGCTACGGAATGCGCCGGATTGTAATCACCGAACCACCAAAACCAATCTGAGCTTTCACAGGACGCCAACTGCCGACTGGCCTGATTTTTTTCCTCTTCCGTCAAACGCTCGCTTTGCATCACCAAATCAAAACTATGTTTAGCCGCGCAGAGCATGTCCCATGCACAGTTCTTTTCCTTGTCCCCAATCCAAGTCGAGAATGTTCCATATACCCAGCTACCAGCTGCTAGCGTTGGTAATGCTTCAATTGCACTGATTTCAACAGATGCGAGATAATCCCGGTAAGTTGTGGTACGGATATACGGATGATCATCGAGTAAATGATAAAGATCATCAAGAAAATAAAATCCATTATATGGGTATGATTCCCAGGCGTTCTCTCCATCCAGGATAACGCTGACGACCGGATTCCCCTCAGCAGGTGTGCTGTGATAAATGTGATCCAAAGATTGCACAAAATTTTCCGCAGCATCACGACCAAACCATTTGGAATATTCAAAACCGATCAAATCAGATAATTGATCATCACGAAAAAAGCAGATGATATCTTTTGATTCTCCATCTATCCGGTAAGGACGATATAAATAATAGTTGCGATCCGGAAATGTCCCATCAGAATATGATGAACGCAAACTGTTGACCAATACACCTTCCCCACTAGCACTCCATTGACAATCTTGTTCTGCCATGATTTTTATTAATGCGGTAGATAAAGCCCCCTCAGCGGGCCAGATTCCAGCAGGCTTTTCATCAAAACGCTGGGTGTGGCTGGTAATTGCAGACGACAAATGGAATGCCACGCGGCTACGTCCACCCGGATAAAAGTTATGCGCAGGCAAAGTAACATCGGGTTGACTATCCCGGGCAGAAGAAAAATCAATCAGTAGCGGTGCAAGCGGATGAAAGTGGGGCGTGGTGGATAATTCAATCTGCCCTGATTCAGCAAGCTTTCGATAGCGCGGAATCAGATCCTGAATTAATTCGCCGATCAAAGTAAAAAGCTGCAGCCTATCCTCATAGTTAAATTCCTGGTTCTTAGCCATTAATTTCATCACAAATTCGTTGTTTCTCCGTACACTCTCTCCCATCCATGCCAAGTGATACCAGACCAGCAAGTCAGCCAGATATTGTCCGGAAAAATATTTTAACTCACGCTCACTCACTTTGTTGAAGACTTGATAGAGTTCATGTAGACGCTTATAAGCCGGATACGGCTGCAGCATGTTCTCATGATTACTGAGAAAGCAGCTGTCAAAAATATACAAACGATCTTGCATCGTGATATTTTCGAGCTCGGGTGTCGCTAGCAAACGCAACAAAGGACAACGTATTTGCTTGGTTGAAAATTGCTGCGAAAAATCATCCAGTTGATCCAGAAGCACCGGAACAAAATTGACGACCACCCTGGTCTTTGGATGCGACTCCAAATGATAAGCCATATCGGTATAGTCCTTGATGGCATGCAGATACACCCAAGGCAACACAAATTGATTGGTGACGTAATCCCGATAGTCCGGTTGATGCATATGCCACAGCAAAACGAGATTTAATTGCTTCATTATAAAAGACAGTATTTATTAAATTAAAATAAAATATAGAAGCTCACTGCATCAATCATGCTTCTGGCATGAAAAAATAGTCACGAATACACGCCCATTTTGCATCACTGACTATTAATTTGAAATGTTTACTCAATCTTTGTTAACATATTTTATGTATTTCCTGCCCTAACATTTCCGGTGTAATTAATGTAATACCTTTCTCGGTCACATAAAATCGCTTGCGGTCTTGTTCAGGATCAAATCCAATAACTAACCCTTCAGGAATCACGCATTTTTTCTCCACAACCACACGCCGCAGATGCGCATGCCGACCAACCTCCACATTGGGAAGTATGACCGAATCTTCTACATAGCTGAAACTATTAACTTTTACGTTGGAAAACAATAAGGAACGACGAACCGTAGCCCCGCTGATAATACAGCCGCCTGATACGGATGAATCCAACGCATGACCACGCCGATCATCATCATCGAATACAAATTTTGCCGGAGGAAGTTGTTCCTGGTGTGTCCAGATAGGCCAATCTTCATCGTACAGATTAAGCTGTGGTGTAACGGAAATCAGATCAACATTAGCTTCCCAGTATGCATCGACTGTTCCAACATCACGCCAGTACGGTATCCCGGATGCCATATTAACGCAGCTGTTCATGAATCGATGGGCAAAGACACGATAACGGGACACCAGATACGGAATTATATCCTTACCAAAGTCATGCGACGAATCATGATCCTGATGATCACGAATTAATTGCTCGTAGAGAAAATCGGCATTAAATACATAAATACCCATGCTCACCAAAGCTTTCTCAGGTTGACCGGGTATGGGCACAGGATGAGCCGGTTTCTCAGCAAAACTGATTACCTGCCATTGATCACTGACCCCCATAACACCAAAGGCGCTCGCTTCCTGCAGTGGAATCTCAAGACACGCTACCGTCATATCTGCTGATTTTTCAATATGCTCCGCCAACAGCTTACTGTAATCCATTTTATAGATATGATCCCCACCTAGAATCAATACATATTTAGCATCGTGGCGCAATAAAATATCGATATTCTGAAATATCGCGTCAGCAGTTCCTTGGTACCATGTTTCCTCGACAGTTCGTTGTTGCGCGGGGAGCAATTCGACAAACTCTTTAAAACGTCCATCGAGAAAACTCCAGCCATGCTGAATATGACGAATCAGGCTCTGTGCTTTATATTGTGTCACGACACCAATACGTCGAAAACCCGAGTTGACACAATTTGATAGAGGAAAATCAATAATACGAAACTTCCCACCAAAAGGAACAGCAGGCTTAGCACGCCAGTCAGTCAACTGGTGCAAACGGCTACCGCGCCCGCCCGCCAATATTAAGGCGAGTGTTTCATGTGAAATGTTGCTATGAAAGCGGCTGCTGGATTTGCACTCCGCCCGAGATTGTGCATGTGTAAGTTTAGTTTTATCCATAGCAATTTGAACCCATTTGCACCTATGCGAATATATTATCGTATTATGGCACTTTCTCACAGAGAGCTTTGGGTTTAATTACCTTTTATCAAAGAATAGACAGGTTATAATCCAAACCATACAGCCAATACTATTATATTAAAGGTGATGACCACGAGCAAAACCAATCTTCTGCTGCATGCACTGATCAATGCACAGCTCCATGACCCCTATGCGTATCTAGGTCTACATAGAGAGCATAATCAAGTACTGGTTAGAGTATTCCGTGCTTTTGATACTCAGGTATGGATCCAAACATCAACTGGCTTTGAGCCGATGCAATGCATTCATCCTGAAGGAATTTTTGAATGGCGCAGCAAATCAATGCCGCTCATGCCATACCGCTTGCGCGTTGAAGCAAAAGACCCAAAGCATACCGTCCATGAAGTATATGATCCCTATGCTTTTGCGTTGCAACTTTCTGATCATGATTTATATTTATTCAATCAAGGTAAGCTATGGCAGGCTTATCGCATGCTTGGAGCTCAACCGGCCAGGAATACAGGCGTTGATGGAATGCGCTTCGCAGTATGGGCTCCGAATGCCGAACGCGTCAGCATAGTCGGCGATTTCAATCATTGGAACGGCAAAATGCACCCGATGAAAGTGCATCACGCCAGCGGTGTATGGGAATTGTTTATTCCGGAATTACCCGCCAATATTCATTACAAATTTGAAATTCGAAATCGCAGTAGTGGTGAAATCCTCATTAAGACGGATCCCTACGCCAAGCAATACGAATTGCGTCCCAACACTGCGGCACTGATCCCTGCCCATAGCACGCATCACTGGCAGGATACTACTTGGATGGCGCGCAGAGCCGATGGGGATTGGCTGCATGCACCGCTGAACATTCTTGAAATTCATGCCGGGTCATGGAAACGGCACCTGGACGGACGTTTCTATACCTATCGAGAACTAGCAGAGCATCTATTGCCTTACGTACAGGAAATGGGTTATACCCATATCGAATTGATGCCCGTCTCGGAACATCCTCTGGATGAATCCTGGGGTTACCAAACAACGGGATATTTTGCCGTCACCAGCCGCTTCGGCTCACCGGATGATTTTCGGTTTTTCGTAGATGCTTGTCACCAGACGGGAATCGGCGTAATTCTGGATTGGGTGCCCGCGCATTTTCCTCAGGATACTTTTGCATTGGCGCGCTTTGACGGTACCGCCCTATACGAACACGAAGATCCGCGCCTAGGGTTTCATCAGGATTGGGGTACTTATATCTTCAATTATGGTCGCAATGAAGTAAAATCCTTTCTCTTGTCCAGCGCTCATTATTGGTTGTCCGAATTTCACTTGGATGGATTGCGTGTTGATGCAGTGGCCTCAATGCTCTATCTTGACTATTCCCGCAAGCATGGCGAATGGTTGCCCAATAAATATGGCGGACGGGAAAATCTAGAAGCAATTGATTTTCTTCGTGAACTAAATATCATGGTGCATGGGGAATTTCCTGGCGCACTGACACTGGCGGAAGAATCCACTGCCTGGCCTGGAGTATCACGCCCAACTTATGTGGGGGGGTTGGGCTTTTCGATGAAATGGAATATGGGTTGGATGCACGATACACTATCTTACATGCACCAAAATCCTATCTACCGGCGCTATCATCACGAGCAGCTGACTTTCAACCAGCTTTATGCGTATACCGAAAATTTTGTGCTACCGTTCTCGCATGACGAGGTCGTGCATGGCAAAGGCTCGCTTTGGAACAAAATGCCCGGGGATGCCTGGCAAAAATTTGCCAGCGTGCGCCTGCTATTGGTATATCAAATGACGTGCCCAGGCAAAAAACTCAATTTCATGGGCAACGAATTCGCGCAACAACGCGAATGGCGCGTGAGTCACGAATTAGATTGGCATTTGCTGGAACAACAACCGCATGTCGGCGTGCAAGCTGCTGCGCGCGATTTGAATCACTGTTATCAAAATATTCCGGCTTTGCATCAACTTGACTTTACCGCTGAAGGCTTTCACTGGATCGATTGCCAGGATGCCGATCAGTCAATAATCAGCTACATGCGGCGCGCCATGAACGGATCATTTGTTCTGGTCGTTCTCAATTTCACCCCGGTTCCACGCACTGGCTATCGCATCGGCGTGCCCGCTGCCGGTATTTATCGGGAGATTTTTAATAGCGACTCCACTTATTACGGTGGCAGCAATGTCGGTAATTTAGGCAATATTACCAGCGTGTCAGAGCCCTGGATGGGGTTTACCGATTCAATGGCAATTACGCTGCCACCGTTAGCGGGCGTTATTTTTTCTTGGCAGGAATTGCCCGTTGATTAACAGCTAATTCATTAATCAAACTCAAAGCGAAACAGTCTGGGAAAACATATTGATCACCACAATCCCCGCAACAATTAGAGTCAAGCCCACCATAGCGGGGATATCCAACGACTGCCCGAAAAAAAACCAGCCGCTCAGCGCAATTAATACTAATCCGGCACCGGACCAAATGGCATAAGCTACCCCCACCGGAATGGTTTTGAGCGTCAGAGAAAGCAAATAAAAAGCCAACACATAACCCACAATCACTACGAGAGATGGCCACAAGCGGGTAAATCCCTCAGATGCCTTCAGACACGAGGTAGCAATCACTTCACTGATAATCGCGATTGAAAGAAAAATCCAGTGCTGCATTCTAACCACTCCAATTTTTGCATTTCCCGATAGCATATATGCGTTAATTCAAACATCTAAAATCAACTTCTACAATGGAATGCCAACTTTTTGCTTAACCTAAATACTCAGGCCATTACAACTTGCTTACTGCGGTATCTGATAAAACCAAACAAACACAGTCCAACAAACAACATGAGATAAACTTTCGGCTCCGGAACGGGAAGGAGATTAACCGCAACATCGGAACCCACTGCCGCCATGGTTCCAGAGTAAATCAAAGTTGAATTATCGGGAAAAACAACGGATGCTGTAATCACCATTCCGATCAGATTGGATACTGTCGCAGCATAATCATCATTACTTACAACATCGGGATCCCACAAAAACTGGAATTTATCAAGCGGATCATAGCCAGTAAAGTTGAAACCAAATTGCAGCGCGTTATTTACACCAAATAATGATGCAACCCCGTCACCAGCTGAATCATGGACGAAATCCGAATCTTGCAAACCGCCAAATACCAGAGATTCTCCCGGTATACACCCCGTACCACCGCACTGCGTATTGGACAAATCAAACACAAGGTTTTTGATCAAACCACCGGTACGGTTAATATTTGCAACATCTATCGTAAAAGAATTGAGCGGGCCAAGATTCTTTACAAAAATCGACCCGGGCGCACCTGCATGACTCACCCCACTTAATAGCATTGCGAAACCAAAAACCAATGCGATTCTTTTCATATTTCTGAGTATTTTCATTATCTTTCCTTCTCAAGTAAAAATAGGATGTGATCAACATATTGCAAACACATCAGTTTATCAAGCTTTATCAATTTACCGCAACCGCTGCATATTAAATTGGGATTTTTGTACCACAGATATATATAAACACAGAAGTGGTCTCCAATTTTTAGAGAAGTGTTAGGAGTTAGCCCGCTCCTCCGCTCACCCTCGGCGGCCTGATGAAATAATAATAGACTCGATTCGGTATTATCTTCAAGGTTTGATATTTGCAATTTTTATTATAAGAGCGAAAGTAGAAAGTATTTTTCAATGATTCCTTGATCTCAAATGCCGATTCATAAGTATTGAGATGGATTTTTCTGTTTGTGCTTTCCAGACCCCATTTTCTCCGCATCCGATGCGAGATCAGACTCTTAATGTCTATCAATACCTCTGGGTAAATACATCGTGACGATACACACTAATTTTTATCGAAGTTTTAAATCCGCTCGCAAACTGAAGATCAGAATATTACTATGCATTAAGGCATTAACCTTATCCATCCAGAAATTCATCATCAAGTACATACACGAACAAAATTCAAATTTGAATAATGATGTGACTTCGATTATGCTATCTGAAAAAATGATAAACTCGAAATGCATAGGAGATTAAATGATTAGATTTTCACTATTGGCAGTTGTGCTTGCGTTATTAACATTAACAGCCTGCGAAGGTAAAAAAAGTCTTGATGGCTACCCGATGGATAAACCACCTCCATCAGCCTATGCTCCCAGAGATTCAGAGCCTACTTTTGATACAACTGATACTCAAGAAGCGAATAAGGAAAAATCAAGTAAAGATCAAGAGTAATATCATAGATGCACCACTACTTTGATGACATCACGGCATTGGAGGTAGTGGTGTATAAAGTGTTCTTTAGGACTACATAATGTGGAAGAAAAGTTGATTCCCACCAAAGCTGATCAGATCAAACTCAGGTAACTTTCTTTTTAGAACAATAATTCATACTTTGGCAGTGAAATGTGCGTCCTGATCGTAATCTTGCACAGCAGTCGCAACACTTAAATGCAAGGATCGTTATCAAGCCTGTTAAATAAGCGTCAATTCAGTACCTTGCGAGAATACCAGCCCTTACTCTGACAACGCGAGGTAATTCAAACCTTTTTCAATTGATCATACCCTCCACTGTCCAACCGTTGATAGGCTAATCGATGGCCCGTCCTTAGCAAGTAAAAATAAGTTTTATTTTGCATATTTGAATAACTGATTCTTGGTTTAAGTACTGGGCTGATCATGCCCGGAACCTTCATCCAAGGTTGTTGTTCTCTTACACTCTGCAATGATACCTTCATGTAGGAACCGTGCGGTATAACTGCATGTACTTTATTAGAAGTTTTTCAGGCATTACTCATACATTTTTCGCAATAAAGCCAGCTCACGCATCATTGCGCAGATTGCGTTGATAATAATAGGTTCAATGAGCCGGATTCAGTAATTGACACAGGTGGGGAAAACCAACTTATCGGGAGGAGTAATCATCTTCTTGCATCTTTCAAGCTTCAGTAATTGAGCTTTCTGACTCCACAAGCGTTTTCTACCGTTAATTATCCGATTATTTGGTGTTAAATCATTCATACAACAGACTTCCACCGGCATGTTGATCCTTGAAAAATACTTCGGGCGCCGTTCAAGTAATTGACACTCCCATTCGTAGCACTGTTTTCTCTTCACGTATCCCCGCCAGGGTCATCTTAACCTTGAGTTCCTCAAAATATTGCTTGCGTTTCTTATCTATCTCATTAATCTCCTTCCATTATTCAATGGCAGAGCTTAACGACCTGTTCTATTTTACTGATGCAATTTCATCGCATATTCTTGAACAAACAATCAAAGTATTTTGTGTAAGATTGCTTACCTTGACAGTTGTTTTTTTATAAAAAATCTTAGAAACCAATATAGTCCTATTAGATCGCTGACTTAAAACCTGCTTGAGTGATTTACTAAATTCGTTATATACTGCAAAACTTACTTCAAGAAATTTTTATAAGGGAAATCAAACGATGAAATATACTCTTCTTTTAGCTGCAACTTTATTAGTTTTAGCATTATCTGCATGTGGCGGTAAACCTAGTCAAGCATTGCCGGAAACAGAAAAAGAAAACTATGAAAAACTTATGCGTGGGGAAGAAATTGAATGCCCGCATGGTCTTGACGGTAATGGCAATTGTTTAAAAGAAGGGGCTGATGCTCGTCCGTATGGTGGAACCAGCAAACCAGGACATTAATATTTTGCAAATCAATAAGAAAATAGTTTCAATTTCTTGTGAAATAATAACCGCCTCAGTGGCGGTTTTTTATTCTCCGAAATAATGAAATAGCAAATCTTCCGGTGATGAATCACAACTACGCGCGGGTAGTATTTATGCAGTACAGCCAATCATCCCACAAATACTCCCTTTATTTATTGTCCGCTAACCGATGCAATTTCGTAGTATAGATTATCGGCGCCAAATCCTATCAGTAACAAGATCATGAATCGAGAATAATTTTTTCAGGGCTAGGGCTCGTATTTTCTGTTTATCGATTAGAGCTCTATATCTGATATGCTTTATGAGACATGTTAGTATTGCTGTTATCTATAGTAAATTCTGAATATAATTCAGAGCAGGAGCAACTCATAGGAATACAACAATGCGCCAGAATTGAGCGCTGAGCACGAACCTCGAATAGGGATAGTCAAGAGTCATGTAATGCAAGGAAACAGAAATTATGACAGCATTGCAAGATAACTATGAAATGTAAGAACTATCATTGTTGTGCAAGTCATTCTCGTTGTTGAAAGTAATGGTTAAACAAATCAAGCAGAAAGGGGAACCATCGTGAAACAATCATTAGAATCATCAAAAAATCAGCTGCTATCTTTTATTTCAACCTTATTTATTTTCGCCGGAGTTTCCGCCTGTACACTGATCCCGGAAACCGATCCTGAACGTGGTGCAACCACTATCACCCAAGATCTGTTTGGAGATAATTACACAACGGTGAAATACCTTGATCAAGGCTGGGATATTGCTGATAGCCTATGGTTTTATACTACCACGCAAGGATCGAATCTGATGCCCTATGATTTTTTTATGGCATTGGAACAACCGAAAAAGCCCGGACTTTTTCGTGCTGATGAGAACATGAACTTCTATCGTTACCTGCCTCAGAAAGCAACCTCCAGCAATCCAGATGCATTGCCCGTCGGATGGGTTAAAGATAGTTACAAGGATAAAGAATACATAGGTTTGACTTGCGCGGCCTGTCATACGGGACAAATAAACTATAACGGTGTGGGCATTCGTATTGATGGTGGTCCAGCCAGTGCAGACATGGATAGCATTATGAAGGATATTGCAAAAGCCATGCATTACACTCAAAGGGATGAGGAAAAGAAAGAGCGATTTATCAAAAATGTCCTGGCACGTGGTAATTACAAATCCGAAGCTGAAGTATTAAGCGATCTGGAAAAATATAAGCAACGTCTCTCCAGCTATATTACTATAAATCGCAGTATTGACGATGATGGTAACAACATTCCCTACGGTTACGCGCGATTGGATGCATTTGGGCGCATTTATAACCGTGTTCTGGAACACCTCGTCAATGATAAGGTGTTAAAAGAATTGTTGAGTGATGGCGGAGCACTGGGCAATACTGGCATGACTGAAGCAGAGCTCAATAAAATCATGCAAAATGTAGACCAGATTATGACCGGCGATCAGCGTGATCATTTAGTTGAGCGTCTTACCAAAACACTCGAGTGGGAACAATTAGGGAAATTACGTCAGAAATTGTTTAACCCGCCTAACGCACCTGTCAGCTATCCTTTTTTATGGGACATTCCACAACATGATTATGTGCAGTGGAACGGGCTGGCTGACAATGCCGGGTTAGGTCCTCTTGGACGCAATACCGGGGAAGTTATCGGAGTTTTTGGTACGTTGGATTGGAAAGAGGAAAAAGGATTTAGTATCTCAACCCTTATCGGCGGACAAGCCGCTGGAACTAAAAAAATTAGCTTTGATTCTTCTGTAAATGTGCATAATCTAAGCAGAATTGAGTCCCATCTGGATAAACTGCAGTCCCCTGTATGGCCGGAAGATATTTTGGGAGAAATAGACAAGGAGCGTGTTTTTCGGGGCAAGCTATTGTTCAATCAATATTGTGAAAGCTGCCATGCCAGAATTGATCGCTCCGATCCGCAACGTCGCATCATTGCACATATGTCCCGAGTCAGCGACGTAGGCACGGATCCTGTTATGGCCAAAAACGGCAGGGAATATCAGGGCTATTCCGGTATTTTGCGCAACCAGTATGTGAGCGTGGGCATTGGGGATATTTTACTCGACCAGAAAGCACCCGTTGCCGCATTGTTGACAAAAGCGACCTTAAATGTAGTAGCTACTCCCGATCCCGACAAATGGTTCCTTCGACGTTGGACCGATTGGCTTGTAGATATCGCCACAGCATTTGTTCGCAATAAAATTAACCCTTCGCTTAAGCACGGCAATTATGATCCGGATACCACCGTTGATCCGTTTGCTTCATTAAACGCCTATAAGGCGAGATCATTAAATGGCATTTGGGCAACAGCACCTTATTTGCACAATGGGTCAGTACCAACCCTCTACGATTTATTACTGCCCAAAAAACGCGAGGGCGATCCAGAAGACGATGAATATCGTCCTGACCAGTTCCAAGTAGGATCGCGTGAATTCGATCCTGAAAAAGTTGGCCTTAAAAGTGAAGGATACGAAGGTTTTACCTTTAATACCAGTTTAAAGGGTAATAGTAATGCTGGTCACGAGTATTCATCCGGCGGAACGGCTCAGTCTGACGGTAAGATTCTGCCGAAACTCAATAAAGAGGAACGGTTGGATCTGCTTGAATATCTCAAAACTCTGTAATTAGAATCTTCAGCTATCATTTATTAATGGACAGGGAGTGATGAAATGAGTACAAATTATCTAGAACGCTACGATGCCACCGCCGATGTAGAGAAATTCCCTTTGGTTCGACGCTGGATGGATACTGAGCCTTTACCTTTTTTTAAGGAATTGCGCGCTAAGCGTCCCATTCTGGTAACACCCGACTGTACGCTGGTAACCCGGTTTGATGATGTTAGAGAAATACTGACAATGTACAAGGTTTTTACTGTCAAGCCGTATGTTCCGAAAATGGATAATTATCTGATGGCGCATGATGATGACGCACTGCATACGCGGGAAAAATCATTGATGCAATTTATGCTGAACCGTGACGATTTGCCGCGTGTACGTAATATGATTGCGGATATTGCCAAAGGGATTCTAAGTAATGCTAATGGCCAGATTGAAGTGGTCAATAGTTTCTGCCGCATGGTCCCGGCCACATTGGTGCAAAAATATTTTGGACTGACCGGGGCCAAAAGAGAAGATCTGATTGAATGGTCCTACTGGAATCAATATGATACTTTTCATAACCAGCCTTTCGATCTGGTTCCTCCGGAATTGTCGCAGCGCATTATTGATCGCCATAACGAGACTTCCAAAAAGCTGAGCGACTATATCACTATGTTGATTGCAAAGCGCCTTCTCGCGGTAAAAATTGAAAAATTAACATTTTCCACTATCGTTAGATTGCAAGATGATATTGTTACTCGAATGTTGCGCACCAGTTTTGCGAAAGAACTGGATTTCGACATTAAGCGCTTAGGTATCAATGCAGGTGGATTGCTGATTGGCGCCATTGAGACGACCGCTCAAGCCGTGGCTCAGGTTCTGCAATACCTGTTTCAACATTCGGAGTGGATGGAGAAGGCAAAAGCTGTTGCACAGAAAGATGATCCTACTGAATTCGATGGCATTGTCTGGGAAGCCTTACGTTTTGTTCCAATTACACCCTATTTATTCCGGACGACCGTAAGCGACTATACTGCGGCAAAAGGCACCGATCATGAAACAATATTGCGGGCAGGTACTTATGTGTTACCGGTAACATTATCCGCCACATTCGATGAACGAGCCTTCGAGTCACCGGAAGAATTTATACCGCAACGTAACTGGTATAATTATTTTCATTTTGGATTCGGCGATCATGAATGCTTGGGACGTTATGTCGGCATGGTTATGATTCCTGAAATGGTACGGCAAGTATTTCTTCAGAAGAATGTTGAACCAAAAGGCAATATTGATTATAAATCCGGCCCATTCCCGGAATCATATATGCTGTCTTGGAATACGCAGTAAAGTTTTCTTTTTTGTAATTCTACGTATCAAACTAAATAAACCTGCTTAGATAAGGATAAAAGTACTACTACAGTCTAGGTCTACACTTGATATCAGCTAGAGAACCGCAGTGTTCTATCGTAGATTATTTGTATTCTTCATCATAGAACACTGCTAAATTACCTTATGCAATCGAATCAAGGCTCATAAAACCTCAGAGCAAGGGGATTTGCATAGTATTTGTGTTTACTCTAATCTTTCATTTTTCCGCCGGTATTCGGGTTAATTTTTGTTTTCTTGTCGTCGTGCTCTGTTTCTCCGGCAAGACACAATTATTTCTTAGAGTTCCACCATACTAACGAAGCATCAATGCAAGTGAAGGAATTTCTTTTCTAAAATAATCACATACGAAGTGAAAAGCCTATGACATAAGAAGCTATCTTTTTAACAATGATTCCAATCTCAAGCAAGGAATTTTCACTGTGATACTGAAATTCCAGGAAAATACATCAAAAGTACTTGTAATATAGAATATTGCTTAAAGATCTAATCAACTTTTCATTGAGTAAGTAATTTATTACGCCTCCATGTTGGAAGTAAACAAAATTAGAGCTAAAAATTTATGCCACTAATTAAAACCTTCACTGAATTTTATACAAATATACTAATAACCATATAAATTCTTATTTTTCTTACAAAAAGATATATTATAATTACATGAAAATGCCTTCCAAAAAAGGAAAGAATTCTAATTGATAGCTTTCTTATGATATTTAGAATTGTATAATCATTCAAATTGAGGTCACAAAATGATTGATTCTGGACCCGGAGTGTTAACAGATCCTATTTCTGGTAATCACATTGTTAAAGTTTGCCGCGATCAAGCTGTAAAAATTAATTCAGTTGCCCAATACGTCGCCAAGGGCCTAAATAGTGGTGAAGCTGTAGCTATTATTGCCAGGCCTTCTTTGAGAAAATCTTTAGTGGACTTCTTAGTGACTCAGGGTTTCGATGTACAGTCTTTTAAGGATCAAGGCCAAATTAAATTCCTAGATGCGGAATTCCTGCTATCAAGCTTATGGATGGATGACGGAATTGATGCAGAGGCTTTCGAAAAATTCGTTTCAGATCCCCTTAGAGTCATGAAACTAAAATATGACAAGATTCGTATCTTTGGTGAAATGGTTGATGTGCTTTGGCAAAAAGGAGCGTTTGACGAAGCTATGCAGCTTGAGGATCGATGGAATGATTTATTCAAAAAAATTGAATTTTCACTACTTTGCACCTATTCTTTTAGTCATCTCGATCCTAGCACCTATGATGAAGCTTTGGAGCGTATCTGTAGGTGTCATACACATCACATTCCGTTAGAAGTTTCTAACCTCTCCATATCGTCTGAGGCGAATGAATTATTAGATAGTTTTGAGCTGGCGTGGAAGCGTATTATTGAGAAGTTTAATTCATTGACTTCCGTTCCCCCGCCTATTCCCCCTGCGTAAACAACAAGCACTAATTCCAATAAAGCACCCCGCCGCAAGCAGCGGGGTATTAACTTCGCTCTACAATCTGCTGGTTTTCAACCAGCTTTCGCCCCACAAGGGGGCGGGGAATTAAACCCGCAGAGATTAACCTTCCGAGATGAAGCAGGAAGGTTATATATGGAGTTGTTGTTTGCACTCACAGGGATTCTCTTTCGTTTCTACGACATAACCCATTATAAGATGCTCATAATTTAATAATCGCCAGCTGCAAACCATCGGTTTTAAGCAGCTTTTGCATCGATTACCCAGCGATCAGATTCATTCTTCACTATGCCGTAACACTCACACGCATGGATTTCGAGTTTTTCTCTACACTTGAGTTGTATCTGGCCGCGAGAATAATTTATCATCCCTTCCTCCTGTAATTTTTTTGCAATAACCGTAATGCTTTCGCGGCGAACACCTAGAATATAGGCAATTAACTCCTGAGTTATAGATAAATTACTTGAATTGCCACGGTCAAAACATGAAAGAAGCCACGTGCACAATTGCTGTTCTAATGCATGCCGTCGATTACATGCCGTAGCCTGTGATACTTGTACAAAAAGCGTTTGAGCATAGCGTAATAGCAATTTCTTCAATGTACCAGCACGACGGCCTCCGCTGCGAGCTAAAATGTTTTTTAATTCTCTTACTGAAATTCGATAAGCTTGGCCTTCTATTTTGGTGATCGCTTGTGTCAGAGTTTTCGCATTATTACCCAGCACCACGGAAATTCCGATTATACCTTCATTGCCAACCATGGCTACTTCCACACAAGACCCATCTTCCAAGCAACATAATAGAGACACCGTGGCAGTGACTGGAAAATAAGCATATTGCAACATATCATTATCTTCAAACAGTACTTCGGAATGAAGCAGGGTTACAAGCTCTAAATGAGGAGCTAAACTGTCAAGCTCCGCTGCTGATAATGCGCCTAAGATACTATTTTCTTGAAAAGTATAGGAAGTATTAGTTAACATGATGATAGCCTCAACAGGGAGAAATATTATTTTTTAGTTCAGAATAATTCTACAGACAATTTTCTTTAAATCATCGTGCTATGGGAAAGATAAAATCTACAATCAATCCCTTATAGAAGCTTTATAGAGCATCACTTCATAGCAGTCGAATATAACATAAAATGAAGAGCTGAAAATTCATAAAAATCTATTAAGATTAGTAGAGTACCGTCCAAAATGGGAATATAAGCGGATGGTGAAGCCAAACAGCATGAAGAATCAATCGTTCCTTCCCACAAGTGGCATCTTAAATTTTTTCCTGATGCCTGAATCCTGCGATCCTGCGATCCTGCGATCACTTATGACTAAAGATGGCCAAATAAAAATATAACACCATGAATTATATATAATTTTTCAAACATCATCAATATCATAACTTAACGATTAAAGTTATTTATCTTTAGATTTGGATTTGGCTAACTCGGAGAGAACGGTCAGTATCTGCTGACGCAGACTAGGGCTGGCACCCAGTACTATTCCTGAGATTAAAACCGTTAGTACAATGTCACTTGTTTTAACATTGGATTTAGCAACGATATTTCCGATCACGGATCCCAATTGAGCCGTGGAATCCTCAGAAATTTGCGCAGCTAAATTATCACTTTTCAGTGGTGTGCTCTGACCCTGCTGTGAAATAATTATTAGCAATAGGGCAGCAAATAGGAACACCCCGCCCCCAACAATCGCGCCAGCTTGCCAGTAAGGCATTGCCTCTGCTAACGACAAATACAAACCGATAAGCACGAAAATCATACCCACGACCATTGCCATCACGGATAAACCCAGAAAGGCCATGATTATGGCCAATCTGACAGATCCTTTCCATAACTTAGCCGTTTCAGCAGCAAGTATTTCTGCTAACAATTTTGGTAACATCTATGCCACGTTGATAGTTAGCGTCTATTACTCAGCAGCATACCGATTATAAAACCGCTGCCAAAGGCAACCAGCGCGCTGGTTAATGGTCTTTCTTCGATATACTTTTCCATATTCTCTCCGGCTTCTTTAGCTTGATTTTTGACAGTCTTCTCAGCATCCTGGGCCAAATCAGCAACATTCTGTCCCTGTTTCTCCGCCAGATCCTTTACTGAAGCTAATACCGATCCAATGTCATTGCGCAGACTGGCGAAATCTTTTTTTAATTGATCCATTTCTTTACTAAATTCATCTGCTGTTGCCATGCTTTAACCTCCGTTTAAACTTAAATTCGATAATTGATAATCAAATCACAAGAAATTTAATTTATTCTTGGGACAAGAATGTTTCAATCTAACAGAAATGATCTCATTTTATCTTTCAATTCGCTACTGATTATAGAGATCTCCAAGAGTTTACATATTGAACAAATAAATAATTGCCAATACGCTTACCGGCACTCCGAGCAGCCATGCTAGAAAATATTTACCCATTTGAGCCTCCTTTTGATTTTGATAATTAATTTTTCATCTAATCGATAATCAATTAGATCATGTGGTGGCAATATGTATATTCATTACGAAAGCTTACTTATAGTGAGTGTATACGAATTCCACAAGGGTTACACTCAGCAATCGTACTTCTATATACCGTACAACCATAAAAAGATACTACAGTATTAATTTCTAGGGATATGTGCGGCAGCACACAAAGAAACATCCCGGGCATGATCAGTTATTGCATTTTACAAACGGATATGACGATGACAAACAAAGCAGCCACAATCGGTAATATCAGCAGTATCTCAACAGCATAGAGCATTAATCCTGGTGATTTGCTTGAGCAATTTTAATTGAAGGTACTGGCTGCGACGTCCATAACCGCACCAAAGTAATTCCTATAGCCAGAATGGGAGGACCGATGAAAATACCGATAAAACCATAAGCTATGATACCTCCCGATGCACCAAGAACAACCAACAGGAAAGATAGATTACTTCCGCGACTGATGAGATAAGGTCTGACAAAATTGTCAATGCTACTGATCACGAAAATACCCCACAATATCGTAAAAACTGCCCACCCGTAAGATCCTTCATAGAGAAACCAGACACTGACACCTCCCCAAACTAAAGAAGGTCCCATGGGTATTACCGAAAGAAAGAAAGTCGCTGAGCCAAGTAAAAACGCACCTGATCCCGATACTCCTGCGATAAGAAAACCGATCATAGCCGCTATGGCTTGTGCCAACGCTGAACCAAAAATGCCATACACCACTCCTGTAACCGTATTGTGGATTTGCACTAAAGGATCTGTACCAAGACTGCCATCCAGAAGTTTCGCGACCCCATTATGCAGCATTTGTATCAGCGTTTCACCGTCGCGATAGAAAAAGAAGCCAATAAATGCGGCAAAAACCATTTGCAGCAAACTCTTGCCAATCACATTACCCAGATTAAGAAGAAAATTCTTGATCGGTTCAAGTGACCCGGTAAGCAGCATGCCTACTTCTTTCCCTCCAGACATCAATCCCTGCCAGTAGTGGATAAATTGCTCACCAAAGAATGGAGTATCTTTAAGCCATGCGGGGGGTTCAATCGAACCTTGTTGCATAAACACTTTGACGGCATCGATTATGGCGGTGACATTGTCTGCCAGACTGAAAGCAAGCAACGCTGATGGAATGATCACAAGCAATATCATTCCCCCTATCATCAACAATGACGCCAGCGTAGTGTTTCCGCCTAATGCCCTGCGCAACTGCAGATAAATCGGCCAGGTCGAAATGCATACCACCATCGCGAACACGATCGCAGGAATAAATGGATGAAGAATTTGGTAACAACCAATAAGCAAAATGGCGATTACAACCAGCCGAGCAAATTGCAGAATATATTCCTTTGTGTTCATCGTGGACGCTTCCAGATTATGCATAATTCAATTTGAATACCCCCCCGCGGTTCAGAGGTTTAAGTTGAAGTCGACAATGGAAAGTATTCACGTTCTGCAGAGGACAGTTTCCTAAGCAGTGAAGCCATAGAATTTATAAGTAAATTGCACTTTTCCAAACTGTAATCAACCTTGATTTCAGAAATTTTCATTACCTATTGGTTCAATAGACTTGACAGCGTTCATACTGTGCCTGAGATTCGCAAGGGAAGAATAAACGACTTTCCGAATCCGATTGACTCCACCGAGTGGCCGATGTTCGAGTACAGCATGCCAAGGCGTATATGAAAGATTTTCGCAAAATTCATGCCGCTTCGGATTATCAAATTCCTGTTTGGGAATGATGATAGTTGCAACCTGAAAGAAAGGTGTATCACTTTCTTTCCACTCGTTCGTAACCCTTTCGATACTGAGTGCAGCTCCTGCTGCTGTACCGGTATCGCGCGTCTGAATCAAAAATTCAAAACAAGCATCGTTCGTACTCAGATGTTGCTTCATCGCTGCACGCAGGTAATTAGGATCCTTAAACTGGATCTCCTGGGGAGTGTTATCCAATTGATTGCAGGGTCTTACGGAATATTTCATTGCACGGCGGTCTGATCCTGAACCGAGTTGATAAGGCACTGCCGACCAATACTGTGTGTAAAGTGGATTCGCAATTTTTTTACTGTTGATCTTCGCTGCAATGATTGATCCCTCAATGCCCAGTGAGAGAGGTGCCGATAATTGACTCAGCAGATTCGAGCTGCTGAGCGACTGGACCAAGCCTAAATATTTCTGTGGATCGTTAATGAAGAATACAGGATGACTAATCATTAAGAAATCCTGGGTACTACTCTCATCGGACAGGAGTTTTTCTCCGGGAATCCCCATCAATTTGATGGACATTCCTCGTCCGTCCCCTTCTTTGTCTTCACGGAATGGATCACTATCGCTGTTTGAGAAACGAATCCAGGCTTTATAATGAGCATTAGCCTGGAAGACGCCATGCTGATGCTCATCTTGAAGCGTTTCATTGACCCGGAAATCCGCCAACACACAGCCATGTGCTTTAGGGTGAACATGGCGCAGTGCAGGAAGATTATTCATATAACGTGACCTGACCGTCTGTTCAATAATCTCCTTAATGGCCAATGTTGCTGCTTCCTCATCTGGCCAAGGTGATTCGCCAATTTCTGCATCATACTCAATGCTACTGTCGTGTTGTGCCAGTTGAATGTTGGATTGCGCTGTGCTTACCAACGAGCTTTCCGATGGAGCTCCGCAAGCGGTCAGCAACATCAATAATGATAAAAAAACCGCTGCAACTGGAAAGATTGAACGAATAGGGAATGAATGCATGGTGATCTCACAGTAAAGTAGAGAATTCGATTTCGTGGAAGATATACTAAATTCCAAGACCTCAGTTTAATCCTTTATATTTTTATAGCTTTCCAGATTTATTGGCCCGTAAGTACTTGACATAATTAGTACTTGACATAATTCAGGAGATAAAGAAAAATTTTTGACTGATTGAAAGTTTTGCAGAAAGCGGTAATCAAGTATGTGCGATATCGCACGAACAGCTGCTTAATGAATTGCGCAAGTATGAAAACCAGTTAGGCAAACACGGATAATTAGCTGCACGAGCGAATCACTTCGTTGCGCGGTACTGACTCTCCGAATTAATCAGCGTTTCCTTAGCCTTCATGCTCTTTTGAAATTTTTTTGTAAAGTTTGACCGGTTCCGCTTGTCTTTTTCGCATACGAAGATTGAGAATCTCTACAGTAACGGAAAAAGCCATTGCAAAATAAATGTAACCCTTAGGCACATGAATCCCAAACCCTTCCACCATCAGAGTAACACCCACCAAGATCAGAAAAGATAGCGCAAGAATTTTGATCGTAGGATGTCCGTCCACAAAGTCCCCAATCGTTTTTGCCGCCACCAGCATCACCATTACTGCCAATATGATGGCGATCGCCATGAGGGAAACTTCATCAACCAATCCAACCGCCGTAATGACCGAGTCCAAAGAAAATACAATATCCAGAAGCGCAATCTGAAGCAAAACCATCCCCAGACCGGAAGCCACCACATTAGTCCCCCGCTCCTCGACTCCTTCCAAACTATTGTGGATTTCATGTGTCGCTTTGGCAATTAGGAACAAACCTCCCCCAATCAGAATCACATCACGCCCAGAAATCTCATAGGTAAACACTGTAACCCATGGCTCGGTTAAACCCATGACCCAGGAAATTGAAAATAACAATGCTA
Organism: Nitrosomonas ureae; assembly: GCF_900206265.1. Taxonomy (NCBI): domain Bacteria; kingdom Pseudomonadati; phylum Pseudomonadota; class Betaproteobacteria; order Nitrosomonadales; family Nitrosomonadaceae; genus Nitrosomonas; species Nitrosomonas ureae. The sequence goes on along the minus strand of NZ_LT907782.1, from coordinate 2,522,245 downwards.
AACGCGCTATCATTGCGAGCCCGAGCCCCATTCTTCTGGCGTAAGCCCGTTGATTCTCAGGAAGCCGTCCGACAAGAATGGAGATGAAGATAATATTGTCGATACCCAGGACAATCTCTAACGCGGTTAAGGTACCTAATGCAATCCATGCCTCAGGACTTGTTAGCCATTCAAACACAGAATCCCCACTTTTTTCTTTGGTTGATCATAAGCATATAGAATCGATGGCCAATCACTTAGCGGGATTATATTTTTGCATAAATATTCATGCATTTGCCTGATAAAAATATCTTGGAAAAGATCTGAAATTTAACATCCGTTAGAAATGGTTTTGTTATAAAGCAAAATAAAAGCAAACTGCGGTTGGTTGTATTCTTTAATTCCGGCTTTTATAAAACGGCAATAAGACAGCGTTAAAACAAGGTCAATGAGCAATGAACATGGGGTTTTCTTATATCAATCCCCTTCGACTGACAACCAAAGCCAACGGATCAGCAGAAAGCCTAACATACTGATAAAAGCTACACCGCAAAATGCCACGAAACCCAATAATCCCACAAAAAGACGACTGTGCGTTACCGTTTTTTCCGGTTGTTCAAGATAATCATTGAGCAATTGAACATTACGCTGATTGGCTTTCCACATGAAATCCGAAACATCTCCTAACACAGGGATTATTCCCAAGATTGCATCTAATCCAATATTGAAAGCCATCTTTAGAAGAATTGATTTGGGTACACCCATTTGAGCCGCTTGTGTCAGAATGTGACTTGAGATTACTGCGCCTGCAGCATCCCCGATCCCGGGAATCAATCCAATCAATCCATCCAGACCAAACCGTATTTGTGTCCCCGGAATGCGAAAAGTATTGTCTAATAACCATGCCAATCGATTCAGCTTATCTTTTGATTGCTCGATCTGAACTTTATTCATGTAATCGTAACCTTGGATATATAAGATAGTGAAAGATAAAATTTTATGTGACAGTTTGCACTAATCGGAACCGATTATTTTCAATAACGATCAGTAACATCTTCAATCTTATCGCCAGCATTCTCAATAGCATCACTGACCGCATCTTTGCTGTTTTGTATGCCTTTGTCTATTTTCTCACCCGCGCGCTCGGCAGGGCCTTGTTGTTCTGCGCAGCCTGCCAGTATCAGCAATGACGATATCAGAAGAATTGATAAGCTTATTTTATTCATGCAGCCCACCCTATATCTAAAGTTGAATTATTTGTTATTTGTGAAACATACCGGGAAAGCTCTGGCCAATGTCACTTCGAGCACGCAAAGAAGTCTGTTACATTGATTATTAAGAATTCTTGCTTATGTTTAAAATGGCAAATGCGAGCTTTCCGGAGTTTCTTTAATGGAGAAAACCGTTTCAATAAATTTCTCCAATTCATATCAGCAGATGACTATTATTTAAATCTAGAAGCAGCCGATTTTATTGCGCTGCCTAGTGAATCCCAAGCGCTCTCAACACCGGATTTGAGATCTTCCCAAGCATCTTCGCTGGCTTCTTTGAGTTCCGCAAGCTTTCCATCCACTGTTGCCTGTTTGGATTTTAATTCTTCAATCTGCTTGTAATATTCAATTTGCGCATCAGCTTCAGCTTTATCTGCCTTTGCCTTGAGTTTGTTGATCTCTGCGGCGCATTCATCCAGCTGCGCCTGCAGCTTCTTTTCATAGGCTTCTTTCATACTCATAACTACCCTCCTGTTTTGTTTAATACTATTTGTTGTAGGATTAAGCTCGAATCTAAATTGTTAATTATCAAAAAATAAACAGCTAACAATTTAGATTTGATTCGAGTCTAAGTCTGAGCAGCGGAAATGTAAATATGTAATTAATAACCATCCCTGACTTTGTCTGCACGGTCTTCTATTCTGTCGGCTTCATCTTCAGCCGAATCTCTAAGCTGATCCGCACGATCCTCCATTCTGTCGGCTTGCTTTTCACGCATCTTCTCCACGGCTTCTTTGGCCTCTTCATCTGCTTCTCTTATCTGATCCGCTCTATCTTCCAGCCTGTCAGCCCGTGTTTCTGCATCATCCATTCTTTGAACGGCACTTTGGGAATAGCTATTGGATGCAACGATAATAAACAGAAAAGCACTTAAAGAAACAGTCATTTTGATTAATTTATTCATTTTGATATCTCCGTTCTTAGGATGAAAATAATTATTCATAATTTCTCGTAAAATCATCTACTTGCTTCTCAGCTTCTTCTTTGGCGATTCCATATCTTTCCTGAATTCTCCCTACTAACTCTTCACGCTTTCCTTCAATAATATCCAGATCATCATTCGTCAATTTTCCCCATTGTTGTTGCGCTTTACCCTTGATCTGTGTCCAATTACCTTTGATTTGATCCCAATTCATAGTGAATGCTCCTTGATTAAAGTTGATGACAATTTGATATGGGCTCCTAACCTGCCAAGCACATTTCAGAACCCATACCTTTAATTGCTTATATAAGAAATTACCGATTTATAAAAATTACACGGGCGGTGGACGTCGTCCCATTACCCAGAATACGATCGCTAAAACAACACCGATAACAAACAAAATCCAAGCCATTTCCATAGCAATACCTGCAACACCGGTAATGCCTAATAGTGCAGCAATTATTGCTATCACTAAGAAAGTAATCGCCAAATTTATCATGAGCTTCTCCTTATTTAAGATTCCAGATCTGCGTATGAACTCAGCACCTCAATCTGGAAATAATATTCAGAAGTATTAATACTTCTGACCGATTGTGTCTCGCATACTGCAGGCGTTACATGATTCATACTACCGCAGGAATTCCCTGTGGTATGTGCGATCACACACAAAGCACCAAGCTAAAAAATCCTGATCACTCCGGGAATAGCTCTGTTTTTTTGTCATCCGGAGCTATAAAAAACAGTCTCCATGAATGAAACCATTACATAAGTAATAAAGCACCCCGCCGCAAGCAGCGGGGTATTAACTGCGTTCTTCAATCTGCTGGTTTTCAACCAGCTTTCGCCCCAAGGGGCGGGGAATTTAACCCGTAGAGATTAAATTGAAAAAAGTTTGGATAGTGCTGGAAGATCGGCACAGAGTAGACAGAATTGCCGAAGTTTATGACAAGGAGATCTCAGCAATTGTCGCTGTCAAAAGGAATCTTCGATAGCTGAAAAGATATAATTATTATTCTGGAACTCAGTGTTTTCCGATTACAGAAATCAAGGTTTATGAATTCTGTAATCGGAGCTGTATGTAATTAATTCAGTTAGTTACATTTCTTGCAAAAATCATCGACTTGTTTTTCAGCCTCTTCTTTTGCAATACCGTATCTTTCCTGAACTTTACCAACGAATTCCTCGCGTCTTCCTTCAATAATATCCAGATCATCGTTAGTCAATTTACCCCATTGCTGCTGGGCTTTACCTTTAACTTGCGCCCAATTTCCTTTAACTTGATCCCAATTCATAATTAATTCTCCTTAGTAAGTTTCTAATTCCATAAATTAAGTTTATGCGATGACAAGAATAATGAATTATTTCTCCTATCATCGTTTTTTAAATTATCGGTTGAAATCGAATCTGTATGTGCGATAACCAACATTGAATAATTTCTTAGTCAGATTACTGGAAGGCAAGAACCAAGGATTCATATCTCAAGGAGAATTGATTTTATGACTACTCGTTTAGGAAGCTGCGGCAAAAATAAGCAATGACATCAAAAATATTGCTTTCAGCCTTTCAACCTACGGCTCCTTTGAAAATATTCTTTCGCAAATGCCGCTTTTGCATGAGTTTTGCCTCTTTGTAAGATAGCGCACAGACGGGAGTATGAATTAAAAGCATCATAAAAAACCTGTTAATCAAAAAAAGGAGTAACATTATGATTCAAATAAGAAAATCAACATTGGCGCTGGTTATCAGTGCAGCATTTTTATTAACAAGTATGCATGTCTTTGCTGACTATTCTCAAACACAAAATAAAATTGATGATAAAGAGAATTCCCCTAAACAAGCGCAGCCCCATTCTTCATCTCACAAAAAAGATGATAATAATAAGGCAAAACAAAATTCTTCTGAAAATGAAAAACGTGACATTAATTCAGGAGGACCCCGTGAAGAGAGCCCTCAAAAAAGTTCTTACTAGACCTTGTTAAACTGCATGCAGGTAGCCATTGATATTCAGAGGTAATGGCTGCCTTTTTTTAATTTCCTTATTCACTTTTTCATCGGCAATTTTAGACTCAGAGTAATAAACCCCGACCATCAACCGTTAGATGATTCTTTATAGGGTGGTCTCGTCAGTACGATTCTTTACCGATACTCTATCCACAGTTTCTTATTTCCAGCTGTACCCGTATTTAAAGCACATGCGCTTTAATGTAGCTGCTGTCAACAAATTCCAATCCGGATTAATAATCACTATTTTGAGCATCCTGGCTATATAGTTTACTAGTTGGCACTCGAGCACTTCTTCCATTAGGTTATGCCTGGAATCGGCACAAATCCAATTCACAAAATATCTTATTTAAAAATTATGCATATAAGGGATTACCCTTACGTGTCAGACCGAATATTCCGTCTCGCGCTTCTTCAGTATTATTTCGTATAAAGTTTTCTTGAAAAAATGATAGGAGCGAAAACAAATGACCCTAAAGAATAGGCAGTTAGTCTTAATTCACTGGATAATATTTTTTATTTTGGGATGCATTATCGGGAATAACAGCGCTGTTGCCGCTGAAACAAGAAATCTGGAAACAGAAAAAACAAAAAACTCTTCAGTTATCGCAAGAAGCCACAAACCACCCAAAGAAGCTGACAGACCGCCATTCAGTGCGCAGGAAACTGTGGGTGAAACTCGATTTGACTATGATAATCTGACTAGGCTTATGGAGAATCATAAGACTCCACTTTCCGCCATGACGCCAGATTGGCTCGATTTAGCGGTTGAGCACCGAACACGCTACGCCGCTTTTGACAACGGCTTCACAAGAAATATTCCAGGATTTAATGAAATGGTTCATCAGCGAACAAGATTCCTGATGGAAATCAAAAACATTATAGATCCCCTTAAATTTACACTCGAACTAACAGATATACGTGCTCCTTTAGCGCATTTTGGCCAAGGGCAATCAAATGTATTTGCCAATCATTTTGACTTTACCCAACTTCATCTCGATTATTTATTCAAGAATTTTCTAGGAACCGGCTATAACGCAACATTTGAAGTAGGTCGATTTTTACTGGAAACAGGAGAAGCGCGCCTGTTAGGGGGCCACCGGTGGGGAACCCTATCGCCGACTTTTGATGGGATACGGCTTAACGTAGGAAACGACCAGGAAAAATGGGGCCTACAGGTATTTGGCACCCGCCCGGTCAATAGAGAACCCACCCATATGGATTGGAATACGCCCGAAACTTATTTTTCTGGCTTACAGATTACGAATCGTGATCTCCCCTGGGCTAACGTGGATTATTATTTCCTTCAATTAAATGAGGGAAATAAGCTCAGGAAACGTAACTTATCTACCACCGGCTTTAGATTGTTCGCCAAGCCGATGGCAGGACAAATGGATTATGAAATTGAATCCATGTATCAGTTTGGCGATACCCAGGATACCAAGGTTTTTGCACATCGCCATCATGGTGAAATAGGCTATAGCTTTAAAACCTCCATGCCATTACGATTAGTTTATCTATTTGATTTTTCATCAGGAAGCCAAGATCCTAATAAGAATTTTGATATCTTGTATGCTAAACGCCGTGTCGAATATGGCCCTACCGGTATGTTCGGACCATGGTTCCCTTCCAATCTGTTTTCACCGGTAGGTTTTCGTGCGACATTCATACCCCGACCTGATGTCAGGCTTATGATGTCTCATCGCGCATACTGGTTAGCCAATAAACATGGCGCGTATGTAGGCAGCGGTCTGCAAGATCCGACGGGGCAAGCCGGCACTTTTCTAGGTAACATGCTTGATATCAGTGTAGGCTGGGCTCCTCAATGGAGCTATCTAAAACGCATGAGCTTTGATATCGGATATAGCCATATATTCAAAGGCGATTATTTCGATAAAGTCCCACAAAGCCCAGGTATGGCAGATACCAATTATGGGTATACCATGGTGACCTTTAAATTCTAGTGCCTAAACCATGAAAGATTAGCAGCTCTTGATATAAGTTTTTTTGAAGGAGTTACTGATGCATCTTTTTGATGATCCATAAAAGACCATTCCCGCTACATTCCATACAACCACAATCAGTCATCAGGTGAAGATTCCAATAAATCAGCGCCCACTTGCACGTCTTCTTTGGTGTGCAATTGGCGCCTCCGTGGCGCTGTTCTTTGCTTTATGGGTAATAAAACTACCAGAAGCACCGTTTCTTCTGGCATCACTTGGCGGATCCACTATTTTTTTATTTGGTCTCACACGCGTTCCAGCCGCTCAACCTCGCGCATTGTTCGGAGGGCACCTAGGTGGTGCATTTATTGGCATTGCATGTTATCAGATTTGGGGTGACACAATTCTCGTCTATACCACGGCCACCGCCCTTACATTGTGCTTTATGCTCCTGACACGCACGGTTCATCCACCTGCCGGCGCTAATCCTATCATCATGATTCATGCTCATTCCGGGTGGCCAGCACTATGGGAATCTGTTTTTCTAGGGATTGGTTGCCTTTTCCTGGTGGTGATCGTGTGGAGTCGCCTGTACCCAGGATTAGCTCATTATCCAGTTTCATTCATGGAACCATCACCTCCAAATCTCAACTGGGGCGGGTGGCGAAGAGACTAGAATGGAATTGTGGCGTCTAAAGAAAATAGAAATTGATCCTTCTTCCCATCAAACGGACGGAAAGCGGTTTCGATACCATCTGCACGATCATAGCGGATATTTTTCCGGATATTAATATTACGTATGGGTTTCCAGCCTTTATTCCATCGCTTTATCGGCTTCCAGTTCATGCCTAAGGTAACGGCATAATAATCTGCCGGTGCACTTACGAAAGGGATATTGCCTGCGTAACTCACCCCCTTGTTGTTCAACGCGGACAATATACGATAAGGTGAAAAAACACGCCAGCCGTTGCGGTCATGAAAACGTTCCATGCGAATGCCGACAGACAAATCGCGCAGCAGATCATAGGTCAGATGCGTATTGATGCTATACCATGCAGCGTTCCTGATTCCTTCGGGCAGATTGATATTAGCAGCCCAACCGTGGGTATGATGTAACACCATATGAGTCTTGGGCGTAAGCCAGTGTTGCAGAACAACACTATACATTAGCCAGGGTTCATCGGTAGCTGTCCGCCCATAAGTACCACCGAGTTGTGCCGCAGTTCGTCTGTCGTCACTGTTCCACAGGATATTCGCCAGCCCGCCCCAGTTATCGAGTTGCTTATCAAAACCGCCATCCCAACCTCCCGTTGCGCTGCCCGTGGTCGCCCCCCCCTGAATTTGCCAGTTTCGATTGATCGTGTGACTGCCTAAAAATCCGGTATGTGTAAACGGTTCCCCGCTGTTCAGAATATATCCGCGTGTATAAAAGAAGTTATCCGGTGCCGGAACAGTTTCATATCCCAGCGGCGTATAGAAATGTCCAACTTTGATGTTGAGGCCGCGGCCCATCGGCACGTAAGCCTCTAGATAGGCTTGCGGCAATGCGATCCCATACGTACGCGTCGAATTGCAACACAAATTCAGATCCCAGTTTCCCCGATTTGAAGGTTCACCGGTATTCTCATCGAACGCGGAAATGCCAAAAGCCTGCGCATAGATGGCATCAGTACCGAACAAAAAATCAAAGCGACCGCCGAGATCCCACTTTGTGCCTTCCGATTCGACATTGCGTTGTAAAAATAAATTAAGCTGATTGAGCTGAAACCGGTTGGCACGATCCGCAAAAGTAACCGCTCCATTGAAACCATCTGCAGGATGGTTGGCATTATATGTCGCACCGCCGTTGATCCAGCCCCCTAATTCCAGACCGCTTTGTTTAAGCAGATTTGGCAGGCTATTGGCATGAGCATTGCAAATGCTCAACAAAACAAACAACAGAATTCCAGTGGGAGTATATAGCCTTGTTTTGTTATATTTGCATGCGCTATGCATTTTTTCCTCGCTTCCTGTTCCTCATCGTAATAACTCAACGTAAAATAGTAAGGACGCACCTTAACGTAACCAAGACAATCCTGCATACCGGAGAAACCCTTATTTCTTGCTCAGTAAAACCATTAGAAAAATTTAATACGAGGAAATCCCACAATCCACTAATCATAATATATTCAATCGCCTAGACCTTATTTCGATGGACAAAACAAAGCCGCTTGATAATCTTGAATCCGGCGACCCCAAACCGAAGCAAAAACGCAAACGCACTAAAGTTGTGCGCAGTATCAATAATACCCACAAGTTGAGGAGGCGAACCGGAAGATCCAAACCCGGCGGACTCCGGCGGAAAATATTTCTGACCGGTATTGAATTATTGGGCTTGGGCATTGCAGCATTTTGCACCATTATCATGTTACTGGGTTATTCCGCCAGCCGGTTCTCAGGTACTAATTTTTTTGCTAACTTGCTGCCATTTATTGTCGGTATATTAGGTTTGATATTAGTAGCAAGCCTTTTTCTGATTGGCTGGTGGAGACTGAGAAAGTGGTTGCAATTGCATTCGGAATTTCTGACTCCAGGCTTATCTCTGGGGCTGGCATTGCTGATTTCCTGGCTAGTTACGCACGATCAATTCACACTGACTTATGGTCATTTCCGCACTTTAGTGGGCGGCAAGGAAGAAGCCGGTCGCGTAACGATTGCACATCAGGTCTATGCAGCTTATCGACGACACGATGCCGCACAACTACAAAAAATGGTTAACCGGTCGCAGGAATATCGGCAGGCGATCGGAGATGCTGCCCGCTCTTTTAATATCGATGTGAATCTGCTACACGGTATTGCCGCGACGGAATCCTCTTTCATACCGCGAGACAGCAGCGACGGAGGTAAAGGGCTATTTCAAATTACTCGCGTTCCGGAAACGGTTATTGCTCAGGCACGCAAACGGCTGGGTACGGAAATAATATCCTTGGATAACTCCCGCCATAATGCCTTTGTCGCCGCAGCTACATTTAAGCATTATCTGGCTGAAATGAAAGGTGATCTTTTTTTGGGATTGCTGGCCTATAATATCGGCCCCGCAAACGGAGGATTACGTTTTATCATGCAACAATATGGCGCGGTCGATTTCACCACGATACAACCCTATTTGCAGACCTTGCCGCGCGATTATCCAATCCGGGTGCTGTCCTACTCGCTGGCATTTCGCCTCTGGCACAAAGAAGGCAAATTGCTTGCTTACGAAGAAGGCAATAATGCTATCCACATCCAGCGCATCGGCATACCGGGATTGCATACCGATTGGTAACATTTCAGCAACTAGCTGTTATTTGATCCACATCGTTTTAATATTCACAAATTCTCGAATTCCATGATACGACAATTCGCGCCCGTAGCCGGATTCCTTAATACCTCCGAACGGTAGGCGTGCATCACTTCTGACGATACCGTTGACAAATACGGAGCCGACATGAATCTGCCGCGCAAGTTCTTCCCCATGTGCCGTATTGCGTGTCCACACACTGCCGCCGAGACCAAATCGCGTTTGATTGGCCAATCGGATCGCCTCATTCGTATCTTTCACGCGTACGATTGCAGCGACCGGGCCGAATAATTCCTCATCAAACGCCGCCATACCCGGCTGCACGTAATCCAAAATTGTCGGCGCATAGTATGCACCTTGCGTACCGGTAACAGTACCGCCAGATACAAGCTTCGCACCTGCTGTCAGACTCCGTTCAACTTGTACATGCAATTCCGTGCGCAAGTCTTCCCGGGCCATGGGTGCAATATCGGTTGCTTCGTGTTTCGGATCACCGATTTGCAACTGGCTAAAGAGTATACTTAATTGTTCGACAAATGCATCAGCAATCGCATCGATGAGAATAAAACGCTTCGCGGCAATACAGCTCTGCCCCATATTTTGTAAACGAGCCACGAGGGCTTGCCGGGTCGTCGACTCGATATCAGCATCATCGAGCACAATAAAGGGATCTGAACCGCCTAACTCAAGCACACATTTCTTTAAGTGCTGCCCGGCAATAGCCGCGACTTTTCGACCTGCTGTGCTACTGCCTGTCAAGGTGACGGCGGCAATACATTTATCGGCAATCACTGCCTGCACTTGTTCGGCGCTAATCATCAGTGTACGGAAAGCATGCTCAGGAAATCCCGCTTGACGGAATGCATCTTCCAATGCCAGCGCACATCGCGGTACATTTGAGGCATGCTTAAGCACTATCGTGTTACCCGCCATCATTGCCGGTGCAGCAGCGCGAATTAATTGCCAGAATGGAAAATTCCACGGCATGATGCAAAGCACAGTGCCCAGAGGCTGATAAACCACCAGACTGCGGCTGGCATCAGAGGCAATAATTTCATCGCGTAGATAGAATTCAGCTTGATTAGCGTAATGCTCACAACCTATTGCACATTTTTCTATCTCCGCTCTAGCTTCCTTGAGCAATTTACCCATTTCTTCGGTAATCAGATTGGCATATTCCTCGCTGCGCTGACGGAAGATTTGTGCGAGATTGTGCATTAAGCACGATCGTTGTGCAAAATTAAGCGCCGCCCATTCAGTCTGCGCAGATTCCACGTGCTTCAGGGCTACACCGATTTCTTCGGCGTGCCAAATTGCGAACGATTGTATGATTTGACCTGTGGCCGGATTGATGGACTGCATTGCTATCAGAAAAACTCTATCGAGTAACTTTAAAGGATAACTTAACCGAAAAACGCACTCATTCCATTGTTTATTCAGTATTAATCATTAATGTATGAATGCTTCTACCATACGTCTGAGGTACGGCGACACGAAAAGCAACAAAACAAAGCCAACGGGAAATGCAATACTCCACGAATAAAACCAGTGCTCGAGAAAGGCACCGGAAAAACCAAGATTTACGGCTGTAACAATGGCGGATACACAACCGGTCATTGTGGTGGACATCAGCAAACAATAAATACAATGCGCTAATAGTTTCTGTTTCATGCAAACCCTGTTATTACTAACCCGGAGCTAATAGCTCGGCATTGTAAACAAGTTTATGTGAAGAATTTCTCAAATTTCCTGCTGCTCATTTGTTCATTCTAAACAGCTGCACCAAATCCATGCCAGTAATAAATTTTCTGAACTGCTGAAATGGCAAAGGTATTTCCCGATATGAAATCATTTACCAGGAAATACCTCATTATCAGACATCAATATACGATCCCATCTGCCCCATGGAATCCAGCAAGGAAAAATCACATACACGCGACTTATCAATTGCGCGACATGCCTGATTTATCATCAGACATCTCTGCAATCTCAAAATTATTCCACAGGCATTTATTGTCACTTGCTCGCGCAATTTCTTCCAGTATCCCGCAATGTCGCGCCTTTTCTTCCGCGGTCGCTGCAATAATTCTTAAATCAGAACTATCCAAGTCTATCTGCGAATGCTGTACAGATTCAACATAATCCAGCTCGATCAGCAAGCTTTCTTGCCCACGGGTCATCGCAAGATAAACTTCAGCTAATAATTCAGCATCTAATAATGCGCCATGCAACTTACGCTTTGAATTGTCGATATTGTACCGTTCGCACAAAGCGTCAAGATTATTGCGTTTACCAGGATGAAGCTCCTTGGCTAACTTCAACGTATCGGTTATTTGTGAGCAATAATTATCAAGTGCTTTTAAATTGCACAATCCTAATTCATGATTGAGAAATCCTACATCAAAGGGAGCATTATGGATAATTAACTCAGCATCACTGATAAAATTCAAGAACTCCCTGGAAATTTCATAGAATTTTGCTTTATCTTGAAGGAATTCCATTGTCAAGCCATGAACTTGCAGCGCACCTTCATCACTTTCCCGTTCCGGATTGAGATAGTAATGAAAATGGCTACCGGTAAATTGTCTATTACATAACTCAACAGCAGCAATTTCAACAATACGATGACCCAACTTGCATTCCAGACCTGTCGTTTCAGTATCTAGCACAATTTGACGCATATCCCCATCCCTAACATTGATGTAATTATTCAGAAACTATCATTTCGACACCCCGGTTAGCCAGCTGATCAGCACGTTCATTATGGATATGCCCGGAATGTCCGCGTACCCAACACCACTCAATTTCATGCTGTTGGGTTAATTGATCAAGCAGTTTCCACAGATCTTCGTTTTTAACCGGTTTTTTATCTGCAGTACGCCAGTTGCGTGCCTTCCATGAATCAAGCCATTCGCTGATTCCTTTCTGCAGATATTGGGAATCGGTATGCAAATGTATTTTACAAGGGCGCTTCAAAGATTCTAAAGCACGAATGGCCGCAAGCAGCTCCATCCGGTTATTGGTGGTAAGTTTCTCTCCTCCAAAAATTTCCCGTTCATTATCTCCGTATCGCAGTAATGCCCCCCACCCCCCAATTCCAGGGTTTCCTTTGCACGCACCATCTGTATATATTTCTACAACCTTAGAAATATTACCAATCATGATTAATTTAAATCATCAATCTGGTTTGAGCAGCCTGATGATCGCTTTTCCTTGGAATCTTTGATAATCCTCCGAGCAATCGGCACCATCTTTCTCTTGGCATCGAAACAATTTCTCCAATCAGGTTTGATAATTCGCATCCCGTGCGTGTGTTTTATGGCATGCAAAAAATATACCCCGCCTGAAATCGGCCACCAGCGATCCCCTGCAGCCTCCATAAAAGCAAACCGCCGCCGCCATTTTTCTTGTTTGAGCGGGGGCACGTAGCAACAAAGCCGACCACCCGCCATTTCAAAATCCAGTAATTTCAACCAATCTTTAAGCCGCGATAATGCAATAAAATCTCCATTCCATGGAAACTCCTCCCTCATTGATTTTAAATGAGGGCAGACGCCCCATAGACTAAAGGGATTAAATCCTGACACAACGAGATGGCCTTCGGGTATCAGAATTCGATGCACCTCTCTTAAGATTTGATGAGGATTTGCATTAAACTCAAGCGCATGGGGCAAAATAACGAGATCCATGCTGCTAGTCTGAATAGGAAGAAAACCCGCTTCAGCTCGTACCGAAGTTTCACATTCAAAACCCACGGAAAAACGTAAGGGCATGCGATTCAAACGTAAAAAATCAAACTGTGGCCAGCCTATCTGCACCGCATTGTAACCAAAGATATTCGCCACAACCTGATCAAAATAACGGTGCTCATGTTCAATCAAATATTGACCAAGAGAAGACTCAAACCATTGCTGAACATTTTGCGCAATCATCATGAACCATATCGCTTACTCGATATCAGAATTTACACTATTTGTGTAATATCAATTAACATTTTTCATTACGGCATCTTCTTTAAATGGAGCTTTCATGCTGAATATATATCCAGTACATGCATTTAAAGACAATTACATATGGATAACTCACAATCGAAATTATGCGGCCATCATTGATCCGGGTACTGCAGTTCCGGTAATTGAGTATCTTCGATTAAAAGAACTGCAACCCAGTGCAATTCTTATTACCCATCACCATAGCGATCACATCGGAGGCGTAGCGGAATTACTTCAGTGGTTTGATATTCCCGTATACGGACCGGGCAATGAATCAATCGCCGCTATAACAAACCCGGTGCAACAAAATGATATCGTAAGCTTACCCGAGATATCACTCAATCTCACAGTGTTAGATACACCCGGGCACACCCGGGGACACATCGCCTATTATGGGTCAGATCCATGGCATATGATCTTTTGTGGCGACACACTTTTTTCTTGCGGCTGCGGAAGAATATTTGAAGGATCTGCAACGCAGCTTTACCACTCTCTGCAAAAAATCTCCCAGCTACCGGATGCTACCTTAATTTACTGCACACATGAATACACTTTGGGAAATATAGCATTTGCCAAGGCGGTTGATCCAGATAATAGAAAACTTAGCGAGTTCGCAATCACTGCACAAGAATTACGTCACAAAAATATTCCAACAATCCCGACAACACTCTCACTTGAAAAAGCAATTAATCCGTTCCTGCGTTGCGAACACCAACCCATCATTAACAGCGCACAAAATTATTCTGCCCGACTCATGCAAAATCCAGAGAATGTTTTCGAGGTATTACGCGAATGGAAAAATAAATTCTAATTAATTGCAGTTACTATCGATAATGAAAGGAACGAATGTCCAAAAACTATATTGATTATTAATTATCAACAATAAATACAGTTACTTATCTATTAATTTCCCCCACGAATCACGCAAAGTTACAGCCCGGTTAAACACCGGCTTATCGGATTGCATATCCATACGATCAGCAATAAAATAGCCATTACGCTCAAATTGAAAGCTTTGTTCCGGCTTCACTTCACATAGCGATGGCTCTACATACGCGGTAATAATTTGCTTCGAATGTGAATTCAATGAAGTTTTATAATCCTTTCCACCACTATCCGGATATGGATCAGTGAACAAACGATCATAAAGTCGTATTTCTGCTGCTTGCGCGTGTTTTACTGAAAGCCAGTGAATATTGCCCTTTACCTTGCGGCTTTCTGCACCAGGAGTTCCACTTTTGGTATCCGGATCATAGGTACAATGAATGGCTTCAATATCACCTTGTGTATTTTTATCCACTTGTACGCACTTGACAATAAATGCATAGCGCAATCGCACTTCAACACCAGGTGCAAGGCGGAAATAGCCCTTTGTCGGTACTTCCATGAAATCATCGCGCTCAATATACAAAATCTTAGAAAATGGAATAATGCGCTTTCCCCATTCCGGTTTCTGCGGATGATTGGGCGCAAAGCATTCTTCTTGCTGATTCTCCGGATAATTATCAATAATCAACTTAACCGGCTTAAGAACGGCGATGCGTCGCGGCGCATTTTCATTCAGATCTTCGCGCAAACAGTCTTCCAGCACCCCCATATCTATCCAGGAATCGGCCTTACTGATACCAATACGCTCGGCAAACAACCGAATAGCGCGTGGCGTAAATCCTCGGCGGCGCACGCCGGCAAGCGTGCTTAACCGGGGATCATCCCAACCGTCAACCAACTTGCTTTCCACCAGCTCGATCAACTTGCGCTTGCTCATTACCGTATACGTCAAATTGAGGCGAGCAAATTCGATTTGCTGAGGATGACAGGGTACTTTATCAACCAGTTGATCTAACACCCAATCATATAATGGCCGGTGGTCTTCAAATTCGAGCGTACACAATGAGTGCGTAATTCTTTCCAGCGCATCGGAAATACAATGGGTATAGTCATACATCGGATAAATACACCATTGATTGCCAGTACGTTGATGATGAATGTGACGAATACGATAGATCACCGGATCGCGCATATTAATGTTGGGTGAGGCCATGTCAATTTTCGCTCTCAATACATACTGTCCGTCAGGAAATTCTCCGGCTTTCATCCGCCGAAACAAATCCAGACTTTCCGCAATCGGACGATCACGAAAAGGACTATTTTTACCGGGATCAGTCAATGTGCCACGCAATTCACGTATTTCATCAGCAGAGAGACTTTCCACATATGCTTTTCCACAATCGATCATATATTCGGCGAACTCATATAACTGATTGAAATAATCCGAAGAATAATAAAGATGTTGACCCCAATCAAAACCCAACCAGGAAACACTGTCACAAATCGAATCAACGTACTCCTGCGCTTCCTTTTCAGGATTGGTGTCATCAAAACGCAAATGACAAACACCGCCATAATCGCGCGCAATACCAAAATTCAAACAAATACTCTTGGCATGACCAATGTGCAAGTAACCATTCGGTTCGGGCGGAAAGCGCGTTTCTACACGTCCATTCCATTTGCCGGAACGGTTATCTTCTTCTATGATATTGCGAATAAAATTGGAGGGTGTTGATTCAACGTGCAAATTGGTTTCGGATTTCTCTTTCAAAGCGTATCTCTCGGCATATTTTTAGGAGTGGGAAAATACTACTAATTTATTCGGCTGATCAGAAACTCACTCAGAATCCTGCTTCAAATGTGATTTTTCTTCTCAATACAGCATGATTATAGCGGCGATCAGCGCAAAATCCACCATTCTTCAGCAAACACGTCGCATCACTTTTCATTCCCAGCAAGAATATGATGCCGCGGTAAAAATAAAGCTTTCCAAATTTGACTTTTCTTGATGTCTGACATAGAATTCTCGGCTCTTTTTGAATTCGCAGGACAAGTTTTTCGTGAAAACATTTTCCGCCAAACCACACGAAGTAAACCATGACTGGTTCGTTATTGATGCAACCAATAAAGTATTAGGGCGTCTCGCTTCGCAGATTGCTCATCGCTTGCGTGGCAAACATAAACCGATCTATACACCGCATGTTGACACCGGTGATTACATCATTGTAGTCAATATCGACAAAATGAAAGTTACGGGTAACAAGCTGGAAGATAAAATCTACTATCGTCACACCGGCTACCCAGGTGGTATTTATGCAACCCCTTTAGGTAAAATGCACGCGCGTTTTCCCGCACGTCCACTAGAAAAAGCCGTCAAAGGAATGTTACCGAAAGGCCCCTTGGGATATGCAATGTTAAAGAAACTCAAAGTTTATGCTGGCGATACTCACCCGCATGCCGCTCAACAACCCAAACCACTTGAAGTTAGAGCTTAACCCTATGGCCACTCAATATAATTACGGTACCGGACGACGTAAAAGTGCTGTTGCACGCGTCTTTATCAAACCAGGAAAAGGTGCAATTGTCATTAACAATAAACCCATTGATGATTATTTCTCCCGCAAGACAGGTCGAATGATCGTAAGACAACCCCTAGAGTTAACTGATAATGCCAATTCATTTGATATTATGGTCAATATTCATGGAGGCGGGGAATCAGGTCAAGCTGGCGCGGTTCGTCATGGCATTACTCGCGCACTGATCGATTATGATGCGACACTTAAGCCTGCTTTAAGTAAAGCAGGCTTAGTAACTCGTGACGCACGCGAAGTAGAGAGAAAAAAAGTTGGTTTACGTAAGGCACGGCGGCGTAAACAATTCTCAAAACGATGATTCTTTCGTATCGGATTCACACCAAAAGCCGCCTCAATCAGGTGGCTTTTTTGTTTGTGTTATTAAGAAATAAAAAATAGTATCTGCTAAAAACTTAACAGGAGGCACAATGATTAATGTCGGTATTGTTGGTGGAACAGGATACACCGGCGTGGAATTACTACGGTTATTGGCTTTGCACCCTAAAGTAAAAATCAAAGCAATTACCTCGCGAAGCGAAGCTGGCATAAATGTCTCGGATTTGTTTACCAACTTACGGGGACATATCGACCTTAAATTCAGCGATCCCGCAGATACAAAACTCAATAAATGCGACTTAGTATTTTTTGCCACACCTAACGGTATTGCCATGCAACAGGCAGAATCCTTATTGCAAGCAGGCGTTAGAGTAATCGATCTGGCGGCAGACTTCCGCATCAAAAATATTGCAGAATGGGAAAAATGGTACGGCATGCAGCACGCTTGTCCCGCCCTGATCACTGAAGCAGTATATGGCTTACCGGAAATTAATCGCAAACTGATAAAAAATGCGCGTCTTATCGCCAACCCCGGTTGTTATCCTACTGCAGTACAGCTTGGTTTCTTACCGCTGATAGAAGCCGGCATCATCGATGTCAACCACCTCATCGCTGATGTCAAATCAGGCGTTTCCGGTGCGGGGCGTAAAGCCGAAGTTCATACTTTGCTCGCAGAAGCATCTGATAATTTCAAAGCTTACGGCGTTCCGGGGCACCGGCATTTGCCCGAGATAAAGCAAGGGCTTTCCAATATCGCTCAGAAGCCAGTTAGTCTAACTTTTGTTCCGCATTTGGTACCGATGATTCGCGGTATCCATGCCACACTCTACGCAAAACTAATCCAGCCAGTTGACTTGCAAGCCTTGTACGAGGAACGCTATCAGAATGAAGCTTTTGTTGATGTGCTACCTGCTGGGAAACATCCGGAGACTCGTTCTGTACGTGGTTCAAATATTTGTCGCATCGCCGTTCATCAACCGCAAAATAGCGATACAGTTGTGGTACTATCAGTAACCGATAATTTGGTCAAAGGCGCAGCAGGGCAAGCCATACAAAACATGAATATTATGTTTGACCTGCCTGAAACACTGGGAATCAATCAGGTACCGCTGTTACCTTGAGAATAAAATTCTCCCGATATCATATCCCGATCAATTAAGCCGAATACCGTAAAATCCCCGGTGTATAAGTTGTTTCAGAGAAGACCTAAAATCCTATCCCCACGTGTCGTTGTTCGTCCTCGCCGGACCTGGCAGTCATACCTGATCGGTATGACCGTTAGCTGTACCTTGCTGTTGTTGCTTTCTTGGTTCATGTATGAAATGGGAAGACAATCCATCAGCACACCAGGAGATACTCTTGAAGAAAAATTCGCTTACTTATTTGATCCTGGAACATGCAGACAAACCAAGAAACAAAAATTATGTGCCCAGATTGGTGATTTAACTCAGCAGCTACAAATCAGCAATACCGCCAACCAGAATCTTACGGAAGAAATAAAGTCTCTTGCCAATAAGAATGATCAATTAAAAGAAAGGCTTGAATTCTTCCAGCACCTCATCGCCAGCAATACAAAAAATGGGATTTCAGTTTATCAATTTAGCTTAAAAAAAATGCAAACGCCGGGTGAATACCGCTATGCATTGACATTAATTCAAGGTGGAGAAAGACCGAATGATTTTAAGGGAAACTTAAGGTTTACTGTTAAACTGACACAGAACGGTCAAAGCAAGGTGTTACCTCTTACGAAAAAAAATCAGCAACAAGATTTTCCTGTTATCTTTAAATTCTTCCATAGATTGGAAGAATTTTTTAAAGTACCACCGAATTCCATCGTAGAAAATATTCAGGTAGAAGTTTTTAGAAATGGTGACAAAAAAGCCATACTATCGGAAACTATACAACCGACATTGTGAAGGAGAAAAGAAATGTTCGGTAGAAAAAGGAAAAACCAACTACATCATCATATCGATACACTAATTGGCGCAAACACAACGATCTCGGGCGATATTCATTTTACGGGGGGTCTTCGAGTCGATGGACATATTACAGGAAACATCTTTGCAACCGATGATGAACACAGTACACTGGTGCTCAGCAATGAAGGCAGTATCAAGGGAAAAATAAAAGCTACTAATGTCGTCATTAATGGCACAGTGACCGGTCCCATTGACGCTTTAGGATATCTGGAACTACAGGAAAAAGCCAAAGTATTCGGTGATGTTCATTATGGTTCTTTAGAAATCCGGCTTGGAGCCTCCGTTGCAGGGAAAATGATTCATCAACACCCTGTGGATATAGAAGACACGCAACAATCAGAGAAAATGATAACATTAGCTCCAGCAAGCGAGCAGCCGCAACCTCATACTGTTACAGAGAAAGATGCGTCCTGATGTATATGTTGTATAGTATTTGCAATCCATAATTTGACAACTACTGCAGAAATTAACATGAACACTGAACTGAATATCCCCCTCACTTTTACTGAAAATGCAGCCTCCAAAGTCAAACAACTGATCGAGGAAGAAGGCAACGACCATCTTAATCTCAGAGTTTTTGTCAGCGGTGGTGGTTGCTCAGGGTTTCAATATGGCTTCACTTTTGATGAATCAATCAATGAAGATGATACCGTAATGGAAAAGAATGGCGTTAAATTATTGGTCGATCCTATGAGCTTTCAGTATTTGATCGGCGCCGAGATCGATTATCAAGAAAATATACAAGGTGCACAATTCATCATTAAAAATCCGGGTGCCACTAGCACTTGCGGCTGCGGATCATCATTCTCAGTATAAAACGCATCCCGCATCCGAAATTTCATACGGGATAAATCGCTCCCAGAATTCTGCTTCCTTTCGCCCCGGTAACTGCTGTCAGATTGCCTGTTTTACGCAAAATCGCTTGCTGTGCCAACCACGCAAATGCAAAAGCCTCTACCCAATCGATCGTTATCCCGAGTTGATCGGTCAGCGCTACTTTTTTTCCGGGCATTATTTCAGCAAGCCGATTAATCAATAAAGAATTATGCCCCCCTCCACCACATATATAAACTTCTTCCGCACCCGAACAGTACGTACCGATGGCTTGAGCAATCGACATGATGGTTAATTGTAACAACGTTGCCTGAACATCTTCCGGTGATTCTTCACTGAACTGCAGCTTTTCTTCCAGCCAACGAAGATTAAACAACTCCCGCCCTGTGCTTTTGGGAGGCATCTCGGCAAAAAAAGGATCTGATAGTAAAGCATCCAATAAAGCAGGAACAACCTGACCCGTTGCCGCCCATTGCCCGTTTTGATCATAATTTCTTCCGGTATGCTGCAAACACCACGCATCCATTAATGAATTACCTGGGCCGCAATCAAACCCCGTAATTGCATGATGAGGATCAAGATTCGTAATATTAGCTATGCCGCCAATATTAACGATTACACGATGTCGGCTTGAGCTTTTGAAAACAGCTTCATGAAATGCGGGTACCAGAGGAGCACCCTGACCACCCGCAGCGATATCGCGGCTTCTTAAATCAGCAACTACTGTGATTCCTGTTAATTCAGCTAACAGAGCAGCATTGACAAGCTGAATCGTATAGCGCTTTTCCGGTTCCGGACAATGCCTGATCGTTTGTCCATGACATCCGATGGCAACAATTTGTGCTGCCAAAATACCCGTGCTTTCCAGCAAATCTGCGGTCGCTTTCGCGTATAAACGAGACAACCAGTTGCTGAGCATTGCCGCCCGATGAAGCTCATCGTAGCCAGGTTGATGCAACAGCAGCAATGCTTCACGCAGATCATCGTTATAAGGGCAATAGCAAGTCCCCAATAATAATGGGGTAGTGGCCCGAAAATCAGCCAGCACGGCATCCACGCCATCCAGGCTGGTGCCCGACATCATGCCTAGGTAGTAAACGGGTTCCAATTATTCGGTTACAACGGGAAAAGTCAGAGGTCAATTTCCATCAAGAAATTGACGATTTGCTCGCCGAAACAAACCGTCAATTAATAAACTTGACAAAATTACTCTATCGCAGCCAGATGAATACTGCGCATGATGTTTAAGCGAGTCAGCAAAGCATGGGTCTCATCTTTAAATGCATTTAAATCACGCTTCGCTATCGGCGGTGCGGTTGGCAAAACCACTTTAGTCGGATCACGCTGCACGCCATCCACACGTAATTCATAATGTAAATGCGGCCCTGTCGCCATACCTGTCGAGCCCACATAACCGATCACGTCACCCTGGTTTACACGCTTACCTTTACTTAATCCGGCTGCAAACCGGGAAAGGTGGCCATAGGCGGTTTCGTATTTACCATTATGTTTAAGCACAATCAGATTGCCATAACCTCTTTGCGAACCAGAAAAAGCGACAATTCCACTTGCCGTGGCTTTTACAGGCGTACCGGTGGGAGCAGCATAATCAATCCCACGATGCGCGCGCCACTCTTTAAGTATGGGATGAAAACGTCTGTTCGTAAAACCGGAACTTATGCGCGTAAATGAAAGCGGCGAAAGCCAGAATGCTTTGCGTAAGCTTTCACCTCCAGGGGTGTAATACCCCTCTGCACCATTGTATGATTTGAAATAAACCGCCTGATGAGATTTTCCTTTGTTGACAAACTCAACGGCCAGCACTCGGCCTGTTTTAGCGCGCCTACCATCGCTTGAGAAAGTTTCGTAAACTATGGTAAAACGATCTCCCTGGCGCAAATCCCGGTAAAAATCGATTTCTGATGCAAATATTTCCGTCAACTGCATGGCGATATTGTTCGGTATCCCCGCATTATCCGTCGCACCAAATAAAGAGCTGTTAATCACACCGGATTTCATGTGAATCTGCGCATCCAGCTCAATCGGCTGTTCCGTCATCTTGAACGCATCGTCTGTTTTTTCCATCAAAAACAGCTCTTCGTTCCCAAAGAAATAACGTAATGACAACAACTCACCTTCAGCGGTTGTTTGTGCATAAACAGTTTTACCGGGTCTCAACTGCCGCATCGCACGGCTATCGCGTGCCGCTTGAAGGAAATAGGTAGAATCTTCGCTGCTGACATCCAATCGGTTCAAGATTGCCGCAATCGTATCACCCCGCCGAATACTTTCCTGGCGCCAGAAAGATTGATTGGATTGTGCTTCGGCTAGCGCATCCGGAATAGATAAATCAAGATCTAGAACGATTTCTTCTACGGGAATTTCACCAAATGACGGAGAGTTAGGTGCGATACCAAATGCTGTGACAATGCCAAATAGGGGAATGCTGGATAGAGCCACCAGCCAGCGAATTGATTTTTTTGTTAATTTAGATGATTTTTGAGCTAGAATCCTTTGTTTACTGCTAATAGGCGTATATAGCATCTATGAAGTACCTCCAGTCATGTAACAAGACAGGCGCGAGTCTAACATGAAAATAGTCGATATGTACCAAAAAACGACTAAAAATGACCTAAATAAGCATTTCGGAATCTCATATCAAATAAAAATTGTAAGCTTACCCGATCGTGAACACATCAATAAAATCCCAACTTGAAATCATAAAACGCGGCAGCCAAGAATTATTGGTCGAAACCGAGCTTGAAGCCAAGCTTGTCTCCGGGCATCCCTTACGTGTTAAAGCCGGATTCGACCCTACAGCACCGGATCTGCATCTAGGCCATACGGTATTATTGAACAAGCTGCGCCAGCTGCAAGTTATGGGACATCGCATTTTGTTTCTCATCGGCGATTTCACCGGCATGATTGGGGATCCCAGCGGAAAAAACAGCACCCGCCCGCCCCTTACCCGGGAACAAGTTGCAGAAAATGCGCAGTCCTACACCACGCAGGTCTTTAAAATTCTAAATCCGGATCAGACCGAGGTGGTGTTTAATTCCACCTGGATGGGCAAAATGGACGCCGCAGATCTGATCAAACTGGCCGCAACTCATACCGTTGCACGCATGCTGGAACGGGATGATTTCGACAAACGCTATCGCAATAACCAAGCGATCGCCATACATGAATTCCTGTATCCTTTGATCCAGGGTTACGATTCTGTCGCACTCAAGGCAGACCTGGAATTGGGCGGCACCGATCAAAAATTCAATCTATTGATGGGGCGGGAACTACAAAAACATTTTGGACAACCGCAACAATGCATTCTTACCATGCCGCTGTTGGAAGGGTTGGATGGCGTAAACAAAATGTCAAAATCCCTGAATAATTATGTCGGTATCACCGAAAGCCCGGCTGAAATTTTCGGCAAGTTGATGTCGGTCTCAGATCAACTCATGTGGCGTTACCTGGAACTACTGTCCTTCGAATCCCTGCAAACCATTCAAAAATGGCGTGAAGAAGTTGCGGCAGGACGCAATCCGCGCGATATCAAAGTGATATTGGCGCAGGAGATGGTTACCCGCTTCCACAGCCGAGCTAGTGCTGAGGATGCGTTAGCTGACTTTGAAGCACGGTTCAAGCACGGCGCACTGCCCGAAGAGATTCCGGAAAAAATAATCCAGGCACCGGGCAACGAAATACCACTGGTGCAAGTATTAAAACAAACAGGATTAACCGCCAGTACCAGCGAGGCATTGCGCATGATCGAACAAGGCGCGGTCAAATTAAACAATGAGAAAATAACCGACAAATCGATCCAAATAATGCGTGGCGTATCGGTTGTGATACAGGTCGGCAAACGGAAATTCGCCAAAGCCATCATTCACTAAAAAAACATTCTCGCAAACAATTGCAACACCTTAGGGGATCCAGTATACTTCGCAACTCAAAGTTGAATAGAATCATTTTTTGATCGACTTTGCATGGCTTCATCGTTCCTGACCTTCCCAATTTTTCAAGTTTTTTCCGAAAAAGTGCAACAACTATGGTTAGCGGCGATGCTTTTTAACGCGCTGACAAGGTTTCGCACAATTCACATTCGTGGCATGCAAATTATGATGCCTGTGTGTTTCATTGTCTGTATTTTTTAGGAAAATAACGTGTCTTTTGAAAAATTAAATCTACATCCCTCGATACTTAAAGCAATTCAAGAAGCGGGGTATACCACTCCAACACCGATTCAGCAACAAGCGGTGCCCGAATTAATCGCCGGCCACGATGTCATGGCATCCGCGCAAACCGGTACCGGAAAAACCGCCGCATTCATGTTGCCGGCATTACATACCCTGGCGACACCCGCGCAAATCCGCAGCCGCGGCCCGCGCGTTCTAGTGCTGACACCGACTCGCGAACTGGCGCTGCAAGTATCCGAAGCCGCAAAAAAATACGGCAAGTATTTACCGCGCATCAACGTGGTGAGCATCCTGGGCGGCATGCCCTATCCGTTGCAGAACAAATTATTATCGCAACCGGTGGATATTCTGGTAGCCACACCCGGCCGCCTGATTGATCATATTCAACGCGGACGCATCGACTTCAAACGCTTGCAAATGCTTGTGCTGGACGAAGCCGATCGGATGCTGGATATGGGTTTCATTGAGGATGTCGAAACCATCGCAGCGGCCACACCGGCCACCCGGCAAACATTGCTATTCTCCGCCACACTGGACAACGCAATCGACAGAGTTGCCGCAAAATTATTAAAAACACCGCAACGCATTCAAGTATCTTCGCCGAAATCCAAGCTCGACAATATCGAGCAGCGGTTGCATTACGCCGACGATATGTCGCACAAAAACCGTCTGCTCGATCATGTGTTACGCGACGAGACATTGAAGCAGGCTATCGTTTTCACCGCCACCAAGCGCGATGCCGATTCCTTGGCGGACAACCTGTATGCGCAAGGCTATGCCGCCGCCGCACTGCATGGTGATATGAATCAGCGCGAACGTAACCGCACCTTGACCCGCCTGCGCAATGGCGGCCTGCGCGTACTGGTCGCAACCGATGTCGCCGCCCGCGGCATTGACGTCGCCGATATCACACACGTCATCAATTTTGACTTACCCAAATTCGCCGAAGATTATGTCCATCGCATCGGCCGTACAGGCCGCGCAGGCGCTGCGGGCATCGCCGTTTCGTTCGCATCGGTAAAAGACAGCATGCACCTGACAAAAATTGAACGTTATACCGGCCAGCGCATTGCATCGCATACCATCCCCGGTCTTGAACCGCGCATCTAACCTCGTTTCCACGGCAATGGCCCCCGTGGCACGGCACCTAACGTTACGCAAAAACGCAAACGCGCGCCTTTCTCGGGCTTTGACAGCCGCCCAAGCTTCGGCGCACCGGGTGAATCTGGCAGAAACCGCAATGGACAGCGCATCCGCACCAGCGGTCCCGACAATCGCGGAAATACTTTCCGGAATAACAATGGCAACAGAGCCAGCTACCAAGCTGCGCGCGCTAAGTAATTGACTGTAAAACCGCATTGTTCTGAATAAACTAGAGCAATGCGGTTGGTCGATATCAAATCTCAAGCTGCCAGGAAAACATATACCACCTGAATTATAATTAGGATGCTACGCCAAAAAGCGACATCGTCTTGAATAATTTTAAGTGTCATTGCCGCAGCAGCCCGCCCATAGAAGTACATTACGTCTGTGCGCACATCATAAATTCACAAGATGTAATATATATCTTCATCGATTATATGCTTGCTTGATTCGCGACCTGACCCCATTTCCTCCCTCATACGTGCCTCTGGTGTAATGCCTAACGTTGGAGGTAACCGGACTGCTGCTTGCGGCAGGTCCGGTTGACCGTGGGGTTAGACATAGTTTCATTCATGTCTACACACCAATATTGTTGAACCCGAATGAAAACTTTTGGATAGCCCTGATGGTCTTCTCTGCTCTTTGTGGTTGATGGTTTATAGCCGGAAGAATCTCCGAAAGAAATTCTTTAGTTTTTTCTAGAAAATGCTCAGGGACATTAAATTCCGCAAGGTTCTCAAAAATGTCCTTATGCCCGAATTGCTTTTCCAAGTAAACGCAAGCGCTTTGGAGTCGGCTTTGCCATTTGAATATAGGTTCGTCTTTTAGGTCGTCTGGAAGTTGTTCAGACGGATGAATTAGGGCCGTACCGTGAGCAAGAATATTGCGAAGAACGAATAGCGTGCTCATCGCTTCTTTTGTTTCCGTGCTGATGGTCTTGTCGATTGCCAGTCCGAGGTAGCTGGCATATTGCTCTTTGAGGCGCTCCCACCCGCCTTGCGCGTCGATCTCGATGAAGAACTTGTTGAGTAGGTTCTCTGGGGAGCTTCGTGATGTTCTTCCCGCTTGCATGCCGGCGTCGATCTGACGATCTACTTCTTCTGAAACCAACTCCGACAGAATGCTGCGCATCAGTCCCTCCACAATAGCAGCATTGATATTCAGCAAAGCAAACGTAAAGCTGTAGTTATTAAAATTCATAGACGGAACTGATCCAAGCATCCCCGTCTTGTGCTCTTCAGAGAGAGCGTCTTTGGGTTTGTTCTTGCGCTTATACTGAAGGGCTAGAACATCGTAAGCGACGAGTAGGGAATAGCTTGTCTCAAGTCCTTTGTATCTCATGGTTCATCAATGGTTTTGGCTATGTCTAACGTAATATATAAGACATTTTGTCCAATAATCTATCAGATAATGTCGCATAACCTTTTTTGGTTCTGATTATCAGCATATTAATACTGGCTTTATATTTTATAAAATAGTGAATGTCACAGAAAAACACGACACGCCGCCCGCCAAAAAATTGTTGGATCAAGTACGGGGAAAGGATTCGTTTCAAGCATTATAATTTACAGTCCATTGATGAAAAACTACCTGCATTGCCTACAGCGTTAAAAACAGGCTCAAAATGCTCATTTGTAATGCAACCGATTGTGCAACAATACATTAGCATGCACACCCACATCGCAATTCTAACAAACTTCTTTTGCCAAATCAGGCTGATCATTGTAATCTTTTACCCGATACCTCCTATGGTTTGCTGACTGCGTAAGTCATGGGCACGTTATTTCTGGCACTTTATTGTCGCTGAAGGTATCAGATATCCGTTCCACTACCCTGATGACTAACCCACGTGAGTTATCTGATATACCATGAATTCCAGATCCGGCTTTAACTTGAAATCTTTCGATTCGTTTGAGTCCCAGCAAAAACGATTGCACCTGCTCAGCAAAGCTGCGGAAATAGGGGATTGGTGCTACACATTCTCCACAAACTTTACGGTTTGGTCGGAATATCTTTATCAGTTTTATGAGGTCAGCAAAGATTTTGAGTGTTCCCATTTACTTGAAAGTACTTACTATTCCGAATCTGAAAAAGAAAAAATGCGCGCTTTGATTGCACAAGTCACTACGAATAGAGAAGAGCACAGTGGGGAATTTTTGGTAAACATGCCGGATGGCCGGGTTAAATGGCACACTACGACGCTCTATCCTATGCGCGATACGGGTGGAGACATCATCGGATTATATGGCGTGTTACAAAATATCTCGACCCGGAAGAAAAATGAATTGGAGTTGCAGCGCATGGCCTATGTCGCTGAAAAAACCAATGGCATTGTCATGATTACCGATCCCGAGAGAAAAATTATCTGGATCAATCACAGTTTTGAAGAGATTCTGGGTTATAAGGCTGAGGAAGTTATGGGGATTGACCCTGCGGCTTTTCTCCAAGGTCCGGAAACTTCCCGCGCAACCATTCAGGAAATCGCCCGCTCACTGAAAAGTACCGGCACATTCTCCGGCGAAATTCTCAATTACACCAAGAATGGCGATAAAATCTGGCTCTACCTGAATATCGCCGCGGTATACGATGACACAGGAAAACTGATCAATTATGTGGCCGTAGAAAATGACATCACGCTGATAAAAATAGCCGAGCAACGGCTGCAAAAAGCGATGGAAAAGGAACGCGAGCTGAATCGATTCAAAACGCAATTTGTTAGCCTGGCTTCGCATCAATTCCGCACGCCGCTGGCCACCATCCGTTCCAGCATTGATTTGTTGGATCTAAAAATGGAATCAGCCCATCTTGGCACTGACTTCATTGCGCTGTTCCGCAAACATAAAGCTATCATGGCCGAGGAGACGACGCGCATGACCGAGCTCATGGAGAACATTCTAGATATCGGGCGCATTGACGAAGGTAAAATCGAATTATCGAAAAAGGATGTTTCGTTCAAACAGTTTATGGATACTTTTGTAGCAGCCAATGCGGAACCGAATGGACAGCAGAGAAAACTCGATTACCGGTTCAATGCACCCGACCAAATCATCAGCATAGATGAAATTTTGCTGCGGAATGTTTTACGCAATATTGTTTCAAATGCATTTAAATATTCAGAAGAAAAACCATCGCCCAACCTAAATGTAAATTTCCAGGACGATACTTTCTATATAACGATAAGGGATCAAGGCATTGGTATTCCGGAAAAAGATCAATCCTTTCTGTTTCAATCATTTTTCCGCGCATCCAATGCCAAAATTTTTCCCGGCAGCGGGCTGGGCCTCATGATTGCCAAGAAGCTCATCGTACTTCATGGCGGAGATATCAGTTTCGAGAGTCAACTCGATAACGGCTGCACAGTGACGATCCAGTTGCCGATATGAATTGCAACAATGAACAACACATTAATTCTGATCATTGAAGACGAAAAATCGTTGCGCGATAATATTTCCGAAATTATCCGGCACTATGATTATCGGGTAATCAGCGCCCCTTCAGGTGAAGAGGGAATAAAAAGCGCACTGGAGTTTATTCCCGATATCATCATTTGCGACATCATGCTTCCCGGAATTGATGGCTTCGATGTACTGACCCGATTAAAACAAATACCCCAGCTTTCATCCACTGCATTTATTTTCCTTACCGCAAAATCGACACGCTCCGATACCCGAACGGGTATGAACATGGGCGCGGATGATTATCTGACCAAGCCATTCACGAAAGAAGAATTAATTAACAGCATCAAAGCAAGAATTGCAAAATTAACAAAAGCACTTAACACCCGGGATGAACGCGATAAATCGTTAGAAACCGTACTGGATAACATACCCGTCCTCACAAAAACAGAACGCAAGGTACTGACAAAAATTTCCGAAGGATTCACCACGCCGCAAATTGCTCAAAAGCTGTCTGTGAGTCAGAAAACCATTGAAAATCATCGCGTCAACATTTCGCGCAAACTCAATCTTAGCGGACCGAATAGTCTGATCAACTTTGCACTGCGATTACGCGGGCAATATTCATAAAATCCTTTGTCCGCTGATTTTCCTTGCGCTACAACTCAAGAAGTCTTGATGTTCTCCTTGAGATAGAAAAATTATCAAAATTCATCCCTATTCTGTTGGTTTCCGTACATACGGAGTTCAGCACAAGAGATACTCTTAAAACAGAAAATTATTGTTCGGGTCATTATCCAATTAAACTTGTGAAATCATCCTTTGAACACAGATAATGCGGCTTGAGCACATTACTATTAACCGCTATGTTGACAACATTGACAACAATAGCTATCTATAAAAATCGTACTAAGGGCAACGATGATATGACGATAACATCCCCACTGGTGCCAATGCATCAGCCAGAACAACACCATAATGGTGTCATCAACCCGATGAATATCGATCCCGCCGCACCGCTTTTTATCGTGCTGAATGCAGCATCGGGCAGTGATGAGGCTGTCGCGGTACGCGAGATTATTGAAACCGAGCTGAGGCAGGCAGGCCGTAAATTTGAGTTGTCCCTGGTAACTCGTGCCGAGACGATCACGGATGTGGCGCATGCTACCGTTCGCCGCGCACGCGAACACAGCGGCGTGGTAGTGGCTGCCGGTGGGGACGGAACCATTAATGCCATGGCGCAAGCCACCTTAGGCAGCGGTTGTCCCTTTGGCATTATCCCTCAAGGCACTTTCAATTACTTCGGGCGCACCCATAACCTACCCGAAGATACAATCGAGGCTACCCGTGTATTGTTAAGCCCGTTAGCCTACCCAATACAAGTCGGGTTGGTGAATGATCGTGTGTTTCTGGTTAACGCCAGTTTAGGGCTATATCCACAAGTACTTGAAGATCGTGAAACTTACAAACGGAAACTCGGCCGCAATCGCTGGGTAGCATGGCTATCGGGCTTGTATACGGTACTGCATTATCATCGCCAGTTAAACTTGACGATCGAGCATAAAGGAAAAATCAGCACACTGGTTACACCGACGTTATTTGTCGGCAATAACCGTTTACAACTGGAACAGATCGGCATTGAAGAAGCATCCGTAGCCGATAAAGGGGAACTCACGGCAATCGCGATTCGCCCGGTTAACACTTTAACAATGATAGGGCTCGGCTTTCGTGGCGCGCTGGGGCAACTCGGTGAGGCTGATCACGTATTGAGCTTCTCGTTCCAGAATATCGTAGTCAAACCAGCTTTGCTTTTTGGTCGTAAATTTATCAAAGTCGCAACCGACGGCGAAATTACACGGTTACGCACACCGATCAAGTTTCACGTTGCTGATCAGCCATTATTTCTGCTGAAACCAGCACCAGTTGAAGAAAGTTAATTGGCAGCCTGATGGCGATGCTGTGGCAAATCTCGGATCTACATTTCGGTACGGAACGCCCTGAAGTGGTATCTGCGCTGGAAGCTCTGATCCACTCAATGCCACCCGAATTGGTGGTGCTATCGGGCGACATTACGCAACGTGCCCGGCGCTCACAATTTCAAGCCGCACGTTCATTTGTTGACCGCTTGGGCGCACCCGCTACCCTCGTTATTCCGGGAAATCACGACATTCCGCTGTTTAATCTGATTAGCCGCGCACTCAACCCTTACGCCAACCATTGCCGCAGCTTCGGTGCTGAACTCGAACCGGTGTACGATTCGCCCACTCTCCTGGTTATAGGGGTAAATACTACGCGTCGTTGGCGCCATGTCGATGGTGAGGTTTCAGCATATCAACGCCAACGCGTGGCACAACGTCTCAACCGCGCGTCTGCAGAACAATTGCGTATCGTCGTCACGCATCAGCCAGTGGCTGTGACATGCGAGGAAGATGTGACGAATTTATTGCATGGTCACAAAGCCGCAGTCCACGAATGGTCTAGTGCCGGAGCCGATATCATCCTGGGTGGACATATTCATTTACCCTTTGTAGTACCGCTGCACAAACACTATCCTAATCTGGCACGTCGATTATGGGCAGCCCAGGCGGGCACAGCAGTATCTTCCCGCATTCGCAGAGGTGCAAATAACTCGGTCAATTTAGTCCGCAGCACCGGTCTATCGAATGGAACTCGCGCAGCTATAGTACAGCGTTGGGACTACAGCGATACGACACGGATGTTTACGCTCAAACACACATATTCTCTGCAGCTCGATTGTCGGCATTTGCAAAATGATCGTAAACGCTCCAATTTTTGAGGCTTTGCAAAAAATGAGGGGATCCCCTCATTGCAAATGAGTGTTAATGCGCTATTCTTAATTGCGTAAAGAAGCGATTATTTATGCAATCAGAATTACGTAATGGATTGATCATAAATAATTACTTACGCATATTTTTGATCAAACAAATGGAGGACATGATGGCAACAACCTATGGCACAACTAGCGGCGCGGCGAGCGCCAACTATGACATGTCGCTGTGGTACGACTCGAAGTATTACAAGCTGGGCATGTTAACGATGCTTTTGGTAGCGATATTTTGGATCTGGTACCAAAGGACATTTGCATATTCACATGGCATGGACTCGATGGAGCCTGAATTTGACAAGGTATGGATGGGACTGTGGCGCGTACACATGACACTGATGCCACTGTTTGCGTTGGTAACCTGGGGGTGGATACTGAAGACCCGCGATACCAAGGAACAACTGGACAATCTGGACACCAAGCTTGAGATCAAACGTTATTTTTACTGGATGATGTGGCTGGGTGTATATTTGTTTGGTGTTTACTGGGGCGGCAGCTTCTTTACCGAACAGGATGCAAGCTGGCACCAGGTGATTATTCGTGACACGAGCTTTACACCGAGTCACGTAGTGGTATTTTATGGCTCATTCCCGATGTACATTGTATGCGGAGTAGCGGCCTACCTGTACGCGATGACGCGTCTGCCATTGTATAGCCGCGGCACATCGTTTCCGTTGGTGATGGCGATTGCGGGCCCATTGATGATTCTGCCGAACGTAGGATTGAACGAATGGGGACATGCCTTCTGGTTCATGGAAGAACTGTTTAGCGCACCGTTGCACTGGGGCTTTGTGATTCTGGGGTGGGCGGGTTTATTTTCAGGTGGTATTGCAGCACAGATTATCACCCGTTACTCTAACCTGACCGATGTAACCTGGAACAATGCAAGCAGAGAAATTCTGAACAATCGTATTGTTCCTTAATTTTTCTTATCATTCGTAATAATATTCCATGATCTGTTGTGAACGGATCATGGAATTAAAATCGCATCAAATACTCAAACAGATCGTTGATCAAAAAGTATAGGAGTTTAGAGAATGAGGCTAATCATAAAAATATGGATTTCAGTCGCCATACTCACCGCGGTTTTCTATTCTGGCCTAACCGCCGCTCACGGTAGAGTATCCCTGGAATCCGATATTTGCATGCGTAATATTTCCGGCAGCATGGTACATCTGAGTACATATCAACCTCACCACGACCCGGAAGCGGAATATTGCACAGAAATTCCCAATGAAGGCGAAACGTTGTGGGTTCTGGATCTTGTCGATCAGGCGCTACGCGATATGCCGATCGCTATCAAGATCGTGAGAGGTACCGGTCAAGCGCTAAGCGATACAATAACAACTTTATATTCTACCAATCATTCTGACGGGATCATCAAAGGCGCGTTTAACCTGGATGAGGGACAATATACCTTATTTGTAACAGGAGAAGGCGTACCCCCTTTACAGTATGAATATCCACTGCGGATAAAGATGACAAATTATCAAGAGGCTTTCTTTACTGCTATACCCTATATCATCGCATTCCTGTTGATCGCATTATTTACAGATAAGCTGCTGAAACGGCGTCAAATTAAGCAATAACAAAAGTGGCAGATTATCAACCCTTATATATAGCCTTAAAAAGGATATTCATTCACTAAAAACGTGACTGAATATCCTTAAATAACGTAGTCTTGAAATCAACGTGGAGGTGGAGGTGGCGGATCACCGCGCGGCGGTGGCGGTGGAATAAAATTTTCCGACGCTGGCACAGCTGCCCTGCTAGCACTATTTGGACTCGCTGAACCATGGATAACTCTGCCATTGACAGGAACGCTGTGTCCCTTGGCATACATGCACTGAACATAACTGTTGTCATATCTCTGCTGACTCGCATAACCTGAAGCTGTCGCATTACTTACCCCAAACACACTACCAAATAAAAGACCGATCCCAGCCCCGATCGCCGCGCCATGTCCACCTCCTAAAATAGCGCCTGCTGCAGCACCAAGTCCACTCCCCAGCGCTGCATTCTCGATACCGCTCATCCGAGATGCGGTTCGCGGTGTGTAACCCTCGACTTGTTCATACGCATACTGCTTGCATACATATTCATCAGACCGGAACTGATCAAAGTTCTTACCGGAGCCTGGTAATGCCATCACACTGGGACCGGTTGGCAAATGTACGCAGGCAACCAGAAACCCTGCAATCATGATGATAATCAAATTTCTCAGCATTAACATATTTAACCTCTCTACATTATTCCATTGTTGATTGCGGAGCACCTCTATCCAGCTTCATGAATAGCAACTTTCAGGTTTCTGAAAATCAGAACAAGCAAAACAAGGATCAGATAATTCTAATAAAAACTTTTCCCGTCTTCACCGTGCAGATTCGTTTGGTACGATTGTATTGAATATGAGCTGAATGGATGCTGAATACTCAATGTTTAAAAAATAGAAGCTGAAAGCTCCTTCCTATCAACGTTATTGGTTTGATAGGATAGGTTCTCTTTATTAACATTCCGATATGCAATCAATACCCTAACTGAATGCCTTATTATTAGACGCACTTGCTCTTTCGCCAGACTCTGATTGCAAGTATAATTTGCTGACTATTCCCCATATACCGCCAATTTTCCAGTCTATTGGTGGCTTCTCGAGGATTGGAAGAAATGAAATCGCCTATTCGTATTGCTGTCACCGGTGCAACCGGACAGATTTGTTATAGCCTGCTATATCGCATTGCAGCAGGTGACATGCTGGGTAAAGATCAACCGGTTATTCTGCAACTACATGACATCACTGAAGCCCAGCCTTTCTTTGACGGCATCGTCATGGAGTTATACGACTGCGCTTTCCCGCTGCTAACCGGGATCATCACCACTGACAATCCTGAAGTTGCATTCGAAAATGCAGACATTGCTTTACTGGTGGGCGCCCGGCCACGTGGAGAAAATATGGAGCGCAAGGATCTTCTTGCAGCTAACAGCCCCATATTCATTTCACAAGGAAAAGCCCTTAATGCAGCTGCCAAGCGCAATGTCAAAGTATTAGTCGTTGGCAATCCGGCCAATACAAATGCTTACATTGCTTTAAAAAATGCACCCGATCTTGATCCAGGAAACTTTTCTGCGATGCTAAGATTGGATCACAATCGCGCATTGTCGCAAGTTGCGCTTAAACTTCAGGTACCCGTATCTGAGGTTAAGCGAATTATCGTTTGGGGAAATCACTCAAATACGCAATTTCCTGATCTAAGTCACGCAATAGTAGGAAACGATAAAGTTCCCTCGCTAATCAATGATGCTACGTGGGTAGAAAATCATTTTATTCCAGTAGTGCAAAAACGCGGTGCGGCAATTATCGAAGCACGTCGTGGCAAATCCAGTGCAGCGAGTGCAGCCAACGCTATTATCAATCATATGCAAGATTGGATTTTCGGTACACGGGAAGGTGATTGGGTCTCGATGGGCGTATCTTCGAATGGATGCTATGGTATTCCGGGTGGAGTCATCTACAGCTTCCCCGTCACCTGTCAGAACGGTCAATACAGAATCGTTGAGAACCTGGAAACAAGTCAGTCAGATCAAGAAAAAATGCAACAAAGTTATCGAGAATTGATTGCGGAGCAGGAAGCCATCAAGCATCTTATGACTTAGAAACCGGATATGCTGTAAGGATCCGTTACTAATGATTTCTAGCGAGACACCACACCGGCTGCTTGACGAATTGCGGTTAATAAAGCGATATCCAAATGCCCGTCAGCAATACGTTGCGTTCTTTGCTGAAAGCGACTGATTGCTTTGCGAGTTGTTGAACCCAATATGCCATCGACTTCACCCGCATCAATGCCTAAAGCCAATAAATCCAACTGAAGCTGGCGTACTTGTTCGCGGGATATTTTATCAGTATCAGTCGGAGGTATGCGATGCAATGCAGCTGCACCAGCAATACGATCCGCCAAATGACCCACCGACAATGCGTAAAACTCGGAACGATTCCAGCGCATAATGACGTGAAAATTTTTTGAAACCAAAAAAGCCGGTCCCTGATGACCGGAAGGTACAAGCAGGGCAAACTTTTGCTCTGTCGATGCTACAGGTGCTCCAGTAGTTGTAGTAACTCCTAGCTTTGCCCACGCTGCCAGACTTAACATTTGATCGCGACCCGCTAGCCCATAATCAAATGATGGCGGCAATCGAACTTCCTGTCCCCAATCCAAACCGGGTGTCCATCCCAGTTGCCGCAAGAAATTCGCGGCCGATCCCATGGCATCCGGAATACTCCCCCATAAATCCCGGCGTCCATCACCATCGATATCCTTAGCATAGCTTAAGAAAGTCGAGGGCATAAATTGCATGTGACCCATAGCACCCGCCCATGAGCCGATCATCCGCTCATGGGAGATATCTCCCGCATCCAGGATTCGCATTGCATTGAGCAACTCTTGTGTAAAAAAGGTACTTCGACGCGGATCACAAGCTAGTGTGGCCAAAGAATCCGTTACCAGCCAATCACCAAAATATCCACCATAATTAGTTTCCAATCCCCAGAATGAAACCAGATATTGCGCCGGAATACCTGTTTCTAATTGAATTCTCTCCAATAATGGGCGGTATTGTGTCAATAATGCTCGACCACGTTTAATACGCTCATCATTGATGCGCGTATTAAAATAACCGGAAAATGTTTGTGTAAATTCAGGTTGCCGCCTGTCCAGTTCAATAACACGCGGAATGTGTTTGACCTTATCTAATACTTGATTCACCGTTCTGTCTGAAATGCCCTCTGATCTAGCCAGAATCTTCATTTTGGAAATACATTCTCCAAAACTGGCAGTATCAGCATAAGCGAATGACAAGGAAATCAACTCTGCTACCAGAACAACAACACTTAAACAGAATTTCTTACGAGTCATACTTTACGCCAAAATAAAATGATTAAGGCCGCTGGTGCGGCAATCGCCAGCATGGTTTATTTCTTATGCGGACAATTGAGTTTAATACAGTCGGCATAAAGTGATAGCGAATGTTCCTGTAGAGTAAATCCGCGTTCTTTTGCAATATTTAGTTGGCGTTTTTCTATTTCAGAGTCGTAAAATTCTTCTACGCGCCCACATTGCAGACAGACTAAGTGATCATGATGGCCGGTTCCTTTTAATTCAAATACCGCTTTACCGCTCTCAAAGTGATGCCGTTCAAGCAGACCAGCCTGTTCAAACTGCGTGAGTACACGATATACAGTCGCCAACCCAATATCCTCACCTTCAGTAAGCAACTCTTTATAAACATCTTCAGCAGACAAATGCCGTACACTACTTTGCTCGAAAAGATTCAATATCTTGAGCCTGGGTAACGTAGTTTTTAAACCGATATTTTTAAGATCTATACTTTTCAGACTGTCGGAGCTACTCATGGTTATTTCTATCCGGAAAATTATTTACTGTATCATATAGTGCTGTGCCCACTTTGAAAACATACTATTCATAAAATGGCTGTAAAATTTTCCGCACTGCTTATTTTCCTCCTATTCACCGGATGCTCATTCCTCCCCCATATTTTATACAGAATTGATGTGCAGCAAGGTAATGTTGTTTCAGATGAAATGCTGGAAAAATTAACACTCGGCATGACCAAATCCCAAGTACTCTTTGTGATGGGCTCTCCACTAATCGTTGATGCTTTCCGTGAAAATCGATGGGATTATGTTTATTTGATGCGGGAGAAAGGAGACCTAATTGAGCATAAGCGGCTAACGCTTTTTTTTGAAAATGATACTTTAATCAATATCGAAAACTATATGCAATTTTCGCAAGAAACTACAAAAACCAAACCCGTTGAGCGTGCCCCTGATAAAAATGAAGCCCAATCAAGTGACGAGGCAAAACAATAGCTCAACAAGATTGGAAATTGATGATTATAAACTAAGAACCATTGCAGGAATAAAATGACCATTCAAAAAATTGCAATCGCCGGCTGCTCCGGACGCATGGGTCGCACACTGCTGGAAGCCGTGACACAGGCACCGGATATGCGATTAACAGCCGCATTGGAGAGAACAGGCAGTCCTTACTTGAACAAGGATGCAGGGGAATTAATAGGAACACCTTGCGGCATCCCAATTGTCAATGACTTTGCAACCGCCTTAACGGATTGCGATCACCTGATTGACTTCACCCGACCCGCGGGTACTCTGGCACATCTTTCTATTTGCCGGGAAATAGGGGTAAAAATGGTGATCGGCACAACCGGTTTCTCAGCTGAAGAAAAAAACCAACTTGAAGCAGCAGCAAAAGATATCGCCATTGTATTCGCACCTAATATGAGTGTGGGCGTAAATGTGACTTTCAAATTATTGGAAATTGCCGCCAAGGCACTGAACGAAGGCTACGATATTGAAATAATCGAAGCTCATCACCGGCATAAAGTGGATGCGCCGTCCGGTACTGCTTTACGCATGGGAGAAGTAATCGCGCAAACTTTACAAAGGGATTTAAGTCAAGTAGCGGTTTACGGACGCGAAGGGATGACGGGTGAAAGAAAACCGGAGACCATCGGTTTTGCAACCATTCGAGCTGGAGACATTGTAGGTGATCATACTGCGATGTTCGCCGGCATCGGGGAACGTGTGGAAATTTCGCATAAAGCCAGCAATCGCATGACTTTCGCCATGGGCGCATTGCGCGCAGCGCGTTTTCTGGTTGACAAACCAAACGGATTATTCGATATGCAGGATGTATTGAGCTTGCGTTAACATTTTATGGCAACCTATGCAATTGGTGACTTACAAGGCTGCTTTACCGAGTTCCAGCGACTGATTGATTTGATTCAGTTTGATCCCGTGCAGGACCGATTGTGGTTGGTGGGAGACATCGTAAATCGCGGTCCTGATTCATTGTCACTATTGCGTTATATTAAACAAGCTGGTAATGCCATACTGATGGTATTGGGAAATCATGATTTACACTTGCTGACAGTTGCCGCAGGAAAAGCAGAAAACCTCTCCAATGACACCATTAAGTCGATACTGGATGCGCCTGACCGGGAAGAATTGCTGCATTGGTTGCGGCACCAAAAATTGTTCCATTCCGAAGGTCAATACGCTATGGTTCATGCAGGCCTGTTGCCATCCTGGTCAATTTCGCAGGCAAAACAATTAGCTCGTGAAGTCGAAAGCGCTTTACAACAGGATAATTCTCAAGAGTTGTTCTCATGGATGTATGGCGACGAACCCGATCACTGGCAAGATGAATGGACTGATTACATGCGCTTGCGGGTTATTATTAATGCCATGACACGACTGCGCGTATGCACGTCAGAAGGTAAAATGAATTTCTCTTATAAAGGAAACTTGCAATCCATTCCTGCCAACTATTTCCCGTGGTTTAATGTACCCAACCGGGTCAGTCAGAATACCACCATTATTTGTGGTCATTGGTCAGCACTGGGTTTACACATAACAGACAATTTAATCGCATTGGATACAGGTTGCGTTTGGGGCGGACAACTCACTGCTATTCGCCTGGAAGATCGGAGAATTTTTCAACTTTCTTGTGTGCAATAGGCAACGACAAGGTATCGGCGATCATTTGTTCTGATAATCGCGCCAATTCACGACGATTCTTGGTACCGCATGAAACCGACAAATTAAAAGTCAGCTCTGCATCAATTCTTGTTTGACTCAGTATTTTTTGCAATGACAAAACCAGCGATGACTCTATATAGGCTGCCTCTTGACAAATCTCACCGGCACTATTGCGATATCCGATAGCGACAGGGTAAAGCAATGCGTCGGTTATTACAGCCGACTGTAGTAACGACGCATGAAAATGATTTAAATGGGTACCATCGGTTGTCGTTCCCTCTGGAAATACTGTAACCCGCTCCCCTCTTTCCATCACTTCACTGATTTGTTGATTGATGCGTAAGGTATCAGCACGTTTTGCACGCTCAATAAACAATGTGCCGACATTTCTGCTCAACCGCCCTAAAATCGGCCACCGGCTAATTTCCGCTTTAGCCACAAAACGAGTAGGACAAGCTGCCATCAACACGCAGACATCCAACCAGGATACGTGATTAGCAACCAACAACACACATGGAATTTCCGCGGCAGGTAATTTTCCATGACATTGCAACTTGATTTCCAACACCGACAATAATCCACTTGCCCATCGCTGCATCAATTTGCGTTGAATAGGTAGGGGGAAATAAGGATAAACCGCCGATTGCAATAAACCTGAGACGACATGAAACAGCAAGCGGATCAGGCGGATAAAACGCAACAATAGCGGGGTATTTTTTTGCATGAAGAGCGATAAGCGACAGAACTATTTCTGACGACGAGAGCAGCCACAACTAACGAATAATTCTTTTGCAACAAAATCAGATGCTGTAATACACGCAAAGACAATATACGCGCATATTACAGCATCCAGATATGATATCTCTACTATCTATAGCAGGTATTAATAGGAAACAGCTGGTCCTTCAAGCCAGAGACAATCTGAAATCAAGCACATTCCACCAAAACCTTTTAGCGCCGGTCTCAGTTCGTTAACGACCCTTTGTGCTTGATCATCTTTACAAGTGAGAACTACCATGACATTCTCTTCTTCCATCAAAACATCATCAGGATCACGCACACCTCGCGACCCGAGTCCACCTACATTTTTAAGAACGGTGTAACCTCGCACTCCACACCTGTCCAGCAATTCCGTCAATTGCTCGAGCTGCTCAATTCCGATAACGATCTCGAATCGTTTCATTGCGATTGTATTATTCATAATTTATCTTTCCCGAAAGGTCAATAATCATTCAAAAATTTAATAGCCTTTAAACTGCAATGCCATGGAACCAATGCGCCATTTCCCAGTATATTGGCACACCAAGGAATATATTAAACGGAAAAGTTATCCCCAGCGAAGCACCTATAGAAACTGCCGGATCTGCGTCTGGAACTGCGATGCGCATGGCAGCAGGTGCAGCAATATAAGAGCAACTGGCGTATAACACCGCCAACAATGTGGTACCACCTTCCGACAAACCAAATATCCAGCCCAGATAAGCACCAAAGAATCCAGCTGTCAACGGAAACAGTATACCAAACGCAATTAAAAATACACCCTTTGACATAACGGCTTTCAGCCTCGAGGCCGCCAATAGTCCCATTTCCAACAGAAAGAAGGCCAACACGCCCATGAACAAATCCATGAACATTTTATCCAGGGGCGATACATTCTGCGTCATTCCTGCATAATAACCAATAACCACGCCGGCCACCAATAGATAAAGGCTGGTACCAGTCAGAATTTCATGCATCAACTTGCCCCATTGGGTTTTCTCGCCACCAGCACCGGCACGTGCCAGGATCGTACCCGTAACCAAGGCAGGTATCTCCATCAGTGCCATAATCAGTACCATGTAGCCTTCGGAAGGCTCATCCTTTCCGGCGAGGAAAGCGACACCCACAGCAAACGTCACCGCACTCACCGAGCCGTAATGGGCGGAAATTGCACCTGCATCGGCTTGAGTGAATTTACCGATGAATCTTAAAATCGGATAAGCTGTCAACGGAATCAGCGCCGCTAAGACGACCATCGAAATCGCAATGGGGAGTACTTCCATGATTTCGTACTTGGCCATCGATACCCCGCCTTTAAAACCGATGGCGATCAGCAGAAACAGACTCAAACTCTTATATAACGCTTCGGGAATTTTCAGGTCGGACTTGATTACACCTGCCAAGACCCCGAATACAAAAAACAAAACTACTGGTTGTATAGTTGCCATGCAATACTCCCTAATTTATTGATTAGATATAATTCTTGTTTATAAAAATTCTTTTACTACCCTATTCTTCAAAGCAACGTAAATTCGGAATAAAAAAGTCCCAGAAGCCAAAAGGTTTTTGGGAAATTCAATTTTTAACCGAGATTCTACGAAACGTAACCACCTAGTCGATGTAGGGGACGATAAGGAACACTCTTCTTAATTCTTGAAACCCGTGATTGAATTGCTTTTCACAAAGAAACGTTAACACAAGAAATGTGAAGAATTCGTGAAGGCGACAGAAGACTATCTATCCAATTATTAAGGAAAAATAATATGGAACGTGGTACCTTTTCCAGGTGTGCTATCCACCTCAATACCCCAGTTGTAGTAATTGCAGATTCGTTTAACAATCGCAAGCCCGATACCTAATCCTTCCCCCTGCTCGGAACCGCGAAAAAAACGTTCATAGAGTAAGGGCAAATACGCGGGCTCTATTCCAATACCCGAATCTGAAATCGATAGGCGGCGATTATTGAACTCAACCCGGATAAAACCATTTTCAGTGTATTGCACAGCATTGCGCAGCAGATTCATGAGTGCAGTATGCAATGCTTGACGATTGACTATAATTGTAATTGAGGGAGCAATGTTCACTTCAAATTTAAGCTTTTTCCGATAAATCTCGGAGCATATCGGTTCAACTGCGTCAAAAACACACTCGGCCACGGCCACAGGTTCCGTGACCCCCAGTCCTTGTTCTCGTGCGAGGAACAACAAAGCCTGCAATTGCTCTCCCATGCGCGTGGCAGCCGCTTCGATCATTCTTATTCGATAATGCGATCTGGTCGGCATATCAGGTGTTGCGACCAACAATTCACAACTGGTTAGAATAGTTGTAATCGGCGTTCTTAATTCATGACTGACATTAGCGGTGAATTCCTGCTCACGTTGCAGCATGCGTTTAATACGACTCTGATAATCATCCAATGCGTGAGCAAGCTGCGCGACTTCCTCATCCATATCCGGTTGCGCCAGCAACCCGGTTTGGGCGCTATCCGTCGCAAGCTGACTGACCCGTTCAGCCAAATCCGTAACCTGCTTGACCAGCACTCCGGCCAGCAAATAGCCCACTACAAACGCAATGGCAACCACGATAAACCATGAAATCAGGATGATCAATCTAAGCTTACTTAATCGCTGCTGATGCAACGCAATTCGATAAGCCACAAGAAACTTTACTTCATCGATTACACGCACACGAATATGATAATTTTCAAGACCGTAGTAAACCCGATGATAACCCGAACCAAATCCACGCAAATAAGCAGGAATCTGCAATTCGTCATCCATACCGTGGATTACATAGCTTTTAAGATTTGAACCGACCTGGGAAATAAAATCCGAGTGTATCTGGTAGCGCTGAACGAGATGATCCATTTCCATCTCAATGACTTGCTCAATATGCGCCTCTTCAATATCGTCAGAAACAAAATAAAGAATAATACACAGTGTTCCAACAATAAAAATACTAAATGTTGATAGCGCTA
The DNA here is from genome assembly GCF_900206265.1 of Nitrosomonas ureae. Taxonomy (NCBI): domain Bacteria; kingdom Pseudomonadati; phylum Pseudomonadota; class Betaproteobacteria; order Nitrosomonadales; family Nitrosomonadaceae; genus Nitrosomonas; species Nitrosomonas ureae. The sequence continues at coordinate 2,479,380 of NZ_LT907782.1, read as the reverse complement.
CTGCAACGCGATAGCGCAGGCTATGTTCATTTGGAAATCTGAGCACGAGATGTCAAGCAATAACCAAGACCATGAACCGTTTCAATTGGATCATAACCGCCCGCCTTGGTTAAAGCACGCCGTAAAATATGCATGTGACTGCGCAATGTATCGCTGGTTTCCTGAACATCCTCCCATGCCTCCATTTCAAGTTCCTCGCGACTGAACACTTTGCCCGGCTCACTCATCATCAACGCCAGTAAACGTATACACTTGGGTGGAAGCTTCACATTCTTGTTTTCAAAGCGAATAGACAATGTCTTAGGGTCAAAAGTAAGCTTGTCGAACTCTAATGTCCGATTCGCGACCTTGCCGAGATGCCTTTTATGGAGCGCCAACAAGCGGGCTTCCACCTCTTTGAGCGCAAAAGGTTTAATCAAATAATCATCCGCTCCTTGCTCAAAACCTGCCAGTTTATCCTCCAACGTATCACGTGCGGTCAGCATCAAAATAGGTGTATCAATCTGCGACTCCTGGCGCAGCTTCCGGCACAGCGTCATACCATTCATGCTCGGCAAGCCCAAATCAAGCAAAATTGCATCAAACCGCTGCGTCACCGCCAAATGCAGTCCCGCGACACCATTTGCAGCGGCATCCGCAGTATGTCCTCTGGATTCCAGAAAATCATACAGATTGGCTGCAATCGCCAAATCATCCTCAATAATCAAAATATGCATAATTTCTTCCTGCAATGGCTCAGATCAATTTAAGCACTCTCCAAGTGGAATTTACGACTCAGTGTATGTACCGCCTCTACCAAGGCTGCTGCATTCTCGGGGGGCGTAAATTGAGAAATTCCATGCCCCAAGTTAAAGACATGACCACTTCCAGCACCATAGCTCAGCAGTATCTTCTCCACTTCCGCAGCAATCACCTCTGGTGAAGCAAACAACACTGAAGGATCGAGATTTCCCTGCAAAGAAACTTTATCCCCAACCCGCCGGCGCGCTTCCCCGATATCGATTGTCCAATCCAAACCGACGGCATCACAACCAATATCAGCAATTAATTCCAGCCACAAACCGCCGCCCTTGGTAAAAACAATCTTTGGGATGCGCATGCCTTCGTGATCCCGTTTTAATCTGGCGACAATCTGCTGCATATAGCGCAACGAGAATTCCTGATAAGCTCCATGCGAAAGCGCGCCGCCCCAGGTATCAAAAATCATGACTATCTGCGCACCCGATTCAATCTGCGCATTCAGATAAGCTGTTACAGCCTTTGCATTCACATCCAGAATATGATGCAACAATTCCGGACGCTGATACAACATCGTTTTGATTTCCCGAAACTCGGTTCCGCCACGTCCCTCCACCATATAGCAAGCCAGTGTAAACGGGCTGCCGGAAAAACCAATCAAGGGAACTCGATTATCCAATGCCTTGCGGATTTCCGACACCGCATCCATTACATAACGCAATTCCTTGCCTGGGTCGGGAACCTTTAACGCACGGATCTCCTTTTCCTCTCGCAGCGGACGCTCAAACATCGGGCCTTCGCCATGAGCAAAATACAATCCTAATCCCATCGCATCAGGTATGGTCAGAATATCTGAAAATAATATGGCCGCATCCAACGGAAAACGTGCAAGCGGTTGCATGGTCACTTCAGTAGCAAATCCTGGATTCTTACACAACGCGAGAAAATCCCCCGCGCGCGCGCGCGTTGCATTATATTCTGCAAGATATCTGCCTGCCTGACGCATCAACCAGACCGGGGTGTAATCGACAGGTTGTTTCAACAGTGCACGTAATAACGTATCATTTTTCAGCGTTGTCATTAAATAAACCTAACTCTTATTGTTATTCTAAACAGGCAATTTCCATTAACAGGTGGTTGAAAACGCTTCCATGAGAATCGAAAAAACGCAGCGGACACAAAAAATATAAGCCTGACGAATGAGCATTTTGAGTCTGTTATTAACGCAGTGGCAGCGTTGCGGATAGTTTTTCAACAGCCTGATAAGGATTCACCTTTACCAATCAGTAATATTACCAGTGAACGGCCTTTACGTACATCGCCAAACTGGTATATTCAACCCGGCAATTCGCGTAAAAATTGACTTTCGTATTAATCAATCGATGTAAATCTAGTTTTCGACAATAGCGAATAAACGCTGATATTCTTTGATGGCGTACCGATCCGTCATCCCAGCAATATAATCGGCAATGGCCTGATGGCCCTCCCGATCAAATTTTTTCTGATATTGCGTGGGCAATAATTTTATTTCCGAGCTAAAAACTGAAAATAGTCTCTCGATCGTATGGTGAGCTTTAGCACTCATGCGTACCACGCGAAAATGCCGGTAAAGATTATCGAGTAAAAACTTCTTTAATTCTTGCTGTTGTTTTTTTATTTGCTGGCTAAAACCAATGAGTGGCAGCGCCACATGCACCGCAGTCAAGCTATCAATTTTTGCTGCTTTAATATTACGCCTGCTTTGCTGGATGAGATCAGTCACCAGGGTATTGATCATACCGCGCACAGTTTCATAAACCATGCGACGCTCAGGCAATACCGGATATTTCTCCTTAACTTGTTCCAAATGATGCGAAAAAATTGCCACGTCTTCCAATTGATCCAGTGTGATTAATCCCGAACGCAGTCCATCGTCCACATCATGATTATTGTACGCAATTTCATCGGCAAAATTAGCCAGCTGCGCTTCCAATGAAGGCCTTCTCCGCTGCAAAAAACGCTCGCCCACAGCACCCAGTTTCTGCGCATTTTTCCGAGAAACATGTTTGAGTATGCCTTCACGGGTTTCATAACAAAGATTCAGCCCATCAAAAGCTGCATACCGTTCTTCAAGCACATCAACCACCCGCAAGGATTGCAGATTATGTTCAAAGCCACCATAATCGCGCATGCACTCATTCAACGCATCTTGGCCCGCATGACCAAAAGGCGTATGTCCAAGATCATGCGCCAGTGTAATCGCTTCCACCAAGTCCTCGTTCAGACCCAGATTTCTTGCTATGGAACGCCCTATCTGCGCAACTTCAAGACTATGCGTCAGGCGCGTGCGAAACAAATCCCCTTCATGATTAACAAATACTTGGGTTTTGTATTCCAGTCGACGGAAGGCGGCAGAATGGATGATGCGATCCCGATCGCGCTGAAATTCGCTACGCCCGGTCGGCAATTCCTCAGATACCTCACGTCCTCGGGAATTTTCAGAAGACACAGCATAAACAGCCAGTTCATTCATTTGACATACATGCCAGAATCGTTTCATTTAAAACTGCAGGTGCAATATCGGCCCTCATCACCGCCTCGCCTATCCGATTAAGAACAATAAAGCGTGACTTTCCAGCTTCCACCTTTTTATCCAAAGTCATCAACTGCAAATATTTTTCCACCTGCATTTTAGGGGCGACAACCGGCAATTCAGCCTGTAAAAGAATTCTGCGGATACGCTGAACATCAGCCTCGCTGATCAGCTTCATGCGACGCGACAACTCAGCTGCCATTACCGTTCCTGCCGCCACGGCTTCACCATGCAGCCAAACACCATAACCCATGCCATTTTCAATCGCATGCCCAAAGGTATGACCCAAATTCAGCAACGCTCTGATCCCTTTTTCCTTCTCATCCGCAGCCACTATTTCCGCTTTGTTTTCGCAACTGCGTTGAATGGCTTCATTCAGTATTACCGGGTCGCGCGCAAGCAAGCGATGCATATTTTGTTCCAGCCATTCAAAAAAAGCAGGGTCACGGATCAAACCGTATTTAATGATCTCGGCCAATCCGGCACGCAACTCTCTATCCGGCAAGGTATTCAAGGTTGCACTATCGGTTAACACCATACGCGGCTGATAAAATGCTCCAATCATATTCTTGCCTAATGGATGATTGATTCCGGTTTTTCCACCTACTGAGGAATCCACCTGCGCCAACAATGTTGTCGGTATCTGAATAAAGGGCACACCACGCAGATAGGTTGCTGCTGCAAAACCGGACAGATCGCCAATCACACCTCCACCTAGCGCTAGTATCGCAGTATTGCGCTCACAGTGATTTTCCAGTAACGCATCAAAAATTAAATTTAAAGTTTCCCAGTTTTTGTGGGACTCGCCGTCCGGAAGAATAACTGGAACCGAACTGACGCCCTTTTCTTCCAATGCCACACGCAACTTATCCAGATAAAAGGGCGCTATAGTTGAATTAGTTACGATCGCTACCCGCTTCTGTGGCAAACAAGAAACAATCAAGTCGACTTGTTGCAAAATTCCATAACCAATATGTATCGGATAACTCCGTTTCTCCAATGAAGGGGTAAAATCGACAGCGACGGTCTGCATAGCATTTTCAGGATTTTTCTGCATGATTGTATTGAAATCTGTAGATATTAATTTGTTGATCAGTTTTTGCACTAAGAAACGCACACCTTGCTTTCCGCTATCAATGATGACATGGGCCGTTTCACGATAGAGCGCATCCCGTTGCAGATAGAGCTCATTCAATCGTGCGTATAAGTTTTCGGTCGCCTGCAGCAATGGTCTGTTTTTGTCATGGCGGGTTCGTCGATATAAATCATTAACCGATGCCCGCAGATAGATAACAATTCCACCCTGTCTCAATAATTGGCGGTTTTCTGCATTTAGTACCGCACCTCCACCGGTCGCCAGAATGATATTTTTCTTTTCTACCAATCCTGCCAATACTTCTGATTCACGCTTACGAAAACCGGCCTCTCCCTCGATTTCAAATATCACGGGAATCTTTACACCAGTCCGCCTCTGAATCTCATGGTCGGAATCAACAAAAGCTTTACAGAGAGAATTCGACAATGCTTTACCGATCGTCGTTTTCCCGGCACCCATCATGCCCACTAAAATTATATTGGTATCTCCCAATTTTTTCTGAATGGGTGACAGCATTTTTGTCTTACTCGAATTCATATCTGTAATTGTAGCTGAAAACCCGTCCATTGCACGAGGCAAGCCGTTTGCAAACAGTCCACAAATAGGGTGAATTCAGTATCTTGTGCTTAGGGGCAAGGATTGACATCAGGCGTTATGAATTTGAATCTTCACCAGAACCAGAGAAGAAATCATCTCATCGGTTTAGTAATCTCACCTGCTGAATACAGTTTACGCTCAATCCTGCAATCTGGAAGTCTACCGGATTTAAGCAATCGTAACCAAGGGGTATATAGCCTTGAGTCCGACCTCCTAGGTCTCAATGCTCAATACCCGGCGAATCTCATCCGTCTTGAAACCCAGTGCCATGGGCCGGCGCACGCGGGGCAAAGTAACCACATCATACAACTCCTCAACCACGCCCTCGATACGCAACCAATGAACGATATCCCCGCTGCGTAAATCGATCACCTGAATGCCGCAACGCGCTTCTGCATTACGCGATTTAAGATGATCATCCAACGCCAAGCCGCTAAATGTTTTGTTTTCGCGCGGCTTGGATAAGCCCACCAAAGCAAAATCGCCATGAAAACTCAAACCACGCATATAGCCAGGGCAAAAGCACAACGGCTCAAAGCGCCCGGATGCGAGATCAACATACCCGAAATCCCCTGTACCGGAATTAAGCAACCACAATTTGCCATTATGCCAGCGCGGCGAATGCGGCATCGACAATCCCCCACAAACGACTTCATTGCGCTGCACGTCGATGACAATACCACCACCAGCCCGATGCTCACGCCAGCCATCGGCTACATCGCATTGCCCTACCGCAGTCACATAAGCCGGCTGCCCGTCTCTCAACGCCAGGCCATTCAGATGGCAGCGATCTTCCGCCGCTAATTTGCTGATAAAGAAAGGTTGCCAGATTGGTTTGAAACTGTGCGTTTCGCTCAATGCCGCCAAACAGCCAAATAACGTATTGACAAACACCAGACGGCCATCGCTATCCACCGCCATGTCGTGAATATCCAGGTCGCCCGTAGTATAGCCCATCTGCGGCACATATAACCGGTCAAAACCATCCTGCTGCTGTCCCGCCTCGAATACATTTTCAAAGCGCCAAACCTGATACAAGCTGCTCATGTACAAACCATTCTGCGTCGTGCATAAACCCATGCAGCGATTAAAACTGCGCTCAAATACCGAAAGCCCATTGTCGGGTTTGAGACCGATAAAATACAGCTTACCCACCTGATAGGTAGTGAAAGCGATGGATAGCTTCTGTTCGGCCAGCCAAGACAACATTTGGCGGGAAGTACTCATTTCGAGCACCGGCGCAGGTGCGAGAGTAGTCTCGTTAGTATCCATTCATATCCTGACGTTTAAATTTATAGTTTGAGCACCATCAATCTTAATAAAACCGGGCATTGTGAAAAACCTTTCTAAGGCAGTCAATACAAGACAAAGAACACAATTTACACATCATAAATGAACATTTTGTATCTGTTTCCAACACCCTGTCAAATCACCGGAAAATCTGTCGTCACATCCACTCCGATCAGTAGCACGGCATCACCTTGCGTATATTCGTGGAAATTGCCGTGAACACCCCCATCCGTCCAACCGCTGCTCAGCCCAACTACACTATCTCCGGTGTTGCCTTTGATTTTCAGCGTATTCGTCTCACCCGATAGATCAATGACATCCTGCGCGGTCAAGGTCAGCATGTTGTCACCCGTACCATATAAAGCAATGGTCTCGATGCCATGAATTTTATCGATTACGCCGGGCAGATCCAGATTGAGCCCACTACCAGACAATCCCAGCGTATCGGTACCTGAACCGCCGTCAACAAACAGAAAGTCATCGCCCAATATGCGAATGTAATCGTTACCCGCACCGCCATCGAACGAATCCGCACCACCACGGCCGATCATACGATCGTTGCCGCCGCCTCCTACAAAACTTTCCCCCGCGGAGGTGCCGGTTAAAATATCATCGCCGGATGTGCCGAAAAAATCCACCCCGTCACCGGTAAAATCGCTTCTGCCAAATACGATATAGCTGGAACCGGAAACATCACCGTTCGGGTCGGCTCGATCAACACCGACAATCACATCATCAAAACCGTCTCCGTTGACGTCCCCCGCACCGCTGACGGAAGGAACTCCAGAATAATTATCAGTACCCTTCAGGCGAAAACCGTTAGCACCACCAAGACCCGATAGATTCATCACCGCATCAAAACCGGATGCGCGTCCAAATACTACATAGCCATAATAGGAACCTGAGCCAAGAGCACCAATAATCACATCATCAAAACCGTCTCCATTGACATCCCCTGCACTGCTGACGGAATGACCTGTTGTATAACCACTTCCATCATTCAGACGGAAGCCATTACTGCCGTTAAGGCCGGATAAATCCATCGTGGCATCAAATCCGGACGCCTTGCCAAATACTACGTAGCTGTGGTTGGAGTCGGAGCCCCGAGCATCAATAATCAAGTCATCAAAACCATCCCCGTTGACATCTCCCGCACTGCTCACAGAGTGGCCCGAATAATCACGCTCTGCTTCACCATCCAGACGGAAACCGTTAGTTCCATCAAGACTGGATAAATCCATCACCGCGTCAAAGCCAGATGCGCGCCCAAATACCACGTAGCTAGAACCGGAATCAAGATTATAGTAATTGGACCCAGCACCAGGAGCGCCGACAATCAAGTCATCAAAACCATCCCCGTTAATGTCCCCCGCGCCACTGACGGAATAACCTGAATAATCATATTTCGCCCTCCCATCCAGGCGGAAACCGTTAGTTCCATCCAGATCGGATAAATTCATCGTCGCATCAAAACCGGATACCTTACCAAATACCACGTAGCTGGAGCCAGAAGACTTACCACTCGGGTCAGCAAAAGGAGCACCAATAATCACATCATCAAAACCATCACCATTGATGTCTCCTGCATTGCTAACTGACTCACTTGATGAATTGCCCGCAACCCCATCCAAACGAAAACCATTACTGCCATCCAAGTCGGATAAATCCATCGCCGCGTCAAAGCCCGATGCGCGCCCAAATACCACGTAGCTAGAACCGGATCCATTACCATTCGAGTCCAAAGAACGAGCACCAATAATCACATCATCAAAACCATCCCCGTTAATGTCCCCCGCGCCACTGACGGAATAACCTGAATAATCATATTTCGCCCTCCCATCCAGGCGGAAACCGTTAGTTCCATCCAGATCGGATAAATTCATCGTCGCATCAAAACCGGATACCTTACCAAATACCACGTAGCTGGAGCCAGAAGACTTACCACTCGGGTCAGCAAAAGGAGCACCAATAATCACATCATCAAAACCATCCCCGTTGACATCCCTCGCAATGCTCACAGAGCGACCTGAATAATCATACGCTGCATCACCATCCAGGCGGAAACCGTTGCTGCCGTTGAGGCTGAATAAATTAATAACATTATCTTCCACAAAATCCGTGCTCACGGTCGCATCGATCTGCAACACGGCTTCATGTTGAAAGTGAATGTAAGTGCGAACATTACTCTGGATACCGCCATCCACCCAGCCGCTGCCAAGTCCGGCCACGCTATCTCCGGCATCGCCTTTTATTCTCAGGGTATTGGTCTCATCCGACAGATTCAGCACATCCTGCATCGACAGGATCAGCCTGTGATCTCCACTCCCCGTCATGTCAATGGCTTCAATACCTTTTATTCTATCTCCGACACGGGATAAATTCAGATTAAAACCATTCCCAGCCAATTCCAGAGTATCGAAACCGGTGCTACCATCGGCATGCACAAAGCCCGCATCCGCGATCTGCATGACATCGTCGCCCGCTCCTCCGGCAAACGAGTCGGCGCCGCCTCCGCCGATCATCCGGTCATCGCCGTCAAACGTTACAAAACTTTCCGCAGCGGGAGTTCCGGTGAAGACATCATCCCCAGGCGTGCCCAGGAAATCAGGTCCAGCGGTAAAGTCGCTGCGGCCAAAGATCACAAAGCTGGAGCCTGAATTTTTGCCATTCAAATCGGCACCGGGGGCACCGGCAATCAAATCATCGAAACCATCGCCATTCACATCCCCGGCGCCACTGACCGATGTAACCAGAACACCTTCCTTCGCCACCCCGTCCAAACGGAAGCCTTCATTACCTTCGAGATCGGATAAATCCGTTACCGCATCGAATCCCGAAGCTTTGCCAAACATCACGTAGCTGGGACTGGGGCCACCATTACCATAGCGGTCCTGTTCATCAGGGTCAGCGATAATCAAATCATCGAACCCGTCCCCATTGACATCGCCTGCACCACTGACCGCTACCCCCTGGTAATCACCTTCTTCATTCAGACGAAAACCATTACCGCCATCAAGCTCGGACAGATTCATCTCTGCATCAAAACCTGACGCTTTGCCGAATACTACGTAACTGCCCCCGCGAGCATAGCTATAACCATAATAATAATCACCCACCCGAATTCCTCGGGCGCTAATAATCAAATCATCAAACCCATCCCCGTTGACATCTCCAGCATTGCTGATCGATCCGGCTAAAATATCGGACGTCCCTCCCTTCATGCGAAAACCGTTGCTGCCATCAAGATCGGATAAGTTCATCGCCGCATCAAATCCCGCCGCCTTGCCAAATACCACATAACTGGAACCATATCCACGAGAAGCACCAATAATCACATCACCAAAACCATCACCGTTGACATCCCCCGCAGCGCTGACCGAAGCACCTGACGAGCCTCTAAATAATTCTCCATCCAGACGAAAACCATTACTGCCGTCCAGGGTGGAGAGATTCATCGCCGCATCAAATCCGGATGCCTTACCAAATACCACATAACTGGAACCTTCGTCATCGAAATGGGAATTGTTCGGATCAGCACCAGGAGCACCAATGATTACATCATCAAAACCATCACCATTGACGTCCCCGGCGTTGCTCACAGAGAGCCCCGAATATTCACGCAGTACTTCACCATCCAGGCGAAAACCATTACTGCCATCGAGGCCGGATAGATTCATTACCGCATCGAATCCTGATGCCTTGCCGAATACTACGTAGCTTGAACCGGAAGAGAGATTATTGTTGTCAGCACCAGGTGCTCCAATGATTACATCATCAAAACCATCGCCATTGACGTCCCCCGCACTACTGACTACACCAGAATTGTCATTATTCGCCACCCCACCCAGACGGAAACCATTGCTGCCGTCGAGACCGGATAAGTTCATTGTTGCATCAAATCCGGATGCCTTGCCAAATACCACGTAGCTGGTACCGGAATAATTACCACTCAGGTTAGCAAAAGGAGCACCAATAATTACATCATCAAGACCATCCCCATTGACGTCCCCCGCATTGCTCACAGAGCCGCCTGAAGAATGACCTGCTGCACCATCCAGGCGGAAGCCATTATCCCCATTCAGATCGGATATAACCATATGACCGCCATCCACAAAATCTGTACTTACAGCATCCGCAACCATCAGCACCGCTTCATTCTGGGCCGAAAACATATGAAACTCACCCTTAAAACCGCGATCGACCCAGCCACTGCTTAATCCGGCAACGCGATCACCGGCGTCGCCCTTGACTGTTAGGGTATCGGTGCTGCTCGATAGATCCAGCACATCCGCAGCCGTCAGCGTTAATACGTTATCCCCGGTACCGCTCAAATCGATGGTTTCAATATCGATAACCGTGTGATCTGCAGCCGTCAGATCCAGGTTCATTCCACCGCCATCCAACTCCAGGGTGTCATCTTCCACAAACCCGGAATGATCATTGCCACCGTCAACCAGCAAAAAATCAGGATCGGACACCCGGATGGTGTCGCGGCCTGCTCCTCCAAAAATCGTATCCGCGCCCCCGCCGCTGATCAGCGTGTCTTTGCCTTCGCGTGCATAAAAGATCTCAGCCGCCGTTGTGCCCGTGAGCGTGTCGTCGCCCGAGGTGCCAAGGTATGCTGTCAAACCGGTGAAATCGCTGCTGCCAAATATTACATAGCCGGAACTGGTCGTATAATAGGTCGTATCACCTACCCCTCGGTATATTATGTCTCCACCAGCACTGACCATCAAATCATCAAACCCGTCGCCATTCACGTCTCCCGCACCACTGACCGAACTACCTAAATGACCATTTTCCAGAGCTCCGTTCAAGGACATTAGATTGACCGTAGCATCAAAACCGGATGCCTGGCCAAATACCACGTAGCTGGAACCGGAGCCGCCGGGAGCGCCGATAATCACATCATCAAAACCATCACCGTTGACATCTCCAGCCGTGCTGACCGAGCTGCCAAATCCATCTCGCGGCGCCAGTGCATCCACGCGAAAACCATTCTCACTGAGTTCGAACAGATCCATCTCGGCTTCGAATCCAGATGCGCGCCCAAATACTACGTAACTGTAATTCCCAGCACCAATAATCAAATCATCAAAACCATCCCCGTTCACATCGCCTGCGTCACTGAATCTAAATGAGATATTTTTTAAGTGAAAGCCGTTACTGCCATCAAGACTGGATAATTCCGTCATCGCATCAATGCCCGTTGACTTGCCAAAAACCACATAGCCATCAGATTTACCTAATACTGTATCAAAAAAAACAATCACATCATCAAAACCATCTCCATTGAAATCTCCAGCAGTGCTGACTGTGTTGATTACTAATCGGCCACTGTCTACTCTATGCAAACCAAAGCCGTTGCTACCATCAAGACTGGATAGATCCACCTCAGCATCAAAACCGGAGGCACGCCCAAATACTACGTAGCTGTAATTCCCAGCACCAATAATCACATCATCAAAACCATCCCCATTCACATCTCCAGCGGCGCTGACTTTACTTTTTTCCAAGCGAAAACCATCGCTGCCATCAAGACTGGATAGATCCACCTCAACATCAAAACCGGATGCACGCCCAAATACCACATAGATGTGATTCCCAGCACCAATAATCACATCATCAAAGCCATCCCCGTTCACATCCCCAACGGTGTCGAAACTATATCCTTCATTCAAAAGAAAGCCGTTACTGCCGTCAAGTTCCGACAAATCCATCTCCGCATCAAATCCCGCAACCTTGCCGAACACTACGTAACCGGAACTACTGTAACCCCTGCTGGCATCCCCAGAAATGCTGATTGACACATCATCCAAACCATCACCATTCACATCGCCTGCATTCCTGACCGAACGAAAGGAATATCCTGTCTCTGCATTCAGACGAAAACCATTGCTGCCATCGAGATCAGCCAAATTAAAATTAGCTATTGCCATTATTTTGCCTCCAAAATAAGAAGTGATTTGCAAGCAATCCATTAATTGCTAGGGTATTCACCATCATCTTGATCATAAACTGAGTGATCTGATGATTATGTAGCTTCGCCAGCGGAATATTCCATCGCATACCGCAAACCGTTAATTTAAATTATTTTTATAAGAATATGTTGACGAGATCAGGCACTGTGGCACAAAAATACTTTAATGACAATTCAGATAATTCTGACTGTATATGTAGGTTTTAAAGAAGCTTGAGGAATGCTTGGAAAACAGCGGAAAGTTTGCTGAAATACGCATTCTCTACAGAAGTTGTCGTATCAAGGCAGATCAGATATTGCACACTTATATTTGTAAAGACTGAAAGCAAAGCAATTAAATAAATTTTGATGGATGGGGGGCTGACCTGACTTTAACGCTCTTGTTATAGATACACCCTTCATTTCCATGGATTCTAATGGTTTTCCTTAGAGATCAACAAGGGTTTCCCCAGTATAAGAATCAAGGGTTTCCCGATTTATTTTCGATGCGGGAGTCATTAATATGTACTCAATCGTTGAAATTTATCTCGGAGGCAAAAATCATGAAAACTCAAAAAACTATTACAGCAATATCATTAATCGCTGCTTTATTTTTTGTCGGCCTGCCCTTCAGCTCCGCAAGCGCCGAAGAAATTTTAACCGCTCAAGAACATCTGCAATTGGCAAAACAACATGAAGTGTTATTAAAAGAAGCAGAAGTTAAGCTTGCACAACACCAAGCTGCTTTGGAAGATTATGAATCAAGATCTTTTTACTATGGTCGCAAAGGTCTGGATTTTCAATCTCATGAAAAAGCCAATATTCGTGAATATGAAAAATTAGTAGCTGAGAATAAAGCTCAGGCAGCGATACATTACAAATTAGCTGGTGAAAGCCAGGCACCGCAATTCGTAAGCGGCAATATCGATAACACTCCAGCTAATTAATAAAAAATCTCCTCGTTATAAAAAAGCCACTTGATATCAAGTGGCTTTTTTATTGCCTGAAATAACATCAGGGAAACACCCTAAAGCGCAAGCTGGGGTAAAAAAACAGACCGAAAGATGCGATCTTTCCGGTCTGTTTCTAACAATCGAGTAATTCTGAAAGGCTCGTTAACCAACCGGGAAATCCGTGGTCACATTCACCCCGATCAGCACCACCGCATCGCCCTGTGTATACTCATGGAAGTTACCCCGAATACCACCGTCCACCCAGCCGTTGCTCAGCCCAACCACGCTATCCCCGACATTGCCTTTGATTTTCAGCGTATTCGTCTCACCCGATAGATCGATGACATCCTGTGCCGTCAAGGTCAGCGTATTGTCGCCGACACCGTATAGGGCGATAATCTCGATACCGTGGATGTTATCGATTACGCCTGACAAGTCTAGATTGAAGCCGCTCCCAGCCAGTCCCAGGATATCAGTACCCAACCCACCATCGACAAATTGAAAATTATCGCCCAAGATGCGGATGTAATCGTTGCCTGCACCGCCATCGAACGAATCCGCGCCACCACGGCCGATCATGCGGTCATTGCCGGCGCCTCCCACAAAACTTTCCGCAGCGGAAGTGCCGGTGAAAATATCATTGCCGGGTGTACCGGGAAAATCCACGTCACTACCACCGGTAAAATCGCTGCGGCCAAAGATCACAAAGCTGGCATTAGAATTTTCGCCATTCAAATTAACGCCGGGGGCACCGACAATCAAATCATCGAAACCATCGCCATTCACATCCGCTGCACCGCTCACCGAAGATCCCGATCGATCATTTTCAGTCACGCCATCAATACGAAAACCATTGTCGCCATCAAGATCGGATAAACTCATTGTGGCATCAAAACCCGAGGCCTTACCAAATACTACATAGCTGGAACCGGATCGGTCACCATTCGAATTTGGTGCTCCGGGAGCACCTACAATCAAATCATCGAAACCATCGCCATTCACATCCCCTGCACCGCTCACCGAAGATCCCGATCGATCATTTTCAGTCACGCCATCAATACGAAAACCATTGTCGCCATCAAGATCGGATAAACTCATTGTGGCATCAAATCCCGATGCCTTGCCAAACACTACGTAGCTGGTACCAGAATCATACCCGGCCCGAAATTCTTCAGCAGCACCAATGATCAAATCACCGAATCCGTCGCCATTAATATCGCCCGCGTTACTGACATCAAGCGCTCCCCCATACAAGTTAAAACCCATACCCGTTAACTTGAAACCATCGCTGCCATCAAGATTGAATAAATTTATTGCAGAATCAAAACCGGAGCCTTTGCCGAACACTACGTAACTTACAGTGCCATTTATGGCATCACGATAGGTAGATGGTAATAGAATACCTACAATCAGATCGTCGTAGCCATCACCGTTAATATCGCCTGCACTACTGACTGATGTCGTTTCTGCTATAGTAGCAAGTTGTAAACGAAAACCATTACTTCCGTTTAGGTCCGATAGATTGGATATCGAGTCGAATCCCGGGGCTTTTCCAAACACGACATAATCAACAGTTACCGGAGAAGAATAGTCGTCATTGCCTTGCGATGATGCCCCGATAATCACGTCGTCAAAGCCATCCCCATTGATATCTCCAGCACTACTGACCGGTGCTCCAGATCCCAATTTCATAAGATCTGAAGCTGGGCCATCCAAGCGAAAGCCGTTATTACCGTCAAGACTGGATAAATTCATTGTGGCCTCAAATCCGGTATCTTTACCAAACACCACGTAACTGGATCCTGAGTTACTTCCATTCGAATCAGCTCCAGGTGCTCCAATAATCAAATCATCTAAACCATCACCATTGACATCCCCAGCATTGCAGACACTACCTAACCGATCACCTGCGGCTGACCCTTCCAGGCGGAAGCCATTGCCGCCGTTGAGAGTAGATAAACTCATCGTAGCACTAAAACCTGAAGCCTTACCAAACACTACATAGCTGGCACCGGAATTCTTTCCGTTCGGGCTGGCATCTGGAGCACCGATAATGACATCATCAAATCCATCTCCGTCCACATCACCCGCATTGCTAACTGACGCACCGGATAGTTGATTCGCCGCGACACCATCCAAACGAAAGCCGTTTGTGCCATCGAGGCTGGATAAATTGATAATTGTAGTTGCCATGATCAGCATTCCTGAGCTGGGGAAAAACTTCAAACTATTAAATAAGGTTTCAGCTCGTCAGAAATATCGCTTCCACAGCACCAACTGTTATCTGGAATGATCAGAGCAAAACCAAAGCTACAATCTGTAGCAGACTATATAAATCTACAACATTAGATTCTCCGAAATATCTTAGTCCTTTTCAAAATGAATTTGTATAAATTTAGTTTAAACTGTTTTTTAATAAAAATTTACTAGAAGGGTTTCGCTGCACAATAGCATCGTTTGAAAGCAAATGACAATCGACAATTTTACTGCGTGATAATCCTTATTCTCCGGGAAGCTCTTGCATCGCTGTCATTTCGCGTGCAACGAGAAATTTATCACATTAATTCTTGAAGATTCCTCACTATATTCGGAATGACAAACAGGGATTGTTCAAAGACTTTCTGACAAGTCGTCATCGCTTCTAACACTGCAACGACAACGCAGATAGTTTCTCAACTATTTGAATCCATCAATCCTGAGCATCTCTATCCGACTTATCAGATAGTTGTGATTTGGGCATTATGGCTTGCAGAGTCTCAGGTTGTTTAGGTTCGTGTTTGCGCACAAACCAGGAAAAAAATAATGGCACAAAAATAGTGGCGACGGTAGTCGCCATGATCATGCCGCCAAAAACTCCGGTTCCCATCGATTGGCGCGCGGCCGAGCCAGCGCCGGTGGCGATAACCAGCGGAACCACGCCCAATATAAATGCCATCGAAGTCATTACGATCGGACGAAAACGCAGTTGCGCGGATTGAATCGCCGCCTGGGCAGCATCCACGCCCTGCTTCATTCTCTGGCTGGCAAATTCAACCAGCAGAATCGCATTTTTTGCCGTCAACCCGATCAACGTCACCATGCCGATCTGAAAATAAATATCATTGGGCATACCACGCAGCAGAATTGCGGCTAATGCACCGAGCATCGCAAATGGAATCGCCATAATGACGGCCACGGGCAACGCCCAGGTTTCAAATTGCGCAGCCAAAATCAGGAAAACCATCACGACCGCAAGACTGAAGGCGAAGATCGCCGCCGAGCCCAATCTTTTTTCCTGAAATGCGGCACCGGTCCAGGCAATTTGATAACCTTCCGGCAAGATTGTGGCTGCAATGCTTTCGACCAACGCAATGGCCTCGCCGGAGCTGACACCGCTGGCGCCGCTCCCCATGATTTTCGCCGCCAGCAGGCCATTGAATCGCTCCAGTTGTTCCGCACCCACGATGTGCTTGACTGTGCTCAAGGCTGACAAAGGCACCATCGCACCCGATTGCGCGCGCACGTAGACTTTCCCCAAGTCCTCCGCTTTCATGCGGAACGCGGCCTCAGCCTGTAGCTGTACGCGATACGTCCGTCCAAAGCGATTGAAATCATTAACATAGAATGTTCCCATCGTGCTTTGCAGCGTGTCATAAATATCCGCGATAGCAACCCCTTGCGCGACGGCTTTAGCTTCATCCACTTCGATAAAATACTGCGGTACCGACGAACGCAAAAATGAATTCACTGTCGCCAGCCTGGGTTCTTGCCTCAACGCCTGCATGAATTCATTCACCACCACGGCTAACTGTGCAGTATCGGAACCCGTACGGCTCTGCACAAATAATTCAAACCCGCCGGTACTGCCCAGTCCCCGTATCGCCGGTGGATTAAAGGCAATCGCCAGACCATCCGGTTGCTGAGCACCCACTTGAAATATCTTCTTGACCGTTTCTTCCGCGCTGACCGTACGTTCCGACCAATCTTTCAAACGCAGAAATATGGTCGATACATTCGTTTTGTTCCCGCCGCCAATAAAATCCAGTCCATTCACCGCAAACTGAAAAATCACCGCGGGCTCCTTGCTCATCAGCTCGGCAACAACGGCGTCAGCGGTTTGCACGGTTCTTGCCAGCGTGGCACTATCGGGCAGAATCACCGCTGCAATCACGAAACCTTGATCTTCCGCAGGAACCAAGCTCTCCGGAATATGCTTCACCAGAACCATCAGTCCCACAATCACCAACGCGAAAATCAATACGCATCGGATCGAGTTGCGCAGACTCAGGCCCACCATGCCCACATAAAATCTGCGCACTTGCTCAAAATATGTGTTGAACCAGGTAAAGAAAACCGATTGACGATGCGTGGGCCGGAGTAAAGCCGCGCACAAAGTGGGCGTTAACGTCAAGGCCACAATGCCGGAAATAACGCCCGCCACCGCCACCGTTACAGCAAACTGCCGATACAACTCACCAGCTATGCCTCCTAAAAATGCCACCGGAATAAAAACCGCCACCAGAACCATGGTCATCGCTACCACGGCGCTGGATACCTGTTGCATCGCCTTGATCGCGGCATTCATCGGTGATAATTTTTCTTGCGTCATTAACCGCTCGATATTTTCCAGCACCACAATCGCATCATCGACCACAATGCCGATTGAGAGCACCATGGCAAAAAGCGTCAAAGTATTGATCGAGTACCCCAGCAACCAGAGTCCGGCAAACGTGCCGATCAAAGAGATCGGGATGGCGATAATCGGAATCAGCGTGGCGCGCCAGCTCTGCAGAAACAAATAAACCACCAGAACCACCAGCAACATGGCTTCCCCCAGGGTTTTGATCACTTCCCAAATGGAGGCTTTGACAAACACGCTGATATCATAGGAAACAACGTACTGCACCCCTTCAGGGAAATAATGCTGCAGCTCATTCATCTTGGCTTTAACTGCTGCAGCCGTATCCAGCGCGTTGGCACCGGAGCGCAAAAACACACCGATACCCAAACCCGGCTGTCCATTCAACAAAGTCCGGGTTGAATAGTCTTGCGCACCCAGTTCGATCCGCGCCACATCTTTTAAATACAACACACCGCGCGGCCCATCCGAACGCAAGATGATATTCTCAAATTGTTCGGGTTCTAATAACCGGCCTTTCGCAGTGACGGTATAAACCAATTGCTGATCGGCCAAGGCAGGTTCCTGTCCTATCTTCCCCACCGCGGGTTGCGCATTTTGCGCCCGGATAGCAGCTACAATATCGCTGGTTGTAATGCCCAGTTGCGCCATTCGATCCGGTCTCAACCAAATCCGCATGGAATAATCCTGGGCGCCAAAAATTCTGGCTTCCCCAACACCCGGCGCACGCCTGATGTCATCCAGAATATTGTTGGTAATGAAGTTGCTTAGAAAAAGCCCTGTATGCTGAGGGTCCTGGGAAGTTACCGCGAAAACCAGCAACAGATCATTGGTGCGTTTCTGGATGGTAATTCCGGTACGCCTGACTTCATCAGGTAAACGCGCCAATGCGGTATTCACTTCATTGCTGACATTGAACGTTGCGCGATCGACATCGGTGCCAATTTCAAATGTGACGGTAATCGTCAGGCGCCCGCTCGAATCAGCGCTGGAATTAAAGTACAACAAACCCTCAATGGCACTGAGCTTCTCTTCAATCGGCGCAGCCACTGTTTTGATGACCGTTTCGGCACTGGCACCGGGGAAATTTGCAGTCACAATGACGGTGGGAGGCGTAATCCTCGGGTACTGCTCGATCGGCAATTGCATGGCAGCCGCCAATCCTGCAAGCACAATAATGATCGACAAAACCGATGCAAAGATCGGCCGCTCAATAAAAAATCTAGCCATAGATCGGATTATCCATCATGACGATGGCGCATCCCGTAATTGCGGATCGACCGTTTTACCGGGTGACAATTTGATGAGATTATCCACCACCACCCGATCTCCCGCATGTAATCCATCCAAAATGATCCAATCCTTGCCAATCCAATCTCCGGCGATAACAGCACGCTGAACGACAGCATTATGTTCATCAATGACATAAACGAAGCGCCCTAAATCCGAGCTTAGCACGGCAACCTGGGGAACGACGTATACCGTTCTCGATTCCCCGGCAGTCACCCGCACCCGCACAAATTGCCCGGGCAGTATGCGCTGATCGGCATTGTCAAACGTGGCGCGTAATTGCTGTGTGCCGAGCATAGGATCAATTCTACTGGCGGCAAAATTGATCTTGCCCGTCTGTTGATACTCGGAACCATCCGCAAGAATCATTTGCACACTATGCACATTCTTTTCGTTCAAATGCCCGCCGAACCTGGCAACTTCATTATCAGAGAAACTGAACCGCACCCATATCGGAGACAGCTGCGCCAATGTCGTCAGCAGGCTGCTATTAGCGGACACCAATGCGCCTTCGGAAAATTGTGCACGCCCGGTCATCCCACTGACAGGCGCTTTAACGGTAGTATAGGAAAGATTGAGCTGCGCTTGCCGAACGCGGACTTTTGCAGCTTGCAAGGCAGCTTCTTCTATCGCGAGATCTGCTGTGGTCAATTCATGAGCGCGCTGACTGACAAAATTTTCCGCCAGCAACTGTCTTTGACGATTCTCATCGGTTCTGGCGCGTAATACCCGAACTTCCTGCTCGCGCAGTAAGGCTCCCGCCTCATTCAAAGCATTCTGAAAAGGCTCGGGATCGATTAAAAATAGCGGCTGTCCGGCTACGATCGCCGCACCCTCGTCATACAAACGCTTAAGTAAAATTCCACCGACACGCGGGCGAACTTCGATTTCTTTTGCACCCTCGGTTTGCGCGATTGTTTCAAGGCTCATGGGCATATTTACCGGCTCAGCAACCATAAATGTCACCGCAATGGCTGGATTCGTTCCGGCTGTTGGCTGATCCGGCTCGCTGCCTCCACAACCTGCCAATAGACAACACGCCAATCCATAGTAAAAAGAATTAGCGCATTTCTTTTTAAGAATCGTTAAAAAACAAGGATAATTCAAAAACATTGAAAAAATAGAGATTGCCACTCGATCAATTTGCTCAGTAAGTTATAAATTTAACATCCATCAGATTATGGAAAAACCACAAAAGCATAATAGGGTTCTGTATAATATCTATAATGATAGTTTGACGAACAATGTAGAAGTATTGCATAGATGAAGATAAGATATTCCGCATTATTTTACCTGCCTCCGGATACGCAGTTGAGTATTTGTACCTCTCGATCTGGCTTATTAAATTGATCCTGATCATTAAAACCGGCTCCGATCACTCAATGTGCAAATTCGATCAACTCTATTTTTAATGCTCAATAAAATTTAAAGGTGCGCTATATATGCCTGTCCATATTTTTTTTGCCCTATTGACTTTCTGCATGATGTCGGCAGCAGTGACTGCTCAGGCATCCTTAAAGTTACCTGAAACTATAAAAGTTGACCCTGCGGCATTAACCGCTGAACCCATGTGCGATCCCATCATTTCTGCCGCATGGCGGGAAGCTCAGGAAATTGATGGTGTCAAAATTGAAGCATCTCCAGGTTGCAGCCCGGATAATCCCGCGTGGATCGCAGCGGCGGTCAAAGGAACCAATAATATCTCGATGGATACCCTGATGAAGACGGGACTCTCGCCAGACGCCATCATCAAAACCGACGATCTGGATGGCGATGGTGATCCCGACCGGATTATCATCAAACTGGAAATCATGGAATTAAACGGCAAAACACCCGATTTTCCCGGGGTGCTTCCAACCTTTGATATTGCCCCCGGTATACAGCCCGGCGCATGGGTTTTCGCGCCCAAGATGAGCGGTATGTCGACTGAAAATTTCGAGAGTATCCGTGCGAATCCGCTGTTGAGATTACCTTCACCAGTCATTCGTGTCGAAGTCGGTGACATCGTGCAAATCGTACTGGAGAATACTCATTATTTCCCTCATAGTATTCATCTGCACGGCGTTGATCACCCATTCTCGCACGGCGAACACGGTGGCCAAGACGGTGTACCGCAAACCAGCGAAGTGGAACTGATGCCGGGCGAACGCCGTATTTATCAGTTCCAGGCGCGCCAACCTGGCACCATGTTTTATCACTGTCACGTACAAACCCACACCCACTTGGCCATGGGGCTTGCCGGGATGATTATCGTTGAAGAAAATAGACCGAATAACTGGTTGCAAACGCTGAATATCGGCGCAGGTCATGTGCGCCATCCTTCGGTTGCGGTGCGTGAGCAGTTCGATCAAGAGTACGATCTGCACTATCACGCAATGGATAAGCAATTAGGCGAGATCATCCAGAAACATAACGACCCCAGACTCATTGCGCGTGATATGAACCGGCGTTATGACATTACCGACTCAACCGAAGATTATTTTACTCTGAACGGTCTTTCATTCCCTTATACCCTCAGGGAATCGCTCATCATTGTCGAACCGGATCAAAAAATCAAACTCCGGCTGCTCAATAGCGGTGGCGAGCAGATCGCCGTTCATACACACGGCCATCATGCCACGATCACGCATTATGATGGCGTGGAACACAACCCGATGGCGCAGATCATGCGCGATGTCTTTGATATCGCACCGGCACAGCGACTTGATCTGAAGCTGGAAACTGTCAATGACGGCAAACATAGCTACGGCGAAGGTGACTGGCTGATCCATGACCACCGGGAAAAAGGAATCACCACGGACGGCATGGCCGAGGGCGGCAGTATGAGTTCGATCGTCTACACATCCTATTTAGGTAAAGACGGTATGCCGAAGGTGAGTCATTTTGGTATTGATTTAAACAAGTATTTCACTAAGGAATACTTCGAAAGAAGGCTCCCCATCTGGCAGGATCTGGATGAATGGGCGAGCTTGGGATCTCCGGGTGAACGTACGGGTTTGGATACTGCGACACAAACTTTGCTGCTTAATGCGCTTTACGGCTTACTGGCAGGGTTTTTGATCTATTTGATTTTCGCCCGATGGGGACAAATCAAACAAAGCGCCACAGCAGCAATCGCACGCCTAAAAAGCCCTAAAGGGAGTAACCAATAATGGCTAAGACTACAACAATTATTTTCTTACTTGCCGGTATTCTTGCGTTCAACATACCGGCAACTGCGCAGCAGCAAGATAAATCCAGCGAACAAGAAAAACAAGATCACAGTGGTCACGACATGGATCATGATGCGCATGATCATAGCGAACATAGTATGGATCAGGATAAGCATGATCACAGTGGCCACAGCATCAGCACAAAAACCGGCGCTGCAGTCGATCATGCTGGCGAGCATGGTGCGGATGATACTGATCATGGGCATGATCACGATATGGATCACAGTGCTCACGATACGCATGCTATGGATCATGGCGATATGCATCACCATCATCACATGGATGACGATCACATCATGGATCACGAAGGCACCATGATCATGGGGCAGAACCTGGACAAACTTCCCAGCAGTTGCCAAAGTATTTCGGAAGAAGTTGAAATTACCGTGCGGGCCGGCAGAAAGTATTCTGCGAAATTCCCAGGCACGGCTTTCGCGTTTGATCAGCAACAGTGGCACGTGAAACCCTGCGCGAAAGTTACCTGGCATTTTATTAACGAGGATAGTGTTCGCCATCAATTCATGATGCACGGCTTGCCTAAATATCTTTATAAATATGGTATGTTCCATCTGGAAGTCACTGGCCCTAGAACCGTATCCGGCACGATCATCGTACCGGGCTCCGATGACACTTATCTGGTGCACTGCGATATTTCTCATCACATGGAAAAAGGCATGAAGGCGCAATTAGTGGTGGGGAAAGGCGGAAAAGACATCCCCAGCATTCCAGGTCTAACACCCTATAATGTCAACGATGGCTATGAAGCCGAGGATTTGCCGAAAGTTTCTAATAAGCCTTCCGGCAAAGCTGAAAAGAACTTACTAACACTGGAAATGACCAATTTTTCCGACCCGGATTTGAGAAATTACGGAATAATGCTGATTGGTGCACTGATCGGATTATTTCTCATACCGCTATTTAAGAAAATCCCATTGCGTAAAAAGAACGACTAAGGAGTAATTGTATTACCAGTTTTAATTGTTGAGTCAATCAGATAATCCCGGTTCCCAATTATCTGATTGACTTGATGATGATTAGTGAGTCTTCTTTGACCAGGGAAAACGGAAACCACTCTTATCGTTTTTCTGAGTATCCAAGCCACCTTCTCCCAGCGCACTCGAATCAGTCTGCATCGATGGTTCATTCGTATTTTTCTGACCTTGCTGCGCAACGGCAGCCGAAAGCTGAGTGCCAAGCAATTGATTCAGTTGCTGTGACAAATGATGAGCGGTCTCGATACTGATTGCCATCCTGCTGGACAATTTCACATTGACCACATCCGGTAGCTTTTCGCCTGATCTCGCCATTCGATTCAAAGCATTCAGGCTCTGCGGATCAAGGAAACCGAAATCGACTAGCACCACACCCTGCCCACCATTCACAGTCGAGCAATTGGAATACAACGGCTGACTCGTGTGCTCGCCCGGCAACATTCTGATACCAATCTGCTTCGTAGCCGGTTGAGTCATCTCATCTTTATCCTGAGTCACAATATCTTTCTCATCAGACATGCGTTTCTCCAATTAAGAAAATCAATCACATAAAACAGTCACGCATCAATTGCCTGAACGTGACAGAGAAATCCCAACTATTTTTTTTGCAGCAATTGATTCAGCTGATGCGCCAAATTGTGTGCGGCTTCAACACTCAGTGCAATCCGGCACGACATCCTTGCGCCAACGGTATCCGGCACTCTCTTGCCCGCACGCACCAGTTGATTCAACGTGCTCATGGTCTGGGGATCAAGAAAACCAAAGTCCACAATCACAACCCCCTGCCCTCCCTGAATCGAAGCAAAATTAGAATAGAGCGGCTGACCGGCATGCTCACCTTGCTGCATCTTGACATTAATCTGCATTGCCTGATTTCTGGCTGCTTCCGTTTTATTCTCGATCGGCACGTTATTTTGTTCAGTCATTGGTATTCTCCCGATTATGATGCAATTTTAAATTATCCCAATCTCATGCACATGTTCAAAATCCCATTCCATCCCAACATAATAGCCTGATTTCATCAATATGAAACTCTGTAGTGTTTAAATTTCCAGTACGCTTATAAAGGAGATATGGATTTTTCTTCGTCTGTTATCAGCACTCCGGACTGCAACGACGTATCGAGAAAATTCAATACCGCCAATCATCAAAAATGTCCGCCCTAGGTTCCTTGGATAACTGTTTTTGATCTTTTAACCAGCGCTTGAAGTATTTATCATCGGTCAGTTGCTGCAAATCCTGCTGCATCGCGCTCAACTCCCTTTCAAAAAATGATTCCTCGGCCCTGAGACTGCGATTAAGGTTAGCCACGCTCACCGTCTCATAGGACTTGAGGCCAAATTCATAGCGTACCTCATGACGCTGCTGTTGCAATCCGCTTTCCAGTTCCTGAGCTTGTTGTTTGAGCAATAACGTCATTGCAGCAATTTGCTCATCCGCCATTTTGGCAATGGATGCAGTGTCCGTTAGTTCAACACGCAGTTGGATTTGTAACAGAGCCACCAAATCACGACGATCGTAAGCGGCATTGGCTTCGCTCATGAGCACTGTTTTCCGGTCGCGTTCATCGGAATCACTGGCACGATCAGGATGCAAAGCACTGGCCAGTTGACGAAAAACTTTGCGCAATGTGGTTTCTGCCGCCTTCTGATTGGCTTCAGCCTGGAGCTGAGCGGCACTGGGTTTTCTTTTTCGAATCCGAGCTTGTCGCGCTTCCCGTTTGACCTCTTCCGCTTCGCGCAAACGCTTCATACCCGCTTCAAATACATCGTTCACAGTTTCCAAGGATTCGTCATCGGTCAATGGCCCACCCAGCATGTCTTCCATCATTTCGCGCATATCCATCATGGCAGATTGCTCCTTCTGCGACAAACTTTCGCTGCTGTACTTGTCATGCAGCGCTTTCATTTCTTCATCTCCTTGAACTATCAACTGCATACTAAGATTGCACAGTATGGCTGCAGCAATACGTTCTTGCTGTGCACTTAGGCCTCTACGCTGCAATCGGCTATCCAGCAGAAACACCATTTCCCGCACACATAGGCTATGGCGCTCACGCAGCGGCGTCAGTATCTGGTGGTACACGGGACGATGCGCATCGCACATCATCTGCATTTCGACCCATTGTACTTTCAACTTCTCAATGCGATCCAGTAGCCGGTTAAAGCGCTGCTGCCCTGGTGATAGATGATCATGCTGTGCCATCATCCTAAGCGCATTCGCAGAATTACCTGAGGTATGCCGCGAAGTATCTTTGATCTCACTGGAAAATAAATCGGGTTGATGGTGCATTTGCAATCCTGTTAAGCGCGATTCTCTGGTAGTTTTCGAGTATTTTTCGGGAAATATTTTATTTTTACAGCACTGTCTTTTAACCAACGAAATTCCTATTGATCAGCAGAATGATTGAGCCTTGCGGAAAAAACCTGTAAATTGACGAGCCATTGATGATTTTATTGTTTTTTGACCCATATGATTCGGATGATCCCAACATTTCCACCATTGCTGCATTATATTCTGAGATACAGCTTTATCGGCAGCTTTTTCTTCTTGATCGGATGTCAATCATTTCTAACCCAATCGACGCAATCAGTCAATCCAGTTGCTCGGTCGTTGCCGATGCCCATTGCAAGTCATGAATACAGTTTCGATTCCGCCCGTGAAGATGTGGTCGGTAAATTACAGATCATTACTGCCCGCGAGGACGATACACTTTCCGATATCGCCCGGCGTTTTAACCTGGGTTATGAAGAAATCGTCAGCGCCAACCCCCAAATCGACCCCTGGTTACCGAAAGCAGGTACCAAAGTCGTAATCCCAACCCAATTCGTTTTACCGGATGCTCCGCGTCAAGGTATTGTGATCAACCTTGCTGCAATGCGGCTGTTCTATTTTCCGCAAACCAAACCGGGCGAACCCCAAAGGGTGATTACACACCCAGTCGGAATCGGGCGCGTGGAATGGAAAACGCCGGAAGGCATGACAAGGATTACGGCCAAAAACAAGAATCCCAGTTGGATACCCACGCCTTCCATTCGGAAAGAACATGCCAAAAACGGCAATCCACTCCCCGCTATCGTACCGCCGGGGCCCGACAATCCCATGGGCGCTCATGTCCTCAGACTCGCCTGGCCAAGCTATGCGATTCATGGCACCGACAAACCGCCGAGCATTGGCTTGCGCGGCAGTCACGGTTGTGTACGCATGTACCCCGAGGATATTGCCTTCATTTATAACGATGTCCCAGTGGGCACACCGGTTCGCGTCGTCAATCAACCTCATTTGCTTGGCTGGCGTGAAAACACACTCTATTTGCAAAGCTATTCCATTTTGGAAGACGACAAGCGTAATCACAATCTATTACTTAAGAATTCATTAAACACCTCTCGCGCTTCGTCCAAAGCAAAGCTTGATTCACGGTCTCAGACCCGCATCAATCAGGCCTTGCTTAATGAAGCTCTGCAGAATCCGCGTGCGATTGCGATACCGATCACACAAACTGATTTGACATTGCAAACCTATCTCGACCTCGCAAAACGCGTGCAAAACACACTACCGTTCAATGCCACCTGGGACGGTAACATGGATGGACAATTAACGGCAGCTACAGTAATGGAGATGGCTGACCAAGAAGAAATTCGGATGCGATAGTAGTGCACGCTATTTTTATCAACTCCTGGATACCCAAAACATAGAAATTATTTTTTGAATCCAGGTGAAGCACACACTCCCAATCAACTTGAGAGAATTGAGACGATCCATCCGCTTTTTTACATTCTGATTCTGCTATCGATGAATTTACAATCAAATCCGGCCCAAGCTGACGCACCACCAATCCGTCTGGTGATTCACGGCGGTGCCGGCGCGATTGAGCGCGGCAAACTGACTGCAGAGCGCGAACACGCGTATACGCAAGTGCTTGCACAATCGCTGGCTGCCGGTTTCGCCATACTCAAGGCAGGGGGCAGCAGTGTTGATGCCGTAATTGCTGCCATTGTGGTCATGGAAGACTCGCCCTTGTTGAATGCAGGCAAAGGTGCAGTATTCACGCATGCCGGGCGCAATGAGCTGGATGCATCGCTCATGGATGGCGCCACACGTATGGCAGGTGCTGTTGCTGCTGTCACCACCATTCGCAATCCGATTCGTGCCGCGCAAGCGGTAATGACCCGCAGCGCCCATGTCATGCTGATCGGCCAAGGCGCCGAAACCTTTGCCGCCGAACAAGGATTGGAAATCGTCGATCCATCCTATTTCCATACCGAATTTCGCTGGAAGCAATTGCAAAAAGCAATTGCCGAAGAACGCGTGCTGCTCGATCATGATGTCAATATCAGCACCCCACCACCTGATAAGGAAGAAAAACGTGGGACGGTTGGCGCTGTCGCATTGGATCGTTATGGTAATCTTGCAGCCGGCACATCCACTGGCGGGCTCACCAACAAACGCTTCGGGCGCGTCGGAGATTCCCCCATCATCGGCGCCGGAACCTATGCGGATAACCGCTCAGTCGCGGTATCCGCAACCGGTACCGGAGAAACGTTCATTCGCACCGCGGCTGCATTCAACACGGCATCACGGGTTCAGTTATTACGCACCCCGATTGTCCAGGCAGCCGATAGCGTATTGGAAGAAATCGCCGCTATCGGTGGCGATGGCGGTTTGATCGTTCTCGATGCAAATGGCCGTTATACGATGCGATTCAATACCAAAGGCATGTATCGCGGCACTATCGGTAATGATGGGGTGACGTGGATTGGAAGTTATGCAGGAAATGAGCTACTACAAGAGAATTCTAATAATTAACAATCAAATATCTTCGGATTGACAGACAAAGAATCCATTAAAATGAAAAACTACCAAATAAAACCCGGCAACAAGCTCCAGTTATCGCACTGTGATCCTGATGATACCGGCAGTTATGAAAAAACCGGAGAAGGCAAGGAAGAAGCCAAAGCCATCACGGAAAAATTGACTGATAAATTAAGTGAGTTACAGGAGCGCTTGTATGCCAACGGCGACAGAGCATTATTGATTGTGCTGCAAGGGATGGATACCAGCGGAAAAGATGGCACGATCAGGAGCGTGATATCAGGTGTCAATCCGCAAGGATGCAAAGTGGTAACCTTCAAAACGCCATCCGCCGAAGAACTCGGTCATGATTTTTTGTGGCGTGTGCATCAAAAAGCGCCTGCCAAGGGGCAGATCGGTATTTTCAACCGGTCACATTATGAAGACGTATTGATTACCCGCGTGCATGGCTTGATTTCAGATAAAGTGGTGAAGCAGCGCTTCGGGCAAATCAGAGAATTCGAGGAATTGTTATCCGAGAGTGGCACGGTCATTCTGAAATTTTTTCTGCACATTTCAAAGGAAGAGCAGAAGAAACGCCTGGAAGAGCGCATCAACAACCTGGAGAAGCGCTGGAAGTTTAACGCCGGAGATCTGGAGGAACGGAAATTATGGAAAAATTATCAGAATGCGTTTGAAGCCATGCTGGCAGCTACCAGTACCGATGCCTCACCCTGGTATATCATACCGGCCAACCATAAGTGGTATCGCAATCTGATCATCGCCGATCGTATCGTGCAGGCATTGGAAGACATGAAGTTGAAAACACCCCCGGCTCCCGCAGACATCAACTTTGATACATTAAAGATCGAATAATCGTGCATTTTCTCAAGCGCAACAGCATAGGGTATTCAAACCAAGGAATCTGCCATGGAAATCGAACTAAAACTGGCTCTGCAGCCGCGTCATCGAGCACAATTCCGGCGTCATCCTTTGCTAAATAAAATTACTCCGGTACAACATCCGCTACTTAGCATTTATTTCGATACCGCAAAATTTGACCTTATGCGGCGCGGTATGGCTTTGCGCTTGCGCCATGTGAATAACCGCTGGATCCAGACGCTAAAAGCCGAAACGCAATCGGTTGGCGCATTGACAAACCGCCCCGAATGGGAAGTAACCGTCACTGATGGCAAACATCCGGATTTCTCCGCATTACCGCCCGTGGCCCTGGATCTGCTCGCCAGGATCAAACTCAAACGCATTATGCCGGTATTTACCACCGAGTTTCAGCGCACCACCTGGCAAATCGAAGACGGGCAAGCACAAGCCGAAGTAGCTCTCGACAGTGGAAAAATATACACCGATGCTGCCTCCAGCAACATTTGCGAAGTGGAAATCGAACTCAAATCGGGAAATCCGGAATTTCTGTTCGATATAGCAATACAATTGCTGGAACACGTGCCGCTTCAAGTCGAGCCGCGCAGTAAAGCCGAGCGCGGCTATATTCTCGTCGGCGCAGTAACTGCGGTTCCAGTCAAGGCGATCCAACCGCGGTTAGGGAAGAATCAGTCGGTTGGAGATGTTTGGAATGCGATTCTGCAGGCTGCGTTGATACAATTATCGGCCAATATACCGGGCCTTCTGGAAAACGCGAGCAACACCGAATACCTGCATCAACTTCGCGTTGCCTTGCGCCGCCTGCATACTGGCGCACGATTGGCGAAATCACTAGGACGGCCGGTGCCCGATTGGGATCAGCCATTGCGTCAGTTGATGCAAGCACTGAATCCGGCACGCGATTGGGATGTATTTCAACAGGAAATTTTGCCTGAAATCCTGACGATCTTGGAATCACCCGCGGTCAATAGCGGCATTGACGATGCCGTTCTTGTTTTATTGCAAGATACTACCGCAATTGTTCGCCAGCAATCGCTAGCGGTATTGCGCAAACCCACATTCACCCGGCTCGTGCTCGATATCGGCCGCGACCTCTTATCCGCCACCCCGACTGAAGCCCGGCAGCAAGAAGTAAAATCATGGGCCAAAGTCATTCTCGACAAACGCTGGGAGAAACTATGCAAAAACTGCCATGGCTTCGCCAAATTGAATGCCAGCAAACGCCATAAGGCGCGCATCGCTGCCAAGAAGTTACGCTACGTGGCGGATGCTTTCGCGCCCATCTATGGCAAGCGCGCCAATCATTTCATTGCCGCCTTAGCGTCCTTGCAGAATGAATTGGGATATACCAACGACCGGGTTATCGGCCAGCAATTGCTCCACACACTTCCGAAAAAAACAGCCTCACTTGGTTTTGAGCTGGGCCGGCTTAGCGGTATTCTGGAATCCTCGGCTGCGCAGCGCGCACATGTACCCGCTGCCATCTGGCAACGGCTAGCGCGATCCAAATTATTTTGGCGCTAGAACCTGTCAGAATTCATATATTGACCACTCACTCTCACTGAGGAATTCTGAATCCAAATGGCGAAACACACTCAACACACTTACTTCATATCATCCATGCACATGCAACAACCATGCGGCAACGCACAGCGATACCACGCACCCGGCCAAAGCGACCCAGGCACTACTACGATATTTCCGCGCCAATAGTAGTTGAGGATATGTCGATATAATAAATGGCTGCGCCGTGTTCCCCGGCTTTACAATAATGTTCGTATCCGGCTCCAAAGCCAGTTGATCGTGAATTTGCTGCGCTTCGTGCCGTGCTTGCTGGCGCGCAACTTCCCATTCCTCCTGATCAATATTCCCATCCTGATTGCTATCGAATCGCTTTTGCAGCGCCGGTTGATCTTGTTTCCAATCGTTGATCAAATTCACCATTACGTTCCTTACTGATTTTTGTGTCGTGGCGGACCAAGTGCTGAATTGCCCCAGTATATACAATGGTTGACCTGGCAATACCAGCCACTCCGTGTAACGGTAGCCGTTAGTCATGGCATGAACGATCGACTGACTTTCCAGTACTTGCGTCCGGGTGGGCCATTCGGTATTACCATACCATATCAATTTTTCATTGCCGCTGACTTCCGCACCGCTGGGATCCACGAAACAGCTGGCTACGCCATCCGTAAGTTTGAACTGGTGATCGCTGATAGTTTTATACACGACATTCCAACGGGTTTGCCGACGGCCATTTTCGATAAACGACTCCTGCTGCTCGATTTGACTGAGATACCAAAGACACGGATGATTTGAAAGTGGCGCATAGATGGGTTGATCATCAACCAGTTGCCCTTTTCCTTCCAGCTCGATGTAACCCTGATGCGCGGAACGCAGCTTGGCGGTCGGCGTATCCTCAATGATCCGCAATCGTTTCCAGTTGCGCACAAATATATAGAAACTTAGCAACCCAATCAATATCGATGCACCCAGCGCAAATTGGAATTCTTCGGGTGCAAACTCAACCGGCAAGGTAATCATATTGAAGGCAATGTATTAACCGAATAATCTTCCGATATTGACATCTTGTTTGTCGGCATCGCTGAATTCGAGTAAATCGCGTGGCTTGAATTTAAACCAATTAGCGATGATGACATCGGGAAATTGCTCAATCCGCACATTATTGATCTTGACCGCCTCATTATAAAACTCGCGACGATCTGCGATGCTGTTCTCCAGACCGGTGATACGCACTTGCAAATGCTGAAACTTCTCGCTGGCTTTCAATTCCGGATAATCCTCCGCAACGGCAAACAGATTACCCAATCCAATGCGCAAACTGCTTTCCGCAGCACCCAATGCACCGATGTTACCCGCATCCCGCGCGCTAGCCACCTGTGAACGTGCGGCGATTACCCGCTTGAGTGTTTCCTGCTCAAACCCCATGTATTGCTTGCAGGTTTCAACCAGCTTGGGCAATTCATCGTGACGCTGCTTCAAAAGAATATCGATATTCGACCACGCTTGGGATACGGAATGCTTAATATCCACCAAGCTGTTATAGAGCATGACACCGTATACAAAAGCAATGGCGATTGCTGCGATAAAGATATAGAAAATAATGTCCAATGTCACTCCTCCTGTAAATTGCATAAAACCCAATATACCTTATAGATCAACCCCAATCCGAGTTGAAAAGATGCAAGTAGTGACTTTATTTCATTGCATGGATTACTAAAACCTTGCAATACTCCTCCTGCTCTAAGTAGGCTATTGACTGATAATATCGTGTTTATCTATGCTTTTGAACTTAGAGGTATCAGGCATCGGCAGACGTTAAAAAAACAAAAACATTTTCGAAAAATCCGATACAAGGCAAAAACAAGTGAAGAAGTGCAGTGTATGGGTTATAAATGAGCATTTTGAGCTTGTTTTTAACACCGCAGTAACAACATAGATAGTTTTTCAACGGCCGGTTAGGAGTTATTCATGTGTATTTCAAAATCATCTTGTAGATTAATCAAAAAGTTATTGATGTTACTGTTTATCATGGGTTGTGTAGAAGTTTATGCACAAGCAGAAGAAAGCAAAACCATTACCATTACAGTCGGAAAATTCGCTCCTGAAGGCTGCGAATTACTCGGAAAGGTAAAAGGATCTTCAAAAAATAACGAAACTGAAGATAAAACCGCGTCTTATACTGAGCGGCTGATCAAAGCCAGAGTCAATTTAACCCATGAAGCAAGAAAGCTGGGAGGGGATAATGTGCATATTCTCCATTCCAATAACTCCGGAAAATATGAAATTCCTGGCGCTGATAAAGAAATCATACATATCGGAAATGTTTATCGGTGTCATTAAAGCTACGAATTGAAATTGACTCTCACACACTTGCGCCTATCTCCAAACGCGATCCGGTTGATTTTTTAAATTATGACCCGGGTAATATTTGGTGAAACATTCGATGAGTGTTACCATATCCAAGTCCTGAGCCGTACTCTTTAGTTTTTATTATTACCCTGAATAATCAGATCGTATGAAATATATAATAAGAATATGCAGAGTCTCATATCACTGCTCAGCGATGTCAAAAAGCGGGTTGCAAAAATCCGCCCCATTCATTTGTAAACGAGGTATGTCATGAACAAACTAATTCTATCCCTTTCTGTATTTTTTCTATCTCTGCTTTTAGTAAGCTGCTCGGGACAGGAAGGAACGAATGAGAGAATCGGCAAAGAAATCGATAAATCCATTGACAGCGGCAAAAAGACTGTTGATGAAATTATTGATAAAGTATCTGATAAAATTGATGAAATTGAAAGCTCATTTGAGGGACCTGCCGAACAGGCAGGCAGAGAGATTGACGAAGCGATTGAGAATGCCGCAGAAGAAATTGAAGAAGCTGGCGATACATTGGAAGAAAAAGTTGATAGTGCTGACAGCAGTAAATAAACAGCGCTTTGCCCCTAATCAACGATAACCAAAGGTCACGCTAAAACTGAATGCAAAAACACCCCGGCTTTTAGCGTGATCCACCAAGAGAAATCCAGAATTTCCCTAGCGTTTACTTGTAAATCCTCTCAGTCTTTGACCTGCCCCTGATAATCCGTCAGCACGCCTACCAGAATAATTACTCCCCCCGCTGCCATATAAAAATTCCGCGCCGCCTCATCGTTGGAGAAACCCAGAATGAAGGGTATAGCGATCAAGGTCGGACCAACAATACGTTCAATCCAGCCATGCACAGTAAACGGAATGATTTTGACGATGCCAAAAGGAAAATCGGATGCCAATGTCACAATCAGATGAATGACGGCCAGGCCGTATGCCAATAAGGCCGGTAGATCGCTTAAACCGAATATGGTTGGAGCCAGTAAAAACAAAATGACAGTTAGAAAATCCAAATAACCGTGCATACGCGGCGAAATCACTTTCATGTTTAATGCTCCTGAATGAATTAATGAATAGGTATGGCGACTTCCCTTGACGGATCGCCATATCGGCACATTAATACAGCGCTATTGCTACGTCTGTTATCCAGAAAACACTTTTCATTTTTTCATGCTTACATTGCTTCGCAGTAGTCAATCAATGCCGCATCATTGACGCAAATCTGGTCACGCGTGTACTCAAGCATACCGCGACTTCTGAAATCATTCAGAACAGTGCTGACTACCGGGCGGCTAGCACCGATCAGATCCGCCACATCCTGCTGCGTCAAATGAATTTCCAACGCATATCCATGCGTACACTGAACACCGAACATCTTAGCCAGTTCCAACAACGTAGCCGCAAGGCGCATCTCAATTGGTTGCGTCAGAATAATCCGCAATTTATGTTCGATCTTTTGCTTACGCACATAAGTCTTCTCAAGTACCTGCCATGCCAGCGCCGGATAGTGCAGTAACAATGCCTTGAAATCGTTATATGCCATACGGTAACAGCTAACGTTCCCCAGCGCTTGCGCCGATTCTTCTCTTGCTTGCTTATCAGCCTTTAAGTCGCCGATTACATCCCCGCATTTAAGAAGCGCAATGGTTACTTCACTCCCCTGCACGGTTAAATACGACTGCTTCACAATACCGCCCTTTATGCAAAAAACATACGTACCCAAATCTCCCTGTCGATAAAGAAAATCCTTGTTTGGGATATTAATCTCCTGGATTGAAGGATAAGCTTTTATTAATCGATCAGCATTGTTCTTGAAAAACTTATTTATTGATCCGGAGCTACTGCTTTCTGTTGATAAAGACATTATTCCCTCCCGTTAATGCGCCAATCTTGCCATGAAACATTTTCTTATGAATAAAACATGCACAAGGCAGGCAAATTTCTTCACCTGATCCGTATGAATTCCCATTCATTCACAAGTGTTGACCACCTTATCGGATTACATCTGCCAGAACAGCTAATAGGAAAATGTCGGAAATTACCCCCAGCACCCGTTAGAAGTTGCACTTCAAGTGTGAAACCACGCTATGCGACATATTAGGAATTAACAAAAAGATACAGCACGTTGCTATAATTTTTTGTATAATCATACACTTAATCACAAGAGAACAAAGAGGCACCAATAAACCTTGAGCATGTGAGTAATTTACGTATAATTTACACTCACTTATATTCATAAATTAAACTTATCTCACATTACAACTCTTGAATTCCTACAATCCATGCAACCAACCGCATAGCAGAAAATGAGTGGAGAATATAACGCTGTGAATAAGGATATAACTCAACCCATTTCTACTCTACCGGATTGCTTTGATCTCACCAATGTTGAGCAAAGCAAGATTCTCCAGTTCCAGCAAGAGATTCTTGAGTTAATTGTATTAGGCAATGATTATAAAGAGATTTGCGAAAAAATATGCCTACTGATAGAGCAACTTCTGGAAAATGCGGTTGCATCCGTCATGTTACTGGACAGAGACAAGCAATGCATGAATGTATTTGCAGCCCCCAGTATTCCTGCAGAATGCATAACACAGCTCAACGGATTGCGTCCTGGTCCGGAAGCGGGGTCTTGCGGTAATGCCGTTTTTCGTC
This sequence comes from Nitrosomonas ureae, assembly GCF_900206265.1. Classification (NCBI taxonomy): domain Bacteria; kingdom Pseudomonadati; phylum Pseudomonadota; class Betaproteobacteria; order Nitrosomonadales; family Nitrosomonadaceae; genus Nitrosomonas; species Nitrosomonas ureae. The sequence goes on along the minus strand of NZ_LT907782.1, from coordinate 2,443,823 downwards.
AGGAGGCAGTGTATATAGAAAGTACAATCGATGACCCACGTTGGCAAAGCATCCGAAAAATAGCTATCGATTTTAATATTCTTTCATGCTGGTCCATTCCAGTACGCAGCAAAGGCGGCGAGTGCATTGGCTCATTTGCGCTCTCCAGTTTTGAGCATCGCTTACCCAGTGCGTTTCACCGCGAGCTGTTGAAGATCGGATCGTTCATCATTGGAATTGCATTAGAACAACAAAAAATTAATGAACAGTTATATCTTTCCAGTAAAGTCTTTGAAAATAGTACCGAGGCAATTATGATTGCCGATGCGAATAAGATTATCATCTCCATTAACAAAGCGCTGCATATCATAACCGGCTTTACCGGGGAAGAAGTAATCGGCAAACCTACATCAATCGTAACATCGATTAGGCACAGCACTAAATTTTTTCAAAAGATCTGGTTAAGTGTTAAACAGTCCGGCCATTGGCAAGGCGAAGTATGGAATAGGCACAAATACGGACGAGAATATCCGGCATGGTTAAACATTAGCTCGGTACTAAGTAAGAAAGGCTCGATCTGCTACTACCTCATTAATTTTTCTAATATCACTGATAAGAAAAAATCGGATGAAATTATATGGCGGCAAGCAAACTATGATTCATTGACCGGTTTGCCCAACCGCAATATGTTTTATGACCGTCTAAGTCATGACATTAAGAATGTCGCCCGTACAGGAATGTTGTTGGCGGTACTGTTTATCGATCTCGATCGTTTCAAAGAAGTCAATGATTCATTCGGGCACAGTGTTGGCGATGCTCTGCTGGTAGAAGCAGCTAAGCGGCTTAAGGGCTGCGTTCGTGAAACCGATACGGTTGCACGCCTGGGGGGCGATGAATTCACTATTATCCTGAACGGAATTAATGATCAGCACTGTGCCGAAAGAATCATTCAGATGATTTTACTGGAATTGACGAAGCCATTTCATCTGAATGCAAAGCTAGCTTATGTCACTGCGAGTATTGGTGTGACATTTTTCCCTGCTGATGCCAGTAGCGCGGAAATACTGATGAAGAATGCTGATCAAGCCATGTATGCCGCAAAAAATAACGGTCGCAATTGCTGCAGCTATTTCACTTCCAATATGCGCAAGGCAACAGAAACCCGCTCCAGAATCGCCTACGAATTGCGCCATGCATTAAGAGAGCAGCAACTATTCTTAATGTATCAACCCATTGTAAAACTGGCAACCGGTAGTATCCACAAAGCCGAGGCATTAATACGCTGGCAGCATCCCGAACGAGGAACGGTCGCTCCGGTAGAATTTATTTCCATCGCGGAAGAATCCAATCTGATTTCTGAAATAGGCGATTGGGTATTCAAACAAGCTGTCAACCAAGTAGCCGCATGGCAAGCCAATTACAATACTAATTTTCAAATTAGTATCAATAAATCACCCAAACAATTTATCAGTAAAATGAGTGATTGGGTGAATCACTTGCATGAGCAAAAATTAGACGGCCACAGCATCATCGTTGAGATTACTGAAAACTTGCTGTTAGATATCCATGAATTGGTAGTGAAACAACTGTTAAATTTCCGTGATGCCGGTGTGCAAGTCGCTATTGATGATTTTGGCACAGGTTATTCATCGCTTTCTTATTTAAAAAAATTCGATATTGACTATCTCAAGATCGACCAATCATTCATTTCTAATCTGGACAGCCGATCTAACGATAGAATCTTATGCGAGGCGGTGATTACCATGGCGCATCGTTTGGGTATGAAAGTCATCGCTGAAGACGTGGAAACAGATTCGCAGAAACAACTTTTAATTGCCATGGGCTGTGATTACGGACAAGGTTATTTTTTTAGCAAACCTTTGACTACAGAAGACTTTGAAGTATTTCTCCAACAAAATGCCTCGATAAATTAGCATGCCTCAAATAAGCAACCATATTTAACATTTATGGAATGGCAACCATTTTCCATACTCTATTGACCAGATATCTAAAAAATGCTCTCTGCGCATCACTCTATCCTCATAAAAACAATAGCTTCCCACCTTTTACCTAATCCGTTTCATAAGGAGATTTCTGCAGATTCTTCAAAGACCTCGCAAGGCATATGCGAAATTATTTTCTTCCATGTAATAGCGATTTAAAATCTGTTCTTGCAGTAATCTACGTATTTTTACTGATGATCTCGAAACAGGGCCTGGATAAAGCGACCTATTCAATTCCATTTCACCCTGTATGATGAGATGGTGCAGCCTATTTTCCAAAGATCTACCACAAGAATACCTTTCTTTCTATCGATTCCTTTCCCGTTAGTTGCAATAGTGCGAAGAAAATTTCTATATCTTCCATCCAAACCCAATAAGCATGGGTATTTCTACAAATACCCGATCACCAAGGGTGCCACATTACCTCTCTATATGGGCGTCTAACGATGAAAATTTTCGGATTAAAAAGTGCATTAATTGCCACAACCTATGTTTTTTATGTAAATTCCCTTGCTTATGCGCAAGAAGATATTCCAGATCGGTCACAAAAATCGAGTATAAAAAAATTTCATAAAGATAATAAAAGAAAAGCAGGATTATTCTTTACTGATTCTGGAGCGAGCTATCGATGGAATGAAGATAGAAATGAAATACGCTTAGGAGGGTTTATCCAGGCTGATTCACATACCTTCTTTAATGATGTAAGCGAGCCAGGCAACGATTCTTTTACCTTGCGCCGTATTCGACCCGTGTTTGAAATCAGGTTTGGTAAAATTTACAGTTTTTACGTTATGCCCAATTTGGAGTCGAGTCCGGGAATTTTGGATGCCTTTTTTGAAAGCAATTACATCAAGCCATTCAACCTTCGCGTCGGCAAGTTCAAGTCTCCTTTCGGACTGGAGCGCTTGCAGTCAGCAACTGCATTAGCCTTAAATGAACGGGCTTTCCCCACCAATCTGGCACCTAATCGAGAAATTGGCGTGCAAGTTTTTGGCAATATTCTTTGGGATACCATCGAATATCAGATCGGTATATTTAACGGGAATGTTGATAACGGCTCAGGAATTCGCGATAACGTCATTAATTCGAACAACAGCGGCATCGATTTTGTTGCACGCCTGTTTTCCCATCCGCTAAAACATGCGCAAACCGAACTTCTCCAGGGGCTGGGATTAGGTATTGCCTATAGTTATGGAACACAATATGGCAGCACGCAATCAGGCCATGCAAACTTGCCAACCTTTATATCGCCGGGCCAACAGTTGATTGCATCGTACACACAAGATGCTTTTGCCAGTGGCAGCCGGGAGCGGATTGGTCCGCAGCTTTATTATCACTCCGGCCCATTTGGAATCATGGCGGAATATACAATTTCCCAACAAAAAATCAAGATTGGAACAACAAGTGATAAAGTCGCCAATGATGCTTTCCAGGTACAAATCTCGTGGATTATTTTTAATGGTGATGCTTCATTCCGCAGGGTGCAACCCCACAATCCGGTAACATTTGAAAATCTCAATGCAATAGGTGCCATACAATTAGTCACACGATACTCAGAACTTAACCTTGACGCCAAGGCCTTTACACATGGCTTGTTTAACCCGGATCGTTCAGTCAGCAGGGCTCAGGATTTTGGGGTAGGCATTAATTGGTATCTCAACCACAACATTAAGCTTCAATTAAGTTACAATCAGACGCATTTTACTCACGGCGCAACCGGCAGATTCGATCGACCTACAGAAAAAATCTTATTCTCACGCATGCAGGTCGCGTTCTAACCACCAACTGACTGAAATATAAAAAACAGCGGATCGAAATACCGCTCTTGGGCCCAAGAGCTTTGAAATTTCTTTTTCACCGAAAATACTTGGTTAAAACAAAGTTGGTAGCAGCAAATTTATATTATTGAAATATGGAGAACATTGACAAGGAGCTGGATGCGCGTGGCTTGGTTTGCCCTTTGCCTATTTTACGCACCAAACAATCGCTGGCTGGCATGATCAGCGGACAAACACTGAGAATCGTTGCCACCGACCCGGGGTCTTTGATTGATTTTCAGGTTTTTTCCGAGCAAACAGGAAATGAATTATTGTCTATGACACAAACCACCGGTGAATTCATCTTCATACTCAAAAAGCGGTAGGGAATCCTGCTTAAACCCGGATCACAATCAATTGTTCCGCGTCATGTGTCTTTGCCCATACCTGCTGAATAGTTCAGGCTAATGCACTTTCATCATCTCGGCACAATAACCTCATGGAGTCAGCATCGGGATCGGCTTGAAAACAAGTCCCCTCCCGCCACGGTAAATACTGCATCGCAGAAATCGGAATTTCAGAATGAATGCATGATAAATAGCAATGGATGCTGAATGAATCCCTGGAATTATCCTGCATTCTTAAACTGAAAAAATGCCATGACCCAATCTTTGCTTTCATTTCTAGCGTTCTTGCCGCTCCTATTGGCTGCGACGCTACTGGTGGGATTCAACTGGCCCGCACGGCGCGCCATGCCGCTGACATTTATCATAACCGTTATGATTGCATTGGTTGTCTGGGAAATGCCCTTCAATCGAGTAATCGCATCCACCCTGCAAGGCTTGATTTTGACAGGATCCATTTTGTGGATCATTTTTGGCGCCATTCTCTTGCTTAATACATTGAAGCATTCCGGTGCCATTACTACGATCCGGCGCGGTTTCTCTAATATCAGTCCCGATCGCCGAGTGCAGGTGATTATCGTCGCTTGGTTATTCGGTTGTTTTATCGAAGGTGCTTCAGGATTCGGCACGCCGGCAGCCATAGTGGCGCCTTTGCTGATTGCTCTGGGCTTCCCGGCGCTGGCGGCAGTCATGGCGGGTATGATGGTGCAATCCACCCCGGTATCATTCGGCGCCGCAGGCACACCGATTGTTGTGGGTGTAACGGGTGGATTGGACAAGACAAACATCAGCGGGCAATTAACCGAGTCAGGTTCAGCTTGGGAAGATTTTTATCTCCTGATTACATGTGAGGTTGCCATAATCCACGCCATAGCCGGTGTATTGATGCCGCTGCTGATGTGCATGATGGTGACGCGTTTTTTTGGACGCAACCGATCTTGGTCGGAAGGGTTCGCGATCGCACCTTTCGCCATTTTTTCCGGGCTCGCATTCATCGTACCGTATGCTCTGGCCGGCATATTCCTAGGGCCGGAATTTCCATCGATTGTCGGCGCGCTGATCGGATTAGTCATTGTCGTACCTGCCACTCGCGTCGGCTTCCTGGCACCCAAAAAACACTGGGATTTTCCTGCCGCCAAAGATTGGCCGGAGGAATGGATCGGCAGCGTCGAAATCCAGTTGGAAAATTTAACTGCAAAATCGACAATTACAATTATGTCGGCCTGGTTGCCCTACGCACTGCTAGCAACCTTGCTGATGCTATCGCGGATTAACACGGACGTAAAAACGTTCTTGAGCTATCATCTGACATTGAATTGGACTGATATACTGAATGAAAAGGATATTTCCGGAAGTATCCCATTCTTGTATTTGTCCGGAAGCATTATGATGTTCGTGGTCTTGGTGACATTCTTTCTGCATCGCATGCAATTCAGCACGCTCAAAGCTGCGGTCGCGGAATCATCGCGTACCTTGCTCGGAGCCGGTTTTGTATTGATTTTCACCATACCGATGGTGCGTATTCTGATCAATTCCGGCGTCAATCTGACCAATCTGCCCGCCATGCCGCAAGTGATGGCACAGTGGGTTGCCAGCAGCATGGGAGACATTTATCCGTTCTTTGCTCCATCAGTGGGTGCGCTGGGTGCATTTATCGCCGGTTCCAACACCGTATCCAATCTGATGATGGCGCAATTTCAGTTCGATACTGCGCAATTGATCGGTGTATCCAGTGCCTTACTGGTCTCCGTACAAGCGGTTGGCGCCGCTGCCGGTAACATGATTGCCATCCACAATGTAGTTGCAGCATCCGCCATAGTCGGCTTGTTAGGATACGAAGGACGCATCATTCGCATGACCATTATTCCGACGTTGTATTATTTGATTACCGTTGGCATCATCACATTGATCGCAATCCACGCCGTAGGTATCACCGATCCACTCCGGTGATCAAAATCACTGGCGTGTCATAACGAATTTTTCATCAATGAATTACATGCCTCCGCTGCGCTCCTTACATTGCGCCGTTAACCGACATTTCACTCACAGAAAAGAAACCTCCCGTTGTCGTTGTGATTGATTAGCTACAAAACCATTCGAAAAGGAAAGAAACTGATATCATCTTTGCATCCGAAAAGGTCATCTTAAAAACCTATCTCGTAATTCCGGATTCTGATTGATCATTAATCGGCTTCTGCTTTACCGTAGAGGGTCCAGGCAAATGAATCCCTATGCCTGGAAAATATTTTATTTATTCAATCAATTTACATTTATTTGTGAAGTAACGTTTGTTTCCTCACAGCTTCTAACACTATGGATTTAATAACTCAAGGATTGCTGGGTGCCACGATGGCGCAATCGGGCGCCCAACAACAGGAAACGCGCATGGCAACCGGTATCGGTTTTCTGGCGGGTATTGCTGCTGATGTTGATATTCTGATTCAGTCTGAGAATGATCCCCTGCTAAATATCGAATTTCATCGCCATTTTACCCATTCCCTGTTTTTCGTGCCGCTGGGTGCCTTGATTGTAGCGCTTCTGTTATGGCCATTTTTGCGCCAGCGCTTGGCTTTTGGCCGTTTGTATCTATTCACTTTTCTCGGATATTGTTTAAGTGGCGTACTGGATGCGTTCACCAGTTACGGCACGCATCTGTTATGGCCATTGAGCGATGAGCGCATGGCATTAAGTATTATTTCGGTCGTGGACCCGGCTTTCACTCTGATTCTGCTGATCGCCGGAGTAATGGCGTACCGGAAATACAGCCATACAGCAGCCCGCATCGGATTGCTACTCGCGGCGGTCTATTTATCGTTCGGCTGGATGCAGTTGCAGCGCGCAGAAACTGTCGCCGAATCAATGATTGCGGCAAGAGGACAACAAGCAGAACAATTACTGGTAAAACCAACACTGGCCAATTTACTGCTATGGCGCTCAATCTACGAGTCTGAAGGCAAATTATACGTCGATGCAATTCGTGTCGGCCTATTTTCCAAGCCGCGCATTTATCCAGGCGAATCTATTGCAAAATTTGTTTTGGAACGTGATTTGAGCACACTGCCACCCGCTTCGGTACTGGCGCAGGATGTTGCACGTTTCAGTCATTTTTCTGCCGGACTTCTGGCAATTCGTCCGGAGCAACCCAATGTGCTCGTTGATGTACGCTATTCGAATTTACCGATGACGCTGGCACCGCTCTGGGGTATCGAGATCAATCCAGAACAACCGGACCAGCACGCAAAATATATGCTTTATCGCGACTCATCCCGTGCCACGCGGGAAAAATTTATCACACTCCTGCTAGGCGAACATTTATTGGACTAAACTCTTACATTGATACTGCCCTCAGCTTATGCTTGAAAAAATAAACATGCCCCGATGGCTTAAGCACCTTCTTCTCGGCATTGTTATCGGCTTGACAGGAGTCATTGTTCATCTGTCTCCTGCAGGATTATGGATGGAAGAGAAATTTGGTTTGTACTGGTTGTTTCATTTACGTGGAGCTGTTGTAGCGCCGGACAACGTCGTCGTCGTTGCCATTGATCAACCTTCTGCTTCCAGGTTTAATTTACCGATGACCCCACAATTATGGCCGCGCGAATTGCATGCACGGCTCATCGAGCAATTGACTCAAGCTGGCGCGCGCACCATTGTATTTGATCTTATTTTTGATACACCCAGCGCAATAGTGGCATACGATCATAAGCTGGCGCTTAGCATGAAAACAGCAGGCAACATCGTGCTGGTGGAAAGATTAGTCTATGAAGATACCGCGCTTTCCACGGATGCAAAGGAGAAAAATTATACTCGGATGGTTAAGGAAGGGCCTATGCCGCTGCTGCCGCTTATTGCTGATGCCGTCCAGGCTCATGCGCCTTTTCCTTTACCTAAGAAAGAGAGGGTCAATCATTATTGGGTTTTCAAACCCGATGCCGGCGACATGCCCACGATCCCTACTGTCGTTCTGCAAATTTTTGCGCTGCCGCTGTATAAAGATTTCATCCGGTTATTACGCACTGTTAATCCAGCTTATGCAGCACAGCTGCCCACTCATAAAGAGGCAGCGGATATTGAAGATTTAATTTTTACACTGCGCGATCTCTTTCTAAATGAAACCGACCTCGCCCACCGCCTGAAGACTGAGCTCAATCGCGATGCAAATCTGAATTCCACTCAAAGAAATACGCTGCTCGCACTTCTGAATACATATTCCGGAAACGACACTCGTTATTTGAATTTTTATGGCCCGCCTCGCAGCATCAGAACCATACCCTATCACCAAGCTTTATATCCTGACGAAAATGAGACCTCTGGACAATCCCGGCCAGTGAATTTTCAGAATAAAGTAGTATTTGTCGGCTTTTCTGCGGCTACTCAACCGGAACAGGACATTGTTCGCGATGATTATCACACTGTTTTCTCAAATCCCGATGGACTTTATATTAGCGGCGTCGAAATAGCGGCTACGGCATTTGCGAATTTGCTGGAAAACAAACCGGTCAGACCTTTCCCGCTCATGGGTAGCTTAGGCATTTTATTTGTATTAGGCCTTGGATTGGGTATCGTTTTTATGCTCTTACCTAATCAAAGCGCTGTCGTGGCCAGTTTTGTGCTGATTTTTCTTTATGCAGGCAGCGTCTATTATTTCTTTAAAGAAATCAGTGTCTGGCTACCTCTTATCAATCCGGTTTTTCTGCAACTGCCCCTGGCCTTCTTTGGGGCAATAACACTCAAATATGACGAAGAAAAACTTGAAAGCCAGCAACTAAAAAAAGCTTTTGGTTATTTTCTCCCTGATCGCGTGGTCAATGATATTGTTAGAAACTCAGGGGCCATGGCATTGAATAATCAACTCGTGTATGGCGCCTGCCTTGCTACTGATGCAGAAGCCTATACTGCACTGGCAGAAAAGATGGAGCCGCAGCAGCTCGGCCAATTGATGAATAACTATTATGCTGTTTTATTTGAGCCCGTGAAGCAGCATAATGGAACGGTATCGGATGTGGTAGGTGATGCCATGTTGGCCATATGGGCCAAAACTTCGGCCAGCTCAGATTTGCGCAGAGATGCTTGTCTTGCTTGCCTGGATATCGCTGCCGCCATTGAACGTTTTAATCATACCCCTAACCAGCCACACTTACCTACCCGCATGGGATTGCACTTTGGTGAAATGTTACTGGGCAACATTGGCGCGCTGCATCATTTTGAATACCGTGCGGTCGGAGATATCGTCAATACCACCAGTCGCATTCAGGGGGTCAATAAATATCTGGGTACCCGGTTATTGGTATCGGGCCAGGTGATCACGGGCTTGGACGAATTTCTGATTCGCCCATTGGGAGATTTTCTGCTAACCGGAAAATCCACACCGGTTAACCTGTTCGAGCTTATCGCACACAAACAATCAGCCAGTCAGATGCAGTTGTGGCTGTGTGAAACATTTTCCTGTGCGTTAAAGGCTTACCAGGATCAACAATGGACTGAAGCTTGTGATAGCTTGTATAAAATCCTGGATATGATTCCAGAAGATGGTCCCTCAAAGTTTTTTTTAAACCTCTGCAAGAAAAACGAATCCGTCCCGCCAGTCGATTCATGGAATTCAACCATTCAAATTGAAGCCAAGTAATCGGAATGACTACATCCCAAAATCCTAATTAGCGGCACGGATGCTTTTTTCATATGATCAAACCCCTGTTACAGTCTGTAGGGGGAATATGAATGCTTACAACTCAGGAGCGTTCATCAGAGGTACGCCAGAACCTGAAACCATCATCGAGCATGGCAATAAAAATATTCCGCATAATTGAGTCCGTTGAGTCCGGGCTTAATTGCCGGAATATGTCGGCTATCTTGCAGCTGGCATTTTTCTTCCTTATATTCCTGTGCCAGATCAATAGCACACATGCGGCTGAAACCTGCGAACCAGAGGTAGCTCGGCTGACCTCGGCTCAAGGGATCATAGAACTACGCCGTGCCAATGAACCAGTCTGGCAAAAAATAGCCATGCACGCGGTTATTTGCCAGGGAGATACTATTCGTGCCCGTTCGCACAGCCGAGCCGCACTGTTGCTAAATAACGCCAGCGTGGTAAGACTGGATCAGAAAACAAGCATGACATTTCTCCAACCAGAAAATGACAATGTACCCTCATTACTGGAATTATTTACCGGTGTGATTCATATCATTACCCGCACACCCAAACCATTTACGGTTAGAACACCTTTTCTTAACGGGGGCGTTGAAGGCACTGAATTTCTTGTGAGTGTCGATAAAAATAGTACCCGGATGATCCTTTATGAGGGAAAAATAACGGCCACTAACGCCCAAGGAACCCTTGCACTTGCCAATCATGAAGCGGCAATTGCTAGGCGGAATACCGCACCGCACAGAATAAGCATTATTAATCCAGTGGATGCGGTGCAATGGGCGTTGCACTACCCCATCATTATCCATACTCATCTCCAACAATTAACCCCACTCTCTGCATTGCCGGTGTTAAAGCAATCCATTGAATACTACCACCAAGGAAAAGTTTCCGAAGCCTTGTCCCTACTGGATAGCATTGAATCACCCGATTACTCTGACCATCTGCTGCTCTACCGCGCCAGTCTTTTATTGGCAGTCGGTCAGGCCAATGAAGCCAAAATAATGATTGAAGAAGTGCTATCAAAACAACCCAATAACAGCGAAGCCTATGCTTTGCTGGCTTTAATCGCAGTGGTTCAGAATAGCAAAGAACAAGCACTCGAATTAGCCACGCATGCACACGCGCTGAATAACGACTCTACGTCAGCAATGCTTGCGCTCTCATATGCGCAGCAAGCACATTTCAGAATCGAAGAAGCCTTGGCCAGCGTTCTGCAAGCAACAACGATAGAATCCAAGAATGCGTTGGCATGGGCACGCCTGGCTGAATTACACATGTCCACAGGTGATTTGGATCGCGCATTCAAGGCGGCGCAACAAGCTGTCAATTTAAACCCTGATGTGGCCAGAACACAGACGATTCTGGGTTATGCATACTTACTGCAATTTCATACCCAACGCGCACAAACGGTCTTCTCTCAAGCCATTCAATTGGATCAGGCGGATCCTTTGCCAAGACTGGGCATGGGATTGGCGCTGATACGCGAAGGCAAGCTCGAAGCGGGCCGCATTGAACTGGAAATCGCTGCAAGCCTGGATCCAGTCAATTCGCTCATACGTAGCTACCTGGGCAAGGCTTATTTTGAAGAAAAACGCTACCCTCAGTCCAGCGTTCAATTCGATCTGGCCAAGGAGCGTGACCCGCAAGATCCTACCCCCTGGCTTTACGATGCAATTCAGAAGCAAACTCAGAATCGGCCCGTAGAAGCATTGAAGGATATCCAGAAATCAATTGAATTAAACGACAATCGCGCAGTTTATCGATCCAGGTTGTTGCTGGATCGTGATGAAGCCGCGCGTGGATCCAGCCTGGCAAGAATTTTCGAGAATCTCGGATTTGAAAAACGCGCGCTGATGGAAACCGCAAAATCCCTGAGCTTTGACCCGGGAAATCATTCGGCGCATCGTTTCTTGTCCGATGCCTATGTCAATATCCCGCGGCATGAAATCGCCCGTGTCAGCGAGCTACTGCAAGTGCAATTATTGCAACCGATCAACGTCAATCCGGTACAACCGCACTTGGCCGTCGCGGATCTCAATATCATTACAGGAACTTCGCCCTCGGTCATCGGCTTTAATGAATTTGCCCCACTCATGGAACGCAACAAACCTCAGTTTGTCGCTTCCGGAATTGTGGGCAGTAATGGCACGCTTGGAAATGAAGTGGTTGCTTCTCTTCAACGTGACAGAACTTCAATCGGCCTGGGACAATTTCATCATGAAACGGATGGATTCCGCCCTAACAATGACCAAAAACATAATATTTACAATGCTTTTTTTCAATATGCCTTAACTCCCAAGTTGAACCTACAGGCCGAGGCTCGTTCGCGCGCATCTGAACATGGAGATATCCAGCTGAATTTCTCTAAGTTTGGTGAAGATGGATTGAACGGCAGATCGTTTTACCGCAGGGAATTGAATGAGCAGGTTGCACGATTCGGTGCAAGATACACCATCACTCCCGATCAGGAATTACTGTTTTCTACCAAGTATATTGACCGTCATGAGGAAATCGCTTTCAGTAGGAATGAAAATCCTCTCAGGCTCAATTTGTCCGGATTGCAAACCGAAGCACAGCATTTATTCCGGGCCAGGCTCTTTAATTCAATCATGGGTGGAGGGACTTACGATTTCGGAAGCATTTATGACCGCAATACAGTCTACGCCTATACCAACACGCACTTACTCGCAAATATTACAGCTACCGTGGGATTGAGCTACGATGCATTTAGCAGCACCGTCAATACTCGGATAGACAAAATTAATCCCAAGATCGGTTTACAGTGGGATATCACTGATTTTTTCAGATTAAGAGCTGCCTGGTTTGAGACTACAAAATCTCATATCATCGCGCAGCAATCATTGGAACCTACGCAAGTGGCCGGTTTCAATCAATTCTTTGATGAGCCGAATGGAACCAGAGCACGACGCATGGGCATTGGTTTTGATACCCGTGTTGCGGATAAACTGTTCAGTGGTTTCGAAGTATCCGAACGCGATGTAAAAGTACCTTCAGCACCTGCAAGCGAAGAGGTTTTATCGAAACAAAATGAACAACTCTATCGCGCCTACCTTTACTGGTTACCCCATACCTTCTGGGCTATGCGGGGCGAGTTTCAATACGAAAAGCTCACGCACAATGGCGCAAATATCATCACTAATCCGGATCAGATCAAGACAGTCAGCGCACCATTCAGTATTGAGCACTTTCATCCAACCGGTTTGTTTTCCAGATTCACCACCACTTTTGTCAAACAGGACCTTTTTCTTCATGGTGATTATGATCGAATCCGAGATCCTCAGAAGACTGCTTCAGGAATTGATTCATTTTTTCTTCTGGATTACATGATTGGTTACCGGTTTCCCAATCGCAGGGGAATTCTGAGCTTGGAGGGAAAAAATCTGCTGGATGAGGAGTTCTATTATAGAAACAGTTATCTTAATCTATCCGAGCCTATTAACCCGATTTTTCTTCCAACGCGCACGGTCTTTTTTAAGTTGACTATGAATTTTTAGCAAGAATATCGATTACTCGTGTATTATTTTATTTATTTAATTCTTAAACCATTTTTCCCATTTGAAAGGAAATTTATGGCGGTAACCGGACATACCACATTTGATACTTCCGTTAATCCTGTTAAATGCTGTGCACATATTGAAACTACGCAGCCTGGCCAGCCCACTACGGATGTTCACGTCTATGCGAATGCAAATACTGCCATCCAGTATCAAAATACCTGGTATTTTTTCTCCTATGATCCCACTCAGGCAAAACCTAAACGTTGCTGTGTTTACTATGCAAAGCAGGTAATTATCGGTGGAACAATAAAATATATTAAAGACAGTAATCGTCTACTGTTTTGCGAAGATAAAACCCCGCTATAGCGCATAGTCATCGTATGATATTGATCATGAAAATAGTCCAAGTTTCATGATTCCTAAAAATTTCTTTCTCTTCGTAATTTGAATTCATTAAGCGCCCTAACCTTTTTACGTGTGAGGAATACCACATATGATCGAAAAGAAAGACGCTAATATCTTCGCAATGTAAGCTTCACTGCTCTTCCAAGTTACAAAGAAACACTCGCTGCATCAATTCTTCTGAATTGGCAGATTGATCCCGTTTGTTTGTAATGTATGAGAATATAAAATAAGATCAATCGAGAATGAACATATGCTGCCCAGGCTTGCTACACCAGCGATTTGGAAAAACATCGAAGCAGATGCTTATCCTTATCGCGATGCTTTTTTCGCTGGGTCATATCGATTCATTGCATGCCGCATCAGAGTGCGGAATAGCAACCGCCCGCGCTCGGGTCGTGTCCGTACAAGGGGTGATCGAGATCAAGCGCATTCAGGGAAAAACGTGGCAATCGGCCAGCATGGATACACTCTTGTGCGGCGGTGACATGATCCGCTCCAGATCCCGCAGTCGCGCAGCACTACGGCTCAACAACGATAGCATGCTCAGACTGGATCAGAAATCGAGTATCATTTTTCCGGCAATGCAGGAAGATAAAAATATCTCGCTGCTAGATTTTATCGAAGGTACGATCCATATCATCACACGAACACCGAAGCCGTTCAGAATCAGGACACCTTTTGTTAATGCCAGTGTGGACGGGACCGAATTTCTGGTCCGCATACAGGGTGACGATGCGGAAGTTGTGGTCTACGAAGGCAAGGTATCCGTCAGCAATGATCGAGGTCAGCTGGTACTTAATGACCATGAAGCGGCCACCATTCACAAAGGTCAGGCACCGCAAAAAGAAATCATGATCTTCCCCATCGATGCGGTGCAATGGGCATTGTACTATCCGACTATCTTGGATTACTGGCGGGATCGTGGCGCACGAGGTATCGATGCATTAATTCATCAAGCGGGTCAGTTGCTCAATACCGGGCAGGTTGAAAAAGCTCAGACAATCATTCAGCGCATACTGCAACAAGAACCGGATAACAGTGATGCCTATGCCTTACTGGCTGTCATCGCCGTAGTGCAAAATGACAAAGACCAAGCACTTGAGCTGGCAACCATGGCGATTGCCAATAATCCGGAATCGGCCGCTGCCCATTTAGCGCTTTCCTATACCCGGCAGGCACACTTTGAGATTGAAGCTGCGCTCAAAAGCGTACAACAAGCTATGGCACTCGATCCCCAGAATGCACTGGTATGGGCACGCATTGCAGAATTACAAATGTCGCTGGGTGAATTGGAGCAAGCCAGGCAGGCTGCACTGGAAGCTGTCGGCTTAAACCCTGCTTTGAGCAAAACACAGACAATATTAGGTTTTGCACAGTTATTGCAACTGGAAACACAAGCCGCAAAGGTAATTTTTCAGCACGCGATTGAACTTGATCAGGCCGATCCAATGCCCAGGCTAGGACTCGGTATCACGTTGATTCGCGAAGGCAGTCTCGAAGCAGGACGCATAGAACTCGAAATCGCCGCTAGTCTGGACCCGGCCAATTCATTGATTCGCAGTTATTTGGGTAAAGCGTATTTCGAGGAAAAACGCTACCCGCTATCGAGCACACAATTTGATCTGGCCAAAGAACGTGATCCGAAAGACCCAACACCGTGGCTGTATGACGGTATCCAGAAACAAACCCAGAACCGGCCGGTAGAGGCACTCAGGGATATCCAGAAATCGATTGCACTAAACAATAACCGTGCGGTGTATCGCTCCAGATTCCTGCTTGATCGCGATGAAGCGGCCAGAGGGTCCAGCCTGGCGCGCATCTTTGAAAATCTGGGATTTGAGAAACGCGCCATTATGGAAACGGCAAAATCATTGAGCTTCGATCCAGCCAATCACTCCGCACATCGATTTCTTTCGGATACTTATGCCAATATTCCACGCCATGAAGCTGCTCGTGTCAGTGAATTACTTCAAGCACAACTGTTGCAACCCATCAACGTAAACCCCGTGCAACCGCACATGGCGGTAGCCGATCTCAATATTATTAACAACACCGGTCCATCCAATCCCGGGTTTAATGAATTCACTCCTCTGATGGAACGCAGCAAAACGCAATTGATCACGTCTGGTGTGGTCGGCAATAATAGTAGCTTGGGCAATGAAGTGGTATTCTCCAAGTTCAATGAGCGCACTTCGATCAGCCTGGGGCAGTTTCATTATGAAACCAACGGGTTCCGTACCAACAACGATCAGAATCATGACATTCTCAATGCTTTCGTTCAACATGCACTAACGTCCAAATTGAATCTTCAGGCTGAAGTGCGGACACGTTCGGCCCACCATGGTTATTTGTTGCAGGATTTTGACAGAGACTCTGCTGATCCTAATGCGCTGCAAAATCGGTGGCGCAGAAATATTGACGAAGATACAGTACGTGTGGGTGCACGATACGATTTATCGCCCAATCAAAGTATTATTACTTCCAGTCAATATTCTGATAGGAAAAATGAAAATCTTGGTGAAAGGCTATTAAAAACTAATTCTGAGAAAATAGAAGGCTATCAAACTGAAATGCAGTATCAGTTTCGTAGCTCGTGGTTTAACTTCCTCGCTGGCTCCGGTGTTTATCGTTTAAATGTTGATCCTACCGTTGAATTATATTCATCAGTGAATACAATTCAATGCTGCGAGAATTTTGGCAGAAACAAAACAAATGGTTATGTATATTCGAATTTGAATCTTCATTCCGCTTTAAATGCAACGGTGGGGTTTAGTTATGATTCCTATGAAGAAAGAGAACACACAGTTGATGGATTCAACCCAAAATTCGGATTGCAATGGAATATTGCAAACTATTTGAGATTGCGTATGGCATGGTTAGAAACAGTTAAAGCGCCACTTACCGCTCATCAAACCATTGAGCCCACTCAGGTCGCCGGATTTAACCAATTATTTGACGATCTTAATGGAACTAAATCCCGCCGCATCGGTATTGGAATAGATACACATTTTCGGGATAAATTGTTCAGTGGATTTGAGATTTCAGATCGGGATTTAAATGTTCCTATTCATTTACCAACAAGCATCATTTCTGACAATCAGGAGGAATCGTTAGTTCGAGCCTATTTATATGGATTGCTCCATAAACGCTGGACAGCAAGAAGTGAAATTCAGTTTGAAAAATTTTCCCGAGCTGAAACTAATAGTAGCCCTCATCTAATCGATACGCTGACTCTCCCGGCAGGAATTGATTATTTCAATCCAAACGGTTTTTTCGCCAACTTGACCGGAACTTTTATTCACCAAAAAGTAGATCGAACAGGAAAACAAGACAATGAAGGTACCGACAAAACTTTCCTGGTTGATGCATCGATTGGTTACCGGCTTCCCAAACGCAGAGGAATGGTCAGCCTGGAAGCCAGAAATCTATTTGATGAGTTTTTCTTATACCGTACCACCAATTTTATGACCCCGGAACTGGTAAGTCCGCGCTTTATTCCCACTCGCACAATTTTTGCGCGGATTACTTTAAATTTTTGAAAGGAGAAGATAGCATGTTCAACAATAAATCATTAATCATGGCAGTTGCACTTTCCGCATTGTTACTCATAAGTTGCGAAGGACAACAAATCGATAAGATTAAGAATGAAATCAAAGAAGAACTCAATGAAGTTAAAGAACATCTTAGGGAATTCAGTCAAGGATCGCATACCGCAATCACTGAGGAAAACAGGTTAACGAAAACCGAATCGGAAGAGATCGCCAAGGCGCTAGGCTTTTCATTTACCCAGATAGGTTTTATCGATAGCCGTAATGGCGCAGTAGTGCACATGATTAATGAAGCAGCCGAGCTCACGCTCACATCCAATGATCCACGGATTCCTCAATACAAAAAAATTACCGCAATCAACATCGTACCCATATCGGGTGTGGTAGAAGGCGCACAAAATTGCAACTATATCCATGTCGATGCACAGACTGCGCTGATCTGTGAGAAAAGTGGAAACGACAACACAGACACCTCAATTCCGCCAATAGGCAATGAATTAATCAAAAGTTTAGAAACAACTATCAAGAAAGTTGCCAAAGCCACTGAATTCGAAATCGGTTATGTTATTGCGACCGATGCGGCAAGTGGAAACGCTAAAATTTTCAGAAGTGAGGATTATGTTGCGATTAGCCCTGCATTGCCTCGCTTACCACAATCGTTACCCGAACTGCGAACGCCCATCTCTTTATACGTCATTACTGAGGAAGTAAATCCGTGCTGCACTGATGTTTATTCTGGTGGAACATGGTATCGCGTATGTGTCAAGGCTGCGAGTTGTTAGTCATTTGCGATTCAAACCATTCATCAATGGCAGGATACTGCCATGATGAGACTGCACTATCTCATAATACTTTTTAAGCTGAAGCTAATCCCAATAAACTATGATCCAGCACGCCGATGAGATCACTAACCCAGTATCTTTCCAAAAGATTGATGGCTTCATCGGTTACCAGATCAGCCAGCTGTTTATCATTCCAGACAACTGGTGCAGGTGATTCACTCAATGCTTCAAGGACAAGCACCTGAAACTCGTCGGGATCATCACCTGTGGGAAACATATTGATCTGATCCAGTTCAGTTTGGTCAAGTGCCAGAAAAATATTAATTAATGAACCATAAAACAAAGACTCCAGGTTGTCATGGGTTGCAAGAACATCATTGAGGTTTTCTACACCTAACTCTCCTGAAGAATAAACTCCGTCATCAGATTGATTCAAGTTTGCCGGGCCAAAAGTCCCATCATAGTCGTAATTCGTATCAATTGCCGGCTTAACCACTTCACGCAACGAGGCATTCGATAAAACACCTTCTCTTTCATTAAAGGCGACAAGACTTTCCAACGAACCTAAACTAGAATTCACCAGAAGATTGGTATTTAATTGCGTATTTATCGTCGCGCTGTCATAGCCCGCGTTTAAAAAGTATTCATGAACCACGTCTTTCGAATAACCCGATATTTCACTCAGCATTCTGGTGTTTACACCGTGTTCTGATGCTACATCGAAGATGATTTGGGGCTGATTAACATTTGTATTGATAAAATCTATTGCCTGACTGAGTGTAAAACCCAATTCAGATAAACGCTTCTCTGCCAGCATAATGCAGTTCTCCCTTGATTTGATTGTTGACTTTAAATGATTCTAGCATCCAATATTGGCGAACTCTAGGGAAAAACATTCGGCAGGCATATAGGGGTGGAGGCAGTACATAAAATACTCGGCACCATAAAAACATTCATTTAGGTTTATCATACTGTATTTCCCAATTTACAGATGAACTGAATGGAACCAGTCTATTTCGACCATAACGCCACCACCCGTATTGATGACGCTGTATTGGAGGCCATGCTGCCTTACTTTCAACGAGAATTCGGCAACGCCTCCAGTCGCCACGGATATGGTTTGAACGCGCGCCGTGCCATTGACAAGGCACGGAGGCAGGTAGCGGATGCGGCAGGGGTGCATCCGGCGCAGGTGATTTTCACCAGTGGCGGCTCGGAAGCAAATAACTTGTTTATCCGCGGTGCAGCGGATAGTTTGAAACCCGGCAATCTTTTCATCAGCGCGATTGAGCATCCTTGTGTGTTGAAACCGGCTCAAGCGCTTTCTCGCCGCAGTTGCGATGCGTGGGCGATGCATCAACTGGCGGTTAATACATCCGGACAAGTGGATCTGGATGCGGCGGGTAATGCAATGCAAAAACACAAACCGGGATTGGTTGCGGTAATGTTGGCCAATAACGAAACCGGCGTGATTCAGGATGTTGCCTCTATCGCCGAATCGGCGCGCTCACATGGCGCTTATGTACACACCGATGCGATTCAGGGATTGGGCAAAATTCCGCTTGATTTTTCGGCGCTCAAAGTGCATGCCATGACACTTTCCGCGCACAAGGTTTATGGCCCCAAAGGTGCGGCGGCATTGATCGTCGACAAACGGTTGTTATTGAAACCGCTGATCTATGGCGGTGGACATGAAAACGGATTGCGCTCCGGTACCGAGAATGTACCTGCAATTGTAGGTTTTGGCGTCGCGTGCGAATTGGCACAAGCACGTATGGCCGAAACCGCACAGCATGTCTCAATATTGCGGGATCAGTTGGAAAAAGGGCTAGCAAGTATGGATGCAACAATTTTTGGCACTGCTGCTGCGCGTATTCCCAACACGTGTTATTTTGCATTACCGGATATTGAAGGCGACACGCTGGTGGTTAAACTGGATAAAGCCGGTTTTGCCGTTGCCGCCGGAGCCGCCTGTTCCAGCGTAAATCCGGGACAAAGTCACGTGCTGAATGCCATGCAGGTCGACCCGATGCTTGCACGCTGCGCGGTGCGTGTCAGTTTGGGACGCAGTAATACGCTAGAACAAGTTGACAATTTCTTGCGTGCCACCCAGCACATTGTTGCAGAACTAAAGCAGACCAGCAGTCTTTCTTTTTAAAGCATACCGCACTCACTAAATCCAAACTTGGTTACAATGCTGTATTGCTATTACCGCGTTGCATGAAAAGTACCTTAAAATCATCTTATCTATGACGAACCCAGTCACGAAACCGATTAAAGCCATCATTCTGAGCGCCGGGCAGGGTCGCCGTTTGTTGCCGCTAACCGAGAATACACCGAAATGCTTATTGCCAGTTTCCGATAAACCTGTGCTGGCTTGGCAAATTGATGCTTTGCTAGCTGTGGGTGTAAATGATATTACAATTATTACCGGCTTTCAGGTGGCTTTGATTGAGGCGTTGTTGCAACAACGTTACGCCAACCATCCCAAGATTAAAATTCTGTTTAACCCCTTTTATGAGGTAGCGGATAATCTGGCAAGCTGCTGGATTGCACGCGCTGAAATGGATGGCAATTTTTTGTTGCTAAACGGCGATACCGTAATCGAATCGGCGTTGCTGAGCAAAGTCTTGAATTCAGAGCCTGCGCCCATTACACTGAGTATAGATGATAAGGACGTTTATGACGCTGACGATATGAAGGTGCAATTGGACACTGATCGCTGGGTACGGCAAGTCAGTAAAATCGTGCCGCCACATCAAATCAATGCGGAATCGATCGGCTTGATTTATTTCCGCGAGCAAGGTGCACATATGTTTCGTAAGGCTGTGGAAGAGGCTTTGCGTCATCCGGCGGAACTCAAATCATGGTATTTATCGATTATTGATCGCCTAGCCAAGCAACATTTAGTAAATTCCTGTTCTATCAGAGGCTTTCGTTGGTGCGAAATCGATTTTATCGAAGACTTGGCGCGGGCGGGGATTATTTTTAGCGAGTAAATTCGTATGATGCAGAATTCGATTTCATCAAATTGCAATGCTACCATGCGCAAGTTCGGTGCGCCGGAAACAGTAATCCGGGCATATCAATACTGGTCAGTATTACTACGCCCCGCACAAGCTACACTGGGTGCGCTGGTTTTAGTCGCACATGAGTCGGCTCAAGCTTTCTCGGGATTGAGTGTGGCGAGTTTTACAGAACTCCATGAGGTAACCCATCATATTGAATTAACGCTCAGCCGGGCTTTTCAATATGACAAAATCAATTATCTGATGCTGATGATGGTTGATCCGGACGTGCATTTTCATGTGCTGCCACGCTATGCCCACTCTAAGTCATTTGCCGGAGTGGAATTCATTGATGCAGGTTGGCCAGCTGTACCGAACCTGAGTCAAATCAACAAAACGGACACAGCGATCAATCAACAGATTATGGAACACCTCCGAACCTGCTGGCCGTAACTGTAAGGATGCGAGACAACAAGTGACTGAACAAGCTATTGAGCAGAAAACCTCTTACGTCAAGGAGTTTCCATTGCGGGAAGCACATCATCTGGTGCGCGACCTGATGACGCCGAATCCGTGGATATATTGGGTTGATTTTCTGTTTCATGTCACTCTGGGCTGGGCCGCTTTCTTTACTGCATTGTTTTCTCCGTTTTTATCACTGTGGCAACTGGGTAGTTTTGTCGTCGCTGTGCTGGCGTTATACCGCTCGGCAATTTTTGTACATGAGCTAGCACATTTGAAAAAAGGCACGTTCCAAAACTTCCGCCTGGCATGGAATACCTTGAGTGGCATCCCATTCATGATCCCTTCGTTTACTTATGATGGCGTACATAATGACCATCACAAACCGGATGTATATGGCACCCATGCTGATGGGGAATATCTGCCGTTTGCGACGCGTAAACCCCGAGAAATAGTGGTATATGTGCTATTGTCGCTGCTGATCCCAATCTTTCTGGCAATACGGTTTGTGGTATTGACCCCTCTCGCTTATCTGATTCCTCCGCTACGCAAAGTTGTATGGGAACGTGCATCGTCATTGACGATTGATCCAACTTACCGGCGTGCTGAAAATGCTGTTCGCAACGACCTCAATTGGCGGCGGCAAGAAATCGCTGCTTGCTTGTTTGGCACAACTGTCATCGCATTGGTGATATTGGAGGTTTTCCCCTATTCGTTATTGATACTCTGGTATTTGATCGCAGTAACTGTTTTTATCCTCAATTCATTGCGTACATTGGCTGCTCATGCTTATCGCAATCCCGGAGATCGCAAAATGACATTAGCTGAGCAGTATCTGGATTCGATCAATATTCCCGGCAATTTCCTGATTACGCCGCTGTGGGCGCCCGTCGGTCTGCGTTACCATGCTACGCACCATCTCTTTATGAGCATGCCGTACCATAATCTTGGCAAGGCTCAGCGTCGCTTGGTCAATAATCTGACAGACAATTCCCAGTATATCCAAACACTGCGCAGCGGCTTATGGCCAGCATTAAAACAAATCTGGCGCGAATCATCCGAAGCCGCCACACATCCCTCACAGCGGCAAAGCAACTAATGCCAGAAGCTATCCCATTGCAAAAAACTTCTCGGCAAAACATGACAAAGCTGGTGCTGCTGCGTCATGGACAAAGTATCTGGAATCGTGACAAAAAATTCACCGGCTGGAGCGATGTAGCACTGAGCCCAAAAGGTGAACAGGAAGCTGAACAAGCGGCCTACTTGCTGAAACGCGCAGGCTTTACATTTGATGTGTGTTTTACTTCCGTATTGCAACGCGCCACATCAACTTCACGCATTGTCTTGGCGGCTATGCATCTGGATATTCCGGTGCTGCAAACCTGGCATTTAAACGAGCGTCATTACGGGGCACTGGAAGGCATGGGACGTTGGTCGGCGATCAAGCAATTCGGCATTTGGCCGATTCTGGGCTGTCAAATCAAATTTGACGCCGCTCCCCCCAGCCTGAGTAAAGGAGATTACCGTTATCCCGGTAATCAATCCGATTATGCCTCTATTGACCGCAATGAACTGCCAACGGGGGAGAGTTTGCAACAAACCCTTGTGCGCCTCAAACCTTATTGGCAGGATATGATTCAACCGGAAATCCGGCAAGGAAAACATGTGCTAATCGTCTCTCATCGCAACACCCTGCGCGCATTGATGATGCTGCTGGATCATCTTACACCCGCACAAGTCATGAAGTTGAAACTGGCTACCGGTCGACCCATGGTGTATGAACTGGATCAACAATGCAATGCCTCGAGGCATTATTACGTCGATAAGCTGGTTTGATAGGCCTCGATTCATCGTGCCAACTATCCACAGCTTTGCCCCCATTGCAGGCAGGCATGCAAAAATTCTGATTCTCGGCAGCATGCCCGGTGAAGCCTCACTTGCCGCGAATCAATATTACGCGCATCCACGCAATGCCTTTTGGCCAATCATCGCCCCTTTGTTGCAAATCCAAGTAAATTCGCACTATGAAGAAAAGATAATCGCTCTGGAATCATCGCCCATCGCACTATGGGATGTGCTCAAATCCTGCAATCGTGCTGGAAGCCTGGATTCAATGATTGAAACTGGCACGCAGATTGTCAACAATTTCCCAGCCTTTTTTGCATTACATCCGCACCTCACACACGTATTTTTTAATGGTGGAAAAGCAGAGACCTGCTTTAGGCGTAACGTGACTCCAAGCATCAAGCTAGGATCGATAGCCCTGTTAAGACTACCCTCCACGAGTCCTGCTAACGCAAGATTATCATCCGATGAGAAATGCAAAACATGGCATCAAATGATTAAACTGGCATTAGAAGCACACTGCCCACCCATTCGATAAAGCAATGCAAAACACTTGACGACACAGCCCAGGATGCGTTTTACTTATACGCTACAATACAGCAACAGCTAATTAATCTCTCACTGAAAGGAATTCATTCGATGAAAAAGCTCGTGATTATTGTGCTCATTATTTTTGCCGCTGGATACATCAGCTTAATGGTTCAGTATTTCTAGACCAAACAAATAACGCTCAAATCGCTTTGCCCGCGCAAAAAACAGTATTGTACAACTTGCATATACAGGGAATCTGTTACAAACCTTCACAATGCATAAAAGAGCATGTTTATTTTCCCTGAATTTGATAGCCGCACAGATTACATCGTATTGTTGCGCAACAGCGTCTGATGCATGTCGCTGTTTAAAATACAGTGCTGGTTTTTTATTTTATTAGCGGGTGCCACCATCGCATCCCATACTTGGATCACCCAGTTTGAACAAAGCGGAACTGAGCTCTTAACCAACCATTGGCAGTACAAAGTTTTCGGGAATAATCGAGTTGATCTTACCAGTACCGGATTCACTCTTTTTTCCAATAATGCAACAGCCATAACCAGCATTTATCAGAACATCCCGGAGATTACTCCGGGTACGATTTTATTGCTATCCGCCAAGGTGAAATGCAACGATGTCGTAGCTGGCGAGAAACCTTGGAATCAGGCCAGACTTCTATTACTGCAGGTTGATGAAAAGAAGGAGCGTTGGGACCTATCCACCGTGGTCGTAGCGCTGACAGGTACCCATGGTTGGAAAAACTATCAAGGCATTTTTACTGTTTCACCTGAAACCCAGAGCGTCCGAATAATCGCACAATTAAGTCAAGCTACCGGCTCATTCCAGGTAAACGATATCAAACTTTACCCAGTCCGTGAAACTCGGATGTTTACGATGACCAGAAACATCACGCTATTGGCATGGGGGGTGTTTTTTCTGCTGCTGACAGGCTCATGCCTTTTTAACAGGAAACACAGTATTTTTCTGCGTTTATTATTAGTTTGCACCTTCATTTCCATAATCGTTGGAACAACTTTTCCGGGAGATACCAAGAATCAGGTATCCGATGAAGTAAAAACACACTTTCACACGCAGAGTGAGCCTCTTAAAGCCACTATCCTATGGAATTTATCCAAGATCTGGCATTTTTGTTCCTTTCTTTTGCTGGGTTTAATTATCGCCTTGATGATGACGCAAGAATCCTTAGGCCGCGTGATATTCATCATTTTTTCTCTTGCTGCCGGCACTGAGCTTGCACAACTCTATATCGAAGGCCGCACTCCTCTCGTAGCAGATTTTTTTATTGATGCAGCGGGCGGTATTGCCGGTATGGTTCTAATCTGGCTTAGAAAAATCAAAAAGGATAATTATACTTCTGATACTAAGACCGCATAGAATAGAAGATAAATTGGGCAAGAAGTTCTTAATAAACCAGAAATACATTCAGTATCTTATCTGCACACGATATTTGAGTAAGGCAGATCCTTCCGCAGGCACTTCTACTTTCCACACCGCCAGATTGCTAGCAAGCTTACTATGCGACTGACTTTCTTCAATAATCTTCCAGTCACCCGGGATTGGTTCTTGAACAAGCACCGTAACTGCTTCCTTCTTCGCATTCTTGAGCGTAATTTCATAAGCGCTTTCAAAGCGATTAATAGTATTATTGCCAGCACCCAACTGTTTGAAATCGGTTTGCTTCCTGACTGCTGTCACATCAAACGATTGACCCAGTTTCAACCGCACAGTCTCATTGATCGGCGTGTGATCAATCCAGTCTTCACCCACGAAGTGCGCATTGCTCATTTTATCGCGCTTATACACACGCATTGTGCCCTTGGGCAAAGGTATACCTAATCGTACCGATTCTCTATTGTCAAATTGCAAAAATACGCTTACCTTGAGCTTTTGCCCGAGATCGCTATGGCGCGAAGCATAATAGTAATCGTTACCGGACAGAACAAGCTCTTTGCGCACGGGTACGCTGACGACATTGAGCAATGAAACTTGCTTGGTCTGATTCTCAGCGAGCGTCGTCGGCCTATTCAGATGGTATAAGTGGTATTCCATCAAAGATTCCTGATTCATTGACAATTCCGCAGCATCGAATGTTCTCTTGCTTCGCATTGCCATAGGAACGGCAAGTTCCTGCTGTACCCGGTTAATGTCGCCAGCCACCAATTGTAGTTTTGCCCGGGAATAACGGGTTCCGCTGGTATTGGTTAACGTAACCCAGCCGGATAGATCCATTTGATCATCGGTGTCATTCAGTTCTGCAACATAATCCGCTTTCCAGGACAAGCCGCTTGTCAAGTAACTAAGTTCCAATTCCTGTGCCGCGGAATCACTACGGTTTCCTTTAATCACCAGTGTAGGACGGTCACGCAAGTTGTTCGGCACATTCTCAAAGATTATCCGACCGGGGATACCTGTCTCAATACGATCGGCCATCTTTAACACAACCCCCTCGCTGGCAGCCAATACCACCGCCTGCTCCCTGCTTTCTGTGCCGGTTGCTGGATTGATCTTAAGGAGGGTTACCGCTTGCCCAATATATTTGTTGAGCAGACTTTGTGGTGTCAACAAATCAAAATTGAAATTTTGCTCGGCTACGGTAATGCCACCCGGATAACTGATGCTCCGCAGCAATGCAGTTTCCGGTCGTATTTGCGCACTGACATCGCGCCATGCCAGATTAAAATCACTGCTGACAAGATTAACCCGACGTAAATCCTTTATCAGAGCCAAGTCATTGTTATAAATAGTGACTGCTACTGATTTCTGGTCCGCGAGAGTAGTCATTAGCTCTTCGGTTCCTGCATTTGCCATCGAATCATAAAGAAACAGTGCACCACTGATCGTCAACAAAGCTTGGCTAGAGATGCGATTTAAAATATTCATGACATGCAAGACCTAAACAAACAGGTTAAGTGAATCCAAAATAAAGCACCCTGCCGCAAGCAGCGGGGTATTAACTGCGCTCTACAATCTGCTGGTTTTCAACCAGCTTTCGCCCCAAGGGGGCGGGGAATTAAACCCGCAGAGATTAATTCAAGAAGTAGAAAAATCAAACTTCTCTTACAGGAATACGCCAGATATAAAAAGCCAGCACACTTCCGATCCCGATTAACATGATCTTTTGCCACAGTTCGGGTACGATTAAAATGGAACTGCCGAATGATAGTGACATCAGAAAATATGCCCAGCGTTTGACGCGATAAGGAATACTATGATAAATATTCCATTCGCGAATTATCGGACCCGCTATCCGATTTTCCAGCAATTTACGATGAAAACGCTCTGAACCCCGCGCAAAACAGGCAGCGGCCAGAAGGACAAAGGGTGTGGTGGGCAGCACCGGCAAGACCGCTCCTAACGCGCCAAGCAGTAATGCCAAAAAACCAGCACTCAAATACAGGATGCGTACAATCGGTGAATCATGCAGACATAACAAATCGACCGTTTGCTCATCCGCAACCTTCCGTTCATTCTGGTTTGGTTTTTGCTGCTCCGATGCCTGCATTTTTAATTGTGTAATTAATGTATCTTAGAAAAAATATATATTTATTGTCTATAACTTAATTAAGTTTGATTCAAAAAGCAACCATCATTTGGAGCGACTACAGATCAAGAAATAACGTTAGCAGCTATAATATCCAAAGATACATTATTCAATTAACCGGATTTTATTTTATTTTTGAGGAAATTATGCGCAATATCAAAGCACTAATTAGCTTAACCTTCATATTGTTTGCGTTGTTAACACTACCCCACGCTGCTTTTGCTTACAAAGAACATGCGGCCGTAAATGGTTTCGAATTGCAAAAAATTGATAACAAGATCGGTACAGGAGAAGAAGCGGAAATTGGAAAAACGGTCAATGTGCATTATACCGGATGGCTTTATGATGAGGATGCGCCCGACAAAAAAGGCCCCAAATTTGACAGCTCCTTTGATCGCAAGGAGCATTTTTCATTCATGTTGGGAGCCGGTCGCGTCATCAAAGGATGGGATCACGGTGTGCAAGGAATGAAAGTGGGTGGACACCGTACTTTAATTATTCCGCCATCCATGGCGTATGGAGCCCGTGGTGCCGGCAATATCATTCCGCCGAATGCTACTCTGATTTTTGACGTAGAATTGATTGGTCTGAAAAAAGATGCTCACTATTAAGATTTGTATTTTATTCGACACTTAAGCAAGTATTGTAATTGAGCTATTAGGTGAATTGTTTTATTACCTCGGAATAGAGCTCATTTACCCTTCAATTCTTAGATTCATTTAATCGCTGCAAATTTAATTCTTCACCTCTTTAGGTCGGCGAACCTCAAATCACCGACCTAAAGAAAACCAACCCCACCGGTTACGGTGGAAGCTTTTAATCAGCCTGAATGTTTCATAATATACTGAGAATGACAGGAAACTGCTATGACTACGACCACATCGCAACGTTTCATTGGATACAAACGGCTGGGCATCAGTCTCGGCGTGATAGCAATTGTGATTATCCTCTTAGCAGCCATCAGCTATTTCTGGTTGCCCGGTTATGCAAAGTCTCAACTCGAGATACGCTTATCCGAGTTCCTGCAGCGTCCTGTCACAGTAGCCTCGATCGAAATCAAACCACATACGCTGGAGTTGCTTGTGCACGGTTTTCAAGTAGGCGTGAAAGCGGATAGTAACGAACCAGGTGAATCGCTTTTTTCTTTTAACAGACTATATATCGATCTCAGTATCAAGTCGCTGAAACAACGCGCACCCGTGATCACAGCAATTGCTCTGACACATCCTAAATTTCGTTTGATTCGAGAAACAAAGGATCAATTAAACATTTCTGATTTACTGGAGAAATTCAGCCAACCCTCAGATGAAAAAGATGATGATGGCGCTCGATTCTCGATCAGTAACATTACGATTCAGGAAGGGCATTTTGAGTTTCTTGATCGGCATATGCAAGCAGATCATCAGATCACTGAAATTAATTTGGGCATTCCTGTTATTGCTAATTTTGATAGTGCATTAGAACATTGGATAGAGCCCCACTTTAGCGCAAAAATTAACGGATCGCCCTTTGCACTGGAGGGCAAGCTGCGCCCTTTTACAGTTCCGCAGGAAGCAACGTTAACGCTTAAATTCAACAAAATCGATCTATCCGAGTTTGATCGATATGCCCCTCTACCCCAGGGAATCAGGCTCCTTTCAGGTTTTCTCGATAGTGATTTGCTTCTTACATTTACACAGGAGCAAGGCCAAGCCCCCAATATTATGCTTACCGGCAATACGATATTGCACCAATTAGCTATAAAAGATACTACGGTAGCTGCACCCTATCGCACGAGTGTAAAAGAACTGAACATTGCACTGACCCAGGTAGATTTGATGCGTGAAAAACCATCGCAAATTAAATTAAAAATGAATCAAGTCGAATTAACGCGTGAAAGTGAAAGTGAACCTGCCTTATCACTCGCTCAGCTAATTATCGACCGCATCCAAATCGACACAAAACTGCGTCGAATTACCTTAGAAGAAACAGTTCTTGATCGCTTGAACACGACCTTGCGGCGAGAATCCAGCGGCCAAATCGATTTGGCCCGTTTATTTGAGCCTATCGATGCACAAGGACAGACTCAAGCACAAACACAAATCCAAACAGCTAAAGTGGAAGTGCAAAAACACATTCCCATTCCTGGGAGAAAACCAGCTTATTCCGATGCTGGGGTTAAAGCAGTCGAAAACAAATCAACTCAAAGCACTTCCATTACACCCTCTACCCATGCGCGCAAGGAAATACCTTCCAGTAACAATGGGGCAGAGGCGCCGTGGACAACGCAAATCAAACGCATAAAGCTCAGCACAGCTAGGCTGAGCTATGAAGATCTGACATTGACTAAAACGCCTCCGATGATCATAGATCCTCTCGATATTACTATCGATAACGTCGATCTAAAAGGTATCACGCCTCTGAAACTATCAATCAATGCACGCGTTAATCAACGCGGTCAGATTAAAGCTGATGGTTCCCTAGCATGGTCGCCGTTTGCCACAGATCTGGCTTTAAACCTTGATACCGTAGATCTAGTATCTTTGCAGGGTTGGATGGGTGACAAGTTAAATGCACTGATATCAAGTGGTGATGTGTCTTTTTTGGGTAATCTGAAAGCACAGCATGGCGATCCAATGAAAATTTTAGTGAAAGGTGAAGCAAAGCTTTATAACCTAAATATATTTGATCCCAAAAATACGGAAGATCTGCTGAAATGGAAAAAAATGGATATCAATGGATTGAATGTGACTACCCATCCATTGCGTATCGATATAAAAACTGTTCGTTTCAGCGATTTTTATGCACGCATGATACTTTTACCTAGCGGGGATCTTAATCTTGTACATATCGTGCAAATTGATAAGCCGCTGGACGTTGAAGTAGAAGCCGCTAAAAATACAAATGCGGTTGAAATGAAAGTTACCACTCCTGATATAAAACCTATTGATACTTATCAAATTAAAACTCCAGAAGAAACCTTGATTCGTATCGGGCAGGTTTTGTTGCACCAAGGTAATATCAATTTTTATGATCGATTTATTAAGCCTAGTTATCACGCAAATTTAACAGGGCTTACAGGCCAAATCGGCCCATTATATCCAGGAAAATTTGGGATTATCGATATTCAAGGTACTATTGACAAAACAGCACCATTGAAAATAAATGGCAAAATAGAACCCTTCAGTGACAATCTTTTTCTTGATCTTAACGCAAAAGTTGAAGATATCGATTTACCTCCCTTCAGTCCTTATTCAGGAAAATTTGTGGGTTATGCAATTGAAAAGGGCAAGCTGTCAGCCGATGTCAATTACCAAATTGAGAATGGCGCTTTATCAGCTGATAACAAAATCTTTCTGGATCAATTTACCCTCGGAGAAAAAATTGATCGCGAAGATGCCGTCTCCCTACCGCTCGACCTGGCGATTACGCTTCTTAAAAACCGCCGCGGTGAAATTGACATACACCTACCGCTTAAAGGATCGATTAATGATCCTGAATTCAACCTTGGCGACATTATTTTCCAAACATTTGTGAATCTCATCACCAAGGCGATTACCTCTCCTTTCACATTACTGGGTTCAGCATTTGAAGGGGGCGAAGAATTATCTGAAATCACCTTCACCCCTGGTTTTGCAAGCATCGAAGATGAGTCCCTGCAACGCTTGCAAACCTTATCCGAAATTTTAAATGACCGTCCGTCTCTGGAACTGGAAATTTCCGGCCATGTCGATCCTGTCACTGATCATGAAGGATTGAAACTAGCAATGCTGCAAAACAAAGTGAAAGCACAGAAATTAGCCGAAGATGTCAAGAAAGGCATTACCACCGACACTCTTACAAATATAACATTAGACCCGGAAGAATATAGCAAATACCTTGAAATAGCCTATAAAAAAGAAGATTTCGAGAAACCAAAGAATATCATTGGCCTAACCAAGGGTCTTCCTGATGCCGAAATGGAACAACTCATGCTTGAACATACAGTGATTCATGATAATGACCTGAAAGTACTGGCAGAAAACCGTGCTAATGCGGCACGTAATTGGTTGATTGAAAATGGGGGAATTACCAGTGAACGAATATTCGTCGTCAGCACCCATGAAACTAAAATAGATAAGCAGAAAGCTGGCAATCGGGTAGAGTTTTCATTGAAATAAACAACCCCGAGGCAAAGCCAGGGGAATCGCAAGTTAAACCCCTCCCTATAAATTGAGAAACTCTCGTCCAATCACTGAAAAGGCTGCAATACATGGGGTTGATAGCCTATTGGAGATTTTCGCTATGCAAAATAGCCAGGCTAACGATTCCAGCAATCTGCAACATTTCCATCAGCGCCTTGAGCACCTGTATTACTCAAAGTAAGCGTACCACAGACATCCCCTGCCATTGAACCGGTCGGTACTGCTCGGAGCACGAAGGTATTGTTTAATACTGATTGTAATGAGATAGCATACTGCCTTGTTCCAGTTCTCGGTGATTGAAGAATAGGTAGTACCACAGCGATATCATCACCGGTATCAATCATCCCATCTGCACCCACAGTTGCATCATATTGATTATTCTGTGAATAAAATCGTTCCATAAATTGAGCATTCTCATACAGTATTGATTTTGCTACAGTCCTGTTAGATTGCCTTACATAATCCTGATAGGATGGAAGAGCAACGGCCGCGATAACACCCAGGATTGCCACCGTTATCATTAACTCTATCAAAGTAAACCCCATTGCTTTAAATGCATAAAAAGATTGTTTCATAACCTGTAAGCTTCTCCTCGAATATTAATATCACCCGACATTCTATAAATAATTTAGACGATCGTCAGTTACAAATTCATATATCAATCATTGGCATATTTTGAATATGAATCTAGAAAGAATCATAATGACTGATGATTAGAAATCTTTTATTTGCTAAGTTTATTTTAGTGCAATAGTTCACGCCACGTGATCCTGCCACGTAATCCAGCAGCCCCTTTTGCAGTAGTTGTCTGTGAAAGTGAACCGTCAGCTGTTGAGTACACAAGCGTATCAGAATCGGAATGGCCTCTAATCCGTGTAACTCCCCCCACAGAAAACCCTATCTCCACACCTGAAGATAATCCATCATCCAGCGCAAGAACTCGATTTCTATTGGTATCAAATGCCGGAAATGAAAGCATTCCTCCTGTCAAAAAATCGAGCGCGTTGACCACTCCCCGACCACCAAAATCGCATGGTGATGTAGAAGGCATAATAGTGGAAAATACCAAAATTCCATCTTCCAAACTTGGTACACCTGTAATCCTTTCACCGCTGACAGGAAGATTTACATACCAACCCTTAATTGTAGTGGAATAGGATACTAAATTCCGCGTTGCAGTTCTGATTGCTCCGTCAGTTATTACCTGCTGAACCAGCGCTTCGGCTGTTACTGTTGCTACGGCACTATCATCCCATATCCCATAGATAGTTTGAGGATTTATACTGGTCGTATCTGCAGTCTCCAAGTATTTTCCTGTACCGAATAAAACCAACTGACCGCCTTTGGGATGAAAGCTTACAGAAGGTGGAGAAATGATAGGCTTGGATGTTCCAGATACAAATAAAGGCATTCCATTGATACCCACCTTCCAATTTGCGGATGTAGTAGAACTTACATCGAACTTCCACAAATTCCCTTTGATATCACCCGCGTATATTACATCGACCTTACCATTCCCAGTTGAATCGAAGGGAATCGGAGTCGAAAGACCATTTCCAGTACCAGGATCGGCAATCAATTTAATATAATCCGTTCCAGTTGTCCAAGTACCATCCTCCCCTCCGGTAATAAACAGAATATAAAGTACCGCTTTACCTCCCGTGCTGTTATAACCATTACCGACAATGACAGCCCATTGGTTATTCTCCATTTTGACGATTTGCATTGCTTGGCCGGTAAACGAGTTAACTTGCGGATAATTATGGCTATAACCCATATCAGCATCATCAGCACTGGTAAACTCCCACAATAATATATTTGCTGCATTTGCTGCGGTAAAGGTCGGTGCTGATTTCGTTACATCAGCTGGATTTGTAACATCTAACGCATAATAGCCCTGACCACCTCCATTCAGGCCACCAACAAGAATACTTTTCCAGCTCGATGTAGAACTAGAATAGACATCTGCCACCATGGGAGACCCATCGACGAAATAGCGATGATTGGCGTTATAATCTTTATCCGTAAGCTTACTCATATTCTCATAAGCCAAGCTCGGGATATAAACCAATAATTCTTTTCCCGCGTCCGCTGCTGTACATCCTGTCGTTACTCCAGCAACGCAAGCATTAAATCCATGCAGCATCCCGTCATTCGCACCAATGTATATCATCGGAACTCGATCCTTATAGGCAGTATAGAAGGATTTATAACCAGGATGATCTACATCTGAATAGCCTGCACTAGGTTTTCCTACATAAAGTGGACCGGAGTTCACAATATCACCAAGTTTGCTGGTAGGACGAGGGCGAAAATTGTTGATTGCAGTGGAACTGGAACATGTAAATGTTCCAGTTGTACTTTCTCGTGTCGAATCTCCCCTCAGAAAAGCCACTCTCTCCGGTCCACAATTATCGGTCGTACCAGAAGCGTTTTTGTTAAGCCAAGCTTTTTGTGTAGAAGTTAAATTACCATACTCAAATGAAATTCCATCA
Source organism: Nitrosomonas ureae (assembly GCF_900206265.1). Lineage (NCBI taxonomy): Bacteria > Pseudomonadati > Pseudomonadota > Betaproteobacteria > Nitrosomonadales > Nitrosomonadaceae > Nitrosomonas > Nitrosomonas ureae. The sequence continues at coordinate 2,409,714 of NZ_LT907782.1, read as the reverse complement.
CTAACACCTTTTGTGATAATGACTCGCGAAGCAGGGTTAATCACTCCTGATGCAAGTGAAATTTCGCCGGCATTCCATTCTGGGGTGCCCAGTATCCCAGTAGAGCTGACTGGGGTTGATAATAACTGTCCACTCCAATCGCCACTATTAAACTTAGCTTGATAAACGCGCCCATTCATCCTCAATGAACTAGAATTGGCTGCAACGGCAGAAGCCGATCCTGTTCGAGCCACAATAGTCTTTAGTGCACTGGTTAATGCATTTGCAAATGTTGCAGGATCAGCCGCACTAAAGAATTCTCCTCGGCTATTAACAGCAGCATGCCACAGATCATCTATTTTTACTGCATTGCTTATTGTTGGATCTGGCCATGTTTGTGCTCCAGAGGGTAGTTCAGTCAACGTGCCGGTCACTCCCAATCCTACAGTAAAAGTTACCAGATGCTGCCAGAATGCTGGATCGTGTGGATTGGTGGGCACTTTGTTCGGCAGATCTGTGCGTAGATCATTTTTCCAATATTCCATGGCTGCATCTGCTAATGTACCACCATAAGCATCCGAATAAGGAAGCGATGGAATATAGGTATATGTTGCCGGGGTCGCGGGTGAAGAGTGGTTGGTAATTGCAGAACCTGACAAATTATCCGAATTATCCAAACCAGATACAACACCCTCAGTCCAGTAACCATCTGTCATCAAAATATTATAATTCTGCCGACATTCATGTTGGGTGCCGCCCGTCGAGCCTGGAGTCAGCCCCCAAGGACCTTTGTCGTCCGTTCTTTTAAAGTACTCACCAACAGCGAGTACTGCTTCTCGCAACGGTGTGCCTGCTGCTGGAATATCATGGTCATATAGATTGGTAAAAAAATTTGTTCTGTCCGTACCCGTGAATTGCCGTACACCTGTTTTGACTACTGTTGTCGCCACGCCATCGACCGTTGTCGAGCTCTTATTGATAGCTGCAAAACCAACCCGCATGGTATTCCCTTGCGCTGCAAATGCTCTACCGACTCCCGCACGAGATAATAAAATACGCGAACGATAATACGTATACCAATTGGCAAAATTCTGAATTTCTTCACTATAAGTGCAAGTAGGGGCTGCAGCACAATCTGAGCGGTTGGAACCGCTCGTATAAGTCGAAGTTGAGGACTTGATTTCAACTTTTGAATAACTACCAGCACTATTGATATTGCCACCGTTGTATTTGTAGTAAACGGCAGGATAGAAAGTTTTTGACTGACTGCTAGAAAGAGTTCCGTCATTCTTCAGCCAAACTGCTGTTTGTGTATTATTAACTGTCAAGTTACGACAGCCAGCGGCAGTATTATATGGATTGTGATAAGCGCATGTTGGAACGGCGTTATTCATCAATGATCCATCAGCGTTACTCCAAGGCAGATACCTCACCGTAGGATCGTAGTAAGTTTTATTGACATAACTGGAGCGCAGTGAGGCAGTGTACTTGTTAGTTGAATCAAAATCGACAACATAGTTGTTGTAATCAGAGGCACCATAAACACCTGACGCACGAGGAAACATATAGCGCACACTTTGAATTATCAAATTCTCCGGCATAATTTCGAATTGCATTGATCCGGAATCATCAAGCGTAAACATGACATTCGGAGAAATATTTCCGCCCAGAAAAAGCGGAGTATTCGACAACGGTGGAAGAGCATACACACTGCCAGTTAGAAACATGAATGAAAAACTCATTACATTTTTAAATGTTAAGAAACCGTATAAAATTTTTATCTTCATGATCTTTGCATCCCTGGCAGTATCTTGTTATTGCTATGGCCTAAAAATTTCTTGTATCCATACAACGGTACCTTGCTTGGCTCCTTGAGCCCGTACCGTAATACGATAGTAGTACCTTAAAGCATTACCGGGCGGTGTTTTCTGTATCCCTTCAATCAAATAAGTGGGCGCAGGCACACCGACGGGTAAACCCGGTGCTGTGTAAGGAATGTCGTTAAATCTAAAAACGTTACCTTCAACATAGTTAATTGGGCACACCGGGTTACAGTAAGTCTCCCAGGATCTATTCGGAGCATCGACACCGGCACCGTAATAGCAAAAACCGTCAGTGCAGTTTGTGTCAAACTCACTCATGCCTTCAATTGATTTAGGCGAATTGGTAGAAGGATCATTGTCACGAATATGGTGCTCAGCATAACGCAGAGCCATTTCAGCGGCTTGCATCGCGAGCATGCGATCACGCATGTTGGCCGACATTCTCTCTTCTATTGTTGCCATTTTCGCAGCCGTTATCCCCAGAAGGGATAAAGCTAGCAAAAAAATCAGACCTGTCACAAAAACAGCACCATTTTGCCTTTGATAACGATAAGAAATCCTATTCATGGCGTATCATTTATGCGATTACGTAAATTGATAGTTGATGTAAAAGCACGCCTTAGTCGCCTATCTGCTGGAATAGCAACCGATGCACCATTACAATCCAGATAATTACCTGCGGAAACCACATTTGTTTTTTCAGAACGAATCAAGACACAAACACGCACCGTAATAACTTGCTCCCAATCAGCGGGTAGCTCGGTATATTGATCAACGGATTGATCACCTGTGGAATCTATTCCATAGAGAATCTGTAAATCTTCCGCATTGCTTAGCAATACATTACCAACTGGTGGCGCGCCAGGTACTGGTGGGGTATTAGAAATTTCCCCACTACACCGTAATTCCGCATTAGCCGCATCAATGTTAAAATGATTCTGGATAATCGTGCCCGCGACAGTTACTCCTTTACCATCGCAATCACTGTCCCCAATTGCTCCCTCAAATTGCACAGTCAAGGTATCCGCCACACCTGCACCGCCATTAGTACCACTAATGGCGGTGCCTGTGAATTCAACTTTAAACCCAGTAAATGGCATTTCCACATGCCCAGCCTGTTTGATACTTCGTCCAATAACTTCCAAGGCAAAACGTCCATTTTCCTGCACTCTGGCATTATCTTCCTGCTCACGAAAAACTCCCTGGCTACTGACAAAAACGGTACCGATAACCAGCAGCAATACCAAACCCACTATCATCCCAATCATCAACTCAACTAAAGTAAAACCCTGTTGAGCATTCCATATTCCATTCATGCATTTGGATTCGAATCTATCTTGTTGATTGATTGAAGTAGTCATTACGGCGCAAACCTTGTCACAAAACACTGAGTATTTGCGTTCCCGCCCGGACAATTAGGGCTAGGATTAGGGTCATCCGCCATTTCTTTTTCCGTCCACATCAAAGTAATTGTATATCCGGTGGCCAAGCTTCCATTTACAGTGCCGGCGCCACCGGGAAGCAATCTAGCATTGGCTGTATTCCACAATGCATGATCATAAGTAGCGATTTGTGCCGGACTACAGGTATTTGCAACACAATCCACACTGCCTGGGATAGTTGCTGAAAGCGCATCATATGCTCCAGCTGCCACACCCGCGATGTTGGCGCGCATACGGTCAGCGATATCCTCTGTTTGTTTACTCGCTACAGAACGATAGTAAGCAACATTATTACTACGCGCACCGGATACAACTAGCGCTGCCATACCTAGCAAACCAAAAGACACAATTAGAACTGTAATCAGCACTTCAATTAAGCTAAAACCATTGCTCTGAATTTGCCCTTTTATTGAAAATACCCTATTTATCCGCATGATCCTGTACCTGTTTCAGAACGAAAGCGCCCTTGATTATTTAGGATAATAGCTTTGGAATGCGATCCCCCACGACTATCGCACAGGATAATAGTACCGTTAGATCCCATGGAAAAACCATTGGCAGTAAATGTAACCCTACCCATATTTCCCGAAAATATGTTTCCACCCGAAAAAGCTGCTCCCACCTGCAGAATTTCTTCGCCCGCATCAACTACACCAGCATTATTGGTATCGGCAAACACTAACCAACCACTGGACCAGGTCGTTCCCCCCGTACAGCTAGTACCATTTGTGCTGGGGCACAGTGTAACCGGGCTGCTGCGTCGAATAGCTTCACTTTTAGCCAAAGCCAACGCGGAATAAAAACTATTACTTTGTGTTGTCAGTAAATTATTTTGGATAAACGTGCTAAAACTTGGCACAGCAACGGATAACAAAATGCTTGCCACACTTAATGCGACAAGCAGCTCAATCAAAGTAAAACCTTGTTGGGTTAATAGTCTGAGCAGTTGCATTCTTTCATATGTGTGATTGCATGCCATCTCTGTTTTAACTTCCCCGTTCATTCGTTAATATTTATAGGCTAGATTTTAGCGGCCATAATTTAGACAAACTTTAACTTTTAGAGCACAATTCCGGATCTCCCAAGATTCTGGATCCAATATCCAAACAATCATATATATACAAAACCTGGAAGAGATAAATTTTCCTTAATAAGCTTCTCAATTCCTCACTATGAGCAAATAATCAATTCATCATGAAACAGGATGTAATTATCATTGGTGGGGGAATCATAGGACTTGCAACGGCGGAAAGGCTTTTGACCCGTGGCGCGAATGTTACGATTCTCGAACGCGGTCATGCTGGACAAGAATCATCCTGGGCGGGAGGCGGCATTTTATCTCCACTTTTACCATGGAAATATTCCGATCATGTCACACAACTTACCAGCTATAGTGCAAAGCAATTTCCAGCCTGGATTTCATCTTTGCAAAAGGCTTCCGGGATAGATCCGGAATATGAAATATCCGGCATGTGTATATTGCCACCCTACGATCTAGAAATTGCCAAGCAATGGTGCTCGATGCGAGGAATTGAAATCGAACAATCTACCATTCCCAATACCTTTCCTATCGAAAACAACTCTGACTTTAATAGAACACAACTACATGATCGTTCTTTATTTTTGCCAAATACTGCTCAAGTTCGCAACCCTAGACTATTACGCGCATTAATCAGCCGGGTTATACAACTAGGCGGAAGGATCTTAGAAAATTGCACGGTTTATCGCCTTAATACGAATTATCAGCAAATACACACTATTACCTCATCTTGTGGTGAATTTGTGGCTGATTACTATATTGTTAGCGCTGGTGCCTGGAGTGTAGAGATATTAGGGGCTCATGCCCTGCAACTCGACATCAGGCCCATAAAGGGGCAAATGCTATTATTTAAATTTGATGCACCGCCGATACACAACATTTTGGTACAAAATGATTTATACATCATACCTCGCCGGGATGGCCATGTACTCATCGGCAGCACACTGGAAGACGTTGGATTTGACAAACAAACAACCACATCAGCGTTTAATCAGTTACTAAGGTATGCTGGGAACATTCTGCCACCACTAAAAAAAATGCCCATTAAGCAACACTGGTCGGGATTACGTCCTGCTTCACCCAAAAATATCCCCACAATCGGCTGGCATCCGACTATTCGTAATTTACTGATTAATAGCGGGCACTATCGCTATGGAGTGACGATGGCACCTGTCAGTGCTGAAATCCTGGTCAATGAAATGACAGGCGCTACACAACCCTTCGATACCTCCCCATACCAAGCGGGATGGGAAATCAACTGATCAACCCATTCAAGCCTTGGGCAATGGAAATACAACCGATTCCACTACCCCACTCAACTCTTCTATCAGCACATCTTCACCAATTTGATCAGCGCCTATTTGTTTGAGTCTGGATATCACTTGTTGCACAAGAATTTCAGGGGCTGAGGCTCCAGCCGTAATACCAATAATTTTCTTTCCAATAAACCATGCTTCCTGCAGCTGCTCGGCACGATCTACCATATAAGATTCCACATTGGCATTCCTCGCCACTTCACAAAGACGATTTGAATTCGAGCTATTGGGAGAACCAACCACGATAACTAAATCACATTGGTTAACCATTTTTTTAACAGCATCTTGACGATTCTGCGTGGCATAGCAAATATCGTCTTTCTTAGGGCCGGTAATCATCGGAAAACGTTTTTTTAGGGCATTGACAATGCGTGCAGCATCATCGACAGATAAGGTGGTTTGGGTCACGTAAGCCAAATTGGTTTCATCTTTTACCGTTAAAGCCTCAACATCCATCTCCGTTTCTACCAAATACATCCCTTTGTCTTCACCTTCAATCTGACCCATGGTCCCCTCAACTTCAGGATGACCTTGATGCCCGATCATAATGATCTCTTTACCCTCTTTACGCATCTTACCTACTTCAACATGAACCTTGGTAACCAGCGGACAAGTTGCATCAAACACTTTCAATTTACGATCGGCTGCTTCCCGGCGTACCGCATGAGAAACGCCATGCGCACTAAAAATTAGAATACTGTCTTGTGGCACCTCATCCAAGTTTTCTACAAAGACTGCGCCTTTCTTCTCCAGATTTTCTACTACAAATCGATTATGCACCACCTCATGACGCACATAAATCGGAGCGCCATGCATAGTAAGCGCTCTTTCCACAATCTCGATCGCACGGTCCACACCGGCACAGAAACCTCTTGGATTTGAGAGTAGTACTTTGATCATTTTTCATTCTCCAACAATGGATATTGTGTTTGCACTCATTTGGCAATAGAAAAGCTTTGCCCACAACAAAACTTACCAGTTTTTTTAAATTACACCGGGATTTTATATTTCCCGATAACGCTCAGCCAAAAGAATGCGTTTCTCATATGCCTCCCGGGCAATTTGAACATCCTCCAAGAATTGTGGCAATTCTTTTATCAGTAAAGCTTGTGGCCCATCCACCAATGCGTTAGCAGGCACCGGATGAAAATCCACCAAAACCATATTGGCGCCTGCAACGATACCTTGTGCAGTTACATGCATAATATCCATTATGCCATCCGGTGAACCCGCGCGTGTACCGACTGAATGGGAGGGATCTATACAGACCGGCATGCGTGTCAAGCGCTTGACGACCGGCACATGCGAGAAATCGACAAAATTACGATGTGGATCACCCATATTTGTCTTCATACCACGCAGACCAAAAATCACTTTCCGGTTCCCTTCCGAAGCCAAATACTCTGCAGCGTTCAAAGATTCATCCAAAGTGATACCAAAACCCCGCTTAATCAATACCGGAAAAGCCTGCTGGCGCCCCACGATTTTCAATAGTTCAAAATTTTGTGTATTCCTGGTCCCGATCTGCAGCATAACACCGGTCGCATTGCCTGTCTGATAAAGTGCATTACGTATCTCTTCCAAATGAGACTCATGCGTAATCTCCATAGCAATCACTTTTATACCGTACTTCCCTGCCAGATCAAACACATAGGGCAAGCAAGTTTTACCATGCCCCTGGAATGAATATGGACTGGTACGCGGCTTATAAGCACCCATACGCGTACAAACTTGATCATGCTCACGCAATGCCTTCATCATCATTTCAACGTGCTCAATGGTATCCACAGCGCATAAGCCGGCAAACACATTCAACGTTTCCTGTCCAAAACGAACACCGTTATATTCAAAATAAGTTGGACGATCGTCATTTTTGTGCCTACCTAGTACACGATATTCCTCGGATATACGTACAACGCGATCGACACAGGGCAAGCAATTCATATCTTCAATAGATAGCACTTTGGTGTTACCGATTAAATATATCTCTGTTAGTGTTTGCTCGGCACCGACTTCGGTATGAATGCGTGTTGATATCCCTGAGAAATTTGCTAGATGCGCCATCAACTGCTTATATTCCGGACTTTCAGGGCGGGTATTGGGAACAAGAATAAGAATCATAAAGTAATTTCAAAAAGATAAAGCCAATTTTCAAGCACACGATAAACGTGTCAAGGATTTTACCCGAAAAAACCATCAGTTACCATGACCTCAGCTATGTTCAAATTGCAGAATACTATTGAGGATTGCCAATAAGCAACTATATTACTGCCTGAATCATCCTGATCCCCCTGAGACAATTTGTCGCATAGCTATTTTGGAAAATTTCAGCTAATGTTCTTTTTTTTAAACAGATTAAAAATTCATCCTATACATGCGTCATGTTTAGCGATCTCAGTCAATCACCACTTAGCAAAAACTTACATCGATTATTTCTGCTCCGAAATATCGCTATATTTGCTCAGTGCCTCACATTTACCATTGTGTATTGGAGCATTGATATTGTAATTCCCTGGCTGCCCATGATCTTCGTTGTGATACTACTTGCAGTAATAAATCTGCTTACATGGATACGACTACACCGTAAATGGCCAGTCTCTCACTTGGAATTTTTTTTTCAATTGCTGATTGATGTTCTGGCACTGAGCACCCTGCTATATTTCAGTGGCGGATCAACCAATCCTTTTATTTCATTATTCTTGCTACCCCTGACCATCGCAGCCGCTACATTACCATGGCGCTATACCTGGATCATGGCTATTATTACAATAGCCTGCTATACCCTGTTATTATTCATTTATATCCCACTTCCACACGAACATAGCAATCATCTTATAGAGTTTGCATTGCATGTATCCGGAATGTGGTTAGCATTTGTATTAAGTACAGTCATAATTGCCTGGTTCGTCGTTAGAATGAGTTCTTCCATTCGAGATCGGGATCGCGACCTCGCCAAGGCGCGCGAACATGCTTTGCGCAATGAACAAATTATCGCTCTGGGCACATTGGCCGCAGGTGCTGCTCATGAACTAGGTACACCTCTCTCGACGATGGCGGTAGTAACCGGCGAATTACAGCAAGAATATACGCATGACGCTGAATTCCAGAGCAACATTCATATTTTACGGGATCAGATTGCCCATTGTAAGCAAACTTTGACCCATTTGCTGGCAAAAGCGGGGCAAACAAGAGCCGAACATGGCAGCGAGCTTGCTGTTGACGAATTTCTCCGTCAGATTTTAGACAAATGGAAACTGATACGTCCCGCTGTTAAATTTACATATCAAAGTACAGGCACACAACCCATACCTCGAATTATGGATAATCAACTACTAAATCAATCCATCCTCAATCTGTTGAATAACGCCGCCGATGCCTCTTCGGAATGCATTGAAATCAGCAGCCATTGGGATAATCAATTACTGCAGCTGGAAATTATTGATGATGGCAAAGGACTCTCAGCAGAAGCATTGCAGCGTGCCGGCGAGGCTTTTTTTTCCAGCAAAGCGCCCGGACAGGGATTCGGCATCGGCTTATTTCTGGCTAATGCCAATATAGAACGATTTGGTGGTAGCGTTCGTTTATTTAATCTTGAAAGTGGCGGAGCCTGTACACAAGTCGTTTTACCATTGATAGGATCAGCCACATGATCGAATCTACATTAACGGACAGTAGTGCCGAAGACCCCAGTCTATTGATCGTCGATGACGACACCATTTTCTGCGAAGTACTCACAAAAGCTATGAGAAAACGCGGCTTTTTCGTGACGTGCGCGCATGCTACTGAAGATGCCTTATGCCTGGCTGAGCAATCCACACCTGAGTATGCCATTATTGATCTAAAATTATCCAGCGAATCTGGATTGGTATTGGTTGAAAAATTAAGAATGCTCGATCCGGGTACCCGTATTGTCATGTTAACCGGCTATGCCAGCATCGCCACAGCTGTTGAAGCAATTAAACTTGGTGCCACCCATTATCTTGCAAAACCTGTCGATGCCGATCAAATTTTGTCAGCTTTTGAACGTACAGTTGGAGAAGCGGATATACCTATCAGCGCCCACCCTTTGTCAGTAGGTCGCTTAGAGTGGGAATATATTCAACGTATTCTTGCAG